>JAINDK010000020.1 GCA_019931185.1 Bryobacter sp. CoA8 C33
CCCTCTTGCCGATTTCAACCCTTTCACGGGGGTCAGCAAACCATTGCCAGCCCGCTGCCGATCGATTCTGGGCCGTTTGTGGGCCAAGAATTTTCAACTCGTGAGGCCGCTTTTCGAAGCAGCGAGTTTTTCAACAAGTTCCTAGACGATCGCCGCCGGGTTCGACAGCGTTCCGATTTGCGGCACGCTGATCGTCACCACATCGCCCGGCGCCAGCGCGCTTTCCTGTGTCACGATAATGCCCGTGCCCGTCTGCAACACCGTGCCGCAGGGCACCGGGTTCGAGCGCAGCAGGAAGCCAATCAGCTCTTCGATCTTGCGCCCCAGCTTGGCCGTGCTCGTCTTTCCCTCAAACGTCACGCGGTCGCCGCGATGAATGACGCAAGTCATCTCGAGGTCGTACACGTTGCCGAGTTCATCCGGCGTAACAAACACCGGCCCGATCGCCGCACAACCGGTAAAGGTCTTTGACTGCGGCAAGTACAGCGGATTCTCTTTTTCGATGTCCCAGGCCGATACATCGTTCGATACCGTATAGCCAAAGATCTGTCCCTTTGAGCCGATCAACACCGCCAACTCCGGCTCGGGCGCCGTGAATTTCGAATCCTCCCGGATCCCGATCGGCTGCCCCGGCCCCACTGCAATCCGCGACGTCCCCTTGAAGAACAACTCCGGCCGCCCACCTTCGAATACCGCCCGGTAAAAGCCCTCGCGCGTACCATGCTCGGCGTCGCGAAAGCTCGAACTGATTTCATAGGTGCAGCCCGCCCCCCAGACTTCTTTCGGTGCGATCGGGATCAACGGCGTGACTTCCTCCCGGTGCGAACTCGCCAGCCGCAAGGCCAGAGTCTTCAAATCCACTCCCTCCACTTCGGCTCGCTTTACCAGGTCATACATTGAGTAGTCGGGGATGGGCCGCGCGTGGGTTTCGTCCTCAAAAATCGCTGCAACAATCGAGCCGTGGCTCTTGATCTGTCCGAGTTTCATGTACCTAACAGGATAACCGCTCAGTCGCTCCGGGAAACTTTCTTCAGGTTGTCATCGGGTATCCGGTCGATCAGCAACTGAAACGGATCAATACCCGCCTTTTCCGGCTCCTGATCCACCACGAACCGGTACTCTGTCTTACCCGGCTTCATCCGCAGCCGCTCGCGATACAGCGCCTTGCCGTAGCGCTTGTCCTTCTCCGGCTTGGCGAAGGCGCCGATCTCGATATAGTCATCTACGGGGATCTCCGTTTCGAGCCCCTGATCATCAGCCTTGAACTTCTTCGCCTCCACCTCGATCGTCACTTCATACTTGCCATCGGGCCGCTTGCTGGCTCGCGCCGAAAGCGTGCGGTTGCCGAACAGCGTGATCTCCTCGAACAGATCGCGGATCAGATAGCGCAACTCCGCCGGCGTCTCTTCCCGCAACAGATCAATCAGATCATGCGAGGTCGGATACGGCGGCGGCTGGTAGGCAAACTTTTCTACCAGTCTTCGCAAGGCCCGGTTTACCGCTTCTTCCCCGATCATCTCCTTCAGATAGTAGATCGCCGCGCTGCCTTTTTGGTAATGAATGTAGCCCTGCGAGGACTCGACCGTCAGCAGTGGCCGCTCCTTCAGCAATTCCCGCCCGCGCCCGCGCAGATAGCGGTCCATTTCGTAGGCAAGGAATTTGCGCATCATGTCGCGGCCATACTCTTTTTCCATCACCATCAGCGAGGAGTATTGCGCCAGCATCTCGCTCAGCGCCGTGGCCCCCTGCATGTCCGCCCCCACCACCTGATGCGCCCACCACTGGTGCGCCATCTCGTGCGCTACCACGTAGAAAACCATATCGATGTCGTCCGGCTTCTCCAGCTTCGCGATGAAGCCAACCGACTCGGAATACGGCATCGTTCCAGGAAAAGCCTGCGCGAAGCTCGCCACGCGTGGAAACTCGATAATCCGCGCCTGCCGGTGATAGTAAGGCCCAAAATTCTTCGTGTAGTAGGCGAGTGACTTCTGAATCGACTTCATCATCTTCGGCACATTCCAACTATGTTCGCCGTGATAGTAAACCTCGGTCCGAATGCCGTTCCACGTCTCGCGCGCCACCTCATAGCGGGCACTGATGAAGGAATAGAAGTTCAAACTGTCCCGGTCGAGCCGGTACTCGAAGTGCCGCCGCCCCCCCTCGGTCCACTCCCGCTCGAGTGTTCCTGGAGCAATCGCGATCTGATCCGCCGACGTCGAAATACGCGATCTCACACTCACCCAGTCGGAGCTGTTCGAAATGTAGTGGTTCCGGCAGTTCACCGTGCAATTGCGCTCCAGCTTCGGCATCAGGTCCTTTTCGGGCAGGCCGCGCTTCTTGCGGTCGTTGCGCTCGGCGATCTCATACTCCGCCTGGTAGCCGATTTGCGGGGCGATCGCGTTGTTGAAAAAGGTCCCATTCTGCACCACTTCCAGTACTTGCACACTGTTCGAGATACCGCGCGGAGCGAATTGCACCCGGTATTTCATCCGCCGTTTCTCCCCCGGCCCAAGCGCGGGGGAAAAACGATAGATGCGGTAGCCTAGCCGCTCATCGTTCTGGCTTAGCGCCGCCCCTTCAATCTCGATCTCATATCGATATTCCTGGCTTGTCACAAGGTGCAGGCTCTCGATCGGTTTCGCGTGGGGATTCGTGATCACCTGGTCGCCGCGGAAGTCCAGACGCCGCTCTTCGGGATAAATCGCAATGTCGTAGTCGACGCTCAACACGCGCGGCTGCTCGAGCCCCTGATACTTCTTATAAGTGCGCTCATAGTCGGCCAGCGCATTGAGCACCGTCTCCGGGCCGCGGACCCGGTTCAGCACCATCGTGTTGTAGCCAAGCCAGCCACCGAGGCCCAGAAAAGCAACCAGCCCCGCTGCCGCCAGCCGGCGCGGACCCTGTCCAATCGACTGCATCCTCGTCCGCAGCCTCGCTTCCTTGCCACGCGGCCAAAGCCCGCTGCTCAGCGCCGCCAGCACCAGCCCCAGCGCTCCCCAGTAAGCCGTAAACCACCACCAGGAAGCAATAAATGGCTCATATCCGTAAAGGTCTGAGTAGACCATCGAAGGCCGTGAGCCAAACCTCACCAGCCGCGTTCCCACATCGACTACGTTCCAGACAAAGGAATTCACGATCAGAAAGGCGATATAAGCGAAGTAGCCCACATACTTGTTCGGCGTCAGTACATGCACAAAAAACGCGAGCAACGCCAGGAAAATAAAGATCGTGAAGTCATAAACCAATAAATCCTGGGCGTAGAGGCCGAGCTGATAGCGGTGGTAGCCCTGATAGGCCTGCACCGCGACGCCCTGAACCAACATCATTGCCTGAATCAGAAACAGCACCGTCATCAATGCCACGAATTTCGACACATATCGGATCCAGGCCGGGTGCGGCGTCGCATCTTCGATTTCATCCATTCGCGCATCCCGCTCCCGCCACACCAGCAAGCCCGCGTAATAGATGATCATCGAGATCGAGAACAGATAAAGCGAGCCCCGGATCACTTCCACGATGCGATACGTCACCGGATAAGAACTGTTGCCATAGCCTTCATTTGCAAAAATGAGCGTGGGTAGCGTGTTGATCAGCGCCGCCACCAGCAGCACGATAAACGACGTCGTCTTCACCAAGCCGAGAACCTCATGCCGGGTCAGGTGCGCTAACTGCCGGGCCCAGCCCGTCCGCTCGATTCTCACCGCCGGTATCTCACGCGCTGCCGCAACCGTCCTCTCCTCCTCGGGGGCCGCTACGCCAACCTTTGCTCTTTCGCTAAACCGGAAGCGCACGGCGGCAACCGCAAAAATCAGCCCCGACACACCCAGCCACAAGAGCCGGTTCCACAGCAGCATCCCTTCTAGCCCCAGTGCTTGTGTGTTCCTCTCCGCTACCGTCCAATACTTCGTCATCAGGTTGAAGGCCTGTATTCCGAATGGGTCGAGCAACATTGCCAATTTTTCGTTATCCAGATCCGAGGTGAACGTATTCGTTACGATGTAGGCCACCAACAGCAGCAGCGCGCCCAGAAACGACGTCACCGTACTCCGCGTCCAACTGGCAATCGCAAATACGAACGCCGCCACGAAAAACGTGTTCGGCAATGCCAGCGCGACAATGCTCCATAAATGCGCCTCCCACACAATCGGCCCGAACCGCTCCACCTCCACCCACGGCATCAGCGGCGCCAACAAAGCCGCCAAGGAAATACCCAGCATCGGGATCGTTGAGACCAGTGCCGAGCCGACAAAACGGCCTAGCAGAAAGTCCATTTTCTTGATTGGCAGCGAAAACAGGATCTGATGCGTGCCATATTGAAAATCCCGCGCTGCCGCGGAATTCACAAACGCCGTCGTCATCAACAAAGTCAGCAGGCCCACGGTCGCGTAGTAATTTTGCACTACGAACGGGGCATTACGATTCGTATTCTCCAAGGACATGCCCACCGTGATCTGATCCGTCGACAGCGCCGCCAGGATCAGACCTCCAATCACCAGCGTGAACACCCATACCATCATGCCGCTCAACCAGTAGCGGACCTCAAACAGCAATAGTCTTCCCATCATGGCCTTAGACCAGTCCGCCGATTTTGGCGAAGAAAACGTCTTCGAGTCCTGGTTGCGCCGGCATAAAGCCCGCGCCAGGCGGCTCCTCGCTGTGTATGTGTATGAGCGGCTGGCCCGCCACGAGTTTGCTTGAGATCACCCGGTACTGCTTCTCAAATTCCCCCAACTCCGCCTTGGTGATCCTGCGGCTATAAATCTTACCCGCCAGCGATTCCACAGCTGTATCTGGCGCGCCTTCATACAACACTCGTCCTTTGTGAATAATCGCCATCTTGCTGCACAGCTCGAGTACGTCCTCCACGATGTGCGTCGACAGGATCACAATTACGTTTTCCCCCACCTCCGCCAGCAAGTTGTAGAAGCGGTTGCGCTCGCCCGGGTCCAGACCCGCCGTCGGCTCATCCACGATCAATAGCTTCGGGTTGCCGAGCAGCGCCTGGGCAATGCCAAACCGCTGTCGCATCCCGCCGGAAAAACTGGTCAGCGCCTTCTTGCGGTGCTCAGTGAGGTTCACTTTCTCGAGCATCGCCTCCACCAGCGCTTTGCGCTCCCCACGGTGCACGACACCCTTCAGCATCGCCAGATGGTCCAGCATTTCGAGAGCCGACACCCGCGGATACACGCCAAAATCCTGTGGCAAATACCCCAGAATCCTCCGTACTGCGTCCTTATCTCGCAATAAATCGATCTCCCCCAGCCGCGCCGTGCCGCAATCCGCATCCTGCAGCGTGGCGAGCGTACGCATCAGCGTTGATTTCCCCGCGCCGTTCTGTCCCAAAAGGCCATACATGCCTTTCGGAATCGTCAGCGTTACATCCTCCAGCGCCTTCACGCCATTGGCATAGGTCTTTGATAGGTTTTCGATCCGCAGTTCCATGAGTCACCACATCTTACGAACGAGTTATCGAATTGGTTCCCAACAATTGCTCTCGCCTGCCCGGAAAATCGCCTCGATCACTTTCATGTTGTTCCGCGCATCCTCGAGCGGCACCGGCACCGGTCCATCCTCGAGAATCGCCCGGCTGAATAAGTCCCCTTGAATCGTGTACTGGTCGCAAACCGTCATCTCTTCCACTCCGCCCGGCTCCACCACGATCCGCATCGGCCGGTCCGGCAGCGCATTGAACGGGATCTCAATCTCCACGCGGCCCTTCGTACCGAAGAGGATCACCCGCTGGTACGGGTTCATCTGCGTCGAGCACGAAAACACGCACTGGCCCGCCTCGTATTCAAGAATCGCGCTTGTCAGCCGGTCCGTGCCGAAGTCCGGGTCCCGCTCGACCTTGCTCGTCACCCGCCGCGGCTCCGCGCCAAAGATCATCCGCGACAGCGTCACCGGGTAGCAGCCAATATCCATCAACGCTCCGCCGCCGGCGCTCACCCGGTTTCGGATATTGTTCCCATCGCGGTTGAAATAGCTGAACACGCACGTCATCAGCCGCAATTCCCCGATGCCGCCGGAGGCGACAATCTCCCGCGTCCGCAACCATTGCGGATGCGTCCGCGCCATGAATGCTTCCCCGATCTTGACCCCATAACGGTCCCGCGCCGCAATCAGCTCCGCCGCCTCGGCCGCGCCCAACCCAATCGGCTTCTCACACAGCACGTGCTTGCCGGCCTCGGCCGCCCGAATCGACCACGGCACATGCAGATCGTTCGGCAGCGGGTTGTACACCGCATCCACCTCCGGGTCGGCCAGCAAATCTTCATAGCTGCCATACACTTTCTCAATCCCCAGCTCCACCGCCACCCCCAGCGCCTTGTCCCGGTCGCGCGAAGCCAGCGCCGTCACCACCGTGTTCGTCCCGCGCTGCATCGCCGGAATTACCTTCTCCCGCCCGATCTTGGCATTGCCCAGCACGCCCCAGCGAATCTTCTTTTCCATTTCAAACCCCTTACACTTTCTGTTGTGGATATTATTCGCGTTACCGGTCATCTCGATCCGCGCGAGGTATTGGAAGGCTATCGCAAAGGGATCTTCCCCATGGGCTACTCGGATTCACCCGTTTATTCTTGGCACTTGCCCGAGCGGCGCGGTATCCTCCCCCTCGACCAGTTTCACATCTCACGCAGCCTCGCTCACACCCTCAAGCTTGGCCGCTTCGAGGTCACCTTCAACCGCGCTTTTGAACAAGTAATGCGGGCCTGTCAAAGCCGCGGCAAACGGGAAGATTCCGGCAGTAGCTGGATCACGGAACGCTTCATCGAGGTTTATGGGCAGCTACACCGCGAAGGCCATGCTCACTCGGTCGAAGTTTGGGTCCAGGGCGAGTTGGCTGGCGGCACCTACGGCGTCCATCTCGGCGGCGCTTTTTTCGCCGAATCCAAATTCCATCGCGTTCGCGACATGTCCAAAGTGGCTCTCGCCTCCCTTGTCGCCCGCTTGCGCCAGCGCCACTTTCTCCTTCTTGATGTCCAGTATTGGACACCCCACCTCGACCAGTTTGGCGTTACCGAGCTCGACCGCAACCAATACTATGGACTTTTACGAAAAGCCCTGGGCCAGCAATCCGCTTTCCCCTGAGAAGACCCCGCTCTATGTAGCTGGCGTGCTCGCGCTTACGCGCTGGTCTCTTCCTCCCCAGCAAAGCAGCATTCCTCCCAGTCGGCAAAAACCCAGACTTGCATTCCTGTGAACTTCCGCTGGAGCTTCGCGGAGATCGGCCCGGAAGCCGATTCCGACTCCATCACGAAACTATTGCGTTGATCCTTGTCTGCTACCTTCAATCGCCCTGCGCGGCGTTTCCGTTGCGCTGCTTTCGTCCTCCTCGTAGGCTTCGGCTCCCATCGCGGAGATAGCATAGCGTCCATTGTCCGTTCGCATGATGTAGCCCTTTTCCCTCAGGTACCAAAGCGAAAACTCCAGATGTTCCTTCTCAATTCCCAACACCTCTTCAATCTCGCGCAGTTGCACATAAGGCGAAGCCGGCTTGCGCTGCCGCGCCCGGTACATCATCGCCAGCACCATGGTCCGCTTGCGCCGCTCCGCACCGGTTCCATCAGCTTCCTTGGGATTGCGGAACACGTCCCAGGTCTGCCGCAGCGCTGCTGCTCGCTTCACGTCGTAAGCCGCCCTTTTCTCCAAATCGCTCAAGACACGGTAAGCCTCGATCACCCGCTGCAATTTATCCGGATCCCCGCTTTCTTTGTGGTCCGGATGGTATCGCTGAGCGAGCATCCGGTAGACCCGGTGAATCGTGTCGAAGTCCGCTTTCGGGTTCACCTGCAGCAACTCGTAAAGATCCTCTTCTCCCTCGAGCGGTGCTTCCTGCTTTCCTTTTGGTTCGGCTTCAATTCCAACCCGGTATCCCTTGCCGGGATGCGGGCTCATCCAGCAAACAATTCCGCTCCAGATCTCCTTGGCGCCATGATCGGAGGCAAATTCCACCTCCACGCCCATCCCCAAGGGCAAGGCCTTGGCCACCTCCAGACACATGCCCACTTCGCTGCGGTTCACCACCACCGCCTCCAAACGCGCTGCAAATCGGCTTCCCGGTTCTGACACCAGGACTGACATGCCGTTATCCGGCCTTCGTGCCTTGTCTTTTCTACGCCGCTCCGCCATAGGGGGTAATCGGCTGAGCCAATACCTTTCTGTACCTTCCCGGCGGCTAAAATGATGCGTACCTCATGTCTGCGTCCCGCCTCCTCTCCCTTGACGTTTTCCGCGGTCTCACTATCGCGGGCATGATCCTGGTCAACAACCCCGGATCCTGGTCTCATGTATACGCCCCGCTCCGGCACGCGCCTTGGCACGGCTGGACGCCAACGGACATGGTTTTCCCCTTTTTCCTCTGGATTTCCGGCCTTGCCATGACCTTGTCCTTCGCCCGCCGGCAATCCACCGGCGCCGGCCGGCGCCGCCTGCTACTCCATGCCGCCCGCCGCGCCGCCACCATCTTCGCCCTTGGCCTCCTGCTCAACCTCATCCCCCAATTCGACTTCTCCACTGTCCGCATCCCCGGCGTACTGCAGCGCATCGGCGTTTGCTACTTCTTCACCTCTCTCATCTACCTCTACCTTCCCCACCGCGGCCAGTTCCTCGCCGCCCTCGGCCTGCTACTCACCTACACCGCCACGATGCTCTATCTACCCTTTCCTGGCGCCACACCAGACCGCTGGTCGATCGAGGCCAACGCCGCCCGCTTCCTCGACGGCATCCTTCTCGAAGGCCACATGTGGCGCGCCACCCGCGTCTGGGACCCAGAAGGCGCTCTCTCCACCCTCCCCGCCATCGCCACCATGCTCTGCGGCGTCCTTGCCCGCGACTACTTCCGCTCCGGCCTCCTGCTCGCGGCCCTTGGCCTCCTGCTCGACTTCGTCATCCCCATCAACAAGCCGCTCTGGACTCCCAGCTACGTCCTCCTGATGGCCGGTCTCGCCTCACTCCTGCATGCCGCTCTCCACGAGTGGATCGACGTGCGCCAGCATCGCGCCTACACCCGCTTTTTCGCCATCTATGGCTCGAACGCAATCGTTAGCTTCGTCTTCTCCGGCGCCATTGCCCGCATCCTCGGCCAGTCCGGCTACGGCAAGACGATTTTCATCACCCTCAACGCCTGGTTCTCCCCGGTCAATGCTTCCCTGGTCTATGCCCTCGCCAATGTCGCCGTTTGTTTCATGGTCGTGTGGCTGCTCCATCGGAAGCAGATTCTCGTTCGCCTTTAAGCCAGAGCCACAGCAGATACCCCGTTGCTGGAAACGCAGCCGCCAGCGCGAACGCCACCCCGTAGGTCCGGTCATCCATCATGCCCCCGAACACCGGCGCCAGCAACGCCGTCAGCGCCGAAAAACTACCCGCCCCCAACCCGGCAATCAGCCCCGCCCGCCCTGTCCCGAACGCGCTCGTCGCGTAGGCGATCCCCCCCACAATAAAGCTCCCTGTCGTGAACATCGCCAAGAACAGCTCGACAAGAAACAAACGCACATCCCCGATTCCCGGCGCCAGCCCCAGCAACAAACTCAATACAAAGCCGATGCGGAAGGCCCGGCGGCAAGCCGCATCTACTGCCAATCCATCCTTCACCATCCGGTCAATCCACCACCCCCAAAAAAAGTAGCCACACTCCCAGCCCGCCGGCGGAATCCACAACACCTTACCCAAATCTCCCTGGCTCAGCCCATACACCTGCGTCAGATACAGCCCCGCCATATACAGAATGAATCCGAGCGGCACCGACCCCATCGCATAGACAAAGATGAAGGCAAACACTCTGCGGTCCCGCCAGACAAATTCCTGGTCAACCATCTCCGGTCTCCCCTTCAGATCCGGCCTTCCGCACAGCCCCCACCACCAAATCAGCCAGACCGCTCCCCCTATTCCCGTCAGCCAGAATGCCATCCGCCAGCCATAAGCCAGCGCCAGCGGTGTCACCAGAAACGGCGTCAAAATCGCCCCCAGCGACCCCCCCGAATAACTCAAGGCAATCCCCCGCGACCGCCGCACCGGGTCGAGCGTCTGCATCACCGTGCGCAACGCGCCAGGAAACGTCGCCCCCTCGCAAAAGCCCAGTGCCGTCCGCAATAGCCCAAATCCCAACAAGCCCCCGGCCAGACCATGCAGCGCGCTCGCCACACTCCAGCCCGCCACGGCCAGCGTCATACCCACACGTACCCCCAAGCGGTCGAGCAGCATCCCCCACAGCGGGTTGCCTAGCATGTAGGCGTAGCTGAAGGCCGCCACGATCCACCCATAGTCCCGCCCCGTCAGCCCTGTTTCCTTCTGTATCGTCGGAATCAGAACGGCAATCGCGTTTCGGTCCACATAGCTGATCGTCGACACCAGCATCATCGCCACCGCGGGCGTCCAGGTTCTCACTAAGGAAGACAACCCTCGATTCTACCTGCTCGGCCCCTTCCTGCTGTGGCCTGACGCATTCTTCCCGCCGCCTCATCTCAGCCCACTTAGTCCCGCGCGAGCCCGCAAGACAACTCCTGCGCCATCGATCCAGAATTGCCCGCTTTTGCTGCCTCCCGCGGCGGCAATACCCGGCCGTCATCTTATACTGCGTATGTGGCTTTCCCCTCCGCCCCGGTTCCGGAATCCAATGCCTTGCCTAACAAGCTGCCACGACTCTATCTCGCTCTGGCTTTGTCGATCAGCTTCGCGGCCTACACGCCGTTGCTCAACAGTTATTTTTGTGGTTTTGACGACTTTACAGAACTGAAAAAAGCCGCCTTCGATGACGCCCTTGAGCCCGCGAAAATGCTCACCACTTCCCACTTCGGCTCCCCGAAGTACCGTCCCTTCAATCGTTTGTGGAATTGGTCCACATACCAACTCGGGGGCGGCTCGCCTTGGCTGCACCGCTGGCGGAATGTCCTTTGGCATCTCATCGGCGTGGTTGCCGTCATTCGATTGGCGCAACTCGCTGGCCAGTCCGCGCTGGGAGCTGCCCTGGCAGGCACTGCATTCGGGATTCATCCACTGGCGCATCAGAGCGTCGCGGCCGCGTCCTGGAGCAACAGCGCGGCTTATGCCTGCGCTTTGTGGAGTTGGTTCTTTCTTGCCAGTTCCTGGCACTGTCTCAAGCCCGTCCGGCGCATTGCGGCCGGCGCGCTGTTTCTGTTTCTGGCGCTCTTCACCTATGAAGCAACCTTGGTGATTTTAGGACCTCTTGTCCTCGATCTTTGCTTTCGCCGCCTTCGCCACGAAACTCCCATGGCGGGTTGGGCCGCACTCCTTCGGCCTTGGTCGGCCGCGGTCGGCCTCGTGCTCATCTGCTTTGTCCTCGCCCGCTATCTCTTCGCCGTGGGCCGTATGCCGATTTCTTCCCCCCTCACGATCGCCAAGAACTCCGTCCTCTACCTCGGTTCCTTGCTGATGCCCCTTGATCTGGTGTTGCTCAATGGATGCTGCGGCTTCCCTCTCCCCAGCCAGATTGTCTCCCGCCCGGAGGCTTTGCTTCTCCTCGGTGCGGTCTGCCTGCTTTTTCTGATAGCCGTCGCCCTCCTTTGGCGGCGCTTCCCAAGAGGTTCTCACCTGGCTGTGAACCTTCACTCGTGGTGGTGGCTGCTGGGCATTCCCATGGCGCTGAGCCCCTTCCTGCTCAATACGGATCATGCCAGTGAAACCTACCTCTACCTGCCCGCCGCACTCTGGTGTCTTTGGCTTGCCGGCTCCCTCGAGCATTGGTTAAGACCGCGAGCCGCTCTGGCGATCGCGGCCTTCCTGCTGCTGCCTGCTTTTCTTGCCTCCGCGCATCGATCCCAGCGGGTTCAGGCCTGCGCCGCCACCGCCCAGTCCATTCTCGCCAACCTGCCCGTTGAACAATGGAAAACTTCCGACCCCCTCATCTTCTTGCGCCATGAGCACTTTCCTCCCCCGCCCCGCTTTGGACTCTACAGCTTTTCCGGCTTGGGTACCATCGATGCCCAGGTTGACGGAATTCCCGCTATTCAGGCTGCCCTTCAGGTTGCCTCTGGCAATATCCATCTTCGCGCCAAAGCTCTTGATCCTGATTCTTTCGAGCAAGCCTGTCAGCAACCACGGGCGCAGTGCTTTCTGATTTCGGCCAAGGGCCAGGTCACTCCATCACGCTGAAGACTTCCGCGAGACCGCCATATACTGGCCGCCCAGCGGAATCGCGGACATCCATTCTTCCCACCCCGGTATCTTGTTGTAAATCGACTCCGGGAAAAAGAGAAAGTAGCGCACCTCCACTTTCTCTAATCCGCTTTGTTGCTGCAGAGAAACGGATTCGGCCGCTCCCAGCAAAATGGCGTCCTGATCAACGGGCGTTCTGCTGACAATTAGCCGGGTCGCCGGATTCCATGGATTGTGCTCGATGATAATGCAATACCCTCCGGGCTTTAGCACGCGCGCCGCTTCCCGGCAGAAGGACGCGCGAGCCTCGACTGGAATGTGGTGATAAACACACACCGCCGAGACCCAGTCGAAGCTCGCATCCGCGAACGGTAACTTGCCCGGATTTTCCTGATGAACTATGGAAACCTCGGCGGATTCAATCAGCATTTCCCGGGAAGGGTCGCAACCGGTTGCCGATTTCACCCTCCGGCAACCGAAATGCAGCAACTCTCCCTTCCCGCATCCCACATCAAGCCAGCGGACGCCATCGAGCGCGATCTTGTGCCGGCGGGCAAATTCCTCGAGTAAATCCCACTTACGCCGGTGGAAAAAATCCGAGCCGCCCGCGAATACATTGCGAATCGGATCATCGAGAAGTTCCTCGTAGTTCTTAGCGTAAGCATCAAATTCTGGCTGATTCTTGGGAACACTCATTGAGGCGCTTTCGACCGTGCTTCATGCTAACAAATAACTCAGCAACTCCCCAACCTCGGCACAGCATCCCTCGTGGTGAACATCCTGCGCTTCTATTTGCACGGCACTTCTTCTGTCCTCGGCCTAAGGCGCCTGGAACGGTCTTCAAACGCCGACTGGCGCCAGCCGCGATGGTTCTCGCTTGCTCGGCTGAGAATGCTTGCAAAAGGTCTGAACGCACTTCAGATCCTCCCGGCACAGCTGTTCTTGCAAATGGCCTTCGACGTGTAGCTATGGCGCACGTGCAACCGGATGCCAGTGAGGTCGAGGAAAGAAACGATTGGCCGCCGATCGAATTCCCGATGTTGACGCGCGAGGCAACTTCGCCATTTCCCGATACGTCTATCTTTGGGTCAACAAAAGATTCAGAAGACGCGCTCCTCTTCCGTCTTGCCGAACATCCTTCGAGCGGGTTCGCCAGCCTGCCGATCCAAAACGGTTCCGATAGTCTGACGGCCCGCGGCAACTGGTTTGTCGCCCAATCCCGGAACAGGGGCAAGACCATCACGGTGAATTCATCCCACCGCGCAACGGAAGCGAATACTTGGCCAGGATGCGCTTTGCGCTCGATTCCCTGGGCTGCAAATCCGAGATCGACAACTGGTGCTGTGGCCGCTTAGAAGACTTTTCTGGTATCCGAACTTGGCACGGGCGTCACGTCTCGTAAACATCCAGTTGATTCGAGTTTGCGCTTGATTCATGCGGCGGTTCCAGGCCTTAACTTGGTTTCTGAGCGTCTTCAGATCTGGGATTCTTCTTTTGCCGAGGCATTGCCTCGACAGGATGCCAATTTCGATCTCCGCCTGATTGAGCCAACTGCCGTGTACTGGCGTGTAGTGGACCATGAAGCGGCCCCAGACCTCACCGCCGACCTCAGCGCCCAGCAAATCCGTCAGTGATTTGCGGCGATGGATGTTGAGCTTGTCCAAGACCAAGTGAATCGTTTGGGCAGCGGTGTACTGAATCGCAAGATCGACGATCACTTCTGAGAATTCGGCAGCCGACCGATTCGGAGTGGGATAGGTGAAATGGCGGCCGGTCTTCGGTTCTACGGCGCAAAAGATATTGGCGGCGCCGCATCGCGCGGATTCGCTGTCGCGTCGAGCCTCCCGCCCCGGCTTGGCAGGTGAAACGGGGCGAATATCGGCGTGGAGCGTGAGAGGCTTCTCATCCAGGCAAAGGACTGGTTCCTTTGGATTATGGGGCCGTTCGTAAAGCTCCAGCAAGTTTTTCGTCCTGGAGACATACTCTTCATTAAGTTCGGGGGCGCGCCACATTTTTTTCCCGCCACGGTTTCAAGTCGTGGCTTTGGAGGAGTACGCGGATTGTTTCCCGGCCGACGCGGGGCACGAGCTTCCTTTTGACCGCCTGCTCCGTTACTAAACGAACCGTCCAGCGGGCTTGGCCTTCCGGCGGAGGACTGCAAACCATCGCAACAATGCGCTGTTCATCGAGGTCGTCGAGCAACTCGGCGGCGCCTGGCCACCGCCGATCATAAAGAGCCAATGCGAGGCCGCCAGCGCTGTAGCGATGGGCGTTTTTTCGAACGGATTGGGGTGTAAGCTATAGTAAACTGGCAATTTGCGGCGCGGTCATGCCCTCCGCAAGCCGAAGCAACGTCAGCGCGCGCAAGGTCACCCGGACCTGCTGAATTCCTCCACGCAGCAGATTGCCCCAGTCCTTCTGGTCTTTTGGGGCGACCCTGATTCGGAGGGCGGGGCGAGCCATACGTCAAGTGTGCCCTAAAACATTTACGGTTGAAAAAGTTTTATACGAAGTTTTTCACACGGTCAGCGAACTAGCTCATGGTCTGAGGCTGAGTTCGAAGCAATGGCGTCCCGCCGGAACGGGCCAACCTCAAGCTTTTGACGCGGGATTCTTAAACCAGTACGGCCCATTTGGTCAAGGAGAGTCCGAGCCGCCCTGTGCCCGCGAGTTAAGCTACCTGTCGGGATGGCGGCTTGATTGCGAAAGTTGACCTCCATGCCGGCGTCAAGGATCATGCTAACGAGCGCGTCGAGGGAAAACCGGCTGATCTTCCCGCGTTTCAGATCCGCGATCCGGGGCTGACTCAACCCCAGCCGCTTGGCCGCATCGGCCTGCTTCCAACCTTCCTTCTCGATGAACTTCCGCCGGGCCATCATCATCTCTGACCGGATGCGCAACTTCCCCGATTCGGCCAGCGAGAACCCGAGGGCGGCAATGACATTACCGCTGCTCTTTGTGATCGCCGTTGCCTGGATCGGCTTCCTGTTCGTCCTTTCCTCGCCTCCAGCATGGCGGTGTAGAGCGTCTTGCCCGAGTCTTCTCGACGAAGGCGTGCAGCACCTAAGCTGTCCCTTCGATTCGGGCAGCGTGGAAAACCCGGAATTCATTGTCGCCGTGGAGGCCGATCAGCGCTTGCGGTCTTGGAATCTCTTACTTTTAAGTCCTGTAGTATAGCGGATTCAGAGCGCTAAAGAAGCCTGCTTCCAACAAGCCACCGGTATTCGGCGACGACGCCGCATCTTCCTGAGCCCAGAGCGCGCAGCTTCGCCGAGGTTCCAGAAGTGCTTGCCGCAGACATTGGGCAACTCGTGTTGCTTGAGGTAACCCCAGATGTACTCGACTGGATTGAGTTCCGGAGCGTAGGGCGGCAAGCGCAGAATCTCGATTCTTCCGGGCTCGGAAGCCAGATATTGCTTGACCAGTTGACTCCGATGGCTCGACAGCCCGTCCCACACCACCAGCATCTTGTCAGCAATGACATTCTTTAACTTTTCGCGGAACACGATGATGTGCTCACTCTTGATGTTTTCAGTGAACAGTTCGAAGTGCAAGTTCCAGAGCGTCAAGCCGGCGATCATTGACAATTTCTTCCAGTTGAAGTTGTGGACTAGGATTGGGGTTTGCCCCCGTGGCGCCCAGCTACAGCAGCGATGCGGTTTCTCCGTCAGCCCACTTTCGTCGATGAAGACAATAGTACGGCCTTGTTCTTGGGCTTTTTTTAGCCTCGGACCACGTCACCTGTTTCCATTCGGCAATCGCCGATTCGTTGCGCTCACGCGCCTGTGTGGTCGGCCTTTGTACACTCCAACCGAGTGACCGCAACAGCTTCCAGACGTGGCCGGGATGATATTGAATGCCGAACAGCTGTTCGATCTGATCCGCTACCCGCGGGCATGTCCAGAGTGGGGTGTGATAGCCCAACTTCTCAGGTCCTGCGAGCAGCTTCTTTATCAGCGCCTTAGCCTGGTTTGCGGTCAGGCGCGGTTTGCGCCCAGCACGGGTCAGCCTTCTCCAGTGCTTTCTTGCCCCCACTGGCATACTCTTTGCGCCACCGGCTCACAGTCTGATTGGCCACCCCAACAGCCCGGTCAATCTCGGAATGGTTCATGCCCTTGCGGATCAGCGCCAAGGCGTCCAGGCGGCGCGCCTCCAAGGCATCAAAGTCACGAGCCAGACCACGCGGATTTCCCATACTGATCAGAGGTTAGTTGGGGGGGAGTGCTTTTATGTTTTGCGGGACTCAATAAGCGAGCACGTTGGACTCCACTCCTTGTTCGATTCGACTGCCCACGAAACCACATCGGGCGTCTCGGGTCAATTTGATACCGCAGATGGCTCAGGAGATCGGCGCCGCCGCTGATTTTCTTCGTTGGCAACTTCAGAGCTTAACTCCGCTTGCCGCACTGGAAGCAGTCTCGCAAATGCTCAAGATGAGCAAAATGTGAGAATCTGCAATGGCTCTGGCGGTTGCTCAAATTCCTATGCGCGGCAGATGGGATTTGAATGATGAACAGTGGGAAGTATGGGAGCCAATCCTGCGCCCAAAGCGGCGCGAGGACAACCGTGGGCGGCCGTGGCATGACACGCGAGCGGTACTGAATGGAGTTTTATGGGTCTTGGGAAGCGGCGCGCAATGGCGAGAGCCGCCAGAGAGGTATCCGCCGTACCAGACATGTCACCGGCGATTTCAGCAATGGGTGAGAACCGGGAAACTGGAAGAGGCGCTGCGTGTTCTGGCGCACCATTTGCGGGAACGTGGACAGTTGGATTTGGCCGAAGCGTTCGTCGATGCCACCTTCGCGAGCGCAAAAAAGGGGGCCTTGCCATCGGGCCAACGCGACGGGGGAAAGGCACGAAAATCATCACTATCGCCACTGGCAACAGTCTTCCTCTCGCCGTTGCTATGGACAGCGCTTCGCCGGCCGAGTGCCAGCTTGTGGAGTCAGTTCTGGCCGAAAGCTTTCTCAACGAACTCCCCGAGCACCTCATCGGGGATAAAGCCTATGACTCCGACAAACTCGATAAACAACTCCAGGAAGAATACGGGATCGAGATGATCGCCCCCAATCGACGCAAACGGAGCAAAACACAGGATGGTAGAGCTCTGCGCCGCTACCGCGGACGATGGAAGGTGGAGCGGCTTCTTGCCTGGCTCCAACACTTCCGCCGGCTGGTCACCCGCTGGGAATATCATGCCGAAAACTTCCTCGGCTTTGTTCGGCTCGGCTGCCTTAAACCGCTGCTTCGATGTTTATGAGACTGTTTATAGTCTCACTGTCAATAGCATCAATGTCAGCGCATTGTTTAACTCCCTGCTCGAGACGCGCGGAGGGGCCGACGGCGAGTACAACATCTACGTGCTCACCTTGCCCTCCTGGGTTTATGCAAGTCTTGGCAGCGGCTCGACCGTCGTGACATGGAAACTTGCTGGTCCGGTGCAGACACCACAGTTGCCAATTCTCGGACCCGGTAGTGTCGAGGACCCAAATAACGGCGCCTTCCTGATTTACTCCACGCTCGAAATGACAACGAATGAAGTGCCTGAACCGGGCAGCATTCTAGGCGGAGGTCTTGGTCTGGCCGTGATCCTGGCCCGCCGCCGCACCGGCGCCCGGTCCGCTGCATAGACAACGCGACGGGAAGAAGACCGGACGTATTCATGGAGTTTGCCGTCGACTTCTCCGCATGGGAGTAGCCGGAACGGCTTGAGGCAAGCGGACCAGCCGCATCAGGCGCGGGCAAGTTTGCCATGGAGGAAGGCAACGCAGGCGGGGACCTGGGCGCGGGACAGGCCATGGAGGAGAAGGGGGCCGGAGAAGCGGTATTGGCGGAGGAGGCGGAGGTAGAGATCGTAGTCGAGGAGGCCTTCGCCGGCGGCTTTGTGACCAGCGTCGCCGTCGTGATCCAGATCTTTGGCGTGGGCGAGAGCGATATCCTTGCCAAGCAGAGAGAAAGCCTCTTCGAGGATCTCTTTCATGCGGGGGAGGGCGCCGGCGGGGAAGAGGTTGGCGGGGTCGAGAGTGACCTTGAGGTAAGGGGAGGCGATCTCATCGAGGAGGCGGCGGGCCTTGGCGGCGGAGTTGACGATGTTGTTGACCTCGGGCTCGAAGGCAAGGACGCAGCCGGATTGAGCAGCGATTTGGGTGGCTTCGCGGATGCAGGCGGCCATGTCGCGCCAGGCCTCGGAGGTGGTGTTGTCGGGGTGGGGGCGCCACATGCTCTTGTCGTTGCGGGTGCCGGTGCAGATGTGAATGGGGGTGCGAGGGAAGGCACGGGTGAGAATACGGAGGCGGGCGAGGCCAGACTGGCGTTGGGCCGGGTCGGGGTGGCACATGTTGAAGGTGCCCTGGAGGCTCGCGAAGCGGAGGCGGCGGGATTCGGCTTCGCGAAGGAAGCGGGCGGGGAGACCCGTGGGGACTTCTTCGGGCAGATCGGGCAGGCCGGCGCAGGACAGGCTGAGCTGGACGCAGTCTAGGCCGTGGGCCCGGGCTTCGTCAAGGCGTTGTTCCAGGGTGCCTGAGGTGTAGGTGGTGTTGACAAGGATGCCGATCTGGGGCGGAGCAGCAGGGGATGGGGCGGCGGCAAGCGGTGTGGCGGCGAGGGCGAGAAAATCGCGGCGAGGCAGTGCGGGGGCGAGCGGAGCGTTTGGCATGGGACTCGACAGGATTATATGCCCGTGGAGAGGGAGTTTTGAAGGCGGTCAACTGGCGGAATCACGGATGCAATTTAGAGGAGAGAGGGAATGCTACCTCTTCGTCCGCAGGGGGCGAAGGTCTTTGGCCGAGCGGGGAACAATTTCGTAGACCGAATTGTATTGGGCGCAGAAGCCGATGACTTCGATGTGGCGTCCGGGGGTGAGGAGATCATCCGTGGGGCGCGCGGCGGGAGGGAGGAAGACCTGGATTTCGCCGCCTTTGGGGAGTTTGAGGAAGAGTTTGTAGCCGTAAGGGAGATCGTTCGTCAGGCGAAGGACAAGGCCTGTGGCCTTGAGGAGATTGCCTTCGTGGAATTCGGAGAGGGAGTTGGATTCGAGGGTCCGGGGCTCAATGAGGCGGCTGCCTTGTCGCGGGCGGATGGATCGGGCCTTAAGGACCAGGAGGCCGTGGCCGTTTTCGGCGAGGACGCCGCTGACCTCGACGGCGCTGCCGAGCGAGCGGTAACCTTTGTCGTCTGTCGCTACATAGATACCGCTGGTGGCGTCGCCGAGAACGAAGCCGTTATCGTCCAGGAAGGACTGGAAGGCGCCGGAGGGGACGGTGACAAAGCCTTCGAGCGTGATGTCGGAGCCCAGGGGAAGCTTGCGGGCTTGTTCTGGGGAGAGGGCAAGGAGGACGACGAGGAAAGGGAGCATGAGCCTCGACAGGATTATATGCCGTGGGGGAAGGACGAGGAGGGGGCCGCCCGGCTCAGCTGGCCAGGCGCGAGGCGGGTTGGAGGACGGTCGAGTTGGAGACGTTGGCGGGCAGCGAGGTGAGCAACACGAAGACGCGGCGGCGCGTGGGGTCGGCCCAGCAGAGCGTGCCGGTGGAGCCGCCATGGCCGAAGGTCGTGGGGGGGAGGCCCGGGCCGAGGCGCGGGCCGAGCGACCAGCCGAGGCCGTGGGGGGTGAGTGGAGCGGGATTTTGATTTTGGATCATCGGGGCGAGGCCGGGCCCGAGACGGGCAGCGAAAAAGGATTCGAGAAAGGCAGCGATGTCGGCGGCCGTCGAGTGGGCGCCCCCCCAGGGCGAGGCGAGGTTGCGCCAGTAAGGGCTGTTCCAATCCCAGGAGCGGGTTTCGGCCGAGTTGCCGAGGTCGGAGGGGGCATGTTCGACCTGGATGGGCTCAAAGGCGGACAGCGGCAGCGAGCCGGCGCCGAGGGTGGAGTGTTTCATGTTGAGTGGCTGGAAGAGCTGGCGCTGCATGAGAGCGGGGAGGGGCTGGCCGCCGAGGCGTTCGGCGATGACGGCGGCAAGGAGGATGCCGGTAGAGGAGTAACTATAGCGGGTGCCGGGGGAAAACAGCAGGGGGGTGGTGAAGGAGAGGCGGACGAATTCGCTGAGTGGAGCGTGGCGCTGGCGGAGGGCGGTGTTCTCGGGGAGCATGTCGGGGAGGCCGGAGGTGTGGGTGAGGAGTTGGCGGATGGTGATGGCGGCGCGTTCGGGGCCGGTGAGCTCGGGCAGGTAGCGGGAGGCGGGTTGGCTGGGATCGACTTTGCCGAGCGACAGCAGCGTGGCGGCGGTCATGGGTTTGGTAATGGAGGCGATGAGGAAGCGGGAATCGGGCTGGGCGGCGCCGAAGGCGCGGAGGTAATTGAAATTGCGTTCGCGAATCAGGAGCACGGCGGCGCGGGGGCGGGACTGGGCGGCGGCGGTAAGGAGGAGTTTTTCGAGGGGAGCGATGTTGTTTTGGGTGAGCGGGGCGAAGGCAAGCGAGAGAAGAGAGCGGCGGAGCATGGGAGGGAGTTTATCAGGAGAAGTTGTCGCCCCAGGAGGATTTGCGGGCGAGGCGGAAGGCGGCTTTGTCGCGCTTGGTGATGACGCGGGGGGAGAGGGTAGGGGCAGTGCAGAGGGAAAGGGAGATGCGGCCGGGCTCGATGAGAGGGTGGCGGAGGATGCGCGGGGCGCCGGGGAGTAGGGGCGTGCGGACGGCGGCGAGCCAGGAGAATTTTTCGTCCTCGTAGCCGAGGGCGCCGTCCTTGAGGCGGCGGTGGAGGGCGGTGCGATTGAGGCGGGCGGCGAAGTGGCACCAATCATCCTGGCCGAGGGGGCAGGGGGTGCTCGAGGGACAGGGGGCGAGAATGTGAGCGCCGGCGGCCAGCAGTTGGGTGCGCATGGCCTGGATGTTCGAGGCGCCGTGGGGGGTACCGGGCTCGAGAATGACCAGGATTTGGGTGGTGGCCTGCCAGGCGGCGGCGAGGATGGATTGCCAGTGGGGGAGTTCGCCGAGAGAATAGCTGGCCCAGACGAGGTCGTGGGGGGCGAAGGGGAGGGCGGCGTCGAAGCGGGTGCGGCGCCAGATTGTGCCGGGGAGAAACTGCTGGCCGAGGGCCGCGAAGGAGCCGAGAGGCTCGATGGCGCTGGTGGTGGTGAGGGAGGGAAAGGCAGAAAGGGCGGCCAGGGTGGCGGCGCCGCAGCCAGCGCCGAGATCGAGCAGGGTGCAAGGCGCGGGGAAGCCGGGGGCGCGCACGGCGAGGGCGTCCAGGATGTGCGAGGCGGCTTTGTGATTGGCGGCGAGGGTGGCGGGAAAGCGTACGGCAAGATAGGCGCTGGCGAGGAGATCTTCGTCGAGGCGGCCCTGGGGGGTGGGCTTGCCCGAACGGTAGGCCGTGGTGAGGGATTCGACGGCGGCGCGCATGCGCTCGGAGCCGTGGCGCGCGGCGCGGGTTTCGGCTTCCGTGAGCCAATCGGACATGAGTTGAAATTAGCAGGAACCCGGGCAGGGGGGTGCGGTGTCTGATGAAGCAAGAGCGGTAACATTACTGTCAGGAGCCGGGCCATGGCCGAGAACAGTTTAGGAATACGGAACGAAGGCGGAGAAAACACCGCGCAAATCTACCGGGACGCACTACTGGTGGAGCGGCTGCGGCAGGGGGAAGACGCGGCCTATGAAGAGTTGCTGCGCAGCTACGAAGACGCGGTTTGTAACCTCGTATGCCGGTTGTTGAACCAACCGGAGGATGCCGCCGACGTGGTGCAGGACGTGTTTGTGAAGGTGTTTCGGAATCTGGGCCAATTCCAGGGCAAGGCCAGCCTGAAGACGTGGATTTACCGGATTGCGGTGAATGAAGCGTATAATCACCGGCGGTGGTTTAGCCGCCATAAGAAAAACGAAGTGGGACTGGGCAGCGGCGAAGAGCACCAATTGGGGTTGGCCGATATTTTGCCGGACCGGCGGCGGAACCCGTTTGAGTTGACGGCGGACCATGAGACGCGGGCATTGATCGAGGACGCTTTATTGCGGATCAATCCGGTATTCCGCTCAGCGGTGGTGCTACGTGATGTGGAGGACCTGAGCTACGAGGAAGTAGCGGAGGTATTGCAGGTTTCGCTGGGGACAGTGAAATCGCGGATACTGCGCGGGCGGGAAGCTCTGCGCGTGGAATTGGAGGCAATGCTGAAGCCGGAGCAGGCGTTCGGCTGGCCGGCCGAGACGGCGCCGGGACGGTCTTAGAGATAAGGAAGCAGAGATGCGACGAGCACAAGCAGACCAGGAAATACGCGACTTGTTGAGAGAGTTGCCGCGGCGGCGTGTAAGCGGGGATCTGGCGCTGGAGTTGCAGATCACGGCGAGCAAGGAGGCAGCGCGGCGGCGGATGTGGGCGGCGGCGCCGGCATTGCTGGTGCGGATGCGGAGCAGATTTGAATTGTGGAAGGCCAACATGATGAGGCCGCTAGCGGTGCCCACCATGGGAGGATTGCTGGCTGGGGTGATGGTGTTCGCGATGTTTGTGCAGATCCATCCGGTGCGGGCCAACAGCTTGGCCGCTGACCGGCCGACGGGCTTGTACACGGAGGCGATGGCGAAGACGCTCGCGCCGTTTGAGCCGCCAACGGCGGATGCCGAAATCGAAGTGAGCATCGATGAGCAGGGGCGAGTAGCGGATTACGTGGTGGTGGCGGGCAAGGCGACGTTCAATGTGGAAGTGAAGCGGAGCGTGGAACGGACGCTGTTGTTCACGGAATTCACGCCGGCGACGAGTTTTGGCCAAGCGGTGCCGTCGAAGCTGCGGTTGACGCTGCGCAAGGGCGCGGCGGCGATTACGGTGAAAGGCTAGCTTGGGGAGAAAATTCGGCCAGCATTTTCTGCGGGACCACAGCGTGCTGGAGCGGATTGCGCAAGCCGTGTGCCCGGAGGGCGAGCAGGCGGGACATGTCGTCGAGATTGGCCCCGGGCGCGGGGCCCTGACGCGCCATCTGCTGCGGCGATGCACGAAGCTGACGGCGATTGAAGTGGACCCGGTGATGGTGGAGCGGCTGCGAGGGGAGTTTGGCGGGGAAGAGAAATTTACGCTGGTGCACGAAGATGTGCTGAAGGTGGATTTGGGGGCTTATGGGCCGTGCGTGATCGCAGGGAATCTGCCTTACTACATCAGCTCGCCGATCGTGAGCCGGGTGTTCGCGGCGGCGGGGGCGTGGAAGCGGGCAGTGTTTCTAGTGCAGAAGGAGGTGGCGTTGCGGATGGCGGCGCAGAAGGGGAGCCGGGATTATGGGTATTTGAGTGTGCTGGTGCGGACGCATAGCGAGCCGGAGTTGCTGTTTGGTGTGGGGCCGGGGGCATTTACGCCGCCGCCCAAGGTGGATTCGGCGGTGATTGCGTTGCGGCCGAAGGTGGTGGCGCGGGAAGAGGCGGCGCGGCTGATGAAATTCGTGGCGCGGGCCTTCGCCCACAAGCGGAAGACGCTGCGGAACAATCTGGCGCCTTTCTATGGGAAGGCGCGGATTGAGGCGCAGCCGGAGGCGAATCTGCGGGCGGAGCAATTGTCGCCGGAGGATTTGGCGGGGCTCGAGCGAAGGCTGTCGGGCGGGGACCCGGTGCTATCCTGACCGTTTGATGCCCCGAGTACGTTTTGCCCCGTCACCGACGGGATACCTGCATATTGGCAGTGCGCGGACCTTTATTTTCAACTGGCTCTATGCCCGGCGCCACGACGGGGCGATGATCCTGCGGATTGATGACACGGATGTAGAGCGGAACACGCAAACGAGCCTGGATTCGATCTTTGACGGGCTGAAGTGGCTGGGACTGGGCTGGGACGAGCAGTACCGGCAGAGCGAGCGGATTGCGCTGCACCAGGAGACGGCGTGGAAGATCTTCGCGGCGGGGATGGCGTACCGGGACTTTACGCCGGCGCACCAGGGGGAGGAAGAGCGGGGGGAGGAAGCGGGTAAGGCAGCGTGGCTGTTTAACCGGGAGATGCGGGAGATGAGTGCGGAGGAAAGCGAGCGGCGGGCAGCGGCCGGAGAGCCGTTTGTACTGCGCTTCAAGGTTCCGCGGGATGAGGGGCGGCAGGTAAAGTTTCACGATGCGGTGTATGGGCCGCAAGCCAAGAGCGTGAACGACATTGAGGACTTTGCGTTGTTGCGGTCGACGGGGATGCCGACCTATCACATGGCGTCGTGCGCGGATGATATCGATCTGAAGATCACACAGATCATCCGCGGGCAGGATCATCTGTCGAACACGTTTAAGCACATTTTGATTTTTGACGCGCTGGGGGCGGGGCTGCCCGAGTTTGCGCATCTGCCGCTGCTGGTGGCGCCGGACGGAGCGAAGCTGTCCAAGCGGAAGCACGGACCGGTGGTGAGCGTGATGACGTACGAGGCGGCGGGATTTCTGGCGCACGGGTATGTGAATTTTTTGTGTCTCCTGGGCTGGAGTCCGAAGAACGACCGCGAGCAGATGTCGCGCGAGGAACTGGTGGCGGCGTTTTCGTTTGAGGGGATCAACCGGTCGAACGCGGTTGTGAACTTCAGCGAAGCGAATCCGATTGATCCGAAGGCGGCTTGGCTGAACGGGCAGCACTTGCGGACGATGCCCGTGGAGGAAGTTGTGCCGCTGGTGAAGGCGTGGCTTGAGCGGGTCGGATTGGGTATGCCATATACGAAAGAAGAGTTGCCGGCGGTGGTGGATTTGCTGCGGCAGCGGTTTACGACATTGAACGACTTTGCGACCTTGTCGCGGGCCTACTTCACGGATGATTATGAGACGATCCCGGGGGCGATGGAAAAGCTGAACGCGGCCGGGGCGCGGGAGGGATTGCGGGAGTTGGGGGCGCGGCTGGAGGCGACCGCGGAGTTCACTGAGGCGAGCGTCGAGGCGGAGCTGCGGAAAGTGGCCGAGGAAAGCGGGTTGAAGGCCGGGGTCTTGATCAACGGATCGCGGGCGGCGCTGACCGGGCAGACGGTGGGGCCGAGCGCGTTCGCGGTGTTTACCGCACTGGGACGCAAGAGGGTAATCGAGAGGCTGAAGAAGGTATGAACGTTCTTGGACTGGGCGGGCTGATGGATGACGCGGCATGCGCGCTGGCGGTGGCGGGGCGGATTGTCGCGGCGGTGGAACAGCGAAAGATCGCGCGGCAGGCCGTGCCAGGAGCGTTACCAGTGGAGGCCATCGAGGCGACGCTGGGGATTGCCAAGCTGAAGCCGGAGCAGGTGGACGTGGTGGCGATCGTGCGGCCGCTGAGCGCCTCGCCCGATAGCCTGTTGAGTTTGCGGGTGAAGCAGATTCTGCCGGCGGCCAGGCTGCTGTTGCTCGATCATCATACGGCGCACGCGGCGAGTGCGTTTTATGCTTCGGGGTTTCGGGCGGCGACCGTGTTGACGGTGGACCGGGCGGGGGACTTGCGGTGTTCGGCGCGGTGGCATGCGAGCGGGGAGAAGCTGGAACTCGACCGGGAGAGTTATTTTCCCGACTCGATTGGGGATTTGTATGGAAGGGTGACGGAGTTTCTGGGGTTTCGGTCGCGGGCTGATGAGCATAAGGTGCAGTGGTTGTCGGCCGAGGGCAAAGCGGTGTACGAGGGGGTGTTCTCGGAGCTGTTGGGATTCCGGGCCGGGGGATGGCCGGCTTTGGAGCGGCGTTATCTTGACCGGGACCGGATGGGATCGGGGGGCTTCAGCGGGGCGTTTTATGGAGCGTTGGGGCTAAAGGAGGGGGAGGCGCCGGCAGGGCAGAAGCGGGCCGATATCGCGGCGAGCCTCCAGCGGGCAGTAGAGCGTTGCGTGATTGAGATGGCGGGGCAGGGGGAGAACCTGTGTCTGGGCGGGGGGGTGGCGTTTAACGCGATGTTGGTGGAAGCGGTTGAGGCGTCGGGGCGATTTGAGCGGGTATATGTGCAGCCCGCGGCGGGCAATGCGGGAACGGCGCTGGGAGCGGCTTATGTGGCATCGGCGGGCAACCGGGCGGCGCTCGAGTCGCTGGCGCTGGGGCCGGAGTATGGAGCCGAGGCGATCAAGCAGGTGCTCGAGAACTGTAAGTTGAGCCCGAAGTTTTTGCTGACCGTGGATGAGCTGGTGCAGTCGGCGTTGGCGGAGCTGGCCGAGCACCGGATTGTGGCGTGGTTTCAGGAGCGGATGGAGTTTGGGCCGCGGGCGCTCGGCAACCGGAGTATTCTGGCCTCGCCGATGGACCCATATGCGACGGAGAACCTGAACAGCTTTATCAAGCACCGGGAGGGTTTTCGCAAGTTTGCCGCGTCGGTGCCGGCCGAGCGGGCGGACGAGTATTTTGAGTGGGGGCCGAATTCGCGAAATCTGGCTAGCGTGGCGCGGGTGAAACCGGAGTGGCGGGAGCGGTTCGCGCCGGCGCTGCTGGGGCGGGAAGGGATCCGGCTGCATGTGGTGGAGCGGGACGTAAACCCGTTGTTCCACCGGTTGCTGGTGGCCGCCGGAGACAAGACAGGGCTACCGGTGCTTTACAACACGAGCTTCAATCTGTTTGGAGATGCGCTGGTGGCCAGCCCGCGCGATGCGGTGCGGAGTTTCTATTCGAGCGGGATCGATGTGATGTTCGTGGGGCAGTTTTTGTTGCGGAAGTAGGGGGGGCGGGCCTCACAAAGCTCCTTGAGGCGGACAAGGGCGCGGGGCCAGGTGTCGCGCATGTATGAGGCCCAGGCGGGATCGAGGTCCTGGTCGATGCGGAGAAGGGTGCCGGTGGAAGTGGGACAGAGGGTGTAGCTCTCGCCGGTGGGCTCAGGAAAGTCGTGGAGCAGCGACAAGAACACTGGCGGGCGGAAGGCGACGACCCGGCTGTCGAGGTGCGAGACCTCGGAATCGGAAAGAAAGCGCACCGTCGCGCCCTCAGCAAACTGGCCTTCGTAACGCGAGCCGGCAGAAAATGCAGCAGTCCACTGCGAGTAAGTAACCGGGTCGAAGAGAACTTGCCAAACCCGGGCCGGCGGGGCGGCGATGTCGATAGTAAGTGTGAATTCCTCCATCGGCCTACTTCTTGAGGATGGCTTCGACGGCCGCGGCGGCGATAGGGTGGTAATTCGGCTTGTACTTGGCGAAGAGGGCCGCGGCGCGGGTTTTGCCGGCGGGCGTCTTGGCCAGTTCCTGATAGAGCGGTTTGATGAACTTCTGACGGCCGACGCGGGACAGGAAATCTTCAAGGGCGGCGCTGGCGGGGGTGTAGTTATGTTGGACGCTGAGCAGGAGCCAGGCGGCGAGGATTTCGCTGTTCTTCGACTGCGTGAAGCGGAACTGCTGATCGAGGGCGGCCATCTGAGCTGCGGTGAGGGTGGGAGGCAAGGCGCGCAGGAAAGAAAGATACTGCAGGGAGAGCCAGTCGCGGGTTTCAACGGGCTTACCGGCGGCAAAGCGGGCCGCCTGTTCCGTGGCGGCTTCGAGCAGGAGAGACTTGATCACTGGCGTCGAGGCGGGCAGACCAGGGGAATAGATCCACTGTTTGAAATCGAGTTTCAGATTGGGGAATTGTTCCTTGAGATAGGACTCGAAAGTGGCGGTGGTGATGGACTGGAAGGCGAATTTATCAAAGTAGGAGCGGACGAAGGCATCCCAGCGTTCGCGGCCAAGTTCCTGTTCGAGGGCGCGAAGCAGGAGAGCGCCCTTGACGTAGGGCACGAGCGTGACGCCGTCTTCCGGGTCGCGGCCCTTGAGGTCGACATGGAGGCGGGTGTCCTCGGGCTTGAGGGTGGCCATCTCTTTCTTGAGTTCGTCGACTTCGATGGCGAATTCCATTTCGCTTTGCTGGACACCGTAGATTTCTTCCTGAATACGGCGCTCCACATAGACCGTAAAACCCTCGTTGAGCCAGAAGTCGCTCCAGGTCGCGTTGGTAACGAGGTTGCCGGACCAGCTGTGGGCCAGCTCATGCGAGACGAGCGAAACCAGGCTCTTGTCACCGGCGAGGATGGTGGGAGTGGCGAAGGTGAGGCGCGGGTTTTCCATGCCGCCGATGGGGAAGCTGGGCGGCAGCACGAGTAAGTCATAGCGGTCCCAGCGGTAAGTGCCATAAAGGCGTTCGGCGGCCGAGAGCATGTTTTCGAGGTCGGTGAATTCCCGGGCCGAGGCATCGAGCATGGCTTTTTCGGTATAAACGCCCGTGCGGCCGCCGATCAGGCGGAATTGGATCTCCCCAACGGCCAAGGCGATGAGATAGGGGGGCACGGCCTGGGTCATGTCGAAGCTGTAGTCGCCGGTGGGGGCGGCGGTGCGCTGGTCGTTGTTGGCGCTCATGACGGCGAAGAAGTTAGGCTGGGTGCGGATGCGGGCTTTGTAAGTGATGCGAATCGAGGGGGAATCCTGCACTGGGATCCAGCTGCGAGTGTAAATGGGCTGGCCCTGGGTATAGAGGTAGGGAGCGCGTTTGCCGGCGGTTTGGGAAGGCTCGAGCCACTGGAGGGCGACGGCCTTGGGGCTGGTGGTGTAGTGAACGCGAACAAAGCGGTCGCCTGAGGCGAGAGGGATGGTGAGAGGGGCGCCGAGAATGGGGTCGGAGGCGCCGAGGGTATGCTGGGCAGGCGCGAAAGTTTGCCCGTCGGTGGAGGTTTCGGTGCGGGCGATGGTGAGGTCCCTGGTGTCGAGGACAATTTTGTTTGTGCCGGTGAGAGTATGTGTGACGGAACCCGTAAGGGTTTTCGTGTTGAAGTCGACGCTGAGGTCGAGAAAGGAATGGGTGACGCGGGCTTCGTTGGGCTGGGCGTAGGAGTGGACGTCAGTGGGAAAGTTCAAGGGAGCTTTGACCTCTTCGAGTTTAGGGGCGCAGGAAAAAAGAAGAAAAGGCAGAAAGAGCAGGGCCCGATCCGACAGGGGTCGCATGACCTTTATTATGAGGCCTTAGAGGATTTCGATAAAGATGCTGCCTTCGTGCTCGGCGGCGAGCAGCAGACGGCCACCGGCAGTGGGGAAAAGGGAAAGAAAGGCGCCGGGAGAAGACAATGACTCAGGCTGGGATTGTCCGGGGCGGAGGATGCGGATCGAGGAGGCTTCGGTCCAGGCAATGACGGGACCGCCGGGCAGGGAGGCAATGACGGGCTGGCGGCCAGGGCCGAGCAGTTGTTCGGGCTGTTCGGGGCGGGCGAAGAAGACCTGATTTTCGCGGCGCCAGACGGTGAGGGGAGTAAGATCGGGAGCCAGGGCGAGCGAGCCGCCATCCATGGGGCAGGCATTGAGATGCCAGGAGCCGGCGCCGAGTTTGCGGGCCGGGGAGAACGTGGAGCCGGCATCGCGGGAAGTGCTGAAGTACATGTCGCGATTGCCGTCGAGAGAATTGCGGAAGAGGATGGTGACAGTGGAGCGGCCGGAAACGGCTACGCTCGGGTGGCAGCACTGGCAGATGGCGCCGGAGGGAGATTCGTGGAGCAACTGATTGGGAGACCAGGTTTGACCGTGGTCGCGGGAAAAGACACCATACAGGCGCGTGCCTTTCTGGCGCAGGTCGAGCCAGACGATGGCGGCGAGACCCTCGGGACTGGCCGCCATGGCATGGAGGCCTTCGCGGGCCGCCCCCGAAGGAGTATTGATCGCAATGGGAGCAGACCAGGCGCCGCCCCGGCTCGTAGTGCGCCAGAGGAGAATGTCGCCGTCGGCGCCGCGGCCCTGGGGGCCGAGGATAGCGGAAACGAGAACGGCGCGCGAGGTGGCGGCGATGCGCGGACCTCGGCGCATACCGAGGGAGAGGACACCAGTGGAAGGAAGGCGGGCCGAGGGGCTCCAGCTACGGCCGGAATCGGCCGAATGGGTGACATAAACGTGATTGCCGGCGCCGTAAGTGAGCCAGGCTTGCTTGGCGTTGACTGCCAGTTGCGGCTGGCGGCTGGCAAGACCCGGCTCGGCGGGCGGCAGAATGACGGCGGCGAGGATGAGAACAGGAGCGAGCACGGGCTACTTTGAAGACTTACGGGGAGAGTATTTGTTGAGCGTGTCGATGAGTGTTTTCGAGGCGGCGGGAGCACTAGGAGCCGTCTCGATGATCTCTTTGTTCGTGAGGGTCTTGCCGTAGAGTTCTTTGTTGACATCGAGATCCTGACGCAGGGTGGAGCCCTCGAGGGAGAGGCCGGCAAAGGCGCCGCGGGAGCGGGAGTAGCTGAGAATCTCGGCGGTGAGCAGAATGTCGGTCTGAGCGCTGGAGGTGCGGCCAACGGGGCCGGCGGCGACGCTGGCTTCGCCACCGAGCTTGAACTGGTTGTTGAGCAGGCGGGCGGCGCCTTTCTTATTCATGACAAGGAGGATGACATCGTTCTCGCTGCCACCAATCTGAAAGCCGAGGCTGCCGCCTTCGACGCGGACACCAGCGGGGGAGCCCCAGCCTTGGCTGCTGGCGTTGCGGCAGGTGAAGAAGCCCTTGCCGAACTTGCCTCCGATCACAAAAGCGCCCTTTTTGAGGCTGGGGATGATGACGGCGCATTCGGCGCGATCGAGAAGTTCCTGCGGGATGGCTTTGTCGGAGACCTGCATGATCTCGCTGAGGATATCGCCGGCGGCCTTGAGGCGCTTTTCTTCATTGCTTTGCGCGCTGAGAAGAGCCGTGACGGCCAGGGTGAGGACGGTAAGTTTGAATTGCATGGTGCTTGGATCTCCTGATGCTTCGGATGGTTTCAATATGCAGTATGACGCGAATGCGGCAGCTTATGGGGTAAATCGAGCGCGTCTGGGGCTAGACTAGAGGTTTATGACCTTCGAGGAAATCGAGCGGGAATACGAAGAGCTCCGCCAGCAAGCTGAGTCTGTGCGGAGCTATCTTTGACGCCCCGAGCAAAAAGACGCAACTGGATCAGTTGGAGAAGCTGATCTCGGATCCCGAGTTCTGGAACAACCCGGAGAAGTCCCAGGAAGTGATGCAGAAGCGCAAGCGGCTCGAGGAGACGCTGGCGGAGGATGCGCGCATTGCCGGGATGAGCTCGGATGTGGCGGCCCTGATTGAGCTGCAGCGCGAGGGTGAGGATGTGCTGGGGATGTTGAACGGGGAAATGGCTTCGTTCCGCGAGGCGCTGGCGCGGCTGGAGACTGGGATGTTGCTGAGCGGGGAGCATGATCACCGTTCGGCCATTGTAAACATCCACCCGGGGGCGGGCGGCACCGAAAGCCAGGACTGGGCTGAAATGCTGATGCGTATGTATCTGCGCTGGGCCGAGCGCAAGGACTTTCGCGCGACGGTGACCGACCAGCAAGACGGGGACGGGGCGGGGATCAAGAGCGCCACGATTGAAATCGAGGGCGAGAACGCCTACGGCCTGATGGCAAGCGAGATCGGCGTGCACCGCCTGGTGCGTATCTCCCCGTTTGATGCCAACGCACGGCGGCACACCAGCTTTGCCAGCGTTTATGTCTATCCGATGGTGGATGACGAGATCAAGATCGAGATCAAGCCCGAAGATGTGCGCACGGATGTGTTTCGCGCCTCCGGAGCTGGCGGACAGCACGTCAACCGGACGGAGAGCGCGGTGCGGATGACGCACATCCCCACGGGGATCGTGGTGCAGTGCCAGAACGAGCGCTCCCAACACAAGAACCGGGCCAGCGCGCTGAAGCAGTTGAAGGCGCGGCTGTTTGAATACGAGTTGGAGAAGCGGCGGGCCGAGGAAAAGAAGAGCGAGGATTCCAAGCTCGAGATCAACTTCGGCAGCCAGATCCGGAGCTATGTGCTGGCCCCGTACCGGATGATCAAGGACCACCGGACGAAGTTCAGCGTCGGCGACGTGGACCGTGTGCTGGACGGGGATCTCAACGAATTCATGCACGCTTGGCTCGTATACCGCAAGACGGGCAAGACGGCGGGCGACGGCAAGGACGAGCTGCCGGATTAAGCGATGGGGCGCATGCTGAAAGCGAGCCCGGAGTCAATCGGGGAGGCGGCGGAAATTCTGCGGCGGGGCGGGATCGTGGCCTTTCCCACCGAAACGGTCTATGGACTGGGGGCCAATGCCCTGAACCGCGAAGCGGTGGCCAGGATTTACGCGATCAAGCAGCGGCCGCGGACCTCACCGCTGATCGTGCATGTAAACAGCGTGGAAATGGCGCGGGGGCTCTCGCGGGATTGGCCCGAGGCGGCCCAAACGTTGGCGCGGGCATATTGGCCGGGGCCACTGACGCTCGTGGTAAACAAGAACGATCTGGTGCCCGATGAGCTGACCGCCGGGCTCGGTACCGTCGGGCTGCGCATGCCGGCGCACCCGGTCGCGCTGGCCTTGATCGCGGCGGCGGGCGTGCCGCTGGCGGCTCCGAGCGCGAACCGGTTTACGGAGTTGTCGCCGGTGCGGGCCGGGCAGGTGCAAGAGAGCCTGGGCGAGGGCGTCGAGCTGATTCTCGATGGGGGCGTGGCGGAAGTAGGGATTGAATCGACCGTGGTCAGCGTAGCGGGGCCGGAGTTGGTATTGCTGCGGCCGGGGCGGATCGGGCGGGGGGAGATCGAGGCGCTGGTCGGCCGGCTGAGGGAGGCAGAGCACACCGGGCAGGCCGGGCAGGCGCATGCCGCGCCGGGGATGCACGCTCGGCACTATGCGCCGCGCAAGCCTCTCTATGTCTGGCGGCAGGGAGAGGAGGCGCCGGCACCAGGCCGGGGACTTCTGTTGTCCCGGGGCGGAGATCTGCGCGGGGCTGAGAGCCGGAGTATGCCGGCCGCGGCGGCTGCGTATGCATCGCGGCTCTATGACGAGTTGCATGAAGCGGGCAAGGCGCCCGGGGATTGGATCGCGGTGGAGGCGCCGCCCCTGGGAGAGGAATGGGCGGCGGTTTGGGACCGGCTGCGGCGGGCGACGGCTCGCTAGAGCTTCTCTTTCCCTCTAATTGATGGGGTATGGGCCGATAAGGCCGTTGATGCGAGTAATTGAAACAGCGCGCTTTGGCACAGTGAGGTATTCCGAGGGGGAAGAGATCCGGTTTCCGGCAGGGTTGCCGGGCTTTGAGAATGAGCACCGCTTTCTGCTGATCGAAGCGGCCGCGAGCGTGCCACTGAAGTTTCTGCAAAGCGTGGAAACCAGAGACCTTTCGTTTGTGCTGGCTCCGGTGGAGCTTTTGGCGCCGCACTATGACAGGAAGTTGCCACGGGGAGACCGGGAAACGCTGGGTGTCGAGAGCGAGGGCGCGGCGGGGCTGGAGTGGCTGGCAATTTTGTGCTTCGCGCGTCCGGAGGAGCCGACGGCGAATCTGTTGGGGCCGCTGGTGATCCGGCGGGAGGCGGCGCTGGGCGTGCAATCGATCCGCGAGGATGCGCGGTATTCGGCCCGCCAGCCGCTGTTTGCGGCAGCCGTCGGAGAGGAGCCGGCCTTATGCTCGTAATCCGGCGCCGGGCGGGCGAGGGGTTTCTGATTGGCGATTCCGTCGAGGTGGAAATCCTCGAGATCGAGGGCAATCAGGTCAAGATCGGGATCCAGGCGCCACGGGAAATGCCGATTTTGCGTAAGGAAATCGTGGCGACGCGGGAAACGAATCTTGATTCCGCGCAAGGGGTGGAGGAGAAAGCGCTTGAGGCGGCGATGAAGCGTCTGCGGCAGCCCCCCCCGGCCCCAGAACAGGATTAGAGGTGCAACGCCTAAGGCGACAATTCGTTTCAAGCCGGCACAGGTGGTTCCGATATGGGACGTAGTAGCGAAAAGCCGAGGTGGTGAAAGGCCATCAGCCTGGAGAGGATTTCCAGGTGTTGGAACACAAAGGAGTGAATCATGTCTTTTTCTTCGAATACCAATATTGCGTCAATGCAGGCGCAGAGCTACATCAACAACACCAGTAATTTTCAGAGCAAGACGATCAGTCGCGTTACCAGCGGTCTGCGCATTGTGAACTCTGGCGATGACGCCGCCGGCTTGGCGATTGCCAATGGGTTGCGTAGCGACCAGACCGTGCTGACACAGGGCATCCGCAACGCGAACGATGGGTTGAGCCAGTTGCAGATTGTCGATGGAGGCATCAATAACATTTCGAAGCTGCTTGACCGGGCCCGATCACTGGCGACGCAATCGGCTTCGGGGACCTTTACCGGATCGCGGACTGTATTGAACAACGAATTTTCCAGTGTTCTGCAGGAAATCGACCGTCAGGCGCAGACCATCGGCCTGAACACGGGCGGCAGTTTTGCGCGTTCGCTATCAGTGTTTATCGGGGGCGGCAGGACTTCGAACGGAATCACGTCCACGGCAAACGGATCGGTTTCTGTGGATCTGAGCGCCTCGACGGTAGACGCCCAGAGCTTGGGTTTGAAGGGCGTGCAGGCGCGGGGTGTGGCGGGTACGGACATCGGCACGGGATCGGCCACGACTTCGCTGTCGCAGATTCTGGCGAACACAACAAATGCGAACTCGCAGGCAACAGCAAACACGACCCGCTTCACGTTGCGGGGGCCGGGCTTTTCCGGTGGCGGCGTTGATATCACCGTGAATACAAACGGCGCGGGCGGAACTTCAGACTTGGTCGCGCGGATCAACAGTTCGATCGATGCCGCCGGAGCGGCGGGAACACAATTGGCGACGGCCTTGAAGAACGCCAACATCAAGGCATCGGTGGTGACGGATTCGGCTGGCCGCCAGCAGATCGCTTTCACCTCCCCGACCACGGCCTTTCAGGTGGAGGCGGGAGACCGGACGGCGAACGCCTTGCTGGGCAATTTTGAGCGCAATGCAATCGCGACGGGGACCAATACGGCGGTAAGCGTGAACACGAATGGCGGCACGAACGGCAGCTTGCAACTAAAGTTCAACGGTGGCGCGACACAGACCTTCACCCTGGCCGACAACAATGCCGGCGGCTCGACTTCAAAGGGCTCGATTGTCGCGCAGTTGAACGCCAACTCGAGCTTTGCCGCCAGTGCGGTAGCTTCGCTCGATGGCAACCAGGTGGTGATCCGCTCGAAGACGAATTCCGCTTCCTCGCAGATTGAAGTCGTACAGACGGGCCTGAGTGACAACCTCGGTTTAACGGGACTGAACGTGACGGCGGCCAATGCTTCAACGGGCGCCGATGTGCAGGTGAAAGTGCAAGGCTCGCAAGCGGTGCCATCCGGCGGCGTTTACGTCGCCGCCGGCGCCAGCGGCGCGACCGAGACGATCACTACCTCGAACAATGCTTTGAGCTTTACGGTGGCGGGTACGACGCAAGCCATCACGCTGACCTCGGGCGTCAATCTGACCAAGCAGCAGATCGCCAACGACATCAATACATCAATCGCGGCCGGCGCCTTGAACAACAAGCTGCGCGCCTCCGTACTGAGCGATGGACAAACTCTGGTATTTACGGCTTTGAATGCCGGTGAGACCGTGACGGTGAATACCCCCGGAGCCAACAGTGCGAATACCGACCTGGGTCTGACCGGCGGAACCGAGGCCACCTCAAATGTGTTCCTCAACTCGGACACGATCCGTGTAAGGATCCAGGGTGGTTCCCTCGACAGCCCCGTGGAGATTTCGCTCAATCAGACGACGGCCGGATCCACCACCGTTCAGAGCGTCCTGACCGATCTGACCAGCCGCGTAACAAACAACAGCCAGTTGCAAGCCGCGGGAATCACACTGAGCTCGGTGGCAGCAGGCAACAACCTGGTGTTCAAGAGCGCGAGCGGGGAGACATTCCAGGTCGCCGTAAGCGGCGATTCAGAGAACAAACTGGGCTTTGGATCTTTTGTGATCAATGCCAGCAATCAATTTGATTACTCGGCGATCACCTCGGGCAGCGCCCTGACGCCGGCCTTCGACCGTGCCTACAACACGCAGACCGCCACGCTTGAGGTTTCGCTCAATGGCGGCGCCAGTAGCGGAAACGCCATCAATGTAACCCAGTTGGCCGACCGCGCGATTCTGACCGGCTCTGCTCGTGGCGCGGGCGCTACCGGCGCCGGTGCGGCGGGCAACCTGGTTTTCACGGTCAACGGCACGACGGTAACAACAGCGGTGGCCAACACCGAGGCCCTGGACACCGTTGTCGCCAATATCAACACGGCCATCGCCGGTGTCCCAGCCGCCGCGGGTACCGTGGCGGAACTGACAGGCTCGGGCGCCAGCACAGCCATTCGCATCCGCAGTGCGCAGGGAGCAAACGCTCTTGTTATCAGCGCCGCATCGACCGCGGCGACTTTGACCGATCTGGGCTTGACAGCGAACTCATCCTCGACCGGTAATTCCGTAGCAACCGTTCGCCAGGACCTCGCCGACCAGATCAACACCGCGATCAGCGGCGACGCGGAACTGCGCAATGCCGGTTTGCGGGCGACGATCGAGGCGGGTGGTGAGCTGACGATTGCTTCGAGCAACGGAACGAACTTCCGCGTGCAGTCCTTCAGCAGCCAGAGCCTCGACCTTGGTTTTGGTTTGAAGGGCGCCAGCTACACCGGCTCAACTACGGCAGGAGCGCCGGTGGCCGGGGCGACGGTGAATTCCGGCGGCGCCGACCAGAGCCAGAGCCTGACCTTCAATCCGATTCTTTATGGCGCGGACGATCAGGCGATATCGATTACGGCAAGCGACACCCAGGGCGTCAAACAGAGCCTGAGTGTCACGCTGCGCAACGATGCAACTGGCCGCAGCGGTCGATCGATCGATGAAGCTGTAAAGGCCATCAATGACACTTTGCAGCAGTCCAACAACGTGACACTCAAGCGGATCTTCGCGGTCAAGGAGAATACGGGTGGCTCGGAGAACATCCGTTTCTTGAGCACTGTGAAGGGCTTTGAAGTGAGCATCGGCGCCACGGCCGGCGGAACTGGCTTCACTCAGCCTACCGGTGGCATCGACAAGAGCGCCGTGGTCGGCACGGGGGCCAATTCCTCGATCGACACCCAAGCCGCTGCCGAAGCGGCGGTGGAAGCTCTGTCCGATGCCGTTACCGCTCTTGGCAACGCCCAAGCCGTGGTTGGCCGCGGTCAGAACCAGTTCAACTTCGCGGTGAACCTGGCCCAAAGCCAGTTGACCAACCTCGCGGCCAGCGAAAGCCGGATCCGTGATGCGGATCTTGCTCAGGAAGCTGCTAACCTGTCGAAAGCCCAGATCCAGCTCCAGGCCGGTATCGCCGCTCTGGCGCAGGCCAACTCGGCGCCCCAGCAGGTGCTGAGTCTACTCCGGGGTTAATTCCTAGTCCCATAACAACCTGAAGATAAGCGCAGTCCCGGCGGCCAGCTAACCCTGGTCTGGCTGGCCGGGATTGTCTTGTCTTCCATGGAGAGATTAGGAGAAACCCCATAATGAACCTACAAGAATTGGAACAAAGAGGCGAGCGATTGCTGGCTTACCTCGAAAAAAACCCAAACCATGGACCAACCTACGATGCCTTGGGACTACTGGCCATGGATTCGAGTTCGACGGCCGAGGCAATCGATCTCATTCGGAATGCAATCCGTCTGGACGGGCCAACACCGGAGTATTGCGCCCATCTTGGCGAAGCCTTCGCGCGGCGGGGGGATTACCGCTCGGCTGCGGCCTGTCTTAGTCAGGCCTTGGTGAGTTTTCCAGACCACGTGGATTTGCGGTGGGCCTATGCCAACCTGTTGCATCTGGAAGGCAGGACCGAAGAGGCTGCCCTCAATTACGAAAAGCTGCTTGCCGTGCGACCGCGGCACGCGGAAGCCTGGTTCAACATGGGCGTTAGCCGGGGATTGCTCGGCCAGTTGGATCAGGCGCGGCGCGCCTACGAGCAGGCCGTAGCCATCCAGCCCGCATACGCCGAGGCCTGGAACAACCTGGCGTTGCTGGAAGTGGCCGCGGGTAACCCGGCCGGGGCTGAGGTGTGTTATCGGCGGGCTTTGCTCGTCAAACCCAATTACCGCGATGCGCTATACAACTTCGCGGTATTGCTGCAGGACCAGGAGCGCCTGCAGGAGGCAGCCTCGATGAACGAGCGGCTGCTCGCCATCGATGGAGCCTTTGCCGAGGCCCACAACAACCTGGGCAACTGCTATCTGAAGCTCAACCGCCTCGCCGAGGCCCAAAATCAGTATGTCGAAACTCTCGCCATCCGGGCATCGCACCGCGAGGCGCCACTCAACCTGGGAATCGTCTCGCTGTTGATGGGCGATCTGGCCCAGGGCTGGGTCGGCTATGAGCACCGCCAGGCACAGCGCGACATAGACCGGTGGGATTGGAAAATCCCCCGCTGGGACGGGAAGTTACGCGCTGGTGAGTCGATCCTCCTGCATGCCGAGCAAGGCTTTGGCGACACGATCCACTTCGCGCGCTACGCCCCCCTGCTGGCCCAAGGCGGCATGGATGTGCATGTATTGTGCCAGCCGGCCATGGCGCCGCTGCTCCAGACACTCGCGGGCGTCAAGCACTGTGTGAGCAAGTTGGAGGATTTGGAAGTCGTCGACTGGCAGGCGCCGTTCCCCAGTTTGCCCTATTGTTTTCGCACTACCCTCGAGACGATCCCCAACAAAGTGCCGTACCTCAAGGTGGAACTGGCGCGGCAGCAAAGCTGGAAGCGGCTCTACAGCGAGTTGCCGCCGGCACGCAAGCGAGTTGGCTTGGTTTGGCAGGGAAATCCAAAACACCGCAACGACCGGAATCGCTCGATCGCTCCACGTTTGTTGGCGCCGCTGCTCGAGACGGTGGACATCCAATGGCTGAGCCTGCAAAAGGGTGGCGACAAGAGTAACCTGCCAACAGCCGTGATGGATCTCGCGCCGCTGCTCGTGAATTTCGCCGAGACCGCTGCCGCCATCGAGGGGCTCGACTTGGTGATCACCGTCGATACGGCCGTGGCACACCTGGCCGGAGCCCTGGGAAAGCCGGTCTGGACTCTGATCCCTTATGCACCAGACTGGCGCTGGCTGCTCTACCGGGACGATTCACCGTGGTATCCGACGATGCGGCTCTTCCGCCAGCCGATCGCGGGCGACTGGGATAGCGTGATTTTGGCGGTGCGGCGGGCGCTCGGGGAATTCACTCGCGTGAATTGATTTCGACCCAACGAGCGAGGAGGGACATGGCCGCGGCGGATGGTCTACCGGATCACGGTACAACCGGAAGCCGCGGCCTTGATCATTTTCAGCCCCCGGAGCGCTGGCAGCAAAGCTCAGTCCGCGGGCGCGCCCCGGCTTTCCAGCAAGTCGCGATAAGTGAGCTTGAGCAACAGCGGGGAGACCATCGTCGTAGCGATCGACATGAAGACGACGACAGCGTAAATGTCCTTCGGGATGACCCCCAGGCTTTGCCCAAGTTGCGCGACAACCATGCCAACTTCGCCCCGCGGCACCATACCCACGCCCACCCGCAGCGCGTTCTTCAGGCCAAGACGGGCAGCTCCAAGGCCGCAGCCAATCAGCTTCGAGACCACCGCGGCCACCAGGATCAGACCCGAAAGCCACATCGTGGCGGGCTGGGCAAAGACGCTCAGGTCCATGTGCAGGCCGATGCCAGCCAGGAAAAAGGGCACGAGAAACTGCGTGACGCCGTCGACCTCCTGGCGCGTTTCCTCACTCACGCTTGAGGCCAGGGCCATGCCGGCAAGAAAGGCCCCGATGATGGCGGCGACGCCGGCCCGGCTGGCCAGTAGCGAGAGAGCAAACAACAACAGAATCGAGAGAATGAACTGGCTCTTCGAGCTGCGCGTATTACGGTCAACGTGCGGCACGATGCGCTCGAGCGCCCGCGTGCCGTATTGGGCGATCACCACCGTGAAGCCAATGGCGAGAGTCGCCGTGAGACCCAGATCGAGGTAATTCACCTCTCCGCGGGCCAGGCTCGAGACCACGGCGAGCACGATCAGACCGAGGATGTCGTCGATAATCGCCGCCGCCAGGATGAGCTGGCTCGCGCGAACAGAAAGCAGCCCCAGATCGGCGAGCACCTTGGCGGTAATACCCACGCTGGTAGCAACCATGGCGGCGCCCATAAAGGTCGCCACCAGGCCCGAATACCCGAAGGCCAGCATCAGTTGCCGGCCAGCCAACAGCGGAACAATCACCCCGAGAACCGCAATCGACAGCGCATCCCAGCCAACCCGCGTGAGCTTGAAACCCTTCAGCTCGAGACCAACATGAAACAGCAGAAACAGCACGCCCAGCTCGCTCAGCACCGTGAGTATCTCGTTCGGCTGAACCCAGCCGAGAACCGCGGGGCCAATCAGTACGCCCGCAAGCAGCTCGCCGACCACGGCCGGCTGGCCCAGTTTTTCGGCAACCTCAGCGAGAAGTTTGGCGGCGCCAAAGACAAGCAGCATCTCGAGCAGAAGATGCGCCGTGTCGCCTTGGGTCGCAAGCCAGAATGCCACAATCTTTAAGTTAACCGATGGAGAAGAGGAATCTAACGGGATGCGTGGCAATTTTGCGGATCGAAGATGTATCGAAAGAATATGTGGCCCAGGGTCAGCGCGTGGTGGCCCTCGACGCCGTATCACTCGAGATGGCGCCAGGGGAGTTTTTCGCCCTCGTCGGGCGCAGCGGCTGTGGCAAGTCAACCTTGCTCAATCTGGCCGGGGCCATGGATTTCCCCACCCGCGGCACGGTGCGCATCGCGGGCCAGGATACCGGTCGGCTCGATGACGCCGGGCTGACCGGGCTGCGGCGGCAGCAAGTCGGCTTTATCTTTCAGAATTTTCAATTGCTACCGACCCTGACCGTGGCCGAGAACGTGGAATTGCCCCTGCTGCTGGCCGGGCTGCGGCCGGCGCCGGCGCGGGCGCGGGCCATCGAGAGCCTCGCCTGGGTCGAACTGGACGGCTATGAGAACCGGATGCCGCATCAGTTGTCGGGCGGGCAGATGCAACGGGTGGCGATTGCCCGGGCGCTGGTACACCGGCCGCGGCTGCTGCTCGCCGATGAGCCGATCGGCAATCTCGACACGGCAACTGGAAATCTGATTCTCGATCTGCTGCGGCGGGCCGCACGGGATTTTTCGGCCGCGGTCCTGATGGCAACCCACTCGCCCGATTCGACTCGCGTCACCGACCGTGTGGTCGAAATGCGGGACGGCCGCATCCAATGAGCGCCCTGTTCGCGCGTCTGATCCTGCGTCCGCTCTGGGCCGACCGGGGCCGCACCATGGTCACGCTCGCCTCGATCGCCCTCGGCGTCGCCGTAATTTTTGCCATGGATCTGGCGGGCGAGGCCGCGGCCGGCAGCTTTCGCAGCTCCATGGAGACCGTCAGCGGCGGCGAGGATATCGAAATCCTTTCAACCGGCGGTTTGCCGGCGGACTTGCTCGGCCGTCTCTCGGGCTTACCCTATCCGCTTCGCTATTCGCCACGCATCGAGGACTTCGCGATCGTCAACGAAAAGCGCACGGTGCCGCTGTTCGGCGTCGACGTCTTCGCCAATGCCCTTGAGCTGGCCGAGGCGGGCAACCGCGCTGAGCCCAAGCTGACCGAAGCCGGCCAGCGTGGCGTCTTCACGACAGCAGGCCTCGGGCGGCGTGGCGAGAGCATCCGCCTGCAGGTCAACGATGAGGCCCATGACTTCACCATCCTCGGGACGATCGATTCCCGCCAGGTGAGCGGCGATCTGGTGCTGCTCGATCTCGAGGACGCCGACCTCGTCACCGGGCGTCAGGGCAAAATCGACCGCATTCTGGTGACGCTGCCGGAGACGGAAAAAGCCGCTGTCGACCAATGGGCCGAGCGCCTGCGGCAAGGCATGCCGGAAGGCATAACCGTGCGGCCCGTCGGAGCCCGCAAGGAAGAAAATCGCAAGATGCTCGCGGCTTTCCGCTGGAATCTGCGCGTCCTGAGCTACATCGCCCTCCTGGTCGGTGCGTTCTTGATCTACAACACCATCAGCGTCTCGGTCGTACGGCGGCGCGCCGAAATCGGCATCGTCCGCGCCGTCGGTGGTACTGGACGCCTGATGGTCGCAGGATTCCTGGCCGAAGCTCTCTTCTTTGGCCTCGCCGGCGGGCTCCTGGGCCTGGCCCTCGGGCGGATCCTGGCCGAAGGTGCGGTGAAACTAGTGGGCCTGACGGTTACGGCCCTGTATGTGAGTTCAACGGCGGCGCCGGTCGAGTTCGCCTGGAGCGCGGCGGCGGTCAGCCTCGGCTCGGGCGTACTCGTCAGCTTGCTCGCGGCCCTCGCCCCGGCGCTCGAAGCCGGGCGGATTCCGCCCACCGAGGCCATGGCCCGCGGCCGCGTCGACACCCAACTGCAGGCCGCGGCCGGACGGCAACTGGCCTATGCCGGCGCGCTACTCGGGCTGAGCTGGGCCCTCAGCCTGCTGCCGCCCTGGGGCGGCAAACCGATGGGCGGCTACGTCGCGACACTGGCCCTGGTCGGCGCGGCTTCCTTCACCGCCCCCTCGCTGGTCGCCTTCGTTGGCCGCCGGATGACCGGCTGGGCCGGCGTTGAGGCGCTACTGGCCGGACGCAGCCTCGCCGGAGCACTGCGGCGCTCGAGCGTGCTTGTTGCCGCCCTGGCCACCGCCATCGCCATGATGACCAGCGTCGGCATCATGGTCGGCAGTTTTCGCGAGACCATGCTCACCTGGATCGACCGCCAAATCCGCGCCGATTTCTACTTGCGCCCCGCCGGGGAAGCGGCCATGGACCGCCATCCAACCATCAGCGAAGACGTCGCCCGGCGCATCGAACAGATACCAGGTGTGCTCGCCGTCGACCGCTTTCGCGCTTATTCGATTCGCTACAACGGGCTGCCCGTGATTCTCGCCGCCGGCGACGTCCAGGCGCAGATGCGCTATGGCCGCACCTCCCTGCAAAAGGGAGATAACGCCGATGCCGTGCGCGGCATGCTGGCCGGAGAAGCCGTCATTGTCAGTGAGCCCTTCGGCGAAAAGCACGGCGTGAAGGTGGGCGACCGCATTACCGTCCCGCTCGGCCAAGCCCGCCCCAGCTTTCGCGTCGCCGGCATCTTCCTCGACTACTCGAGCGAAAACGGTTACATCATCCTCGATCAAAGCGTGGCCCGGCGCTATCTCCCCGCCGACGAGCCATCCAATCTGGCGATCTATGCCGACGAAAAAGCCGACCGCGCCGCTCTGCGCGCCCGCATCGAAGCCAGCTATGCCCCCCGGCGTATCGCCTTGTTTGAGAACCGCTCCCTGCGCAACGAAGCCGTACGCATCTTCGATCAGACCTTCGCCGTCACCTATGCCCTCGAGGCCGTCGCGATTTTTGTCGCCGTGATGGGCGTGGCGGGAGCGATGCTCGCTCTCATCATCGACCGCAGACGCGAGATCGGGCTCTTGCGTTTTCTCGGCGGGGCCGCAGGTCAGGTGCGGCGGATGGTGCTCTTTGAGGCCGGCTTGATCGGCTTGTTCAGCCAGTTGCTCGGCGTCCTCAGCGGCGCCCTCTTGAGCCTCGTGCTGATCTTCGTCATCAATAAGCAAAGCTTCGGCTGGACCATTGAATTTCACCTGCCCGTACTGGCGCTCCTCAGCGCCCTGGCCTTTGTTCTCCTGGCGACCATCCTGGCCGGCCTATACCCGGCGCGCATGGCCACGCGCCTGAATCCAATCGAGGTGATGCACGAAGAATGACCAGGCGACAGTGGCTGGCGGCAACAACCTTTCTCAAGGCCATCCCAGGATGGCGCTATGAGTTCCCCCGGGATCACTTTTCCCATCCCGCCTTTCGCACCGAATGGTGGTATTACACCGGCAATGTCGCCGACGCGCAGGGCCGCCCCTTCGGCTTTGAGTTGACCTTCTTCCGCGCCGCCCTTGCCGAGTCGGTGGAGCGCCGCAATGTGTGGTCAACTCGCGATGCCTACATGGCCCATCTCGCCCTGACCGACATCGCCGGAAAGGCTTTCTATCACTCCGAGCGGCTCAACCGTCCAGGCCCGGGCCTGGCTGGCGTCGATGCCGCCCGAGGGCGCATCTGGAATGGAAACTGGGAAAGCCTGGTCCAGCCCGAGGCACATCGCCTGCGGGCCGTCGCCGAAAAGTTTTCTTTCGCCCTCGACTTGGCTGTAGCCAAGCCTCCGGTCATCCACGGGCACGGCGGCGTCAGCCAGAAGGGTCCGCTCGCCGGCCAGGCAAGCCACTATATTTCCTTTACCCGGCTCGAGGCCGGCGGGGAAATTGTGCTCGGCGCCGAGCGCTTTCGCGTCCGCGGCTCGGCCTGGATGGACCATGAGTTTTTCTCGAGCGAACTCGACGAAAAGCTCGCCGGATGGGACTGGTTTTCGATTCAACTCGACAACCGCGAAGAATTGATGCTCTACCGGCTGCGCCAAAAAGACGGAGCCGCCAGCCCCTGGAGCGCTGGCTCCTATGTAAGAGCCGACGGCCGAATCGAACATCTCGAGGCCGCCGAGCTCGAGCTCGAGCCCGGCCGCAAATGGAAGAATTATCCCGTCGCCTGGCGCGTGCGCGTCAAGCGGCTCGGCATCGACCTGCTCGCCGAGCCCCGCCTCGACAGCCAAGAATTGCTGAGCAAGGCAAAGCTGACCCCAAGCTACTGGGAAGGCGCCATGGTCTTCCGTGGCTCGCATCGGGGCCTGGGCTATCTCGAAATGACGGGCTACGATGACCGGGTCTTGTTCACCCGCCGCGAGGGCGTGCGCAAATAGTGGCCGCGGCGCGGCGGTTGACGGCGCCCGGTACGCCGCATACAGTATCGATAATATGCTCGATAAATCTCACCGCCAATCCTCAGGGGCTTGCCGGTGAATGGCAGCCAGCTCAGAGCAGCGCTCCACCAGGGCCGGCGCGTTTACGGCACCCTGATCACTACTCCCTCACCCCACTGGCCAAATGCCGTTCAGGCCACGGGCCTCGATTTCGTCTTTATCGACACCGAGCACATTCCCCTCGACCGTATGGTTGTGGCCTGGATGTGCCGTACCTACTCGGCTCTCGGGCTGGCGCCAATTGTGCGTGTCACCTCCCCCCGACCCCTACGAAGCCTGTAACGCGCTCGACAATGGAGCCGAAGGCGTCTTGACGCCTTATGTAGAAACAGCCGAACAGGCGCGTCAGTTGGTGGGCGCCATACGCCACCGGCCGCTCAAGGGCGCTCTGCTTCGAAGCATCACGCACGACGGCATCGCGCCGGATGAGCCGCTGCGCAGCTATGTCGGGCAACGCTGCGCCGGTAATGTCCTCTTGCTGAACATCGAGAGTGTGCCGGCGGTCGCGGCCCTGGAGGAGATCTTGTCCGTACCGGGCGTCGATGCGGTGCAAGTCGGGCCCCATGATCTGACTACCAGCCTCGGGATCCCCGAGCAGTACGATCATCCCGATTTCCTGCGGGCCGTCGAGCGCATTATCCGTGTCGCCCGCGGTCGCGGACTCGGCGCGGGCGTCCACTACTGGTTGGGCCTCGAGCGGCAGAAAGAGTGGATCCGCATGGGGGCCAATCTGGTTGTGCACTCCGGTGACATCTCGCTGTTCACCGATGCCCTAAACCGGGATCTGCGCGATTTTCGCACCACCTTCGGTGACGCCGCCACAAGCTCCGCCCCGATGGAGCCGATCTAGCAGAAGGCTTCGCGGGGAATCGCCGAAGGTACTGCCACCGCACGAACTTCGACGCCGCACCGGGCGAGGATGCAGTTTCAACTTGTCGTCTCGCAGATCGGCCGCGGCACGATCGAGTATCATTCCGAGCAGCAGCGGCACACTCCCTTCGGCGAACTCAGGCCGAGCGTCGGCGGAGAAGACGGGTCGCCTTTCATGGCCCTGATGCGCCAGCAGTGGGTATTGCGCCGGGCCATTCAGGCATGCCGCCAACGGGGCCTGGGCCTCTGGGGGCGGCTCAGCATGAACCGCCATTACGGCATGGGTAGCTCTATCGGGTCTGCACCTCCCGCTTCAGCCGCCCCAATCCGCGCTTTCAGCAAAGGAACCGCACTGGCCAAATCGACACCTCCCGGTTGTGTTACGCCTTCGACGAGATGCGTCAGGAGCCCCTGGAAATCCTCGTCGAAGTCCAACAATTGGGCATCGACGGGCTCGTTCTCGACTTTTGCCGGCAACCCCCAGTAGCCCGCTACAACGCCCGCTGGGTGGAGTTGTTCCAGCAAAAGGGGCGGCAGCGATCCGCGAAACGGGACGCTAGCCCGCCTCAAGCAGTGGATGCCCTGGTATCAAATTCCGCGCCGATGTCATGACGGGTTTTCCGCGGGACTTGCGGACACGGCTCTGGCAAGGCACGGAAAAGACCGCACAGCCCGGCCCCGTACTGGCCCGCATACCGGCCACCAGTCTCTTATCCAATCTTGCCGCCGGCTTTGATCTCGCCGCTTGGCTGCGCGAGGACCTCGTCGAGGGCACCATGTTAAGCCCCCTCGTGTTCTGCCCGCAGGCGCCCAAGCCACTCTATGCAGATCATGTCCAGCTGGCCCACCGCTACGGCACGATCTGCGCTGGAGGATTGGGTTCCCTCGAGTTGATCCGCAACCATGTGCCAAAGAACACGGAATTCTTCCGGCCAGAGCCCATGTGCCGCCTGCTCGAGCACCAATATGCCGCCGGCGTCGATGCCATGAGCGTTTATCAGACCGGCACGCTGGCCCGCATGGACTGTTTGCGCGACCATATGCGGCTCCTCGCTAACCGCGAGGCCGTGCGGGCTCGGGCCGCACAGGGCCGCAACGAGCAGGTCTCCGCCTGGCTCGGCTACGACTGGCATACCTCGCGCGAGGGACGCTTTCGCGGCTACGAATTGGCCTCACCCTCTGACTATGCCTTGTGAGAATCCCTGCCCGGCTCAGTTCGCGCTGGGGCCGGACTTGCCCTCGACCATCATGCCAAAAGCTTGCGCCCGCCGCGAAGCAGCCGTCACATCCATGAAATGTTCGTACGAACTGTATACTGAGGCCGCAAAAACCTCCGCAATCCGCGCCACCTGGCGCGACTTGAGCGCCTCCACCAGAGGTTCATGAGCCGCCGTAACGTCCACCAGATGCTCTAAGCCGCTCGCTCGCAGCACACTCACAAACGCCAGCAGCGGCACCGTCAGGTGATTCAGCACTTGGCACAGCGTTTCGTTACCCGAGCAAATCCAGATGTAGCGGTGAAACTCGAGGTCGGCCTGCGCTGCCTCATAATAGGAGTCCGTTTGAATCGCCTCCGCCAGCGTCGCCAAGCGTCTCTCCAACTCAACGAAATCCTCCGGCCTCATCCGAAGCGCCGCTTCTTCGGCCGCTCGCACCTCCAGACAAGCCCGCAGTTCCACCCGTTCCCGCACTTCCTTGGGGCTTAGGCGCGTTACTGTCGTACCAACGTTTGCTTCGCGGGTGACCAGCCCGGCCGCCTCCAGTTGCTGCAGAGCTTCCCGCACGGTCGCCTGGCTGATGCCGTATTCGCGGGCGATTCTCATCTCACGCAGGTTGGCCCCGGGCGGATAGCTGCCGTCGAAGATCGCCTGCAGCAGATTCTTGACGACCTGATCCGCCAGGCTGTTCGATTGGTTGCTTCCCTTTAAACCCAGCACCTTGGTCACCACTCCCAGCTAGGCTAGCACGGATCCGCGTTGACAGCGTGGTCCATCGGGCATATTATCGATAGCGCTATCGGTTACTACGAAAGGGATTCCATGTTGCGTTTCAAGTCGACCATCACCGGTGTTTGCTGCCTCCTTCTGGGTTTCTCACTCGCCACTCTCGCTCAGATTGGCGGAGGTTCGCTCGTTGGCAATGTGACCGACCCGAGCGGCAGCGCTGTCGCCGCCGCGCGAGTCACCGCGGTGAACACCGGGACAGGAGTTTCCCGCTCAACCGAGACGAACGATACCGGCTACTTCGAATTCCCGCTGCTGCCTCCAGGCCAGTACCAGCTCGAGGCCACCCAGCAGGGTTTTCGTAAGGCGACAACCGCTAAGTTCACAGTGAATACCGGAACCCGCCCCCGCGTCGACTTGAGATTGGAGTTGGGCCAGGTCACCGAGTCGGTGGAAGTAGTCGGCGCCGCCCCGATTGTCAACGCAACCACCACCGATCTGGGCGTGACGATGGAGAAAGCGAAGATTGACTCGCTGCCCTTGAATGGGCGAAATTTTCAGCAATTGGTCGGCCTGCAGGCCGGCGTGCTCGCCAACCCATCCTCGAGCGCGGGCGCCCGCGGTGGTATTGAGTTCCATGGGGCGACGGCCTTTGGGAATAACTTGATGCTCGACGGGGTGGATATGTCCTTCGGCGAGGTGCCCGGAACGGGAAATGCTACTGGTGGGGGTCCGCTGATCAACACCGTCAGCGTGGAGGCGATCGAGGAATTCAAGGCTTCGGGCAACGCGACGTCGGCCGAGTATGGGCGCTCGATCGGCGGCACGCTCAACGTCACGACCAAGAGCGGCACGAATCAGTTTCACGGGGCTCTTTTTCACTTCTTCCGCAACGACAAACTGGACGCCAACAGCTTTTTCAACAACCGCTCAGCCCTGGCCCGGCCCTCGCTGCGCTGGAATCAGTTCGGCGGCAACCTCGGAGGACCAATCCGGCGCAACCGCGCATTTTTCTTCTTCAACTACGAAGGGGCACAGGTGAAAAGCCCCAGCCAGATCACCGGCAATGTGGCAACACCGGCGCTAATCTCACAGTTGACCCCCACCCTGCGGAAGACCTTTCAAGAGCTTTCGCCGAAGGAATTCGAACCCACCTCAAACCCTCTGGTTGGTTTTCACCGCCGTAACGACCAGCGCACAAACGACGAAAATACCTACCTTACACGCGGCGATGTCGATCTGGCGCGGCACCGTCTCTCCTTGCGCTACAGCTATAACAACCAGGACATCGTCTCGCCCCAATTCATGCCCGTGCTGCGGCAAACCCTGCCGACACGATTCCATAACGCAGTCATCCAGGACAACTGGACCATCACCCCAACCGTATTTAACGAGTTGCGGCTCGGCTTCAACCGTACCGACCTGTTCCGCTACGAGGCTGGCCGGGAAAACTATCCCGCCTGGATCACGACGGCCGGAGTGAACGTAAATCTCAGCCTGCCCGGCTACCTTCACTTCATCCCGACCACTTATACATTGGCCGATAACTTGTCGCTGATTCGCGGTAAGCACTCGATCAAGCTCGGTGGGGAAATCCGGGTCAACATGAACAATCGCGACCAGGGCGGCGTGCCGACCCACATGTACAACAGCGTCAACGACCTGATTGCAGACCGCCCGGTACGCATTCGCATGCTCTTCGGTGGCGGTAAAGGCCTCAAGAACACACACTACGGCTTCTACATTCAGGACGATTGGCGCGCAACCACCAAGCTGCAAATCAACATGGGAGTACGCTACGAATATTTTCCGCCGCTGCGGGGCCTGTTCAACATCGCCAGCTCCGATCCCTTCGGCTCCTTCATCCCCACTGCAAAGAACGACATGTTCGTGGCCGACCGCAACAACATCGGCCCGCGTCTCGGCCTGGTCTATGACCCCCTCGGCAATCAGAAGCTGGTTTTCCGTGCCGGCGGCTCAGTCGGTTTCATTCCGCAGGTTCCGATTTACATGATGGATATGGCGTCGCTCGACCCGCGTCTGCCCTTCGTGGCCGACCTCGCCCCCGCCGACATCCCCGCTTTCCCCTCCGTGTACCCCTTCCCCATGCCACTCGTCGATCGTATTGCCGGCAATCCCAGCCTATTGCCCGCCAACTTCGTCGCCGCCCGGCAGATCATGGACTTCAACCGCCGCGACAGCTACGGCGGCCAATGGAACTTCAGCGTCCAGGGCTCCGTGACATCAACTCTGGCCCTGCAGGCCAGCTACGTCGGCACGCGCAATCTGAAGTTGACCACGCCGCGCAACGTGAATCTGGTCGACCCCGCCATCGGCCGCCGGCCACAGCCGCAATTCGGCGATGTCAACATCCTCGAGAACGCCGGCAACATCTCCTACCACGGCCTCCAACTCTCGGCCAATCAGCGGTTGAAAAAAGGGTTGACCTTGGACGCTTATTACACTTGGGCCAAGGCGACGGGATATTTTGTCCCGGACGGTACGATTAGCTTCACCCAGGGTTCCATACAGGACTTCTTCGATATCGCCGGATCGCGGGGCGTCAAGGATGGCGACCTGCGGCACCGTTTCGTGAGTACTTTTTCTTATCTCGTGCCGACAGGTACGCTGGGCGGCAATAAATTCCTCCGTGCCCTTCTCGCCGGCTGGAATGCGCAGAGTATCATGGCTTGGCGCTCAGGGCTGCCGGTAAACGTCACCTCCGGCGTACAACTCGTGCAGAACGGGCGCGTGGATGGGCAGCGACCCGACTTCGTGGCCGGCGCCGGCCCCTACAGCCGTAACTCGAGCACCCTGACGTGGCTCAACCGGGCCTCTTTCGACAACACGGCTCCTCTGCGCGAGCGGCGCTTCGGCAACCTGGGTTACAACGCCTTGCGCGGCCCCTCCGGCCTCACCCTCGACGCCGCCCTGCACAAGCAGTTTCTCCTCCGGGAAGGCCAGCGAATCACCTTCCGCCTCGAGCTGTTCAATGCCATGAACCACAAGGTCCTCGCCAATCCGGTGGCGAATCTCTCCAACCCCAACTTCGGCCTCATCACCGGCGCAAGCGGTGGACGCAACATCCAACTGGCCTTGAAGTATAACTTCTGATATGAAACGACTGATCCTGACGGCATTCGCTACCCTCGCCGCCGCCCTCGGGGCCGAACCCTTTCGCACTGACGTTTTCACCACCGGGGACCAGGGCTATGCCATGTTCCGCATTCCCGGCTTGACCGTCACGCCCAAAGGCGCTTTGCTCGCCTATGCCGAAGGCCGCAAGAGCTCCAGCTCCGACTGGGCCGACATCGACATCGTCGTGCGCCGCAGCGAAGACGGCGGCGCAACCTGGTCCGACCTGAAAGCAATCGGCAAGCTGGCAGCCACACCAGCGCAAAACCCCGCCGCCGCCAGGCTCGGCCGCCCCGCCAGCCACATCACCTACAACAACCCGGTAGCCTTTGCCGACCGCAAAAAGGGCCTCGTGCACTTTATTTATTGCGTCGAATACATGCGGGCCTTCTACCTGCGCAGCGACGACGACGGGCGAACCTTCTCGGCTCCAGTCGAGATTACCTCTACCTTTGATCAGTTTCAAAAAGACTATGCCTGGAAGGTGTTCGCAACAGGCCCCGGCCACGGCATTCAACTCCGCAATGGCCGTTTGCTCGTTCCCGTCTGGCTTTCGACCTCGGAGACAAACCCCCACAAACCCTCCGTCGCCGCCACGATTTACAGCGACGATCACGGCAAAACCTGGAAGCGCGGAGACATCGCCGTGCCCAGCCAGGGCGAGGTCGTCGATCCCAGCGAGACCGTGGCCGTGCAACTGGCCAGCGGCCGCGTCATGCTCAATGCCCGCACCATCAGCCCCCGGCACCGCCGCGTTGTCCTCACAAGCAAGGATGGCGCAACCAAATGGTCGGCCCCCCGCTTTCAGCAGGAATTGGTCGAGCCCATTTGCTTCGGCAGCCTCGTGCGCCATAGCGGCAAGAAGCTCTTGTTCGTAAACCCCGACAATCTCTTGAAGGCCGGCCTCGAAGGCGCCCCCGGCCAGAGCCGCGACCGCCGCAATCTGACCATCCGATTGAGCGAGGATGACGGCGAAACCTGGAAAACACAACGCGTCATCGACCCCGGCTGGACCGCCTATGCCGACCTCAACACCAGCCCGGACGGCGCCATCTACGTCTTGTACGAGCGCGGCGAGCCTGATCCCGCCCGCCTCCGTATCGCCTCCCTCACACTCGTGCACTTTCCCCTCGCCTGGGTCCGCGCCGGTAGCCGCCCCAAACCCTGAACCGGGGGGGACTCGACAATTTCCAGACGGTGGAGGAAAATATAGGGTATGGCTGAAAACAAAGGCGGAAGCCGCGTCAACGCGCACTACATCATCCCGGATGACCCGGAGAACTCGACTTACCGCTTCATCATCGTCTCGGCTAAGCGGGCACGGCAGATCCAGGGCGGCCAGCGCTCCTTCCTGCCGACCATGTCCCGCAAGCCGACCGTCGTAGCCATGGAAGAAACACGGCGCGGTTTGGTGCAATACCACATTCCGGGTATTCCGGAGGCGGGCGCCGAAGACGCTCTCTAGACGCTCGTGCCGAAGGCTGCTGCCCCGCGCGTAATCTTGGGGATTGGTGGGGGCATCGCCGCCTACAAATCCGCTGAATTGGCGCGTTTGCTGGTGCAGCAAGGCTATGAGGTGCAGCCCGTTATGACACGGGCCGCAACTGAGTTCCTCACCCCTCTCACCCTCAGTTCTCTTACCCACAAGAGAGTCATTACCTCTCTGTTCGCCCCCGCCGGGCAGCCCGAGGCTACCCTCGCCAGCGCCATCGAGCACATCGGCGTGGCCCTCGAAAATGATCTCCTCCTGGTCGCCCCGGCCACTGCCGATCTGTTGGCGCAATTCGCCCAAGGCCTCGCCGGCGACTTTCTCACCACCATGCACCTGGCCTTTCCCGGCCCGGTTCTACTCGCCCCGGCCATGAACACTAATATGTGGAACCACCCGGCCACCCAGGCCAACGTGGCCCTGCTGCGCGCCCGCGGCTATCACTTCGTGGGTCCGGCGGCCGGAGAATTGGCCTGCGGCATGGAGGGCCCGGGCCGGCTTGCCGAACCGGCCGCAATCGCCGCCGCCGCCTCCGCCCTGCTCGACAAGAAGCACGATCTCGCCGGCGAGACCATCCTTCTCACCGCCGGGCCGACTCAGGAGCCCATCGACCCCGTTCGCGTCATCACAAACCGCTCCTCCGGCAAAATGGGATACGCTCTCGCCCAGCGGGCTCAGGCCCGGGGCGCCCGCGTCATTCTCGTCAGCGGTCCCGTCGCTCTCAGTCCTCCGGCGAATGTGGAATTGCTCCGGGTAGAAACCGCCGCTCAAATGTACGACGCGGTCATGAGCCGTCTCGCCGAGGTGAGTGTCTTCATCGGTGTCGCAGCCGTAGCCGATTACCGGCCCGCGCGGCCAGCAGCGGAAAAGCTCAAAAAAAGCGTCTCCGCGTTGGCAATCGAGCTCGAGCCGACAACCGATATCCTCGCCGCCGTGGGCCGCGACAAAGGCCATCGCCTCGTCGTCGGCTTCGCGGCCGAAACCGGCAACCTCCTCGGCGAAGCCGAGCGCAAGCGCGAAGCTAAGAATTGTGATCTGGTGGTCGCCAATCTCGTCGGCGCACCCGGCGCCGGCTTTGAAGGCGATGAAAACGAAGTCGTTCTCATCCGCCGCGGCCAGCAACCGGAGCCCGTCGCGCGCGCCGCCAAAACGGTGATCGCCGACCGGATCCTCGATGCCGTCGCCGATCTGCGAGCGAGGCAGGCATGAGCGCGGAAGAACTACGCCGCCACCTGGAATACTTTCAGGACCTGGGCATCCGTGAACTCAACATCGCCAAGCCGGGGCCGATCCAACCTCTACCCGCCGCCGCCAAGCCCATACCAGAAGAAACAAAAAGCATGGAACTGATTTTGCCGCCGCTCGCCCCTGCCGGAGACACTCTCGCCCGCATCCGCGAGGATATCGGCGACTGCAAACGCTGCCGCCTCTGCCAGGAGCGTAAGTCGATCGTCTTCGGCTCCGGCAATGAGCGAGCGCGGCTGGTCTTCGTCGGCGAAGGGCCTGGGGCCGACGAGGACGAACAGGGTCTGCCCTTTGTCGGTCGCGCCGGACAATTGCTCACTCAGATGATCGACGGAACCGCCGCCAAGGACAATCTGCCCCTCCGCCGCGAGGATGTCTACATCTGCAACGTCGTCAAGTGCCGCCCGCCCGAGAACCGCACCCCGCAGCCCGACGAAATGGAGATGTGCGGGCAGTTTCTCTACCGGCAACTCATGGTGTTGCAGCCAAAGGCGATCTGCGCCCTCGGCGCAACCGCCGCCAAGGCCCTGCTCAACAGCAAGGAGGGAGTCACCAAGATGCGCGGCAACTGGCAGCGCTGGAACGGAATCCCCCTCATGGTCACCTATCACCCCTCTTATCTCCTGCGCGCCTACAACGCCGAAGCAAAAAAAGAGGCCTGGCTCGACCTGCGCAAACTCTTCCACTTCGTCCTTGACCCCGCACGCACGGAGCCGGAGTAAACAGCAGCATGCGACGGGGACTCTTCCTTAGCCTCGAAGGCATCGACGGCAGCGGCAAATCAACCCAGTTGCGCCATCTCGTCGCGCGGCTTGAGGCCGAAGCCATTCCTCATCTGATCAACCGCGAGCCCGGCGGCAGCGCCGTCGGCGGCGAAATCCGCAAATTGCTGCTCGACCCCCACCACCATATCAGCCCCACCGCCGAACTACTCCTTTACTTCGCCAACCGCGCCCAAAACGTCGACGAGCAGATCCGGCCCGCCCTTGAGCAGGGCAAACTCGTCTTGAGCGACCGCTACACCGATTCCACGCTCGCCTACCAGGGCGCCGCTCGCGGCTTGGGGGTGCAGCTCGTGCAACAGCTACATACCATCGCCTGCCGCGGCACCGAGCCGGAGTTGACCCTCTACTTGCGCGTAAGGCCGGCTACCAGCGAGGAACGGATGCAGCAGCAGAGCAAGGACCGGCTCGAGGCCGAGGGAGCCCGCTTCCATGCCCGCGTTTACGAAGCCTATGAACAGCTCGCCGCCCAATACCCCGGCCGCATTGTGACCGTGGACGGTGAGCGCGATGAGGCCGTCATCGCCGATGACATTTGGCGGCTTGTCGCGGCAAGGTGGCAGCGCCGTGATTCGTAACTTCCATGGCAACCCCGCCGCGGTCGAAACCCTCACCGAGATGCTGGCCACCGGCCGCATCCCCCAAACCCTCCTGCTCTCCGGGCCCGGCGGCGTCGGCAAGGCTACCCTCGTGCGGCGCTTCGCCGCCGTCCTGCTCGATGCCTCCCCAACCGATACCGACAAGATCGAGCACGACGATCTCTTCCTGCCTCATAACGCCGAACTGCTCGCCGAACGCGAGAAACTCCCCAGCGACAAGCGCAGCGATGATCCGCTCATGCTGGCCTCCCACCCCGATTTCCTCACCTTCCCCCCCGATGGCCCCCTGCGCCAGATTTCGATCCAGCAGATCCGCCTGCTCAAGGATCAGGCGCAACTCAACCCGTCGCGGGGCAATAGGCGCGTCTTCCTCCTCGACCAGATCGATCGCGCCAACGAGCAGGCCGCCAATTCCCTGCTCAAGGTACTCGAGGAGCCTCCTCCCCATCTGATCGTATTCCTCACCGCCGAAAATGCCTACGACCTGCTACCCACCATCCGCTCGCGCTCGGTTCACATCCGTTTGAACCGGCTCCCCGAACAGGAAATCCGCGCCTTCTTGTCCCGCCGCGGCGTCGGGGATGCAGAGCGGCGGGCGCGCTTAGGCAATGGTTCCCCCGGGCTCGCCGCGGCGATTGATTTAGATTTGTATGACAAGCGGCGCGCCGCGATGCTGAATTTGCTTGAGGTCGCCAGCCGGCGCGCCCCCTTCGGTAACTGGATCCGCACCGTCGAGGCAATCCAGGCCTCGAAATCGGAAAAACTCGATTTCTACCTCGAAGTATTGTTTCTCCTGCTCGAAGACATCCTCATGCTCGCTCATGGCGTCGGGCCGATCCGGAATGCCGATCTCGAGCGGCCACTGAAAGCCATCGCCGATGCCGTCAGTCTCCCGTGGATGCGGACCGCCGTAGACCGGGTCGATGAGATGAACCGCCTCCTGCGCCGCAATATCCAAAAAGGTATTGCCCTCGATGCCCTCGCCATCGAGTTGCGCGACATGGTGCCGGTGGGCTGACACTGAACCTTTTCCCGCTCCAACTCGTCCAAGAGTGTGTGTGCTTGACGCGTATACTTTAAATTGTAGATAAGGAGTTTTAGCTTGGAAACACCAATTCGCCGGGGCGCGCGGGCGCCTCTCGCCGAAAAGCGGGAGAAATCACCCGTGGAGGCAAAAGCCACCGCCGCTCCGAAGAAACAAATTCCGCCGGATCAGACGAATGCCGAAAACTTCTATTACATCAAGCAGATGAATACGAAGACCCCCATGGTGGTTGTGCTGAAGGACGGAGAGATCCTGCACGGCGTCATCGAGTGGTACGACAAAGGCTCGCTCAAGATCAATCGCGATGGGGCACCCAACCTCCTGGTTTACAAGTCGAGTATCAAGTACATGTACAAGGACGAGGAAGACGACGACAATTAACCAGCCTGGGGCTTGAGACGGTTTTTCATATCAAGACGGTATGCGCGGCGGGCTCCCGCCTGTTCATACCGTCTTTTTTCTTCCTCGCTCTCGGGCAGCACCGGCGGCACAGACAACTTGCCCCCCTGGCCATCCACGGCCACAAACGTCAGGTAGGCCGATGTCGTATGCCGGCGCTCCCCCGTCATCAGGTTTTCCACCAGCACCTTCACGCCAACCTCCATCGAGGTGTTCCAGGCCCGGTTCACCGAACTGCGCACAATCACCAGCTCGCCGATCTGCACCGGGTGCAGAAAACTCATGTGGTCAACCGAAGCCGTCACCACCGGGCAGCGCGCATGGCGGCTCGCCGCAATCGCGGCCCCGATATCGACCAGGTGCATCACCCGGCCGCCGATCAGGTAACCCAAGGGATTGGCATCGTTCAGAAGAGCGAGTTCCGAGATTTCCGAAGCGCTCTCAGAAACCGGGCGGCCTTCAAGAGGCGCCTCGGGGCGGGCGGGGAGTTTCCAGGCAGCCATGCACTCTCGACGCTAACATGAGAGGAGTGTCAAACCGAATTGCCGCTCTCGAAAACATGCTCGCCCAGAGCCCGGGCGACAGCCGCCTGCGCTACATGCTGGCCAATGAATTTAAAAATGGCGGCCAACTCGAACAAGCAGTTCGGGAGTTTCGCGCCATCCTGGCCCACGACGCCAACTACGGGCCCGCCTACTATCACGGCGGCCAAACTCTCGAAAAGCTGAACCGGCCCGAGGAGGCCCGGGCCCTGTACGCCGCCGGGATCGAAGCCACCCGCCGCGCCGGTGATGCCCATACCCGCGGAGAATTGGAAGCCGCCCTCGCCCTTCTCGGTTAGGGGCCCGAACTCCCTTCGCCCCCCTACCACTGGCGCCGGCCAACCCATGCGCGTGGAGCCGATGCCGGCAAAGCGCCCAAAGGCGGCGATCCTCCGCGGAAAGGGAGGTAGTGAACCCCCAAGACGTTCTCCTCAGCCCTCTTCGCGTCTCCCTGACTTTGTTCGCAACTATGGCCATGGCTGACGATTCGCTGGAAGTATCCTTACGCCGAACAGAAGAGTCCAGATGAGTCGGGGTGTCCTGACTCTTCAACACGGTAGGAAGTTCGAGTACTTGACAGCCGCGACAATGGCGCCAAAAATCAAATCGCAACAACCAAACCGTTGTCGTACTGAAAGACCCGCGCTCTAGCGCACCGCAGCGGCAGCAAAACCACCTACACCCTCGGCCGTCGCCGCCAGAGACTCCTCTGATTGCGGACGGATTCGTTGCAGCGCTGTCCCCGCATCGATAAAATCGAGTCCCAACTGACGCAGCAGAGCATCCTCGATCGCCCCACGCAGCACCGGCGACTGTAGCAGTGTCTCACGGGCCTGTTCCTTTCCCTGTCCAAGCCGCTGTTCTCCAAAGCTGTACCACGCTCCCGCCTTTTGCACCACCCCGGCGCTTACTCCCGCTTCAATCAGTTCCCCAGGGCGATCGATCCCCTGGCCAAAACGGATGTCGAATTCGATCTCCCGGAAGGGCGCGGCCATTTTGTTCTTCACTACCTTTACCTTCACCCGATTCCCGCGGATTTCATCCCCCTCCTTGATCGCCGTCGACTTGCGCACCTCGATGCGCTGCGAGGCGAAAAACTTCAGCGCCCGGCCTCCCGTCGTCGTCTCCGGGCTGCCAAACATCACCCCGATCTTCTCCCGGATCTGATTGATAAAGATCAGCGTTGCCTTGTGCGTCGAGGCCACTCCCGTCAACTTGCGCATCGCCTGCGACATCAGCCGCGCATGAGTGCCCACAAACGCATCCCCCATTTCTCCATCCAGTTCCGCCTTGGGCACCAGCGCCGCCACACTGTCCACCACAACCAGATCAATCTGGCCCGAGCTCAACATCGCGTGGGCAATCTCGAGGGCCTGCTCGCCATAGTCCGGCTGCGAGAGCAGCACCCGCTCCGGGTCCACTCCCAGTCGCGCCGCATACGCCGAATCGAGCGCATGCTCGACGTCAATAAATGCCGCATAGCCCCCAAGTTTCTGTGCTTCGGCAATCGCATGCAGCGCCAGTGTGGTTTTCCCCGAACTTTCCGGGCCAAAAATTTCGATCACCCTCCCCCGCGGAAATCCCCCACAGCCAAGCGCATGGTCGAGCTGCAGCGAGCCCGTGGGAATGATCGGCGTCGATTCAGCCGCCCGCGACCCCATGATGACTACCGTTCCGGCCCCGGATTTCTGTTCCAGTTGTTTTGCGATCAAAGCGAGAGGCGAGAGCTTACGGGCGTTCATGTGCGTTTAGTAGCTCAAGACTGAATTTTTTCTCAAACATCTTTCTTAGCGGCCGAAGAGACTTTCTGAGTAGACGAGTCAGAAGCGATGGGCCTCACACCACTTACATTTTCCGGAATCAGTCAGTATTCCTCCGATTTTCAGACTATTCTTGAGCGCGTAACCACAATTGCCTCGTTTCCCTTGACGCAGTTGAAGAACGAACAAACCGATGTCGCCGCCAAGCGGCAATTGACCAATGAGCTCAACACCAGTGTCAAGCTATTAGGCGAACGCTTGACGGCGTTGAAAGACATTGCCGCCAACCGTGGTGTATCCGCAACCAGTTCGAATACGGCGAAGCTCACCGTGGACACCGTCAATACCGGCACTCTCACTCAATACAACTTAACTGAGGTCAGCTCCACGGCACGGTCCGCCTCGGAGACTTCGGTCGCAACCTTCGCGAGTTCCGCCACCACAACCGTTTCCACCACCGGCGTCATGCGCCTGACAGTCGGTAGCCAGAACTACGACCTGAATCTGCCTAGCGGGCAGAACAATCTCGTCGGTTTGCGCAACAAGATCAACTCTCTCAATGCCGGCGTTACGGCCACCATTCTCACCGTCGATGGCTCGACTAATGTATTGAGCGTCACCGCCAACACAACCGGAGCGCGCACCTTAAGCCTCCGGGACGATCCGGCCGGCGCGAACACCAATTTCCTCACCGCCGCCAATCAAGGCAGCAATTTGAACTTCAAACTCAATGGAGTCTCTGTCAGCCGTGCTTCCAATCAGGTCAACGATCTGATTCCCGGCGTCAGCTTCACCGTGCGAGAGACGACAGCGGCAAACGAGACCCTCACGATCAATCTGACGAGCGACCGCTCAAAGCTTTCCGATGCCATCAGCGATTTTGTCGATGCCTACAATGCCGTGCAGGAAAAAGTGACGGCACAAGTTGGCAAAACAGCGGGCCTGCTGAGCGGCGATTACCTGGTTCGCGAGGCGCAGGATATCATGCGGCGCATCTCGAGTTTTGGTTTGGCCAATGGCACGGTAAAGAACTGGTCAGACTTCGGTGTCGATTTTGCCGCTAGCGGAGCCATCAGCTTTGATGTAACAAAATTCAATAGCCTCAGCGTTACCGTGCTTCAGGACAGCTTCGCCTTCTTCGCCGACACCACGGGACTGGGGCAGTTGAGCAAAACCACAGCTGCCTTTAGCGCCGATGTCACTGGCCTCGCCGCACTGCAGATTGCTCAGTATGACCGCACCGATATCCGGCTCGATGAGCAGATTCTTGTCCTTGAGGAGCGCATCAACCTCATCCGGCAAAACTACCTGCAAAAGCTGCAGGCAGCCGATGCTTTGTTGGGCGCTTTCGAATCGCAGCAACGTGTGATTACCGCCTCCGTGGACAGTCTGAACCTCGTGCTGTACGGAAAACAGGAGGGCTAATGAGCGAATGGGACAAGGTCCTCGACGGGATCGAGCAGTGTGACCAGCGCGGCTACGCCGGGCCACTTTCCCACGATTCTGCCCGCCAGCGCGGCGCTCTTCTCCTGAGACTGAGTCAGTTGTGTGCGGCTCAACCCGAATGTGCCCCGACCTATCGGTATCGGCTCGAGGCCGTCGCGCGGGCCACTGAAAATTTGCGTGTCAGCTTCGAGGGCGAGCAGCGCGCCTGGCGGCAGGCAATCGAAGATCTAGAAGCCCATTGGCGGCGGTTGCGTAGTTTTCGCACAGCAGACGAAGCTACCGATCTCAGCTTGGTGAACCGCTTGGCCTAACCGGCAATGCGGCTCCCTCTGCAATCTGGCCCGGGTGCGCCGAAATGCCGCGGATGATCGCCGAAGCACGCTCGAACAGCATCGCCGTCTCGTTGGCGCAGCCAAGAAAAAGAAACCCTTTTTCCTTCCACATCTGCATGAGCTCCAGCGAGCGGTTGTGCGTGCCAGGGGCAATGCCGCGGCTCAGGCAGGCATCCCGGATTTTCTCATAGGCAGCGACAAATTTCGGGTGTGTAAATTCACCAGGCACCCCGAGCGATACACTCAAATCCGCTGGGCCGATCATCACCACATCGATGCCGGGAACCGCGAGCAACTCCTCCACCCGGTCGAGTGCGGTTTGCGTCTCGATTTGCAATACAACCATGGTTTCGGCATTGTAATGCTCGATCGCTTGAGGAATGCTCACGGCTGCATAGTCGTAATTAACAGGTGTGAGGCCATAGCCGCGGACCCCGGCCGGCGGAAACTTTGTCCAGGAAATGGCCTGGGCCAGCAGTTCCGGGCTTTCCACCCGGGGAAAAATCACGCCTGGAGCGCCCACATCCAGGGCTCGCGCCACCAGGGCATATTGCAGATCAGCGACTCGCACCAGTGGCGTAAAGTGGACGTACGGCGCGATGCGGCACAGATCCTGTACCGTTTCCAGATCAAAGCCCCCATGCTCACAATCGATAAAGGCCCAGTGAAATCCAGCCGCGGCCAGCAACTTGAGCACCTCCGGGGAGCGCAACTGGCCGAAGCCACAACCATACTGGAATTCTTTGTTCTGAAGAGCTTGTTTGACGAGATTCTTGCGCAAGGCCATGAGCGGATTAGGCTCTAGCCTAACAAAAGCACATGATGGTCGTGGCAGCCGTGGTGGATGTTGTCCAGCAGGGTCGGGATCAGTTCGAGACCGAAATCCGAGAGCAGCGCGAGCAGCGAGTAGTGCCTCTCCTGTAGGTGGCCCCGCGGCGCAAGCCGGTGGGAAAGATGCGCCGCCTGCCGTTGGGCCTGTTCGCTCTTGCGGAGCACTTCGGAAACCACCTTCGAATAATTTTTCGCAAACTGGTAGCGAATCTTGCGCCGCGATAGATCGAGGGCGGCCGCTAGAGTGGGGTCGAAGGCTTCCAACTGGTTTTCCAGTTCTTCGAGCGTCGATTCCAGGCGATTCTCCGTGTCTCGCAGCGTCCGTTTGAGGTCAGGCGGGATCAGGCGGTCGGCCAGCGTTTGGCGCACATGCTCCTCGTCTTGAAGAATGTCGGCAAACCGCACCCGGTAGCGTTCAATGATCTTGGCTGATTTTTCATCGACCAGGGTAAAGAATGCCCGTGGCAGCATCACCGGCATCCGGCCTAGCAGTTCCCGGTAAAGCACGGATGATTGAGCGAAGTAAGCGATTTCACCCGGGCCGGCAACGACAGCCGCCGTCGGGAATAGCCAATCCTGCCAAACCGGCCGCAACAATGCGTTCGGAGACAGCGCCGCGCCATGCGCGGCCATCGCTTCCCCGTCATAGGTTTGCGAATTGAATTTGAGCTGCCGCCGGCGGCCCGATTCGAGCAGAAAGAATAAGGATGTTTCGTCAGCCGCAAAGTGCACTTGCGCGTGGTAGCCGGCCGCGGCAAGCTCGCTGTTGCGCCGGACGAGCGAGCGCGATAACTCAGGCGCCCGGCGCGCCGCCGTAGCGAGAAACTCCGCCCCGATTCCCCGTAGCGCCGGCGCAAGCGGGTCGGCAAAAAGCATGCCCAGTGGCGCAAGCAGTTCCTTGAGCAGCCCGAGAAACGAATCGCCAAAACTCACGCCGTTGCGGTAGTGCCGCTGCGCCAGTGCGGCAACCTCCGGGCTTAGCGCCAACTCATTCGGAAGTCCAGCCAGCGCATGCACCCCGGCTGGCCGCCCGTCCGAGGCCGCCTCGGCCGTAATCGTTTGATCCCAAAAGGCAGCCGAGCGGATTTCCTCCACATCATGATCTTCCGTGGCTAGCCAAAACATCGGTATCGCCGGCTGGCCGGCCGCCGTCATCTGGCGCGCCACCGAAATGGCGCTCAGCGCCTTATACAACGTGTAGGCAGGCCCGCCATAGAGTCCAACCTGCTGCCCGGTGAGCACCGCGACCGTTCCCGGCCGGGCGAAAATCTCAACAGATGGATGATCTCCGTTTACCTCACGCAACGCCGAGGCGACCGCCACCCGCCGCTCGGCCGGATACTCGATTTGCGAAACCGCTTTCGTTAATGCATCCGCATCAACCGGGTCAAAGGAAAAAAAGTTCTTGACGCGCTCAAAGTCGTAGAGAAAATCCACGAAAATGCGTGAAGAACCCGGAAGCTCATTTTGACGTACACAGACTCCGGTCATGGATGCGTATCCAAAGGGACACAAACGTAACTTAGCAGATGCAATGCAGTCAGCGAAAGTGACGGAAAGTTTGTTAGCTTCAGAGCAGAGGCTTTCGCGTTGACCGATTCCGAGTTCCAATTCCGCTGCGATGCGGCCATGACTGAATTGAATAAGGCCCTGCTCAAGGCCGCCGACGAGTTCGAGTTTGAGCCCGACTTCCAAGCCGGCGCTCTCAACATCGAATTCGAAGAACCCCGGGAAAAATTTGTCGTCAGCCCAAATGCACCCGTTCACCAGGTCTGGGTCAGCGCCCGCGTAAAGAGCTACAAACTCGAGTGGTCTGATGACCGTGGAGCCTTTACCCTCCCCGCCACCGGACAAAGCCTTCGCGAATTGCTCGGTGCCCTGATCAGCGAACGCATGGGGGAAAGCGTCTCGCTCTAATGGCCGGGGTCTACATTTCATACCCCTTTTGTGCACAAAAGTGTAGCTACTGCAATTTTGCCTCCGGAGTTTTTCCTAAATCCGCTGAGCTTGTATACCAGAACAGGCTTCGAGATGAAGTCGCATTGCAAAATTGGCCCTGGATCCCCCAAACTGTCTATCTCGGAGGGGGTACTCCAAGTCTGTGGCCCATCGCGGCTTTGGCGGAAATCCTGGCTTTTATCCCAGGACGCCCTTGGCTCGAGGCCACCATGGAAGCTGCTCCCGGCTCTCTCACCGCGGATAAAGTGGCGGCATGGGTGGACATGGGTATCAACCGGGTCAGTCTTGGCGTACAGAGCATGGTGGAGCCGGAAATTCGCAAAACCGGGCGAAAACACACTGCCGCCATCGTACGCGACGATGTCGCCCTGCTGCGGCAATCCGGTATCGACGCCATCAATATCGACCTGATTGCCGGCTTGGCGCTGCAAACCAAACAGACCTGGGAAGAAAGCCTCGAAGCCGTTCTGGCCCTCCAGGTTCCCCATATCAGTGTTTACTTACTCGAAGTCGATGAAGACAGCCGCCTCGGAGCCGAAGTCCTGCTCAATGGCAAGCGCTATGGTGCCCCCGAGGTGCCCAGCGAGGAGACTCAGGCCGAAATGTACCAGCGCGCCGTCGATCGCTTGGCCGTCGCAGGAATCGAGCGCTACGAAATCAGCAATTTTGCCCGTCCCGGCTGGGAGAGTCGCCATAACCTCAAGTATTGGCAACTCGAGCCCTATCTCGGTTTTGGCGCCGATGCACATTCCTTCGATGGCCAGTGGCGCTGGCAAAACACAGACCATGTAGTGGACTACATCAAGCTACCCCCTGAATCGGCCGACAGGGAACGCGAAAAGTATTGGGTGGGTCTCCGCCTCAGTGCTGGTGTTGCCATTGAGCCCCAATGGCGGCCCACTGCCGATCGCTTGGCGTCAGCGGGTCTCCTCGAGTGGCGCCAAGGCAGAGCCCGGCTGACTGACCAGGGTGTACTTTTATCCAATGAAGTGTTTCAGGAATTCATCAGAGAGTAGGCATAATCGTGCAGAAAATTGATTTGCGTAGCGATACTGTCACGAAGCCGACCCCCGAAATGCGGGAGGCTATGGCAAAAGCCGAGGTCGGCGACGACGTGTATCAGGAAGATCCAACGGTAAACCGGCTGGAGGAACGGGCAGCGGAAATCCTGGGCAAGCAAGCCGGGCTCTTTGTTCCTTCCGGTGTCATGGGCAACACGATTGGGCTCAAGCTGCATACCGAGCACGGCCAGGAAGTCATTTGCGATTCCCGCAGCCACATCCTCAACTACGAGCTATCCATGCTCGCCTGGTTCGGCGGCTGTCTCGCCCGGCCCGTTCCCACCGCCGACGGCATCCTTAGCTGGGACGTCATTGCTCCCGAGATCCGCCAAGTGAGTCCGCACTGGGCGCCAACCGGTTTGATTGAAATCGAAAATACCCACAATGTCGGCGGCGGTATGGTCTATCCGCAGCCCATCCTCGACGAAATCTGTGATCGCGCCCACGAGCGCGGCCTCCCCGTCCATATGGATGGGGCCCGTCTTTTCAATGCCGCCGCGGCAAGCGGCTTCACTGCCCAGCGCATTGCCGAAAAGGTCGATACCGTCATGTTTTGCCTTTCCAAGGGCCTTGGCGCCCCCGTCGGCAGTATGCTCGTCGGCCCGCGGGCGCTGATGGACAAGGGCCGTCTCTATCGCAAGCGCTTAGGCGGTGGCATGCGTCAGGCCGGCATCCTCGCCGCCGCCGGTCTGGTTGCCCTCGAAAAAATGCCGCTCCGCCTCGCCGAGGACCACGCCAATGCCCGCTTCCTCGCCGAAAAGTTGGCCACTATCGAAGGAATTCGCCTCGATGCCAGCCGCGTTCGCACCAATATCGTCTTCTTCGATGTATCCGGAACCCCCTTTAGCGCAGCCCAATTTGCCGCACGGCTCGCCCGCGAAGGCGTCCTCATGAATGCCATGGGCCCCATGCTCGTCCGCCTGGTAACGCACTACGACGTGCCTAAAGAATTGTGCGAAGTTGCCGTTAAGACTATCGAAAATGTGTTGAGGAAAGCATGAATCCATTACTGCATGTGCCGTTTGACATTCCTTTCGATCAGATTCGGATCGAACACATTGTTCCAGCAATCCGCGAACTGATTGAGAAATCACAAAAGGCGATTGATGCGGTAGCCGAACCGGAGGCCGGTCCCCAGGGTCAGCGTGGCTACGAAGACACGATTCTGGCTCTCGAGCAGGCAACGATTGACCTCGAAAATGCAATGGCTGTCGTGCGCCACCTCGAGGCAGTGCAAAATTCGGCCGAACTCCGGCAGGCCATCCAGACGATTGAGCCCGAGGTGAGTACCTTTTACTCGAGCATTCCTCTGAACGCGAAGTTGTGGCAGGCCATCGCGGCTGTTTCCATCAACGGGCTCAAGCCCGTCGAGCGCCGATGCGTCGAAAAGCATATCGATTTCTTCCGCCGTCATGGCGCTGAGCTCGAGCCCGAGTCCAAAAAACGGCTGCTCGATCTGGATGTCGAACTGCAAGGCCTGTGCACGAAGTTTTCCTCGAACGTGCTCGATGCCACCAATGCCTTTGAGCTTGTCATCGCGGACGAAAACAAGCTGGCCGGCTTGCCGGAACATGCCAAGGCCATGGCCCGAGCTAACGCGGAGGCGAAGGGTGCAGCCGGATACAGGTTTACGCTGCAGGCACCCAGCTTGATGCCCGTTCTTACCTATCTCGAGGACGAAGAAATTCGCCGAACACTTTGGCAAGCCAATAACCGCCGGGCCATGGGCGGGGATTTCGACAATCGCCTTCTGTTGCGGCGCATCCTCGAGCTGCGGCGAGAGAAGGCTCATCTGCTCGGTTTCTTTACTTTCGCTGATTTCGTTCTGGCCGACCGTATGGCCCAGCGCGGTTTGGTGGCGCGCGAGTTCGTATACGAACTGGAGCACGCTACACGGGAGCGCTTCGCCGCCGAGCATGAAGAGTTGGAAAAATTCGCCGGCAAGAAGCTCGAGCCTTGGGACTTGGCCTATTATTCCGAAAAGATGCGCTTAGCCCTCTACGATATCGATGAAGAGGCGCTTCGCCCCTACTTCGAGGTCAATCAGGTTTTGAAAGGCATGTTCCGCCTCTTTGAGGGTCTGCTAGGTATCGAGATTGTCGAGCCCCCGGGCGCCCAGGTCTACGATCCGGCTGTGACCTATTACGAGATCCATTCTGGTGGCCGGATGATGGGCGCCTTCTTCGCCGACTGGTTTCCCCGTGAGTCGAAGCGAGGGGGAGCCTGGATGCAGGGTCTCATCACCGGCGGACCGCGGCCCGATGGCAGTTTCGCTCCCCACCTCGGCGTCATCTGCGGCAATATGACCCCGCCTGCCCCCGGCAAGCCGGCCTTGCTCACCCACCGCGAAGTGGAAACGATTTTCCACGAATTCGGACACCTGCTGCACCACTGCCTGAGCGAGGTCGAGGTGCGTAGCCTCAGCGGTACCAGCGTGCCTTGGGATTTTGTCGAGTTGCCCAGCCAGATCATGGAGAACTGGTGCTGGGAACGCGCCTCCCTCGATTTCATCGCCCGTCACAACGAAACCGGTCAATCCATACCAGATGACCTGCTCGAAAAACTGCGCCGCGCGCGCACCTTCCGCGGCGCCTCCATGCAGATGCGGCAACTCGGCTTTGGCACCGTCGATCTTGTGCTGCACACGGATTTCGACCCAAATATCGAAATGGATCTGGTCGAGCTCTCAAACCACGTCTTGCAACGGTTTACTCCCGTGACACTACCCGAGGATTACGGCATGATCCTCAGCTTCACTCATCTCTTCGCTCACCCCGTCGGCTATGCTGCCGGTTACTACAGCTACAAGTGGGCCGAAGTCCTCGATGCCGATGCCTTCTCCCGCTTCCAGGAGGAAGGCGTTCTCAATCCCGCCGTCGGCCGCGAGTACCGCGAAAAAATCCTCTCCCAAGGCAATTCCCATGAGGTGCGAGAGCTCTTCCACAACTTTATGGGCCGGGAACCGAACCAGGAAGCTCTCCTCAAGCGGATCGGACTTCATTAGCCTACTGATTTTCTGAAATTCTGATATTCTGAAGATATGCCAGAGGAATACTTGCAAATGGGCAAGCGTGGCACCGTCGTCATCCCTTCGAAGCTGCGAAAAAAACTGGGGTTGACCGATGGCTGCATGTTACTGGTGAGCGAAGATGACGGCTGTGTGCGGTTGCGGCTGGCTAAGGTATTGAATCCGGACCTCGAATCAGAGATGCGGCTGCGCCTGGCCCAACGGTTATTGAGCGGGGCGCAGGATTTGGGAGAGTATTTTGTCGCCATGGAAGAGGTGAGAAGAATGGGATTTGACCCTGACGAAATCCCGCATGAGCGGTACTCTGAAGGAAAGAGTACAAATCCGTGACCACCGACCCGATGTTTTTGAAAATCCTGGCCCACCCTGTCTTTGTGAATCTGAACTTTCACATGCCAATGGTGGTCGATCTGTCGCACCCGCTGGTGATGCTGACCGGGGAGAATGGTGCGGGTAAGTCGACGCTGCTGCATTCGATCTATTACGCGATGAAGGGCGAGCAGATCGACGGCTACATCTACCGCCTGGACACGGGCAAGCTCAAGCTGGGCAAGCCCTATCTGTTTGACGCCGAACAGCACAACCCGCGCATGCAGCTCGAGCTGTTTCAGGATAACCCGCAGATGGTCGAGTTTCTCCAGATGGCCAGCCACGGTCAGGTGATGCTGGCAATGTTCCGTGAGAACTTTCCCAGTCTGCCCGAGGGTACGATCCTGCTGCTCGACGAGCCCGAAATGGCACTCTCGTTCAGCAATCAGCAGCGGATCCTCAAGATGCTGCTCGAGCTAGTCGACCAGAAGAAATTCCGCATCATCTGCGCCACCCACTCGCCAGTGCTGATCGAGTCGCCGCATACCTACGTGATCAACCTCGACAACTACATCAACAAGAACGTAGCCGACCAGACGATGGGCATCGAAGGGGCCAGCACGCTGCAGTAGCCTGAGCGTGGACCGCCATGGCCAGCAATGCTTATTCCGTTGAAGGGCTGAACGTGATGATCACGGGTGCTGGCCGGGGTGTCGGCAAGCGTCTGGCAATCGGATTTGCTGCCCGCGGGGCCAAGGTGGGGCTGGTAGCGCGTACCGCCGCCGAGCTCGATCTGACCGATCTCGAGATCAAGCACAATGGCGGGATCAGTCACAAGCTGGCGGCCGATGTGCGGGACTTCGAGCGCCTCAGCGGAGTAGTGGATCTGATGCGGCACCGCCATGGCGCCCTGCACGTTTTGGTCTGCGCGGCGGCCATACAGGGCCCGATTGGGCCCTTTCATAAGACGACGATCAAGGCCTGGACCGACACGATCGAAACCAACCTGATGGGCGTGGTGAACTGTTGCCGGGCCGTGGTGCCGAAGATGATCGAGAACCGCCGCGGCAAAATTATTCTCATGGCGGGCGGCGGCGCGGCGAGTCCCCGGCCCAATTTCACGGCTTACGCCTGCTCAAAGGCCGCCGTGGTCCGCTTTGCCGAATCGCTGGCCGAGGAACTGAGCGAGCACAACATACAGGTCAACTCCATGTCGCCCGGGGGCACCTACACGAACATGACCGACGAGATCCTCAACGCCGGCGAGGCCGCCGGCTGGCGCGAGATCGAGGCGGCCGAAAAGGTGCAGCAAACCGGCGGCGTAAAGCCGGAGCGCCAGATTGACCTCGCCTGTTTTCTGGCGGCTCAGGCCTCGAACCATATCTCGGGCAAGTTCTTGCACGTGGACGACGACTGGCGCCGGCTCGAAAACGCGACGCTCGCGCCCGATCTGTTCACACTGCGGCGGCTCAAGAAGGCTTGAGCTAGAGCCGGGCAGGCGGGGGGGCTGCGCTAAACTGAATGGATTGTATGATTTCACGTCGTTTTGTTGGTTTTTGGTTCTTTCTGGGTATGTTGTGGCTGGCGGAGGGCGTCTGGGGGCAAAGCGAGTTTCGTTTTTCGAGTGGCGGCACGGTGCGCCGCTACCGGCTGTCTCCTGACGAAGTCGCGGTTCGTACCGAAGAACCCGGTTCGGTGAAGACGCTATCCAAGCGCTTGGGTGAGCTGGGCTCGGTGGTATCGGTACGCCCGATTCAGGGAGGGACGCTGGTTGTGAAAGGAATCAGCGGACGGCCGGGAATTCGCCCAGGATGGCAGGCCCCGCGTGGCGCCGTGGTAGCGCCTATTTTCTACGACCTCGAGGAGTTGCCCTCACCCGAACGCCTGTCGGCCATGGGAGAGGCGGCGCGGGAAGAGCGATTACGGTCGGCGATGCGAATCGTCACGCCCCGGCTGCACCTGCGCCTCGAGACCGACGCTGATTGGGAGTCGATCCAGCCGACGGGGCCGTTGAGCCGGACCAAGAGCCTGATGCCGGGTTGGACGGTGGTGAACTACGCGGATGCCTTTGCCGCGCTGGCCGCTATTGAGTGGCTGGCCGCCCAGGGCAAGATTGATTTTTCGCCTGTCTTCTCTCGTTTCTTGAGCAAGAAACAGGCGCTGGCGCGCCAGGTGAATGACCCGCTGTTCCAGAACCAGTGGCATCTGGCTACGCAGGGCGTAAACCTGTCGATGGGAAACACCTGGGATACCTATACCGGCCGCGGCATCAACATTGCCGTCGTCGACGACGGCTTGGACGTGGCGCATGAGGACTTCGCGGGCAATGCCTACCCATTGGGCGGCAATTACCATCGGAATTTTCGTGGCGGGGATCCGGACGACCCGACGCCGAGGGCGGCCGACGAGAGCCATGGGACCAGTTGCGCCGGGCTCCTCGCGGCGCGTGGGTTTAACAACCTCGGGTTAGTGGGGGTGGCGCCATTGGCGCGGCTGATGGGTTTGCGTTTAATCGGAGAAGACGCGGCCGACGATGCGGCGGCCGCGGCGCTCTTGTGGCAGCCGGAAGGGATTGTCACCCATATCTCGAGTAACAGTTGGGGCCCGTCGGACGATGGCGCCGACGCGGGACGGATGTCGGAGTGGCAGGCGCAGGCGCTCGAGGCCGGGACAACCCTGGGACGCGACGGCCGCGGGATTGTCTATGTAATTTCCGCCGGCAACGGTCGCGGCGAAGACGATAACTCCAGCTACGACGACTTCTCCAGTTCACGCTACGCGATCCAGGTCTGCGCGGTCAACAAGAACGGCGAACAGAGCTCCTACAGCGAGAGCGGCATGGCACTGGCGCTCTGTGCTTTAGGCGGAGAGATGGCCCCTCCTGACCAGATGTGGACGACGAACAACATGGGGCCGGAGGCCCTGGCGCTTCTGCGCGAGAACGCGCCAACATCGAAGGCTCCGGTCAATTATACGGACGGGTTCAACGGGACCTCGGCTGCGGCGCCGCAGGTGAGCGGGGCGGCGGCGCTCATGCTCGAGCGCAACCCGAACCTGGGCTATCGCGATGTCAAGGAAATCTTGCTGCGGAGTGCGCGGCGCGACCAGCTGAAGGACGGCGACGAGTTTACGGCCAACTCCGCGGGGTTTTCCTTCAGCCACTCGTTTGGAGCGGGGCTGCTCAACGTCAATAGCGCCGTCGAACTGGCTGGGGTGTGGAAAAACCTTGAGGCCGTGGAGGGCATCGAAGCGACGGCCGAAGGTCCGCTCGAGATTGTCGAAGGCGGTGAGAACGGCGCGGTCTTTGAGTTCGATCTGTCAGGCGGCGATGCGCTGCGGGTGGAGCACGTCGAGATTGTGGTCGACGCCGAGCATCCGGTGCGGGGCGAGGTCAATTTTGAGATTCAGGGCCCGTCGGGTATGTCCAGCATGGCCGACCGGCGTCCGAAGGATCAGGGCAGTAACTTTACCAATTACCGCTTCACCTCGACCCGGCACTGGGGCGAGAGGAGCGATGGGGTGTGGAAGGTAACGGTGGCGGACACCGAGGAGAATGGCAAGACCGGGGTGGTCAAACAGGTGACGCTGCGGATCTTCGGCACGCGCCTGCGGACTGTCTCGAATGCCGATCTGTCGATTGCCTCGGTAACGGCGCCAGCCACAGCAAACGTGGGGCAGAGCGTGACTTTCACCGCCGCTGTCCGCAATACCGGATCGGGCGCGGCAGCGGCCTTCCGGGTGGGCCTTTACCTGTCCCCGAACCCAACCATCACAACGGCCGACACGCGGATCGGGACTTGCAGCTATACGACCTTGGCGGCGCGGGCGAGCGCGAACTGCACCGTAACGGCAGCCCTTCCGGCGGCAGTTCGGGCGGGTGAGTATTTTGTCGGCGCTCTCGCCGACGACACCGATCAGATTACCGAGATCAACGAGATCAACAACATCGCCATGGCCGCGAACCGGTTGACGGTGCGGGTCGCCCCGGCAGTGGATCTGATTGTTTCCGATGGCAGCGCCCCGACCAGCGCTTCGCCGGGACAGAACGTATCCGTATCGGTGGAGGTGACGAATCAGGGCACGGGGGTGGCAGGCGCCTTCCGGGTCGGATTCTATGTCTCGCTCCGTCCGGCACTGACGGCAACGGACACGCGCTTGGGCACCTGCGCGTTTAGCTCCCTGGCGGCGGGCGCCAAGGCTACTTGTTCCGTCGTGGTGACGATCCCGGCAAATCTCGCGCTCGGGCAATACACCGCTGGGGCGATCGTGGATGATCTGAATCAAGTAGCCGAGACCAACGAGACGAATAACGTCGGGCTGGCGCCGAATCCGTTGACGATCGGACGGCAGACGATGCCCGACCTGATCATCACCGACGGCAGTGCTCCAGCGACGGGAACCGCGGGACAACCGGTGCGGATCACGGTGGAGATCCAGAATCAGGGAACAGCAGCGGCGGGCGCTTTCCGCTTGGGTACTTATCTGTCGGTCGATTCGGTGATCACGCGTACCGACATACAGATTGGAACCTGTAACTTCCCGGGCCTGGCCGTGGACGCCTCTTCGACCTGCGGCGGAAACGTCACCCTGCCCGCGACTCTCGCTCCTGGCACTTACTACGTGGGCGCCATCGTGGACGATACCGACCAAGTCAGGGAATCTGACGAGAACAACAATACGGTGCTGGCGCCGAACCAGATGGTGGTAGCGCGGGCGGCGGCGGCGGATCTGACTGTCGTGGGCTTGACCGCGCCGGACACGGTGACAGCCGGAGACCGTCCGAACATCACATCTTCGATCCGCAATCAGGGTACGGCCGATGCGGGCGCGTTCCGGCTGGGTTACTACCTGTCGACCGATGCGACGATCACGACCGCCGACATTCCGTTGGGCACATGCTCGTATACGGGGCTGGCGGCCGGGGCGAACAGCGGTTGTGCCGGTCCGCTTTTGTTCCCGGCTTCACTGACACCGGGCCGTTATTACCTGGGCGTGATTGTGGACGATCTGAACCAGGTGACGGAGTCGAATGAGGCGAACAACACGCGGGCGACGGCGGGCCTGATCACGTTACAGCGCTAAGGCCGGGCCGGAGTCAGCCCTCGAGCGGGGCAAAGCCGACGACGCTGATACCGGCTTTGTCGGCGGCGGCCAGCAGGGCGCCGCGGTCGAGCAGGAGAGTGCGGCCGGCATCCACGGCGAGCGTGCGGGCACGGCATTCTTTCATGACTTCGATGGTCGTGGGGCCCGTAACGGGCACATCAAAGAGAAGGTGTTTGCGGCGGCGGGAGACCTTGACGAGAGTGAGATCCTTACCGTTGACGAGCGAGGCGGCGCGGCGCAGCATGGCGTCGGTGCCCTCCATGGCCTCGACGGCGACACAGGCCTGATCGGCAACGGCAACGCTCTGGCCAATGTCATGGCCGGCGACGAGGTTTGCGATCTCACGGCCATAGGCGATATTGGCTTCCTGATCGCGGCTGGGCTTGTGCTTGCCCATGGGGCCGGGGCTGGCCAGCAGGCTGGTCAGAAACAGGGTGGAGGGAACGAGCTCGATCTGTTCACTGCGCAGCTCGTCGACGACGGCGCCGATGAGGGAATCGGTGTTTTTGGTGGCGAGGCGGCCGAGAAGCTTGAGCAGGCGCCAGTCGGGCGTGATGGCCGAGAAGATGCTGGCGTGTTTGACTTGGCCGACCATCATGACCTGGGTGAGGTTTTCCTGGTGGAGGCCGTCGATGAGCTTGGACAGGGCGCCGAGAGAGATCCAGTGGGTGCGGACGGCAAGGGAGGCGACGATCGGGTCGGCTTCTTCCTTGATGGCGAAGGCGACGACTTCGTCGCCCTGGCGGCGGGCGGCCTCGAGGGCCAGCACGGGAAAGCGGCCATTGCCGCAGATCATGGCGTAGCGGGCCATCTTACTTGACGAAGCCGCGCTCGGAGGAGCGGATGAAGTCGAGCAGCTCTTCGCGCTCGGCCGTGTCGGCGACTTCGGCGCGGATGCGCTCGACGGCGCGCGAGGTATTGAGCTTCTTGTCGCGCAGGAGGCGGAAGCACTGGTGCAGGGCGTGTATGTGATCGGGCGGAAAGCCGCGGCGCTCGAGGCCGACTTTATTGACGTCGTAGAGCTTGATGTCGCGGCCGGAACCGGTAGTGAGCGAGAAGGGCAGCACGTCCTGAACGACGACGGAGAAGCCGCCGATCATCGAGTGGCGGCCGATGCGGCAGAACTGGTGTACGGCGGAGTGGGCGCTGATGACGGCCCAATCGCCGATGGTGACATGGCCGGCGAAGGTGACCCCATTCGAGAGGACGCAATGGCTGCCAAGCTGTACGTCATGGGCGATATGGCAGTAGGCGAGCAGGGAGTTGTCGTCGCCGATGCGGGTATGGAGGCCGCCACCCTCGGTACCGCGGTGAATGGAGACGAACTCGCGGATCCGATTGCCGTTGCCGATGGTGGTGTAGGCGCGCTCGCCACGGTACTTGAGATCCTGGCTGGCGACGCCGACGGTGGCATAGGGGTAGAAGAGGTTGTCTTCACCGATAACGGTCGGGCCTTCGGCATAGACATGAGCCATCAGGCGCGTGCGGGCGCCGATCTGGACCTCGGGGCCAACGACGCAATAAGGACCGATCTCGGCGGTGGGATCAATCTCGGCGCGGGAGTCGACGATGGCCGAGGGATGAATGGGCATAGCCGGGAGGCCTAGAGGCCGCCTTTGTCACGGAGGACGCACATGACGGTGCACTCGGCGACGAGGTCGCCGTTGACGCGGGCTTCGCCCTTCATCTTGGCAACGGAGGCGCGCTTGGAGATGACGGTCATCTCGACGCGCAACTGGTCACCGGGGATGACCGGCTTGCGGAACTTGGCTTCTTCGATGGTGGTGAGCAGGACGACTTTGTTTTTGCGGTCGGGGATCTGGCTGAGCACGAGCACGCCGGCGGTTTGGGCCATGCACTCGACGATGAGCACGCCGGGCATGACGGGGAAGTCGGGAAAGTGGCCCTGGAAGTGGGGCTCGGTGGCGGTGACATTCTTGAGGCCGACAACGCGGGTAGCCTCGAGTTCGACGATGCGATCGACGAGAAGAAGCGGGTAGCGGTGCGGAAGAATGTCCTGAATTTCGACAACGTTCAGTTCAGGCATGCAAACTAGGTATTATAACCGCCAATGGATCCTATCCTTGCCTCGATCGGGGCCAAACAAGAAGAACTGCTCGCGTTTGTGCGCGAGATGGTGAACATCGAGACGCCGAGTGGCGATGAAGCGGGCATCACGCAGTTCGCGGAATTGCTCGAGGCGCGGCTGGCCGGCATCGCGCGGGTGAAGCGCGTGGCGGCCAAGGGACTGGGGCCGCATCTGCTGGTGGAGTTTGATCTACCGGGCAAGCGCAAGCAGGGGCGGATCCTCGGTCTGGCGCACTCAGACACGGTGCATCCGCGGGGGACGCTCGAGCGTTTTCCGTTTGCGATCCGCGGGGGGCGGGCTTATGGGCCGGGGGCGCTCGACATCAAGGGGGGCATTGCGTTGTTTGTGTACGCGGCGCGGGCCTTGCGGGAGCTGAACATACCGGTGCGGCGCCAGGTGGTGTTGCAGATCAACAGCGATGAAGAGATCGGCTCGGACAGCTCGCGGGCGCTGACGGAGAAGATGGCGCGGGGGGCGGCGGCGGTGCTGGTGGTGGAGCCGGGCACGGGGCTTACGGGCAAGCTGAAGACATCACGCAAGGGCACGGGAGACTTTACGGTACGGGTAAAGGGGGTGGCCTCGCACGCGGGGGTAGACTTTGGCGCGGGGGCGAGCGCGATTGTTGAGCTGGCGCGGCAGATCGAGGTGATCGCGGGCTTTACCGATTTGAGCAAGGGCATCACGGTGAACCCAGGCGTAGTAAGGGGGGGGACGCGGACCAACGTGGTGGCGGCGGAGGCTGAGGTGGGCGTCGACCTACGCATCGCGCGGCTGAAGGACTTTGCCGGGCTCGAGCGGAAGTTCCGGCGGCTGAAGCCCTTCGACAAGCGGTGCACGCTCGAGGTGGAGGGCGGGCTGAACCGGCCACCAATGGAGCGGACGCGCGCGATCGGCGAGCTGTTCGGGCTGGCGCGGAAGCTGGCCTGGGAGATGGAAGTGGCGATTGAGGAATCGGCGACCGGAGGCGGCTCGGACGGCAACTTCACGGCGGCGCTGGGGGTGCCGACGCTCGACGGGCTGGGCTGTGTGGGGGAGGGGGCGCATACGCTGCACGAGAATTTTCTGGTGGAGCGGGTACCGGACCGGGCGGCGTTGCTGGCCAAGCTATTGGCGGCGCTCTAAGAGGGTTTAGACTGAAGGGGAGGAGCGCGCGAGCGCTCTTTGCCTTCATCGCTTCCAACCTGAGGTAGAAACCTTGTCGAATTTGCCGCTGGCCGCCATTCGTGGCGTGCGTCTTGAGAAGATTGCGTCCTTGCGCGAGCTGGGCCTGAATCCGTTTCCGGCCAAGAGCCATCGCACGCACCAGACGGTGGCGATTCGCGACAACTACGAGGGGCACGAGGGCCAGGTGTGCACGATCGCGGGGCGGCTGATGAGTTGGCGCAAGATGGGCGGCATGGCGTTTGGCCACGTGCAGGACATGACAGGGCAATTGCAGATCGCGCTGCGGCGGGGCGAGATGGCGGCGACGGACGCGGCGGCGGGGACGCTCGGCTACGAGAACCTGAATCTGCTGGACGTGGGCGACATTGTGGAGTGCACGGGCAAGGTAGGCAAGACGAAGACGGGGGAAATCTCGATTCTGGCCGACAGTGTGCGGATCCTGACGAAGAGTCTGCGGCCGTTTCCAGATGTGCACTTCGGGATCAAGGACCGGGAGATTTTGCTGCGGAAGCGTTATCTGGACACGACGTTGAACCCGGCCAACCGGGTGCACTTCGAGCAGATCTCGGAGATGTTGTTTGAGATCCGGCGGTTTCTGAACAGCCGGGGCTTTCTCGAGTTCAACACGCCGATCATACAGAGCCAGTATGGCGGGGGGACGGCGAAGCCGTTTATCGCGCATGTGAACGCGCTCTCGACGGACATGTATCTGGCGATCTCGCATGAGCTGTACTTGAAGCGGCTGATCACGGCGGGCTTTGACAAGGTGTTCGTGATCGGGCGGCACTTCCGCAACGAGGGGATCGACCGGAGCCATCATCCGGAGTTTGTGATGCTCGAGACGATGACGGCCTATGAGAACTACGAGTACAACATGGGGCTGATCGAGGATCTGTTCCGGCATGTGGCGACGTCGGTGTTCCGGCGGACGGTTTTCACGGTGAAGGGCCATGAGGTGGACTTTGCGAACGCTTGGCCGCGGGTGAAGATGGTGGACGCGGTGAAGGCGGCGACGGGGTTTGACTTTTCGACGATGGCAACGGTGGCGGAGGCGAACGAGGCGCTGGTGAGCCTGGGGGTGAAGGAGGCGCAGCCGACGATCGGCAATGCGCTGGTGCGGGCGTTTGAAGAGAAGGTAGAGAAGACGCTGATCCAGCCGACGTTCATCTACGGGCATCCGATCGAGATCTCACCGTTGGCCAAGCCGATGCAGGACGACCCGCGGTATGTGGAGCGGTTTGAGATCTTCATCGCGGGGATGGAGTGCGGCGACAACTGGAGCGAGCAGAACGATCCGGTGCAGTTGCTCGAGACGTGGAAGAAGGCGTTTCGGCCGGAGGACCGGGACGAGGGCGAGTTTCATCCACTGGACTATGACTTCATCGAGACGCTGGAGCATGCGATGCCGCCGACGACGGGGATCGGGCCGGGGCTTGAGCGGATGGCGATGATCTTCACGGGCAAGGAAGACATCTATGACGTGATCTTCTTTCCGCTGATGAAGCCGCATCTGGGGGAAGTGAACAAGGTGATCTACGAGGTGAGCGAAGAGGAGACGGACCAGAGGAAGGTGGACCTGTTGCTGACGGCCGAGGAGTTTGCGGAGTGGTTGGCGCAGGGGCGGCTGAGGCCGCGGGGGGCGGCGGTGGCGCTGACGCCGGTGGAGACGGAATGGGAAGGCGTGAAGCTGAAGCACTATGAGATCACGGGCTTGTCGAATGGCGGCAAGGTAACGGTGAGAGGAGCGGACGTGAGTCTGCTGATCAGCGAGAGCTTTTCGGGGGTGGAGCTGAAGGTGCGGCCGGCGCGGCGGGCGGACGGCTAGAGAGCGCTGAGGGCGGCGAGCACTTCGGCGGCATGGCCGGCGGGTTTGACCTTGGGGAAGATGCGGGCGACTTTGCCTTCTTTATCGATGAGGAAGGTGGTGCGTTCGACGCCCATGTACTTCTTGCCGTACATGCTCTTTTCGACCCAGACACCATACTTTTCGGCGACGGTGTGGTCTTCGTCGGCCAGGAGGGTGAAGGGGAGGTTGAACTTGGTTTTGAATTTGGTCTGGGCCTTGATGTGGTCTGGGGAGAGGCCGAGGACGACGGTATCGGCCTGGGCGTAGGCGGCGTTGGCGTCGCGGAATTCGCAGGCTTCGGTGGTGCAGCCGGGGGTATCGGACTTGGGGTAGAAGTAGAGGACGACGTTGCGGCCGCGGAGAGAGCTGAGCTTGAGTTTTTCGCCGGAGTCTGTGAGGAGGGTGAAGTCGGGGGCTTTGGCGCCTTCTTTGATTGCCATGCGCAGTTAGATGCCGGCGGGCGGGGGTGTCACTAAAAATTGATGGGCGGCGAGCCAAGCGCGGGTATGAGGGGGGGGATCGGCGGCGGCGAGGCGGAGGAGGTCGGCGGGGGAATCGATATCGAACCAGGGAGGGCCGAGAGCGGTATGGAGGCCGAGGCGGGCAGCCTGGGCGAGGCTGTGGGCGAGGGTATTTTGGGTGGACCATTCGATGTGATCGAAGAGGTCGGGGGGAAGGCGGCGGAACATGACGGCGTAGTAGCCGCCGTCCTCGGTGGGGCCGAAGGCGAGATCGGCGGGGCTGGCGAGGAGGGCGTCGAGATGGGCGGGGGGGAGCGTGGGGGCGTCACTGCCGAGGAGCAGGACCTGGGAGGCGCCGCGGGAGAAGGCGCCGTGGGCGGCGTGCCACATGCGCTGGCCGAGGTCGAGGCCGGACTGGAGGCGGCGGGGGAAGGGGCAATGGGGCCAGGCGGCGGTGGGGGAATCGGTATGGAGTTCGACGAGGGCGCGATCGTTGAAACGGGAGAGGAGGTGGAGCGCGTCTGCCACAAAAGAGGCGTGCAGTTCGGCGCACTGATCGGCGTTGAGCAGGGGCTGGAGTCTGGTTTTGACCTGGCCCGGGATCGGCGCTTTTGCGAAAAGCAGGATGACGGGGGGCATATGGCCATTGTAAAATTTTGTTTAATGAGCAAGACTATCGTTTGTTCGATCGGCGCGGCGGCAATGCTGACGCTGAGCCTGGTAGCGGTTCCGGCCCCGGCGGCACAGAACGGTAAGGCCGATAAGGGCAAGGAAGTATTCGAGCAGTGCTCGGTTTGCCACAATTCGGACTCGGATGAGAAGAAGATGGGTCCGGGGCTGAAGGGTCTTTTCAAGAAAGAAAAGATGTCGAACGGCAAGAAGCCGACGGAAGAGAATGTGCGCGGGCTGATCAATCAAGGCGGCAACGGGATGCCGGCGTATGAAGAGCTATTGAGCAAGGAAGAGCGCGACGACCTGTTGGCGTACCTGAAAACTCTGTAGATCCGGACCGGATCTGTTACAATCAATGATTGTGACCGCAATGGTCACAGTCTCTTTGCGTCCCCATCGTCTAGAGGCCTAGGACACCGCCCTTTCACGGCGATAACCGGGGTTCGAATCCCCGTGGGGACGCCAAAACTTTTTTCCTTCCTTCTTTCCTTTTTTGTTGAGCCAGTTGAATTGTTTTTTGTCCGCCGCGGCAAGGGAGTTGTGGCGCAGTCCCTTGCCGGGATTGGGTGAAGCAGGCAGATTGTCAAAGAACGGCGCCGAAGGGTGTTGGCTTCGGGCGGGGTTGAATGGGTTTAGGGGGCGAGGGAGGGGGATCCCAGCGGCTGGTCTAAAGCGAGTGTTTTCTATGGGTTCGGGGCGAAGAGGGGGTTGGCTAAATTGGCTTCGAACCGCAGTTTTTCGCGGGCCTCGGCGCGGCGGAGGGAGTGGAGGCGGGACAGGGAACGCTCGAAGATGGCGGCGAGGCGGAACTCGTGGGCTTCCTGGCGGAGGAGGGAGGGCGAGGAGGCTTCGAGATGGGCGGAGGCGAGTTGTGTGAGGCGGACGCCGTCGGTGGCGGAATCGGGGTGTTGGGCGATGGCTTGGTGGACGGCTTCGTTGATGCGGGCCTGGATGATTTCCGAGAGGCGGCGGCGGCGCCAGGCGGCGTGGATCATGGTTTCGACGAGTTCGAGTTCGTTGGCGTTGGCGGGTTGGTTGAGGTCGACCATTTCGCGGGAGAACTGGCGGAAGGCGGATTCGTCTTCGGTGAAGATGACGAAGCGGCGGGCGTAGAGGCCGTGGCGGAGGGCATTGAGCGAGGAGCGGAATTTGCCGGCGGCGGTGCGGGGGCCGGTGGATTTTTGGGCGTTGCGGCGATTGGCGGCGATTTGTTTGTCGGTGGCCATGGGAGGTGAATTCCTTGTTTGGGAGATAGAGTGGGCCAGGGGGCCCGTACGAGAGAAGAAGTAGCATGGGCGGGGGTGGGCGGAGAGGCGGGGAGGGAGGTAAGTGATTGAGGGGCGGCGGGTTGTTTATTTTGATTCTGTTGGAACGGGGAACACCCTCCTGGACCATTGCCGATGGGAGCTAAGTGCAAGCGAAAGAGCAACGTGATTTTGAGGGGACGCTGGCGGGTTTGCTGAAGTTGGGTGATTGTCACGAAGCAAGAGGAGGGGAGCAGATTGGGCAGTGGAGTTGGTAGCGGGGTACCGGCCGGGGGTTGTGTTGCAAAGAACAGCCAGGCTGATAGGCTGGTCCCAGATGGCAAACCTGAGGCAGCGTCCTCTCATCTTCAAGTGGCGGCATTTCGAGCCCCACATCATTCTCTGTTCCGTCCGGTGGTACTTGCGGTTCAGCCTGTCCTATCGCGATGTGCAGGAACTGCTCACCGAGCGGGGCGTTGAAGTCGATCATTCCACGATCTGGAGGTGGGTCCAACGGTTTGCTCCGGAGCTCATGCAGCGATTGCGGCCACATCTGAAACCGACCAACCGCTCCTGGCGAGTGGACGAAACCTACGTGCGGGTGAAAGGCAGCTGGTGCTATCTATACCGTGCCATCGACTCCCAGGGGGCAACCATTGAGTTCTTCCTGTCAGCCTTTCGTGATCTGGATGCCGCCAAAAGCCTATTCCGCCGGGCGCTGCGCAATGGAGCCCATCTCCAGCCCCGCGTGGTCAACACCGATCTGGCACCCACCTATGCCTCAGCCATCCCGGCACTGAAGCGGACGGGCATCATCGCACGACGCTGCCGCCACCGGCCAGTGCAGTATTTGAACAACATCATAGAACAGGATCACCGTGCGATCAAAAAGAGGGTGAACGCCAAGCAGGGGTTTCGCGCGTTCGGCGCGGCGCGGCGGACAATCGACGGCTATGAGGCGGTGCACATGATGCGAAAGGGGCAAGTCCGGTGGCTGCCGGGCCACGAGGTCCAGCGGCAGATTCGGTTCGTCGACCAGTTGTTTGGACTCTCAACTTAGACCACAACATCGGCAAGGGCCTAGCCCATCTGCGGCGCCGGAATGTTTTTGCAACACAACCGCAATGCCCACCGGCAACGGTCTGTCTCCGTCGCCCCCCTTCTGGGAGCAAACGTCGCTATCGGATAGAACACGGGGATTGATTCCAAAGCGGGAGGAGTTGGCACTCCTCGCGAAATGGAGATTACTCCCGTGAGCCTCCGTCGCACTGGACGAGCGCCTCTCGACGCATCCAGCGCTACGGGTTCAGCTCAATGTCGGTTGGTTAGACCGGCTCCCTTTCCCTGGCTTGGCGGCCAGGTACTCCGGGTGAGCTGCACCCACATTCACAGTGCCAGCAAGGTGTTACTCTTCCGGCGATCTGTTGCGAGATCCTGTCTCGCGAAAACGGGTATCGGCGCAGGGGAGGGAAGGGCTTTAGCGCCGGGGGCGTTGCCCCTGCGACCAGGAGCTTTCCTCTCCTGGACCTTCCCGACTCGCCGTCTGGCAGGGGATCAGGGGTTATGCCCCTTCGGGGACGCTCCCTATGGTCGCTCAGAACCCCTGCTCCCCAGGGGGCCAGTCTAGGCGCTCATCCTCGCCGTAAAGGCCAAGCCCTTCGGGTGCGCTATCGCGCAGCCTTGACCGCTCTGGGTGAGGCCGAAGATTTTCACAACTCCCAACCTGCCTTCCAATGGCTACCTTTTCGTGAAAGGCTTCCGAATGGGACACTAGAGGTTCGCAAACAGAACACTGCTTCAATGATTGAAAAAGACTTCAATATCGCTTTTGTGTCGGACCTGGCTCTCAGGGAGAAGCAGATTCAGCAGAACTACCGTCCCGTGATCGCCGTTCACAAGTGGTTTGCTCGCCGCCCTGGAACGTTGTTCCGAGCTCTAATCCTATCTGAGTTCGGCTCTGGCGATCTTCAGCACGAGTTCTATGAGAGCCACAATCTGGCAGACAAGCATATTTGCGATCCATTCATGGGTGGTGGTTCACCGCTACTAGAGGCGAACCGCCTCGGCTGTGACGTTATCGGCTATGACATCAACCCGATGTCTCACTGGATCGTCAGCGAGGAGTTGTCCCACATTGACCTCAAAGCATATAGGGCAGCTGGCGCTAGGCTACGTACCGCCCTCGAAAAGAAGATCGGACACCTCTACCGAACAACGTGCCTATGCTGTGGGTCCAAGGACGCCAACGTAAAATATTTTCTTTGGGTTAAGACCCAACAGTGTTCGAATTGCGAAACATCCGTTGATCTATTTCCAGGTCAGCTCGTCGCTGAAGACGTGCGGCATCCGAAGATTGTTTTCGTTTGCGCAGATTGCGGTTCACTAACGGAGTCTGAGGATCGAAAGAACCCGGGTTCCTGCTCAACCTGTGGCAAATCTCTATCGTCGCAAGGTCCAGCTAAACGTAATCGCTGTGAATGTCCGAAGTGCCATCACACGGTTAAGTATCCCGACATCACAAGCGGTCCGCTCAGCCACAGGCTTTTTGCAATCGAGTACCACTGCACGGCATGCAAGGCCGACCACAAGGGCCGCTTCTTTAAGCAACCAGACCAAGACGATTTGAAACGAGTGGCCGAGGCGGAGTGTCTCCGTTCAAAGTTGAAACCGGAATTCATCCCCACAGATGCGATCCCGGCTGGAGACGAGACCGGACGGCTCCACCGCTGGGGATACGAGTTCTATCACCAGATGTTCAACGACCGACAGCTCCTCGGCCTAGAGCTTAGCTGTCGATTGATCGACAAAGAGCCGTCCGATCGCATTCGTCACGCCCTGGCCACAAATCTTTCAGATCTGTTGCGCTATCAGAACATGCTCTGCCGATACGACACGATGGCACTTAAGTCCCTCGACATTTTTTCCGTCCATGGTTTTCCTGTCGGCCTGGTTCAGTGCGAATCGAATCTTCTCGGCATTGCGAGTGTTTCAAGGGAAATGAGCATCGGCAGCGGGGGATGGGCCAATATTCTGGACAAGTACGCGAAGGCTAAGGCGTACTGTGATGAACCTTTCGAGATCCGCCATGTGAACGGACGGAAAGTAAAGGTTAGTATTCCGGGCGAGTGGATCGGCGAGCATCGCAACGGCAGCTACGAGCCGGAGTCCAGAAACGTCGATCTTCGCTGCGCAGATGCTGCAGAGGCAGAGCTGCTTCCAGAGAGCCTCGATGCCGTCTTTACCGACCCTCCCTACTTTGGGAATGTTCAATACGCGGAGTTGATGGACTTTTGCTACGTGTGGCTTCGCCGCCTCGCGGGCGAAGGGAAGGGATGCTTCGAGCAGGGATCGACTCGAAATCCGGCAGAACTGACCGGCAACGACAACATGAACCGGGGCCTCGATCACTTTACTCAGGGCCTCTCCCAGGTGTTTCAGCGAATGGCCAACGCGCTGAAGCCTGGCGCGCCTCTCGCTTTTACCTACCACCACAACAAGATCGAAGCGTATCACCCGATCATCGTGGCGATTCTTGACGCCAATCTCATTTGCACAGACTCGATCCCTTGTCCTGCTGAGATGGGCGCATCCATTCACATCAATGGAACCGGATCTTCTATCATCGACACGGTCTTCGTTTGCCGCAAACAGAAGCATGTAGAAGTTCTTCCGGGCGCGGGGATCCCCGAGCGGCTTAAGTCGGATGAAGAAGCACTTCGCAAGGGCGGAGTGAAGGTAACGACAGGAGACCTACGCTGCATGTTGTTCGGCCAGATTGCCCGGCTCGCGGTACAGAGATTGTCTGCTGACTGGGACAGCCGAACTGATACGTTTGTAAAGCTGCGTCGAGTGGCAGAGGAACTGAAGATGATCGCTGAACCATTGCCAGCAACTGGCGTAAAAGAGCAACCTGCGGAGAACCGTACTACATCTCTAGAGGCGATTGTCACCTAACCGATCAAATTCAATCATGCACCCATTTGAAGCCACCACAGAGCAGATCCAAACGGATCCGGAGAGTTTTGTTTCCGTCGTGTTTTCCAGCTTGGTCTCCGAGTTCCTTGTCCTGCCCAAGGGAGACGGATTCATTGACTATCCGGTCTTTGAGAGCGGCTATGAGCAGCTCAAGCAGGCTACGGAATCCTTCACCAACATTGAACCGGCTCGAGTACTCGCAGCAACTCTTCAGCGGCCCATTTCGATTATCGTCCTTCGCTCAATGCTCGGATTCACACCGCCGGAATGGGCGTATGTCACGACACAACGGACAGGGCTTGAGGTAAATCAAGGCTTCACGCGATCTCTCGACAGAAAAGTGCGCATGAACCCCGCCACTCCCCTCAGGGAGGACGGCCTCACGTATCAACGGCTGAAGGCTCTTGTAGAAGTCGCGTGCCAACTCCTAGCGGAGGGAGCTCCTGAAACCGAGGTCCATAAACTACACCGCCTCGACAAGGCGGATACCAAGAGGGGAGTTGAGAGCGTCCAGACGCTTGCCGGAATTGGTGTGCCCTATGCGATGCTGCTTTACGAACGGTTCCTTGGGCGGCCATTTGCAGGCCATCGAGATTCCGTCAGCGAACTTGTGGGAGACAGCCTGGAATCCGTGATCGAGGATGTTCTCGCGAAAGCCGGAATCAGCTACCGTAAGACGAAACGCGCAGAGCGAGTCCCAGGGTTCGATCAGGCTCCAGACTTCATTATTCCTAGCGAGTACAATCCCCAAGTGGTCATTGAAGCCAAGCTCACCGAGGATGATGGCACGGCCCGAGACAAGATCACCCGTGTTCAGCATTTGCAATCGCTGAGCATGGAAGGGCAGGCGGCAGGTGGCCCACCAAAGTATGAGGTCATCGCCTGTATCGCGGGCCGCGGATTCGGCGTACGGCGGGAGGATATGAAAAAACTGCTGCTGGCAACCCGAGGAAAGGTCTTCACGCTGAAGACCATGGATCAATTGGTAGAGCACTCGCTTCTCAAGACGTTTCGGACGAAGTCGGGCGAGTCGACCATTGCCAAGGAGCTCGACTGACATGTGCCATCGAAATAGCAAGACGCAAGCCGCATGAGGAGAAGTGTAATGGCCCCGATCGATAGACTGGAAGCGCGACTGGACGGCGTAGGCCATGTTCTTGCCGATCGCTACATTGTGGTGCCCCCATACCAGAGGCCATATGCCTGGAGCGATGAGCAAATTACAGAGTTGCTTCGTGACCTCTCCGATGCAATTCGAACGAAGGAAGCGGAGTATTTTCTTGGAACCGTAGTTCTAACAAAAAATAACGACCGAGAGCACGCGGTGATCGATGGCCAACAGCGACTGGCAACCATCAGCATTCTGATCTGCGCTATTCGAAATTATTTTGACGGCATTGGTGACACCGAACGGCGTGACCTGATCAATCAAGAGTACTTGGCTCGTAAGGAGATGCGGGCGCTCACTCAGACAGCCCATCTGAAATTGATAGCCGCCGACAATGGTTTTTATGAGAAAGAGATCTTGAGCCCAGTTGCGACCCAACAGTCATCGGGGAGAAAGAAAGCGGGCTCTCCTTCTCACATTAGGCTGGCAGAAGCCTTGCGGCTCTGCACTGAACACGTATCGTCCTTGGTGAAGCAGACAAATGAGCCTGCTCAGGTCTTGCTCGACTGGATTGATTACATTCGCGACAAGGCTAAGGTGATAGTTGTCGAAGTAAGCGATGAAGGTGCCGCCTACACGATATTTGAAGTGTTAAACGACCGTGGCCTCGACCTCTCAGTTTCTGACCTCCTGAAGAACTTCGTTTTCCGAATGGCTGAAGACAAGGTAAATGAGGCACAGGACCATTGGACGACGATGGTCGGAGTCTTGGAAGCGTCTGGAGCCGAGGAGAAGGATCTCCGGACCTTTATTCGTCACGTGTGGGCCTCTCAACATGGGCTTACGAGAGAGAAGGAACTCTACGGGCGAATCCGAACCACGATCAGCAGTAAGCAGCGAGCTGTAGATTTTGTTACGTCTCTCAGTGAGCATTCAAAGGTCTATGCTGCGCTCGACAACCCCAGCGATGAACTCTGGAAGCCTTATGGCGCTTCAGTTCGTGAAGCGGTGGAAACTCTTGGACTTCTGAAAGCGACGCAGATCCGCCCACTGGTTCTTGCTGTCGTGAAGCATTTCTCAGCGCAGGAACTCCAGCGTGCGTTGCCGATGTTGGTGTGTTGGACAGTGCGCTTCCTGATTGTCGGAAAAGTCGGGAGCGGCCCACTTGAAACGGGGTACTCAGATCGAGCAAAGGAAATCAGCGCTTTGAGCATAAAGACGGCCACTGATCTTTACAAAGCAAGCCCGACAATCCTAGTACCCGACGATGAGTTTGAGCAGGCATTCAAAACGGCCAGAGTGTCCGCCCACTACTTGGCTCGTTACTACTTGCGAGTTCTTGAGCGAACAAATGGAACTGAGATGGTTGTTAACCCAAGCGAGCAGGCCGTTACCCTTGAGCATGTCATGCCGCAGACGCGTGAGCCGCATTGGAAAAGCATCTCTGTCGAACAGCACAAGGCGTATTTGAAGCGGATCGGGAACCTCGCCGTCTTGGACAAGGACCTAAATGAAGGCGCAGGCAATCTGCCTTTCAGCGATAAGGCGAAGGTGTTCGCGAAGTCCTCGATTTCGCTCACCCGCGAGATCGGGAGTTCTCCTCAGTGGGACTTGGCTGCCATCGAGGCTCGTCAGGAGAAACTGGCACAATTGGCTGTCAAAGCCTGGCCGCTCAAGCCTCGGACATGAAGCCCGTTCCTTAGGAACTTGCTGAAAAACCCAAATGTGGTGCGAAACCGTCAGACCACCGCTCTTGACCGTAACTCATGGATTCTATTGAAGACCGATTCGGCGGAAATCGGACGATTTGGGCTTGTAAGGTATTTTTCAGCAAGTTCTTACAGGGTGAGCAAATCGTTGCGAAACGCGTCGAAGGATGTCCAACCGAGCGCTTCAATGATCTCGAAAGCGAGATTTTTAGTTCTGTAGCCGGTCAGGTGAGGACCGAAGTCGGTTGCGAGCATATCCAGACACCGTTGTACCGGTGCATGCGGATTTCCCTCCTCCCAATGAAGCGCATGATTACGGCCCTGCCAAATGACTTCCTTCAGAGCTTGAGAGGCGACCATGCGACCTGGTGGGCATGAAGCAAGTGATCCATGTACTAGAGAGATCCCCTGCTTTGCATATTGAAGTAAATTGGCGCTTTGGGCACCTCGGGAGAACGACCTGGCCGTGATTAGTTCATTCAGTTGGCGATTCCGGCGAAGGCGAACGAGTATTCCGGAGGGAACGCGAACGGCATTCCGGGCCGAAGGCGAACGATTTCGGAGCGTAGCGACGCTGGCTGTTTGATTTTGCAATAAGTGTTCGCCTTCGTCAAGGAGAACCATC
>JAINDK010000118.1 GCA_019931185.1 Bryobacter sp. CoA8 C33
CAGCAGTCCGTTCGGGCCCGCCAAATCGTCCTGTGTCTTGATCCCTTTCAATAGTTCGTCCAGGACCTCGGGTTTAATGTCCATCGCTTCTCCTCTTTCATTGTCGGAGAACTGCGTTTACACAAACCTTTTTACACCCTCTATCCCAAACTCATCATTGCTTGCTGCAACGCGCTAACCCTTTTTTTTGATAATTGGTTGTGGAATCTTTCTGTTGCCGCGCTGGCTTTCGTCTTACAAACAGGCTGCCCCTTCTGCTGGCTCGTCATTTCATTTTCCTTTCAAAATTGATTCGCGAGAAAAAAACCATCTCTTCTGGTGGCACTTTCTTCGAAATGTCCCATTTGCGAACTCGAAACAGAGTCTTATCGCCAACTGGAAAATGCTCAACAATTGCCAACTAAACCCAAAATAACTTACACGATGCCACAAGATGAAAAAAATGGGCAAGACTACCTGAACCGTCACGGTCTTCAAGGCAAAGGCCAGTTTTCCACATCGTTTATCGGCACAGGAATTGAGAGATTTCCAACAATCCTGCTAGTTAACGAAAAAGGCACAGTTCTGCTTTCTCACGTCGGTGCGATGAATCAGAGTGAGCGCAAATCTCTCACCGATGTTCTCTCATCCTGTCCCGTCGAGCTTCCAAAGGCAGGTGCTACCCTGTGTCCATGAGAGGCCAGTCCACGAGCACTTTCATCCTCCCTCTTTCGAAAGGCTTGATCCGAGCATTCATCTTGTGTACAGCCTTCGCCATCAGCTCGCCGCATTGTCTCAGAGCCGCGGATCGCTCTCCCCGATTTGATGCGGTTGCTCTGCGTTTACAACCGGATCGAGCCATTCTGACTCTCGAAGAGTTTTCAGCCAATGGAATTCACATAGGCCGAGGAACAGTCGATTTTGTCCGGGTCACAATGTCCTCCATGATTCGACGCGCTTACGGCGTAGCGGAATATCAGCTTCCCGCATCGAAGTGGTTGGATCGCAGTTACAGCGGTCGCGCCACGTTTTCACCGGAGACCCCGGTCGAACAGTTTCCCCTGATGCTTCGCACCATGCTTGAAGAGCGCTTTGGTCTTCGGGTGCACCTTGCAACAAAGCCCGCCAAAGTATGGCTGCTACAGCAGGCCCCTGGCGGCGCAAAGCTGCTGCCTGCCTCCGGTAAGCATCTACCGGTTCCCGGTATCCCAGTCTCTGTGAAGCCCGGCGAAGCCAAGCGCAGAGGAAACGCAGACCCCGAACGGGAGTGGCTCATGATGAGTTCGGGGACGATTGAGACGTTTTGCAACTTGCTGGCGGTTGAGTCTAGGCGACCGGTACTCGACCGCACGGGCCTCAAAGGTTTGTTCGACATCAACGTTGAAGTGCAGAATGCGTACCCGCGTCGTATCCCTCCCCCTTCCATGACGCTCCCCACAGAGCCAATCCCGGCTCCGCCGCTCGTTATTGCTCCGGCTCTCAAGAAACTCGGGCTGCGATTCCAGGAGTCCCGCGAACCGATCGACTTTTTGGTTGTTGACTCCGAACCCACTATGTCCCCTCGCCTTTAAAGTCATGCAGTGCAGGTTTACAGCGTTCGCGTGTTGGGCTCATTTGCTCCTCGCCTCGGGCGCTGAATACCATGGTGAAGTACGCTACCGCGACAAACCGCTGCCCGGTGCCACCGTCACACTGACCACTCCGCTTGGAATACAAAGCGCTACGACGGACTCGCAAGGCCGTTACCAATTCCGGAATATCTCCACAACGGTCGAGGTAATGACCCTTAGGGTTTTCATGACTTGCTTTGCCGTGCAAACCATTCCGGCAGCAGCCAAGCCGTTACGGATTCAAATGGAAATGTTGCCCGCTGACGAGCCTTGCGGCGCTACCACGATTGCTCCTTCGCCACCCCAACTACCGGGCTTGCCGACAGATACCGCCGAAAGGGCCAGCGAGCAAGAGCGGGCGCTGACAGGCTACTTAATAAATGGCAGCGTGGACAACTCCAGCGATTCGGAGTTTGCTCAATCGTCGGCCTTTGGTAACGTAAGGCGGGGCGGCCGTTCAGCCTATTTTGGTTCGTTGTTGGGAACGCTGGGTTCCTCGGCATTGAACGCGCGGCCTTACAGCATTACTGGCCTTGGTGCGCCGCCACCTGCATGGCGTCTATTGAACGGAGTAGCGCGGCTAAGCGGACCGCTGTCGTTGCCTCGCAAGACGGCGAAGGAGCCAGCCGCCTTTTTTGTTGCGAGTTACGAATGGTCACGCAACCGGACAGCTCAAGTGTCAGTCGGGCGCATGCCTACTCCCGAGGAAAGAATTGGGGATTTGAGTAGCGCGGGCGTGCCCGTGCTGGATCCGTTGAATGGCGTCCCGTTTCCGGGGGGCGTCATTCCTGCGCAGCGACTGAGCCGCCAAGCGACAATTCTGGTCAACCTCTACCCCGAACCGGGAGTGGCGCGAGGCGAGGGTTATAATTTCGAGCGCCCTGTCTTGCGAAATGTGCACCGGGACGCCTGGAATGCTCAGATTACGAAGATTCTGGGTCCCGGCCATCTGACAACGGATGTTAGCGTGGAGCGCGTGCGGTCAGACGAAACCAGCGTCTTCGGGTTTCTGGATCGTAACCAGGCCGGCGGCGAAAAGTTGCTGGTCACAGGGGTGCCTGGACGCCCCTCCGGTTGGCAGGGATCGTTCACCGCTGCCTTTGAGCGCAGATATGAAACGGTGCTTCCGTTCTTTGCGGGAGCGCGCGATGTTGCAGGAGAGGCGGGAATACAGGGCGCTGAGCAGCGTGCCGAGGATTGGGGACCACCGAATCTCTTCTTTGCCGGAGGGATGAGTGGCTTAAGGGATGTGAATGCCTTGCGCGTGCGGCTGCAGAACTTCGGTATCTCCGCCGCAGAGAACGGTACGATTGGCACCTGGCAGTTGCGCATGGGATTCAACTATGGCCGGCGCCAACGAAACCGGGTTGGATTGCCCGACGCGCGGGGGACCTTCAGCTTCACCGGCGAATCGACCGGCCTGGACTGGGCGGACTTTCTCTTGGGGCGGCCGGCAACCGCCGCGCTGGCCGCCGGGCTGGCCAACCGCTACCTGCGCGCCAACGACTGGGCAGCGTTTTTGGTGACGGAGTGGCGGCCAAAAGCCGGATTTACTTTGAATCTGGGAACCCGTTGGGAGTATTCCTCGCCGTTTGTAGAACGCGATTTCCGGCTAGCCAATCTGGCCGTAACTCGTGGCTTTGAGTCGGCAAACGCCTTTGCGGCGTCAGCAGCAAACCCAGCACTCTTGCCACCGTACCGGCTGCTGCTCCTGCCAAGGGTTGCCCTGGCGTGGTTGCCGGTGCCGGGCTCTTCGCTTGTCGTACGGGCAGGCTACGGCATCTACGCAGACACAGGTGTTTACGAGGCGCTCGCCACGGCGCTGGCCGCACAGCCGCCGTTCGGCAGGAACTTCGCAGTTGGTAATTTGCCAGGTACGCCGCCACTGAGTCTCGCGTCCGCACTCACGGCGCCGGGAGCCACCTTGGGTACTTATGGAATTGATGCTCGCTTTCGGCCAGGCACCGCGCAAAACTGGCAGTTTTCGGTGGAACGTGACCTGGGTTGGGGGCTGGTGGCCAAAGCCGCTTATCTCGGTGTAAAGGGTACGCATGCCCAGCAGGCTTTTTACCCGAACACATTTCCGGCGGGCGGACTGCAAGCGTGTGTGACATGTCCCGCTGGCTTCCTTTACATGATGTCGGGAGGGAATTCGAGCCGCCATGCTGGGCAGTTTGACCTGCGCCGCCGTCTGCGCGGCGATTGGTCGGCGCGATCGCAAGTCACCTGGGCCAAGTCCATTGATAACGCTTCGCTGGGCGGCGGCACCCAGCCGGCGTTACTTGCCCAGAATTGGGCCAATCTGGCGGCCGAGCGGGGCCGGTCTAATTTTGACCAGCGGGTAACGGTGCGACTCACCGTGGACTATACCTTCCGTTTTACGAACGGATGGCGCCAGCGGCTTTTCGACGAATGGCGCTTCACCAGCGACATGACGACGGCGACTGGCCTGCCCATCACACCGCTTGACCCGCGGCCATTGGGTGGCACGGGTTTCGTGGGTAGTTTGCGGCCGGACGTGACGGGGGAATCGATTTACGCCGCGCCAGCCGGCTTATCCTTGAATCCAGGCGCATTTTCCCAGCCCGCGGATGGCGCTTGGGGGAATGCCGGCCGCAACATTATCACCGGTCCCCGGCAATTTGCCTTGAACGCCAGTCTTTGGCGCACCATTCGCCTTGGCGACCGCATTAGTGCTGATTTGCGGATCAACGCCACCAATCCCTTCAACAATCCTATCTTCACGCGTTGGGATGCCACGCTGAACAGCCTCGTATTCGGTCTGCCGGTGGCGGCAAACGCCATGCGTTCCATTCAATTAGGCTTTGAGGTGCGTTATTGATGCTGCGCCTAATGCTACTTCCGGTTGTTTGGTTTGTCAGTCATGGAATGTCGCAAGAGCCCGCGCCAGCGACATTCAGCACCAGCACCCGCCTTGTTTTGCGTGCCGTCAAGGTGAGCGATGAGCGCGGGGGCGCACTGCCGGGGTTGACGGCTAGCGACTTTCACCTCACCGAAAATGGCGTGCCGCAGCGTGTCGTGGTCTGTGAGTATCAGGCGATTGCCGGTCGAGCTACTGACGCACAACAGGCCGCAGTGCTTAGCGAGCAACTGCCGGAAGTGCAACGCAAGCTTGTGTTCTTCTTTGATTTGGACGGAATTGCCCGCCAATCGTTGCGGCGCGCCTTGGCAGCGGCCAGTCAATTTCTGAATGAGCAGCTGTCAAAAACTGATAGTGTCGCCATTCTGGCTTCATCGCGGGGCAATCTGCGCAACATTCAGGACTTCACCTCAGATCGCGATCTGCTGCTGGCGGCCCTGGCAAGGCTAGGCCTCTCAGATCGCGAAGCAACTGAAGAGGAGATTCCAACCGGCTTTGGCGCCAACAATGGTGAGTTCAATGTCTTTGCCACCAATCGCCGGCTCGCGACGTTAGCGCGGGCTGTGCGCCAGTTGGAGCGCAACCGTCAGCGTAAGGCGATCATATACTTTTCTGACGGCTGGAGCCTCGGGCAAGGCCGCAACCTCGCCGATATGCGGGCGCTCGTAGATGCGGCGCGCCGTGCGAATGTTGAATTCTACCCGATTGATACCCGTGGGCTGGCGGTGTTGACCGGCATGGGGGACGCCTCCATGGGCAGTCCCGGCGGCGTGGAGGCCTATAGCGGGTCCGCTGTGGCGGCGCTAAACGAGGCCTTTGAGTTATCGCAGGATGCGCTCTACGCTCTTGCCGCCGACACTGGCGGGAAAGCTTGGCTCAATAACAACAATTTGGCTGCCGGCATTGAACAGGCCCAGCGTTTGTACACCAGTTATTACCTGATCGGCTATTACTCAACCAATACCGCAACGGATGGTAAGTACCGGCGGATCGCCATTTCGCTAAGGGATCGCAGCAAGGTTCGCCTCGATTACGCCGATGGCTACTACGGCGAAAAAGTTTTTCAGCACATGAGCGCCAGTGATCGTGAACGGCACCTAGAAGAAGCGTTTCTGCTTGAAAGCCCGCTGACCGATATTCCGCTCGCGGCGGCGGTGAATTACTTCCAGATGAATTCCGACGAATACTATGTCCCGGTGGTAGTGAATATTGCAGGTGCGGAAGTGATTGCCGACCGTCACACCGGCAGCCAGACGGGGCGGGCGGAACTAAATCTGATCGCGGAAGTGAAGGACAGCAACGGCCGCACGGTGAAGACGCTGCGTGACCGAGTGAGTTTCTCTCTGGATGCGGCTTCGCGGGAAAGGTTGCTATCGGGTTTGATCGAGTACGATACTGGCTACACGCTGTTGCCTGGAGATTACGCCATAAAGGTGCTGGTGCGGGATGGTGAAACGGGCCGCGTGGGCACGCTACTCCAAACGTTTACGGTACCCAACCTGAATCGTGCCGGCAGCGGGCTGCGGCGGAGTTCCATCGTTGTTGGTCCGGGGCGGACGAAGATGGTGGCGGCTCTATTTACGGCTGGCCGGGATAAACAGCAGGCGAGCAATCCACTAGTGCGGGAGGGGCGCAAACTGGTTCCAAGTGTGGCGCGCACCTTCGGCAATGGGGGCCAATTGGTGGTGTTCGGTGAGGTGTACGGGCTCGATGAAGCCGCAGGCAGTCCTATTACGGCCTATGCCGCATTATACCGAGATGCAGAAAAGGTTTTTGAGACGGCACCCAGCGTGTTCAGCCCCACCACGGGTCGTCGGCTCGGTGCGGTACCAGTGGAAATCGCTATGCCGCTGGAGGCACTGCCAGCAGGCCGCTATGAGTGCCAGTTGACCCTACTGGATCGGCAACGAGGGGACGCAGCAGTCTGGCGAGATACGGTTTGGGTGCTGCGGTGAGGCCCTCCCGACCGCTTTTACCCACCTTGCCGCTCCACCCTCCCCCGGCGCAAACGCCGCTAGACTGTTCTCTAGTGACGAAACAGCAAATCCTCTCCAACCTCATCGCCGTCGGCGTCGTCCCCGTCGTCCGCACCGCCACCGCCGAAGCCGCCATCCGCTCCATTGAAGCCCTCTACGATGGTGGCATCACCGTCGCCGAAATCACCATGACCGTCCCCGGCGCCGTCAAAGCCCTCGAAGCAGTCGCCGCCAAATTCGGGGATCGCATCACTCTCGGCGCCGGCACCGTCCTCGATCCCGAAACCTGTCGCATCTGCATGCTCTCCGGCGCTGAATTCTTCGTCACCCCCTCCCTCGACCGTCCCACCATCGAAATGGCCAAGCGCTACTCCAAGGTCATTCTCCCCGGCGCTCTTACCCCCACCGAAATCAAAACCGCCTGGGATGCCGGCGCCGACATCGTCAAGGTCTTTCCCTGCGGCAACGTCGGTGGCCCCAAGTACATCAAGGCCCTCAAAGGCCCCTTCCCCCACATCGAAATGAATCCCACCGGCGGCGTCAACCTCGACACCACCGCCGACTTCCTCCGCGCCGGCGCCTGCTCGGTCGCCGTCGGCGGCGAACTCATCGACGCCAAAACCATCAAGGAAGGCAAGTTCGAAGTCTTCACTGAACGCGCCCGCCAATACCTCGCCATCGTCCGCCAAACCCGCGCCGAACTCGCCGCCGGATAACCTATCCCCCAAATCCCGCAATCGGCTCAAACGGTCCGATTGCGGGCCGGGATTTCGGCCACAGTTCCAGGGCAGTTTTTTCACTGCTCCCAAAAGAAATGGAGATTTTCCTCCCCGCCCACCCACTTCCTTTTTGATGGCCGGATCTCCTTCCCCATCGCACTTCGAATCCCTCTCTTCGAAACTCTACGCGCCGCTGATCCCTCCCCTCCTTTCCGTGATCAGCGGCATCCTTTTTGTCCGCTTCCTTTCCTTCTCGCCGATTCCCGCCCTTCTCGGCGCCGCCCTCTCGCTGCTCCTCTGGCTCCTGGCCCGCCACCGCCACTTCCCCTGGGCCGCGCTCATCGCCGGCAACGCCATCCTCTTCTGGCTCGCCGCTGCCTCCTCCGCCCGCCACTTCAACAAACCCCACCCCCAAATTGACGCCGCTCCCCGCGAGATCGTCCTCCTCGATGGCTGCATCGACTCCCTGCCCCAACGCGAGCCAGACCGCTTCTTTTTCATCTTTGCCGCTTCCCCCAGTGCCCGCATCCGCACCAGCCTCTACCTCCCGCCTGGCCAGAGCCCCCCTTCCTGGCGCTACGGCGACCGTCTCTCGCTCCCTCTCCGCCTCCATCCCATCCGCAACTCAGGCAATCCCGGCAGCTTCGATGCCGAAACCTACTTCGCCCACCGCGACATCTACTGGAATGCCACCATCTCCTCCGGGCCCCTCCCCACCCCGGCCGCCGAGCCCTGCGGTCACCCCATCCAGGCCGCCATCTACTCCCTCCGCGCCGCCCTCCTCTCTCGCATCCACTCCGTCACCTCGGGAGACCGCTACCTCAGCGCCATCCTCGGCGCCCTCCTTCTCGGCGATAACGCCCGCCTCGAAGAAGCCGACACCGAAAACTACCGCCGCACCGGCACCTACCACGCCATCGTCATCTCCGGCATCCACATCACCGTCCTCGCCTCAGCGCTCTTCGGCCTTCTCCGCCTCCTCCGCTTCCGCCCCCTCCCCGCCTATTGCTGCTGCGCCCTAATGGCGATTCTCTACGCCCTCGTCTGCGACCTCAGCTCCCCGGTCGTTCGCGCCGCTGGCGGCTACCTCCTCTTTCTCGGCGCCCGCTTCCTGTACCGCAACGGCCGCATCCTCAACCTCCTGGCCGCCGTCGCCATCCTCTACCTCCTCGCCGACCCCGCCCAGCTCTTCGAAGCCAGCTTCCAGCTCTCCTTCCTCTCTGTCCTCACTCTCGCCACCCTCGCCATCCCCCTCCTCGAACACTCCACCGGCCCCTGGCTCAAAGCCCTCCACCACCTCCACGATCCCGCTTTTGCCTCCCTCCGTTCCCCCAATGCCAGCCGCCGCCTCGAACTCCTCCTCGCCGCCTCCACCTTCAGCCGCCTCTTTCACCTCCCCGAACGCGCCCTCCAACAAACTCTCTCCGCCTCCCTCCGCACCCTCATCTGGGCCATCGACCTCACACTCACCTCCGCCGTTATCCTCATCGGCCTCAGCCTCCCCATGATTCTCTTCTTCCACCGCCTCACCTTCTCCAGCCTCACCGCCAATCTCCCCGTCGTCGTCCTCCTCTCCCTTGCCGTCCCCCTCGGCTTCCTCACCCTCCTCACCGGCCCCGTCCTCCTCCCCCTGCTCAAATGGCTCCTCTTCACCTCACGCGCCGTCGTCGACTGGCACGTCTCCTGGGACATCGGCGCCCGCCTCCCCGACCCGCCTCTCTGGGTCCTCATTGCCTTGCCCTCCCTGCTGCTTGCCACCGCCGCCATCCTCCGCCGCGCCCCCCGCTGGTCTCCTCTGCCCGCCGCCGCCCTCCTTGCCCTCTTCGCCTACGTCCTCCTCCATCCCTACTCCCGCCAGCCTCTTCTCTCCCTCGGCCTTCTCGAGCTCACCTCAATCGATGTCGGCCAGGGCGATTCCCTCTTCCTCGCCACCCCCTCCGGCCACCTCGCCCTGCTCGATGCCGGTGGCTCCCGCAACCCCAAATTCGATCCCGGAGAATCCCTGGTATCCAATTACCTCTGGACTCGCCACATCTCACGCCTCCACACCCTCATCGCCTCCCACTCCGACCTCGACCACATGGGCGGCCTCATCGCCGCTCACGATAACTTTTCTCCCGCCGAAATCTGGGTCTCCCCTTACGCCACCGGCCCCCTCTGGCTAAAGCTCAAGGCCCACGCCCTCGCCCGCCACACCCGCATCCGCTATCTCGCCCAGGGCGACACGGCCCATCTCGGCAATCTCCCCGTCCGCGTCCTCTGGCCCCCTCGCGGGGAAACCTTCTCCAAATCCAACCTCACCTCCCTCGTCCTCCTCCTTGAACACGAAACAAAACGCTTCCTTCTCACCGGCGACATCGACTCCTCCGTCGAATCCCGCCTCCTCGAAGCCTCCCTCCTCACCCCCATCGACTACCTCAAGCTCGCCCACCACGGCAGCAGATCCTCCACCGCTCAATTCTTCCTCGATCAAACCCGCCCCGCCCTCGCCGTCGCCAGCTCCGGCTTCCAAAACCCCTTCAACCACCCCCACCCCGCCGTCCTCGCCCGCCTCCAGGCCTCCCACACTCTTCTATTCCGTACCGATCTCCAGGGCCAGGTCACGGTCCTTTCCGATGGCCGCCGCCTCCAGGCCCACCCTTACCTTTACCGTCTCCCGGCCCGGCTTACTTGGGTCCCACTCTTTGAATCGGTAGAATAAAGATATGGCACGCGATAACTCTCAGGATTTCATCTGGTTCCTCTCCGGCATGGCCATCGGGGTCACCGTCGGCCTCCTTTTCGCTCCCCAGCCCGGCGAAGAAACCCGCTCCCAAATCAAGTCCGCTGCCCGCCGCGGCAGCGATAAGCTCCGCGAATCAAGCGAAGAACTCTACTCCCGTGGCCGCGACCTCTTCGAGCGCGGCAAGGAACTCGCTGACGAAGCCTCCTCCATCTTCGAGCGCGGCCGCAGTCTCGTCGACGGCTAAACCAACAAGGACTTCTCCATGAGCCTCGCCTCGTTGCCCCCGTTCGCCAACGAACCTTACCGCGATTTCTCGCTCCCCGAAAACCGCGAGGCCATGGAGCGAGCTCTGGCCCGTGTCCGCGCCGATCTCGGCCGCCAATACCCCCTCCTCATCGCCGGCCTTCATGAACCGGGCGGCATCCATAAGCTCCTCAGCTACAACCCCTCCTACCCCGCCGAACTGATCGGCGTCCACCAGAAAGCCAGCGCCGACCAAGCCACCCGCGCTATCGAAGCCGCTTACCACTACTTCCCCATCTGGGCTGCCGTCCCCGCCGAAGACCGCGCCGCCCGCGCTCTCCGCGCCGCCCATATCCTCCGCCAGCGCAAGGACGAGTTCAATGCCTGGCTCATCCTCGAGTCCGGCAAAAACTGGAATGAAGCCGAAGCCGATACCGCCGAAGCCATCGACTTCTGCGATTACTACGCCCGCCAGATGCTCCGCCTCGCCTCCCCCGGCCCCCTCCTCCAACTTCCCGGCGAACTCGGCGTGCTTACCTACATTCCCCTCGGCGTCGGCGTCATCCTCCCCCCGTGGAACTTCCCCCTCGCCATCCTTGCCGGCATGACCATCGCCGCCCTCGTCACCGGTAATACCGTCGTCCTCAAACCCTCCAGCGAAACCCCCACCATCGCCGCCAAATTCATCGAAGTCCTCCTCGAAGCTGGCTTCCCCCCCGAGTCCTTCCAATTCCTCACCGGCGCGGGCTCCGAAGTCGGCGATCTGCTCGTCTCCCACCCAAAAACCCGCTTCATCTCCTTCACCGGCTCGAAAGAAGTCGGCCTGCACATTAACGAGCTCGCCGCCAAAACCCAGCCCCGCCAAAAATGGATCAAGCGCGTCGTCGCCGAAATGGGCGGCAAGGACGCCATCCTCGTCGACCGCGAAGTCCATGACCTCGATGCCGCGGCCGCCGGCGTCATCGCTTCCGCCTTCGGCTTCCAGGGGCAAAAATGCTCCGCCTGCTCCCGCCTGATCCTCGATGAGCCCCTCCACGACGCCTTCCTCGCCAAATTGATCCCCCTCGCTGAAGCCCTCACCCAGGGCCCCGCCGACGACCCCGCCCACTTCCTCGGGCCCGTCATCAGCCAAAGGGCCGAAAAAACCATCCTCTCCTACATCGAAACCGGCAAGCAGGAAGGCGCTCTCCTCACCGGTGGCCACAAGGCTCCCGGCGACGGCTACTTCATCCGCCCCGCCATCTTCTCCGGCATCGAGCACAACCACCGCCTCTTTCAAGAAGAGATTTTCGGCCCTGTCCTCGCCGTCACCCGAGCCCGCGATTTCGACGACGCCCTCCGCCTCGCCAACGATTCCGATTACGGCCTCACCGGCGCCGTCTACACCACCAACCCCGAAAAGATCGCCCGCGCCCGCGCCGAATTTCACGTCGGCAATCTCTACATCAACCGCAAATGCACCGGCGCCATGGTCGGCGCTCATCCCTTCGGTGGCTTCAATCTGTCCGGCACCGACTCGAAAGCCGGCGGCCCCGATTACCTCCTCCAGTTCCTCCAGGCCAAGTCCATCGCCCAAAAACTGCTATAGACTCCCACTCTGCTTTTCCCCTCAGCCAACTGATCTACATCGGCTCCGCCCGCGTTCTCTTCCCGGAAGAAGAATTGCTCGAGCTTCTCCGGCAGCCACGCCAGTTCAACCAGGCTCACGACATCACTGGCATTCTCATCTACCGCAACGGCGCCTTCCCGCGGGTCCTCGAAGGCCACCCCAACACCATCGCCCGCCTCCACTACCGCATCAAGCGCGATCCGCCCCACCACCGCTGCCTCCTCCTGCTGCGCGGGCTTACTCGCCGCTTCCTCCGCCGCTGTCGAGTCCACCGGCGGCTACACCGGCTCCTTCTCACATTGCCCCGTCCCCTGCCACGACGCCCCCGCATTCCGCCCCCTTTCCTCCTTCTTCAAACAACTGGAGCGCTTCGCCGGACACCGCGCCTAAACTCCTTTGCGATACCGTATGAGATCAAGCCCATGCTCTCCCGCCGCTCCTTCCTCGCCTCTGCTTCCCTTCCCCTCCACGCCCTCGCCGCTCCCTTGCGCAACAAGGTCAAGATCACCGCTGTCAAGTGCATGATCATCCGCGGCACCTGGGATTGGAATCTCATCCGCGTCGATACCGACCAGGGCATCTCCGGTCTCGGCGAGGCCTATTGGGGCCCCGGCGTCAAGGACATGGTCCTCAATCAGTTCCAGCCCCTCCTGCTCGGAGAAGACCCCCTCAACGTCGACAAGCTCTATCACAAGATGCTCCTCCGCTCCGGCGGTGTCGGCCCCATCGGCGGCGTCACTGTCACCGCCGCCAGCGGCATCGAAATCGCTCTCTGGGATCTCGCCGGTAAACTCCTCGACACCCCGGCCGTCAACCTCCTCGGCGGCAAGTTCCGCGACCGCGTCCGCTTCTATCGCACGCTCCAAACCTTCCTTCCCGTCGACGATCGCGCCGCCTACCGCGACGGCCTCGCCAAGGCCAAAGCCGAACCCTTTGGCTGGACCGCCTTCAAAGTCCAGGGCGACGGCATCCCCCGCATGGTCGACCCCGAGTTCAAAGAGACCGGCCACGACGAGTACACCCGCGGCCTCACCCTCAAAGACCTCCGCCGCATCGCCCAAGGCATGCAGTGGGTCCGCGCCGAACTCGGCCCCGATACCGACTTCGGCATCGAAGCCCATTGGAAGTACGACACCCGCGATGCCATCAACATGGCCCGCGCCATCGAACCCGTCCAACCCATGTGGCTCGAAGACCCCGTTCCCCCCGAAAACCCCGAAGCCATGCGACGCGTCACCGAGTCAGTCAATATCCCCATCTGCACCGGCGAAAATCTCTACGGTCGCCACGGCTTCCGCAAACTCATCGAACTCGAAGCCTGCGACGCCGTCCACATCGATATCCCCAAATCCGGCGGCCTCCTCGAATCCAAGCGCATCTCCGACCACGCCGACATCCACTACATTTGGACCGCCGCCCACAACCCCGCTTCCCCCATCGGCACCATCGCCTCCTGCCACGCCGCCGCCAGCATGCGCAACTTCCGCATCCACGAACTCGCCAAATACATCGACTGGTGGCAGGACCTCGTCCTCCACGACGGCCCCATCATCAAGGACGGCTACCACACCATCACCACCAAACCCGGCTACGGCATCTCCCTCAATCCCGACGTCGCCCGCCGCCACCTCGCCCCAGGCGAAACCTGGTGGGGTTAGCAGGAATCCCCACAATGCTCCACCGATTCCCGATCCCTGGGCGCCCCCTTGCTGCCCACTCCTCCTGGTTGCAGAATTGTTTCCTGGATATCACCGTAAATTGAATCCCCGAAGAGCATGACCAGACCGTTCGCAAGCTTCCGCCCACTCCAGACAGCAACCCAATCCTCCTCCGTTTCTGATACCAATGAATCCGGTGCCCCTCCACACAATGACCCAACAACGCCTTCACCAATTCGCCACCAATTACGCCGCCGCCTGGAGCAGCCAAAACGCCTCCAGCGTCGCCGCCTTCTTCGCGGAAAACGGCTCCCTCACAATCAACGGTGGCCCTCCCTCCATTGGCCGCGCTGCCATCACAGCCGACGCACAATCCTTCATGACCGCCTTCCCCGACATGATCGTCACCCTCGACCGCATCCATATCGAAAACGGTCTCGCCATCTTCGCCTGGATCCTCACCGGCACCTACGCCGCCAACGCCAACCCCGTCCGCATCAGCGGTCACGAAGCCTGGCAACTCAACCCCGACGGCCTTATCGGCAGCTCCCACGGCCACTTCGACGCAGACGATTACGCACGCCAGATCAGCCCCGCCTAAACCGAAAGCACTTCCCCCCGGCTCAGCCGCTTCACCCCTTCCTCGCTCCACTTCACCCCATACCCCGGCCCATCCGGTATCCGCAGCATCCCCTCCCCGTCTAACCGCATCGGCTCCTCAAACACATCCTCCAAATACGGCTCCGGAGTCAGATACTCCACAAACCGCGCATTCCCCGCCGCCGCCGTCAAATGCAGATCCGCCACCAATCCCACTCCCGTATTCCAACCGTGCGGCACCACCAGAATATTGTGGTCATCCGCATACTGCCCGATCCGGTGCTGCTCCGTCAGCCCACCCACTTTCGTCACATCCGGCTGCAGATAATCCACCGCCCGCCGCTCAATCCACGGCAAAAAACTCTGCCGCCGCGTCAGCACTTCTCCCGCCGCAATCGGCAAACCGGCCTCCCGCGTCAAGGCCACATAGCCCTCCAGATCATCCGGCCGCAGCGGCTCCTCAAACCACGTCACGCCATAATCCCGCAGCATCTTCGCCGTCTCCCGCGCCCACTTATACCCTTGCGGCCAGAACGCATCACTCCCCCCCGCATCCACCATCAGAAAATCATCCTCCCCGATCGCCTCCCGCGCCGCCTTCACGATCGCCTCATCCTTCTTCGCCGAGTGCCGCCCAAACGGCCCCCACCCCATCTTGAACGCCCGGAATCCCCGCGCCTTCGCCGCGAGCAGCTTCTCCCCCATCCCCTCCGGCTCCACCATCAACATCGATGCATACGGCTGCACCCGCTCCCGGTACTTCCCCCCCAACAACCGCCAAATCGGCTGCCCCGTCACCTTCCCCAGCACATCCCACAACGCCATATCGATCCCCGAAATCGCATGCGTCACACTCCCGCCCCGCCCCTGCCAGAACGTGTTCTGGTGCAACATCTCGCTCGTCGCCGCCGGGTCGATCGCGCTCGCCCCTTCATACAGCGGCCGCAACAGCTTCAGTGCCGCCGCCACCAAAGGCGCCGACGTGTACACGCTCCCGTAGCTCTCCAGTCCCGCATCCGTCCTCACCCGCACCAGCGTCCGCGTCTGTTCCAATTCTCCATATCGCGCCGGCCAATCTTCATACGCCTTCCCGTAAAGCGGGATCGCCACTATCGACTCAATCTTCATTTTCTTGCAATCGCCTTCACTGTAATGCCGTTCTTCACATCATCCGACGGATTCACCACTACCAGATCCCCCTCGTTCAGCCCGCTCACCGCTTCAATCTCCGTCCCGAAATCCCGCCCCACTTGTATCTTCTGAAACTGCACCTTGTTCTTCCCATCCACCAACGCCACGAAAATCCCCTCCGCCCTCGTCACAATCGTATCCCCAGGCACCAGCACCATCTGCTTCGGGCTCGTCGTCTCAATCCCCACCTGCGCATACATCCCCGGCAGCAACTTTCGCTGCTGGTTCACCACGTTCACCTCCGCCAGCAGCGTCCGCGTCTGGTTCTCTAGCGCATTCGATGTCCGCACCACCGTGCCCTGCATCATCGTCCCCAACTCCGGCACTCGCACTTGCGCCTTCTGCCCCACTCGAACGTCATTGACACTCGACTGCGGCACGTTCACAAACACCCGCAATCTCGACATATCGCTCAGCCGGAACAAGTCCCGCCCACCCGCCAGCATCGCCGGCGTAATCAAATTTCCCACCGCACAGTTCCGCTGCGTAATCACTCCGTCCCACGGCGCCACCACCCGCCGAAACTCCGCCAGCTGCTCGATGCGCGCCACCTCGGCCATCTGCGCCCGCACTGCCTCATCCGCCGCCAACAGATTCGCTTCCTGTGCCTTCACGTCCGCCCGGCGCGCGTCCTGCAACGCCGTCTTCTCATCGAGATCCGCCTTCGCCACCACTCCGTCGGCCACCAGCAGCTTCGAGCGTCCATAATTCACTTCCGCCAGCTTCGCGCTCGCTTTCGCCTGTTCGATCGCCGCCTTCACCTGTACCGTCGTCGCCTTCAATTGCTCGAGCCGCGCCCGCGCGTTCCGCAGTTGCTGGTCGAGCTCCGGCGTATCCAACTCCACCAGTAAATCGCCCTTCTTCACGACATCCCCGATATCCACCCGCCGCGTCTTGATATACCCTTCAGCCCGCGCGTAAATCGGTGTTTCCCCAATCGAGGAAACATTCCCCGGCAGCACGATCTCCCGCGTCGGCGCCGACAGCTTCACCCGCGTCACCGTCACCACCAGTTTCTCGTCCGCGTTCGTCTTCGCCTCCGCCTCGATCATCGCAATCCGCTCGGCCCGCGGCGCCCACCCGGCATAAAACGCCGCGCCCACTAATAACACCACCAGAATCATCAGCCCGATTGCCCTTGTCATTCTACTTCCTCCAACTCATTCACCACCGGCGGCTTCTTCCGCAGTGTGCTGTATATCAGCGGCACAACAAATAGCGTCGCCACTGTCGCCAAGATCAATCCCCCAATCACCGCCCGGCCCAGCGGCGCATTCTGTTCCCCTCCCTCCCCAAGCCCCAACGACATCGGCAGCATCCCGATTACCATTGCCGCCGCCGTCATCACCACCGGCCTCAGCCGCGTCGACCCCGCCTCAAGCGCCGCCTCACGCGAATTCAAACCCATCGGCCGCAGATCGTTGGCAAACGTCACCAGCAGAATCGAATTCGCCACCCCCACACCGATACTCATAATCGCCCCCATCAGACTCGGCACACTGAACGTCGTCTGCGTGATAAACAGCATCCACACAATCCCCGACAACGCTCCCGGCAAAGCCGTCAGGATGATAAACGGGTCCAGCCAGCTCTGAAAGTTCACCACCATCAGCATGTATACCAGCATCACCGCGAACACCAGCCCCAACCCCAACCTCACAAAACTCGAGTTCATCGTCTCCACCTGCCCCCGCAACTCGATCTGCACCCCCTTCGGCAGCTTCGGCCGCATCTCGTCAAGGATCCCGTTCACCCGCTTCTGCACTGAACCCAGGTCCGTGTTCTCCACATTCGCGTACACGTTATAAGTCGGCTGCACGTTGTAGTGGTTCACCACCGCCATGCTCGTCGATCGCCGCACATCCGCCAGGTTCGATAGCAAACTCGGCAACCCTCCCCCCGGCGCCGTAATCGGCATGTGCGAAATGTCCTCGAGCGTCTCAATCCGGCTCTGCGGCGTCTGTGCCGTCACTTGATAGCTCACCCCATTGGCCGGATCAATCCAGTAATTCGGCTGCGTCTGTCCGCTGGAACTCAAGCTCACCAGCAGGCTGTTCGCCACATCCCGCTGCGTCAGCCCCAATACATCCGCCTTCGCCCGGTCCACGTTCACCTGCAAATCCGGGTAGTTCGGCACCTGATGCAGATGCACGTCCACCGCCCCCGGGATCCGCTTCACCTTGTTTTCAATCTCGCGCGCAATCCGCAGCCCCACCTGCCGGTTCCGCGCCACCACCTGTATGTCAAATGGCGCCGGCTTGCCGAAATTCAGAATCTGATTGATGATGTTCGCCGGCTGAAAATAGAACTCCGCATCCGGAAACTCATCCCCCAGCCGCTGCCGCAACTTCCGCACATACTCCTTCGTCGGCACCTCCCGCTCCTTCAGACTCACCAGGATCTCCCCGTCAAATCGTCCGATCGTCGCCCCGTCCGAGTAAGCCAGATTCACACCGATCACCGGCAGCCCGATGTTGTCCAGAATCGTGTCCAGTTCCTTGGCCGGCACCACCTGCCTGATCACCTGCTCCACGCGCCCGAACAACTCCTCCGTCTCTTCAATCCGCGCTCCCGCCGGCGCTCTCACATGCAGGCGAAACTGTCCCGCATCTACTTCCGGAAAGAAGTCTTCCCCCACCTGCGTCGCCATCCACCCCGAAAAACACACAAACACCGCGAACAACCCCAGCACCACCACCCGGTGGCCCAGCGCCCAGTCGAGCACCCCCGTATACAACTTCCGCACCGCCTCAAACAAAACGTTGAAACCCTCATGCACCCGCCACACCAGCCCACTTTCCTTCTCGTTGGCCAGCAGCGCATGCGCCATCGTCGGCACCACCGTCCGGCTCAACAAATAACTCGCCATCATCGCGAACACCACCGCCAGCGCCAGCGGCGTAAACAAAAACTTCGCCGTCCCCGTCAGAAACACCACCGGTACGAACACAATGCAAATCGACAGCGTCGACACAAATGTCGGAATCGCAATCTGTTGCGCCCCGTCAAGAATCGCCCGGATCAGCGGCTTTCCCATATGCCGGTTCCGGTGTATGTTCTCAATCTCCACCGTCGCGTCATCCACCAGAATCCCTACCGCCAGCGCCAGCCCCCCCAGCGTCATCACGTTGATCGTATGGCCAAACAGATAAAGAATCGAAATCGACGTGAAGATCGACAGCGGGATCGACACACACACAATCACCGTGCTCCGCCACGAGCCGAGAAACAGCAGAATCATCAGCCCCGTCAGCACCGCCGCGATCACGCCTTCCTTCACCAGCCCATCGATCGATGCCCGCACAAACAGGCTCTGGTCGAACATCCGCCGGATATTCAATTCCTTCGGAATCACCCCCTGCAGCCGGTCCAGTTCCCGCTGCACCTTCTCGATGATCTCGAGCGTCGATACGTTGCCGTTCTTCAACACCGTCAGCAGCGCCCCGCGCGTTCCGTTCTGCCGCACCACGTTCGTCTGGATCGAGAACCCGTCCCGCACCTGCGCCACGTCTTTCATGTAGACCATCGCGCCGTTCACTTGCTTAATCGGCAACCGGTTCAACTCCGCCACCGTGTCCGGGCTCGCGTTCAGCCGCACGTTGTATTCGCTCGGCCCGATCTTCGCCGTCCCCGCCGGCAGAATCAGGTTCTGCGCCGTCAGAGCGTTCGAAACATCCTGCGCGCTCAATCGCCGCGCCTGCATCGCTTCCGTGTCCAGGTCCACCATCACCTGCCTCACCCGCCCCCCATATGGCAGCGGAACCGACGCCCCCTGCACCGTCGCCAAGCCAATCCGGATCTGCGAATTCGCCAGATCGTATATCGTCTGCTCACTCAACGCATTGCTCGACAGCGCTAACTGCAGAATCGGTACCGTCGCCGCGTTGTAGCGCAAGACGAACGGCGGGAAAATCCCCGGCGGCAACACCCTCGTAATCGAGTTCGCAATCGCCCCCAACTGCGCCACCGCCAGTTCCACCTTCACCGACGGATAGAAAAACACGCGGATCACCCCGTAGCCCGGCATACTCTGGCTCTCGATATGCTCCACATCGTTCACCGTCGTCGTCACCGCCCGCTCAAACGACGTCACCACCCGCTTCTCCATATCGTCGGGCGACATCCCCGTATAGTTCCAGATCACACTGACCACCGGGATATCGATATTCGGAAAGATATCCGTTGGCATCGCCACGATCGACACCACGCCCAGCACCATAATGAGCAGCGCCATCACCGCGAACGTATAGGGGCGGCTCAGCGCAAGTTTAACGATCCACATCTTAGGGGTTGGCTCTTAGAGTATCATCACGTCCATGCGCCGCCGCGATCTGCTTTCCACCCTCCTGGCCCCCTCCCTGCTCGCCTCCCCCCGTGTCCGCAACGTCCTGCTCATTGCCATCGACGACATGCGTCCCGAGCTCGGTTGCTACGGCGCCCGCCACGTTCATTCCCCCAACATCGACGCCCTCGCCCGCCGTGGCACCGTCTTCACCCACGCCTATTGCCAGCAGGCCGTCTGCAGCCCCTCCCGCACCAGCCTCCTCACCGGCCTCCGCCCCGACACCACCAAAATCTACGACCTCCAGCACCACTTCCGCGGCACCGTGCCCGACGCCGTCACCCTCCCCCAACTCTTCAAGCAAAACGGCTTCACCACCGCCGGCTTCGGCAAACTCTTCCACGGTGGTCTCGACGACAACCCCAGTTGGTCCATCCCCTGGTGGGGCCCCAATCAGCAGGCCGCCTGGAACTCCCCCGAAGCCCGCACCCGCGCCCAGCGCCTCGAACAACGCCTCAAGGAAAACAACTGGACTATCCCTCCCACCTCCAGCCCCGCCGGCTCCCGCGGCCCCTCCTGGGAAGCATCCTCTCAATCCGACGACCAACTCCCCGACGGCCGCACTCTCAATCAAGCCATCGCCGCACTCCCCACCCTCAAACAAAACCCCTTCTTCCTCGGCGTCGGCTTCGCCAAACCCCACCTCCCCTTCATCGCCCCTTCCCAATACTTCGACCTCTACCCCCTCAACAAAATCGAAATGCCCGACTACCCCGAGCCCCCCTCCGGCGCTCCCCCCTTTGCCGGCACCAACTCCGGCGAACTCCGCTACTACGGCGACATCGGTAACGGCAAAATCTCCTCCGAAAAAGCCCGCGAACTCGTCCGCGCCTACTACGCCTGCATCTCCTACACCGATGCCCTCATCGGCCGCCTCCTCACCGCCCTCGACCGCGAAGGCCTCCGCGATTCCACCATGGTCGTCCTCTTCGGCGACCACGGCTGGCAGCTCAACAATCACGGCCTCTGGAACAAACACACCAACTACGAAAAGGCCACCCGCAGCCTCCTCATCGCTTCCCTCCCCGGTCAGCGCTCCCCCGGCAAGCCCTGCCATTCCCTCGTCGAGTTCATCGACATCTACCCCTCCATGGCCAGCGCCGCCGGCCTCACTCCGCCCGCCGCCTGCCAGGGCGCCAGCTTCCTCCCCCAACTCGACAACCCCAAGTCACCCGGCAAGCCCGCCGCCTTTAGCCAATATCCCCGCACCCACGAAGGCCAGCGCCTCATGGGCTACTCCCTCCGCGACGCCCGCTTCCGCTATACCGAATGGCGCAAACGCGGATCCACCGACGTCGTCGCCCGCGAACTCTACGACTACCAATCCGACCCCAACGAATCCCGTAATCACGCCGCCGACCCCGCTCACCTCGACCGTATCAAAAAAATGAGCGCCGCCATCTCTCAGATAGCAGCGCTCTAGTCTAGGGGAGCAATCTCAATTCTTAGTTCTGCGGCGGAGGCGGCGGCCCGCCCGGGCCCCGGCGCTGCCGCATTTCTTCCTGCATCTTGTCGAATTTCTCTACCTGGTCGCCCTTCAGCACCTTCTTGATCTTGCCGTTCGATTCCTGCCGCAGCGCCATCATCTTGTCCCGCGTTTCCTCGTTGAAGCCCTCTTCCATCAGCTCCCGCTGCTTCTTCATCTGGCTCGTCAGAATCGCCTTCACCTGCTTTTCCTGATCCTCCGTCAGACTCAGCCGCTCCTTCATCATTTCTAGCTGACGGTTCATCATCTGCTCCGGGTTCCCCCGCATTCCGCCTCCCGGCGGCTGCGCCACTCCCGCGCCCGCCGCAAGGCTCAGCGCCATCACTCCAATCAAAAATTGCTTCTTCATGTCTCCACTCTGCTCCCCTAACGTAAAGACATCATGTGCCCCGCCCCGCTAAGTGTAAAGGTTGAGTAAATGTCTTCCCCTCCCTTGCTTCCTCCCATTAAGCTGAGGCTGTAGCACCATGAGCGAAACACCCCTGCTCATCATCGATGACGACATCAAGCTCGCCCGCTTGCTCAAGGATTACCTCACTCCCCTCGGCTATGAAGTCGATGTCGTCCACAACGGCGCCGCCGGCCTCAAAAAAGCCCTCGAACAGCCCTACGCCGCCATCATCCTCGACGTCATGCTCCCCGGCATGAACGGCATGGAGGTCCTCCGCGAACTCCGCCGCTCCTCAAGCGTCCCCGTCCTCATGCTCACCGCCCTCGGTGACGAACCAGACCGCATCGCCGGCCTCGAAGTTGGCGCCGACGACTACCTCCCCAAAACCTTCTCCACCCGCGAACTCCTCGCCCGCCTCCGTGCCGTGCTCCGCCGCAGCCAGTTGAACACCAGCCCGCCCGCCGAAACCAACTCTTCCGTCCACGTCGGCGACCTCCGCATCGACATCGATGCCCGCACCGCCGAGCTACGCGGCGAACCCCTCACCCTCACCCCCATCGAATTCGACATGCTCCTCAGCCTCGGCCGCGCCGCCGGCCGCGTCAAATCCCGCGAACAGCTCCTGCTCGAAGTCGCCGAACGCGACTTCGAAGTCTTCGACCGTTCCATCGACGTCCACATCTCCTCCCTCCGCCGCAAACTCGGCGACGATGCCAAAAACCCCCGCTGGATCGAGACCGTCCGCGGCGCCGGCTACCGCCTCAAAAAGTCCACCGGAGAAGCCAATGAAGCCTAAGTTCCGCCTCTCCACCAAGATGATCCTCATTGCCATCGGCAATGTCTCCATCCTCGCCCTCCTCTTGCTCTCCTTCGTCCGCTGGCAGCTCGGTCAGGAATTCGAAAGCTTCCTCATGACCACCGCCCGCGAACGCATCGTCTCCGAAGCCCGCTCCATCGCCCTCGAAACGCGTGACAGCGAGCCCTCCCTCTGGACCGAACTGCTCGCCGATCACTCCCGCCGCAGCGGCGTCACCTTCGCCCTCTACCGCCCCAACGGCGATTGGGTCGCCGGCCCCCAACTCTCTCTCCCCCCCGCCCTCAAGGAACGCATGAACACCGCCCCGCCCCGCCTCCCCGGCATGCGCCCCCCCTGGGAATCCGGCCCCCCTTCCCCCGATAGCCAATAGGCTAGTGTTTGTCGGCTGTGGACAATGTTAGTCCACCTTCAA
>JAINDK010000027.1 GCA_019931185.1 Bryobacter sp. CoA8 C33
GGGCACCGAGATGGTGATGCCGGGCGACAACGTGCAGATGGAGATCGAGCTGATCACCCCGGTGGCGATGGACAAGGGGCTGCGCTTTGCGATTCGCGAAGGCGGCCGCACGGTCGGCGCTGGCACGGTGTCGGAGATTGTTGAGTAGTTGCCTTGCCGGGAACAGACCAGCAGGAAACGCAGGAAAGTTAAGCGATGAATAAAGAACGAATTCGCATCCGCCTCAAAGCCTACGATCACCGTGTGCTCGATCAGTCCACGACGGAAATCGTGGATACGGCCCGGCGCACGGGGGCGGTCATTGCCGGCCCCATCCCGCTGCCGACAGTGCGCAACCGCTATACGGTCAATCGCTCGCCGCACGTCGACAAGAAGTCCCGGGAACAGTTCGAGATCCGCACTCACAAGCGGCTGCTCGACATTCTCGAGCCGACTCAAGATACGGTCGACGCCTTGATGAAGCTGGACTTGCCGGCAGGCGTGGATGTCGAAATCAAAGCTTTCGGCAAGAAGTAAGAAGAGAATTTAGGATTCTGTAGGTAGACCTGGAGAGTTTGGCCATGAGCCCAGGAATTTTAGGTAAAAAAATCGGCATGACGCAGATTTTCCGCGCCGATGGACAAGTGGTGCCTGTCACGTTGGTCAAGGCGGGTCCATGCGTGGTGACGCAACGCAAGACGCCAGCCACCGACGGCTATGACGCGATTCAGGTGGGTTTGATGGAGTACGTCAAGCCAGCCCGGATCAACAAGCCGGAAACGGGCCACCTCAAGAAGGCTGGCGCCGATGGCGTTCGCTTCAGCCGGGAATTCCGGCTTGGCTACGGCAACGGCGACTTCAAGGCCGGCGACAAGATTACGGCCGAAGACTTCAAACCCAACGAGAAGGTCGATGTGATCGGCGTCTCGAAAGGGCGCGGCTTCCAGGGCGTGGTCAAGCGCCATCACTTCCGGGGCGGGCCTAGCGGCCACGGCTCTATGTTCCATCGGGCACCCGGCTCGATCGGGGCGTCGAGTTTCCCCTCGCGCGTCTTTCCTGGGATGAAGATGGGCGGACACATGGGCTCCGATCAGGTGACTGTCCGTAACCTGGAGATCGTCGAAGTAGATCCGGAAGAGAACGTAATCATGGTCAAGGGCGCTCTGCCCGGGGCCAATGGCTCTTATGTCATGATTCGTCGCGCGAAGGTGAGGGGCTAAGTCGATGCCAACCGTAGACGTAATCAACCTCGAGAACCAGAAGGTAGGCTCTGTCGAGCTCAGCGAAGAGGTTTTCGCCGCCGAGGTGAACGAAAACCTGCTCTATGAGTCGGTTCGCCACTATATGGCAGGTCAGCGTAAGGGCCTCGCGTCGACCAAAACCCGCCACGAAGTCGCCGGCAGCGGCAAGAAGCTGTGGAAGCAAAAAGGCACGGGCCGGGCGCGCATGGGCAGCATTCGCTCCCCGCTGTGGCGCCACGGTGGCACCGTCCATGGGCCGCAGCCGCGCGACTACAGCTACCGGCTGAACAAGAAGATGGTGCTCGGCGCGCTGCGCTCCGCTCTTTCGGCGAAGTTACGCGACGGTGAGTTGCGCGTGGTCGAGGGCTTTACCCTAGCCGATCCGAAAACGAAAAACTTTGCCGCCAAGTTGGCCAAGCTGGATGCCGCCGCCTCGGTGCTGCTCGTTGAGAGCGGAGAAAACCGCAACCTTTCCCTCGGCTCCCGCAACATCCCAGGCGTCAAGCTGGTGAGCTCGAAGGAGGTTACCACCTACGACCTGCTCAAGCACAAAAACGTGTTCCTCAGCAAGTCGGCTGCGGAAAAACTGTCGGAGGGTCTGAAGTAATGACTTTATACGATGTAATCGCCCGGCCGATCGTGACCGAAAAAGGCGTCATCAAGAAAGATGGCGAACGTACGCTGTGCTTTGAAGTCAAGCCGGAAGCCACCAAGACGCAAATCAAGCAGGCCGTGGAGAAAATCTTCAAAGTAAAGGTGGAGGAAGTCCGGACGCTGACCAATGAAGGTAAGCTGAGGCGCCGGGGCAAGTTTGCCGCCTATGGCTCGGACTGGAAAAAGGCCTACGTGAAATTGAAGAAGGACCAAAAGGTCCCTGAATATGCCGAGGTCGTCTAATGCCGATTAAGTCCTACCGACCGTTTACCCCCACGCGCCGCTTCCGTACGGTTGTCACGCGGGAAGAGATAACCAAGCAAACTCCAGAAAAGAGCCTGACCAAGGGCAAGCTGAAGTCGGGCGGCCGCAACAGTTCGGGCCGCATCACCAGCCGATTCCGCGGCGGTGGCAACAAGACCACTTATCGTGAAATTGACTTCAAGCGCGAGAAAGCGGGTATCCCCGCCACCGTGGCCTCGATCGAATACGATCCGAACCGCTCGGCCCGTATTGCTCTGTTGCACTATGTGGATGGCGAAAAGCGCTATATTGTCGCTCCGGTCGGCCTCAAGGTCGGCGCCAAGGTAATGAGCGGCCCGGAAGCAGATATCCTCGTAGGCAATGCTCTGCCTCTGAAGAACATCCCCGCCGGCACGGTCGTTCATAACATCGAATTGCGCCCCGGCAAGGGGGCACAGATGGCGCGCAGCGCTGGGGCTCAGGCCCAGGTCGTCTCGAAGGAAAGCGATTATTGTTTGCTCAAGCTGCCGAGCGGAGAAGTCCGCAAGGTTCTGGTCGATTGTTACGCAACCGTTGGCCAAGTTGGCAATCTCGATCACGAAAATCAAACGCTCGGCAAAGCCGGCCGCAGCCGCTGGGTCGGCAAGCGTCCGCACAACCGCGGCGTGACCATGAACCCGGTTGACCACCCACACGGTGGTGGTGAGGGCCGCACCTCGGGCGGACGCCACCCGGTCACCCCCTGGGGCCAGCCCACTCGTGGATTTAAGACGCGCAACAACAAGCGGACGGACAAGATGATTGTCAACCGCATGTCGAAGAGCTAGGCCGGAAAGGGAAACGCAGGTAGAAGGAAACTATGAGCCGTTCACTGAAAAAAGGGCCATTCGCCGACACCCACCTCACCGACAAGGTGGAGGCGATGAATGAGCGCAACGAAAAGAAGGTGATCAAGACCTGGAGCCGCCGCTCGACGATCCTGCCGACATTCATCGGCCATACGCTGGCGGTGCACAACGGCAAGAAGTTCATCCCGGTCTATGTGACTGAAAACATGGTGGGCCACAAGCTGGGCGAATTCGCCCCGACGCGGACCTTCAAGGGCCACGTAGCGAAGTCGAACGAAAAAGGCAAATAGGACGATTCACATGACAGCGAAAGCAGAAGCCCGTTACATTCGTGTCAGCCCGCAGAAATGCCGCCTGGTTGTCGACCTCATTCGCGGCCTGAACGCGGGCGAGGCCATCCAGCTATTGAAAATGACGAACAAGCGTATGGCGCCGGTCGTCGAAAAGGTGCTACGCAGCGCCATCGCCAACGCCGAGAACAAGAGCAACGACGTCGACGTGGACAATCTCACCGTCAGCGAGGCCTACGTCAATGAAGGCCCGCGCATGAAGCGGATCCGGCCGGCGCCGATGGGCCGGGCCTACCGTTACCAGAAGCGCATCAGCCACATCGTCGTCAAGGTGTCGGACGGAGCGGCGGAAACTGAACAAAAGGCTGAGGCATAAGGATAAACGCAAATGGGTCAGAAAGTACATCCCTTTGGATTCCGTCTCGGGGTCACCAAGACCTGGAAGAGCCGCTGGTTCGCCAAACAGGATTATTCGAAGCTCCTCTTTGAGGACCTTGAACTGAAGGACAGCCTGCGCAGCCGTCTGAAGAGCGCTGGCGTGAGTTCGGTCGAAGTCGACCGCCCTGGCAACAAGCTGCGCATCACGATCCGGACTTCCCGGCCGGGTATCATCATCGGCCGTAAGGGCGCCGAAATTGAAAAGCTGAAGCAGGATTTAGCCAAGAAGACCAAGCGGGAAGTCTTCATCGACATTCAGGAAGTCCACAAGCCGGAGCTCGACGCCCAGCTCGTGGCCGAATCGATCGCTCTGCAACTCGAGAAGCGCGTGGCCTTCCGTCGCGCCATGCGCAAGGCGGTGGACAGCGCGCAGCGTTTTGGCTGCAAAGGGATCAAGGTGCGGGTGAGCGGCCGGCTGAACGGCGCCGAAATTGCCCGTACGGAATGGTACTTGCACGGCCAGCTACCGTTGCACACCCTCCGGGCTGACATTGATTACGGCTTTGCCGAAGCCTCGACCACCTATGGGGTGATCGGCGTTAAGTGTTGGATTTATAAGGGCGACATCGGCGAAGGCCAACGTCGCGTGATGCTACGCAACGACTCAGACCCGCAACCGCGCCCGAAGCGTGACAATCGCGAGCGCCGGTCTCCGGCCGGAGACCGGGGAGATCGTCCCCGTGGTGAACGCGGCGAAGGCCGGGCCGGATTCGACGGCCGTCCGCGGCAATCGGATGCCGCCATGCCCCCAAGCGCGGAGGCTGGCATTGTAGTAACTGCTCCGGAAGTGCCGACAGCGATTAAGACCGGCGGACCGATTCTGCCGCCAATGGCTCCTCCGGCGCCAAGCTGGAAGCAGGAAGCAAAGACAGAAGTTGAGCCGGCCGCTTCCGATGCAGCTGCCGCGGCGGGCGGGGCGACCCCGGAGCCAGCCGCCGAATAGGCCCGACACGGGAACTGGAAAGCAGACACGGGAACTGGAAAGCAGACACGGGAACTGGAAAGCAGACACGGGAACTGGAAAGCAGACACGGGAACTGGAAAGAAAGCGAGTAGCCCTCGGACGGCCACACCCCCAGGGCGCGAAAGATTGAGTAAAGAGGAACACGACCTATGTTGATGCCAAAGAAAGTCAAATATCGCAAACAGCAGCGCGGCCGCATGCGCGGTATGGCTTATCGGGGCGCGAGCGTCGATTTCGGCGAGTACGGACTCAAGGCGCTCGGCTGCGGCTACATCACGAACCGCCAACTCGAGGCGGCCCGTATCGCCATGACCCGCTACATCAAGCGCGGCGGTAAGGTTTGGATCCGTATCTTCCCGGATAAGCCGGTCACCAAGAAGCCCGCCGAAGTCCGCATGGGATCCGGCAAAGGCGCTCCCGACGGTTGGGTGGCTGTCATCCGCCCGGGCAAAATTTTGTTTGAGATGGAAGGTGTACCCCTGGAAACGGCCGAAGAAGCATTTCGTCTGGCGGCAATGAAGCTGCCCATCAAGACGAAGTTGGTTCTTCGCTCGGCGGTATAGGCAAGCGAGGTAGACAACGATGAAGGCAGAACAGATTCGCGGCCTCGATGCGGCCGAGCTCAAAAAGCAACTGGCCGAAGGCGAAGAGACGATGTTTCGTCTGCGCTTTCAGATGTCGATGGGACAGATGGAAGGCATCAAGAAGCTGCGGGAAACCAAGAAGGACAGAGCACGGATCCTGACCGTGTTGCGCGAACTCGAACTGGCCGCGCGGAAGGAAGGCAATTAATCAAATGGCCGAAGCAACCCAGGCGGTAAAGCAACCGAACAAGCAGGAAAAGGTCGGTGAAGTCGTTTCGACCAAGATGGCCAAGACCATCGTCGTTCAGGTCACGCGCAAGGTGCAGCACCCGCTGTATAAGCGAATTCTCACCCGGCGCAATAAATTTTATGCCCACGACGAAGAAGGCCGCGCCAAGCTCGGCGACCAGGTGCGCATCATCGAAAGCCGTCCGCTGAGCAAGCTGAAGCGCTGGGAATTGAAGGACGTTATCCGCCAGGCCGTGCGCGTTCAGATTCAGGACGAGTCCAAGGCCGACAAAACGGCCAAGACCGCCAAGAAGTCCAAATAACTAGCAAGTAGACCGAGCCAAAGCAAGAGAGTCAACGGAGAACAGCCAATGATTGGGATGAGAACAATACTGGAGGTAGCGGACAACAGTGGCGCCCGCAAGCTGCAGTGTATTTTGCCGCGCGGCGGCGACAAGGGCCTGACGGCGGGCCTTGGTGACATTATCACGGCCAGCGTCAAGGAAGCCGCTCCCGATTCTTCAGTGAAAAAGGGCAAGGTCGTCCGCGCCGTGATCGTGCGCATGCGTAAGGAGAGCCGTCGCAAGGACGGTACCTATATTCGGTTTGATTCCAATGCAGCCGTGCTGGTCAACGAACTCGGCGAGCCCGTTGGCACGCGCGTCTTTGGTCCCGTAGCCCGCGAGTTGCGCGACAAGAAATTCATGAAGATTGTTTCGCTCGCCCCGGAGGTGGTTTAGTTCCATGGCGAGTTTGAGCAAAATGACGGCCTCGGAAAAGGCGGGGATCCCGAAGCGGATCCGCATCAAGAAAGACGACCTCGTCCAGGTCATTGCCGGCAAGGACAAGGGTAAGACGGGCAAGGTCATCTCGGTTGACCGTACGCTCGGCCGGGTTTTGGTCGAGGGCGTGAACATGATCAAGCGGGCCACCAAGCCGAACCCGGCTCGCGGCATCAAGGGCGGCATTGCCGAGCGCGAAGCAAGCCTGCATGTCTCCAATGTCATGATTCTCACCGCCGGCGGGGTTCCCACCCGCATCGGGACCAAGGTGGAAACGGTCGGCGGCAAGACCCGCCGCACGCGCATCGCACGCAAAACTGGTGAGGTGCTGGACTCCAAGTAAGCCCACCACCCTTGGCGGTGGATCGCTTAGCCAGGTCCCTCCCGAAGAAAAAAAGGCAGGAAAACGATGAAAGCGCGATTAAGAGACGTTTATAACAAACAAGTTGTCGCCCAACTCCAAAAAGAGTTCGGCTATAAGAACCCGATGGCGATTCCGAAAATCGAAAAAGTTTCGATCAACATGGGGCTTGGAGAAGCGACCGGCAACTCCAAGCTCATGGACGTAGCGGTGCAGGAATTAAGCGCCATCAGCGGCCAAAAGCCGGTGGTGACGAAAGCCAAGAAATCGATTGCCGCCTTCAAGTTGCGCGAGAACATGCCCATCGGCTGCATGGTGACGCTGCGCGGGGATACGATGTATGAGTTCCTTGACCGCTTCATGAACATTGCTCTGCCCCGCGTGCGTGACTTCCGCGGCGTCAACCCGAAGTCCTTCGACGGTCGCGGCAACTACACCATCGGCATCAAGGACCAGTTGATTTTCCCCGAAATCGACTACAACAAGGTCGACAAGGCCCGAGGGATGAATATCTGCATCACGACGACGGCGAAAAACGACGCCGAAGCGCTCGCGTTGCTCAAGTTTATGGGAATGCCGTTCCGGCAATAGAGGAAGAAACAGAGATTCACGATGGCCACTACCGCGAAAATCGCCAAGGACAATAAAAAACCGAAATTCGAATGTCAGCACCGCAACCGCTGCGGGCGCTGCGGCCGACCCCGGTCCTACATGCGTAAATTCAATTTGTGCCGCATCTGCTTCCGCCAGCTCGCACTGGCCGGAGAGGTCCCGGGCGTTACCAAGTCCAGCTGGTAAGGCGAGAGAGCGAAGGAAGAGAGACAAAGTATGACGAGTGATCCCATCGCCGATATGCTGACGCGGGTGCGCAATGCCCTGAAGGCCCGGCACACGAAAGTAGACGTGCCGGCCTCGAAGCTCAAGCTCGAAATCGCGCGGATACTGAAGGAAGAAGGCTACATTCTCAACTACAAGCTGGCTGAGGAAGGCGCCAAGAAGACGATCAAGATCTATCTGAAGTACACGCCCGGCAACGACAGCGTGATCTCGCACCTCGAGCGCAATTCGCGTCCTGGCTGCCGGATGTATGTCGGTTCGGGTGAGGTGCCGAAGGTGCTCGGCGGTCTCGGCATCAACATCCTGACCACGCCGAAGGGCGTCATGACGGGCGCCTCGGCGCGCAAGGCCAACGTCGGAGGAGAGGTGCTCTGCACGGTCTACTAGACCGCTGCCGGGCTCTCTCGAAAAGACACTGAAGGATAATGAACGACTATGTCACGTGTAGGTAAGAAACCCATCGCTCTGCCGGCTGGAGTGAAGCTCCAGATTGGCTCCGAGCTGCTGGTAGAAGGCCCCAAGGGTAAATTGGTGGTCCCCATTCCACAGGGTATCTCCATCGAGAATAAGAACGGTGCCATCGAGGTGTCGCGTGCGGCCGATAAGCACGCCGCGGCCCATGGTTTGACGCGCGCTCTGGCGGCGAATGCCATTACCGGTGTCGCCACCGGTTGGACGCGCGAGCTCGACATTGTCGGCATCGGCTACCGCTGCGACGTAAAAGGGAACCTGGCCACGTTCACGCTCGGCTACAGCCACTCGATTGAGTTCCTGCTGCCGAAGGGTGTCGAAATGACGGTGGACAAGCAGACCCACATCGTGCTCAAAAGTCATGACCGGCAATTGCTCGGCCAGGTAGCGGCGAATATGCGGGCCCTGCGTCCCCCCGATCCTTACAAGAACAAGGGTGTGCGCTACACAGGTGAAGTGCTGCGCAAGAAGGTCGGCAAGAGCGGCGCCGGTGGCAAGGGTAAGTAAGCTTTAGGTTGAGCGAAAAGAGCGAGGAAACAAGAAGATGAAGTCCCAAGTAGATCGCGACGCAGTTCGCCGCCGGATTCATAGCCGGATTCGCAAACGGGTGAAAGGCAGCCCGGAGCGGCCGCGTTTGGCCGTATTTCGCAGCCTGAATCACATCTATGCCCAGGTGATTGACGATAAATCGGGCCGGACCCTCGCCGCTGCCTCGTCGGCCGAAAAGAGCGCTGCGCTCGCCTCGGGCGGCAATGTGGCTGCCGCGCAGGTAGTCGGTAAGCTGGTCGCCGAGCGCGCGAAAGCCGCTGGCATCGCCGCGGTCGTCTTCGACCGGGGCGGGTTTTTGTATCACGGGCGCGTCAAGGCGCTGGCCGACGCCGCGCGCGAAGGCGGGCTGGAATTTTAATCACGGGTTAAGGCCGAGAGGAATTACGCATGGCAGCAAATGGCATTAAGCGAGTGGAAGCGGGCGGCTTGAACCTGAAAGAACAGGTCGTCGCCATAAACCGCGTCACGAAAGTAGTCAAAGGCGGCAAGAACATGAGCTTTGCCGCGCTTGTGGTGGTGGGCGACCCGGAAAAGCGCGTCGTGGGCTACGGTACGGGTAAGGCAAAAGAAGTCCCGTCGGCGATCAAGAAGGGCATGGAGGCGGCCAAGCGGAATCTGCGCCAGATTCACACTCTGCCGACCACGATCCTGCACCCGGTCGAAGGCCGCTTCGGAGCCGGCGCCGTGCTGCTCAAGCCCGCCCCGGAAGGCACCGGCGTCATTGCCGGCGGCCCCGTGCGCGCCGTGATCGAATGCGTGGGAATCCCCAACATCCTTACCAAGAATCTCGGTTCGCGCAACCCTCACAATGCCGTCAAGGCGACCGTTGCCGCCCTCGAGCAACTGCGCGAAAAGCAGGCAACGGCCGACATCCGCGGCCTGAGCCTGGACAAGCTCTAGAACAACGGACACAACACGAGCCCAAGAGGACAAGTAAATGGCGGAAAATACGATCAAGATCAAACTGATTGGAAGCCCGATCTGCTGCCCGGAGCCGCAAAAGAAAATTGTGCGCAGCCTCGGTCTGAAGAAAATGAACCGCGTGGTGGTGCGGCCGGATACCCCGGCCTTCCGTGGCATGGTGTTGAAGGTTCCGCACCTGCTGGCCATCGTCGACAATTAAGGAAACAGGTCTGGTCATGAACTTAAGCAATCTCCACCCGCCCGCTGGGCAAAAGCAGAAAAAACAACGCGTCGGCCAAGGCATGGGCACCCGCCGTGGCAAATACTCCGGTCGCGGCGCCAAGGGCGCCCGCTCGATTAGCGGCTATTCGATGATGCGCGGTTTTGAAGGCGGCCAGATGCCATTGCACCGCCGCATGCCCAAGCGCGGCTTCACGAACCCCTTCCGGGAAGAGTATGTTGTGTTGAATCTGGCCCGGCTTGAGAAAATGGAGGGCAGCGAATTCAGCCCCGAGAGCCTGAAGGCATCCGGCGTCTTCAAAAAATTTGACCGCGGCCTCAAGATCCTCGGCACCGGTGAGATTACGCGTGCCATTACTGTCAAGGCGCACCAATTCTCCGAGGCGGCCCAAAAGAAGATCGAAGCCGCTGGGGGCAAGGTGGAGGTCATTGCTCCTTTTGTCCCGGCGCCGATCAAGAATCCCAAGCGCGACGCCGCGGCCGAGCGCAAAGCCGCCAAAAAGAAGTAACCAAGCGAGAAGACTGACTCTCTGAAGGATCGAACTGAAATTCCATGAAGTTCTTCGAAGCCATCGCCAACGTGTTCCGGGTACCCGACCTGAGAAACCGGGTGCTGTTCACGCTCGCCATGCTGGCCATTTATCGGCTCGGCGGGCACATTCCCACGCCCGGAATCGACGCCAACCGTCTGGAAGATTATTTCAAGCAGAACGCGGGCGGCATTTTTGGTTTCTTTGATCTGTTCAGTGGGGGCATGTTCCGGCGGCTGACGATTTTCGCCCTCGGCATCATGCCTTACATTACCTCCTCCATCATTCTGCAGTTGCTCACCGTCGTGGTGCCGACCCTCGAAAAACTGTCGAAGGAGGGCGAGATGGGCCGGCGCAAGATCACCCAGTGGACGCGTTACTTGACAGTCGTTCTCGCCCTGTTCCAGAGCTTTGGCATCGCCATGGCGTTGCAGTCAGCCGGAGAGGGAGGGGGCGGTTTTGTTCTCAATCCTGGCGCCGGTTTTATATTGATGACCATGATTTCGCTCACCACGGGCACGGCCTTCATTATGTGGCTCGGCGAACAGATCACCGAGCGTGGCATCGGTAACGGCATGTCGCTGATCATCTTCACTGGCATCGTGATCGGCTTGCCCAAGGCGATTGAAGAAATCTACAATAATGTTTTCGTCACCCGGCAGTGGGACCCGCTGCAGTTGATCATCATCATCGCCCTCATGATCGCCGTCATCGGTCTGATCGTCCTAGTCGAGCGCGGTGAGCGGCGCATCCCCGTCCAGTACGCCAAGCGCGTGGTCGGCCGTCGCGTTATGGGCGGCCAGCAGACCCACCTTCCTCTGAAAGTCAACGCCGGCGGTGTCATCCCGGTTATCTTCGCCCAAAGTCTCCTCACCTTCCCGCAAACTTTCCTGCAGGTCGAGTGGATCAAGAATAATCGCTGGCTTTCCGGCATGCTCGAGTCGATCGGCCACACCCAGCCGTTGTACTTTATCCTCTACACGGCACTGATCGTTTTCTTCTGTTTCTTCTACGTCTCGATTATCTTCAACCCGAACGAAGCCGCGGACAACATGCGCAAGTTCGGGGGGTTCATTCCGGGCATCCGCCCGGGAAAAAATACGGCCGACTACATGAATCGCATCCTGACCCGGATCACGGTTGTGGGCGGTCTATACCTCGCGCTGTTGAGCCTGCTTCCGGAAATCATGATCTCCGGCATCAAACTGCAGCGTCTTCCCCTAATCGGTAACTGGATTGACGGCTCTTTTCCGCGCTGGCTTCTCGATGGGCTGGGCGTGAGTTTTTATTTCGGCGGCACTTCGCTGCTGATCGTGGTGGGCGTGGCCATGGATACGGTCAACCAGGTGGAAGCCCAGTTGATCATGCGCCACTATGAGGGCTTTACTCCGAAAGCAGGCCGAATCCGCGGCCGCCGGAGTGGCGTTTAAGGTTTGAGTGAGAAAAGATCCCCGACCGCTGTGGTTTTGTTCGGCCCGCCAGGGTCGGGGAAGGGAACGCAAGCCAAGCTCTTAACCGAGATGCTCGGCCTGCCCCACGTATCGACCGGGGACATGCTCCGCGAGCACATCGCGGCCGGTGACGCGCTGGGAATGGAGGTTCGCGAAATCATCAAGGCCGGCCAACTGGTGCCGGATTATCTGGTGATCCGGCTCGTTGAGGATCGTCTCGACCGGGCCGACTGCGAAGCTGGTGTGTTGCTCGATGGGTTCCCGCGTACCCTCGACCAGGCCCGAATGTTGGTGGGCATGGCGGAGGGGCGCGGCCTTCGCGTGTTGGTAATCCACCTCAAAGTGGATTATGATGTGATTACAGCCCGATTAACGGGTAGACGTCTTTGCCCGCAGTGTGGAACCCTGTACAACATCCGTTTGAAGCCGCCGATTGTGGCCGGACGCTGTGATATCGAAGGCGCCCGCCTCATTGTCCGAGAAGATGATAAGGAGTCTGTTATTCGCCAGCGGCTAGTAGGCTACGACGCGCAGACGATGCCGGTGCTCGAGTATTTCTTCGCGCGAGTGCGATTTTTTGAGGTGGACGGCAGCGACCGCAAGCCGGAACACCTGGCGAAAGAGATTGTGACCTGGATACGATCGGCGATTGACGCCGATACAGACGAGATTTCTGGAGAAGGTCTCTAATGGCCATTATCCGCAAGAGCCGGTCGGAGCTGGAAAAGATGCGCCGATCGGGTTTATTGGTTTATCAGATTCTGACTGAGCTGTCCAAGATGGTGAGGGAAGGAATCACGACAATGGACCTCGAGGTCGAGGCAGAACGGATGATCCGCGATGCTGGAGCCAAGAGTGCCTTCAAGGGTTATTACTCGGAGGCGGCGGGAGCAGAATTTCCCTACGTTCTTTGTACATCGGTGAATGAAGTGGTGGTCCACGGGATGCCTTCGGCTAAGCGGCAGTTGAAATCGGGCGATATCGTCTCGATCGATACCGGTCTTTCGCTCGAAGGCTACTACGGAGACTCGGCAGTGACGGTCCCTGTTGGCGAAATTGCCCAGGAAACCCAACACCTGCTCGATGTCACCCGGCAGTCCCTTGAGTTGGCGATTGCCGAGGCCCGGCTGGGTAACCGGCTTTTTGATATCAGCCGTAGCGTGGAACAGCATGTTTTGAAAAATGGCTTTACCGTGGTTCGCGAGTTTGTGGGCCACGGGATCGGAACCCGGCTGCATGAGGAACCGCAAGTTCCCAACTATGTGGACCGTCAGCAGGAAAATCCGAAGTTGAAGGAGGGCATGGTTCTAGCCATCGAGCCGATGGTGAACCAGGGCCGGCCGGAAACGAATGTTTTGAGCGATAAGTGGACGGCGGTGGCCACCGATGGCAAGCCTTCGGCCCACTTTGAGCATGTAGTGGCGATCACGGCCGAGGGGCCGTGGGTTCTGACTCGACCCTAAAGGGCAAACCTGGATGGAGGCGCTGGCGGAAACGGTTGAAGCCACGGTAATCGATCTGCTGCCGCAAGGAGCAGTGAGACTGGAATTGGCCAGTCGGGCCCAAGTCATCGGGCATCCGGCGAGTGCCGCCCGGGTGAACTTCACCCGCCTCCGGCCGAACGACCGGGTTTTGGTGGAGTTATCTCCGCACGACAAGTCGCGGGGGCGTATCGTGAGGCGGTTATAGGCTTGGGTCCTCCGGGGCCGGGCGGAAAGATTGAGCCGAGAATCGGCGAAAGAGAAGGCGAAGGATTACGGAAATGAAGGTTCGTCCGTCGGTCAAGAAGATTTGTGACAAGTGCAAGATCATCCACCGCGAAGGCGTTGTGCGCGTGATCTGCTCCAACCCGAAGCACAAGCAGCGGCAGGGTTAAGAAATTCGGGAAACGAGTAAGGAGAACGAAAGAACATGGCGCGTATAGCAGGCGTGGATCTTCCGGCCCGGAAACGGGCGGAAATTGGGCTGACTTACATTTATGGGATTGGCCGGACGCGGGCGGCATCGATCCTGCACCGCTGCGAGATCGATGGCGGCAAGAAGATCTCGGAGCTGAGCGAAGAAGAGGTCAACAAGATCCGTCTGATGCTCGAAAGCGAAGGTGCCGTCGAGGGCGACCTGCGCAAGGAAGTGTCGATGAACATCAAGCGGCTCATGGAAATGGGCAGCTATCGTGGTCTGCGTCACCGCCGTGGCCTGCCGGCCCGCGGCCAGCGCACGCACACGAACGCGCGCACGCGCAAGGGTCCGCGCAAGGGCACGGTCGCCGGCAAGAAGAAGCCGACCAAGTAAGGCCGGACGAAGCAAGGATTAAGGACTGAGAGGCGCAAAAAGGATTTCCCATGGCGAAGGCGCAAGCGAAGAGTAACAAAAAGAAAGTTTTTAAGAAAAAGGAACGCAAGAACGTTCCGACGGGCCTCGTCTACGTGCAGGCTTCGTTTAACAACACGATCGTGACGATCACCGACCCGGTCGGCAATGTGCTGAGTTGGAGCTCGAGCGGTTCGCTCGGCTTCCGCGGCTCGCGCAAGGGCACGCCCTTCGCCGCCCAGCAGGCCAGCCTGACGGCGGCCACCAAGGCCAAGGAAGGCGCCGGTCTGCGCACCGTCGACGTCAAGGTCTCCGGCCCGGGCGCCGGCCGGGAATCAGCCGTCCGTGCCCTCGGTAGCGTCGGCATCGAAGTGCGCTCGATTCGCGACACTACTCCGATTCCGCACAACGGCTGCCGGCCCCCGAAGCGCCGCCGCGTCTAGCGCGAGCGATTCGAAATTGAATTTGGATGTCCCGGATCGCCAAGCAGGAAGAAGGCTCAGAGCAAGCCGTAAACTGCACCTGATCCGATTTTGATCAACAGGTTTACAGGAGAAAAACAAGAGAATGGCTCGTTATAATGGCCCCGTTTGCCGGCTTTGCCGGCGCGAGGGCATGAAGCTCTTTCTGAAGGGCGAGCGGTGCCACACCGAAAAGTGTGCCATCGAGAAGCGGAATTTTGTTCCTGGCCAGCACGGCAAGGACCGGAAGTCGAAGATTCAGGGCTACGGATTGCAACTGCGGGAAAAGCAGAAGGCGCGCCGCTACTACGGCGTGCTCGAAGGGCAATTCCGCAATCTGTTCGAAAAAGCGGCCGGCATGAAAGGCGTTACCGGCGAGAATATGCTCAGCATGCTCGAAAGCCGTCTCGACAACGTCGTTCTCCGCGCCGGCTTTGCCACGAGCCGGGCCCAGGCCCGCCAGCTCGTGCGCCACGGCCATGTTAGCGTCAATGGCCGCCGCACCACGATCCCTTCCTTCCAGGCCAAGCCCGGTGATACCGTCGAAGTCGTCGAGAAGAGCCGCAAGGTCAGCTCGATTGTTGCTTCGCGCGACGCCACAGCCCACTATCCATCCCCCAACTGGCTCGATGTCGACCGCGAAAACTTCAAGGCCCGCATTACTCAGGCGCCCAAGCGTGAAGACCTCGTCCAGATACAACTCAACGAGCAGTTGATCGTCGAGTTGTATTCGAAGTAATTGGCAAAGCAAGAATAAATCACTGAATCAAAAGGAGGCGCATGTTTCGAGGTTTTCAAAAGCCAAAGCGTCTGGTTGCCAATACGGAAACACTGAGCGAGCGGTATGGCATGTTCACGGCACAGCCGTTTGAACGTGGTTTCGGCACCACGATCGGCAACGCGCTGCGGCGCGCTCTGCTGAGTTCCATCGAAGGAGCCGCGATCACCGCTGTTCGCATCGAAGGGGTGGCGCACGAATTCTCGCCGATCCCGGGCGTGGTCGAGGATGCGACCGACATCATCCTCAATCTGAAACAAGTCCCGTTCAAGATGGCGGGAGAAGGAACCAAAACGGTTCGCATCAAGGCCGAAGGTGCCGGCGAGGTGCTGAGCGGAGCCATTGAGACCGATAGCGACGTCGAGGTGCTCGACCGCAATTTGCATCTGGCTACGGTCAGCGAGGGCGGTAGTCTTACCATTGAGATGCGCCTGAAGATGGGCCGCGGCTATGTGAGTGCCGACCGGAATTTCGATGAGGATCTGCCTCTCGGCTATATTCCGATCGATTCCGTGCACTCTCCCGTGCGCAAGGTCAACTACAACGTCGAGGCCGCTCGCCTCGGCCAGATGACCGATTACGACAAGCTCACCATCGAAGTCTGGACCAATGGTGCAGTCAGCCCGGCCGACTCGATCGGCATGGCCGCCAAGTTGCTCAAGGATCACATGACGATCTTTGTCAACTTCGAGGAAACGCCGGAATCGATCGAAGAGCCCGTCGAGCGCGCTGCCGGACAGATGAACGAAGTTCTCAACCGCTCGGTCGAGGAACTCGAATTGAGCGTTCGTTCCTACAACTGCCTCAAGAACGCCAACATTCAGACCATTGGCGATCTCGTGCAGAAGACCGAAGCCGAGATGCTGCGTACGAAGAACTTTGGACGCAAGTCGCTGAATGAAATCAAGGAAATTCTGGTTGGGCTGCAGTTGACCTTCGGCATGAAGATCGATGCAAGCGGTCGCCTGATCGCGCCCCCCGGCGGTATGTCCATGGAGCCGTTGCCGGCAGGCGACGATGACCTTTAATCGAATTGGAAATGGGAAGGAGTTGACGGATGAGACATCGTAAAGGCGGCTTCCATCTTAAGCGTGACGTGAGCGCACGCCGCGCCCTGCTGCGGAGCCTGGTAACTTCGGTTGTGCTGGATGAACGGATTGAGACGACAGTGCCCAAGGCCAAAGCGGCCAAGCCCCTCGTCGAGAAGATGATTACGCTGGCCAAGGAAGGCACACTGCATTCTCGCCGGCTGGCGGCACAGTTCCTTCTGACTCCGGAGAGCGTAAAGAAGCTTTTCGACAAGCTGGGCCCCCGATTCGGTCAACGCAACGGCGGCTACACGCGCATTGTGCGCGTTGGCTTCCGCCGCGGTGACGGTGCCGAGACCTGTATGCTCGAACTGGTCGGATCGGATCTCGTTCGCCGCGCGGCCGACCGCGCCAAACGCCGCGAAGAAAAGCTCAAGGCCCTGCAGGAAGGCCGTGACGCAGGCGCGGAAGGTGACTCGGCGAACAGCTAGCCACCCTTTCAATTAGAATACCGAGCGGGCCAGTCTAAGGACTGGCCCGCTTTTTTTCCTCATCAATTCAAATTGTTCACGATCTGCCTGTCTCTAGATAAAAAGTGTTGACAAAGAAACACGCAGATTTTATATTGAAATTGTGATAACCATCACACAAGGACTCAAAACTATGAACATCACTCGCTACAACCCCTTTGATTTTGTGCCTTTTCAGGCTTTCCGCATGCTCGAAGACGCTCTTCCCCGTCTCGCGGAGACGAATATGGCCCGCCCGTGGGCTCCGGCTGTCGATATCCTCGAGACCGAAAACGAGCTGGTGCTCAAGGCAGATTTGCCGGAAGTCAAGATGGAAGATTTGGACATCCGTGTCGAGGACGGCACTCTCAGTCTGCGCGGTGAGCGCAAGTTTGAGCAAGTCCAAAACGAAAAGGGCTACCACCGGCTCGAGCGCAGCTACGGCACCTTCAGCCGTACCTTTACCCTGCCGGACACCGTGGCGCCCGAAGGCGTGAAAGCCACCTTCAAGGATGGTGTACTCACCATCAACCTGCCGAAGAAAGAAGTGGCTAAGCCGCGCCAGATCAAAGTGGAAGTCAGCAACTAAAGCCGCCTTCCAGCATCCAATCAGCAGAGGGTAGGGGCCGAAGCAAAGTCCCTGCCCTTTTTGAACAATGGGGGATAATCAAAGTTATGAATGGAATTAGGACGGTATTGCTGCTTGGCGGCATGTCCGGTGTCTTGTTGTTTTTCGGACAATATCTCGGCGGGAAAACCGGGTTGGTTTACGCCCTCGGCGGCGCCGTGCTGATGAACTTCTTCAGCTACTTCTTCTCGGAAAAGATGGCCCTGACGATGTCGGGCGCCCAGCCCGTCTCCGAGACGGAAAACCCCTATGTGTGGCGGCGCATCGCTCCGCTCACGCGGCAGCTGTGTGAGCGAATGGGTCTGCCCATGCCGCGGCTTTGGGTCCTGCCGGAGGAGTCACCCAATGCCTTCGCCACCGGCCGCAACCCCAGTCATTCCTCCGTAGCCGTCAGCGCCGGCCTGCTCGAGGTGATGAACGATTCCGAACTCGAAGCTGTCATCGCCCATGAGCTCGGCCACATCCTGCACCGCGATATCCTCATCAGTTCCATCGCCGCTACGCTTGGCGCCGCCATCACGGGCCTCGCTCGCTTGGGCTTCTTCTTTGGCGGACGGCGCGATGACGAAGATTCGAGCCCCGTCGCCGGCCTGCTCTTTCTGATTCTCGCTCCCATCGCCGCCCTGCTCATCCAAATGGCGATCTCCCGCACCCGCGAATACTCCGCTGATGCCGCCGCCGCCCGCTATACGGGCTCTCCCCTCGGCCTTGTGAACGCCCTGCGCAAGCTCGATAACTGGGCCCGCCGTGTCCCGATGGATGCCTCGCCTGCCATGTCGCACATGTACATCTTCCCGCCCTTAAGCGGCGGCCTCGCACAGTTGTTCTCCACTCACCCATCGACGGAAAAACGCATCGCCGCCCTTCTGGACCGGCGCGCGTGAACCAGTACCGCCTCGAGCGCCGGGCCACCGAAAGGATTGCCTCCGGCCACCTCTGGGTGTGGCGCGAAGAACTCCGCCCTGCTCCCAGCGGAGAGGTTTGCGAAACGGCCCTGCTCAGCGATGAGCGGGGCCGTTCCCTTGGTGTCGCCCTCATTGATACCCGCTCGCCCGTCACCGCCCGCCTCATCACCCGCCGCCGTTTCCTCGATGCCGGCTGGCTCTCCACGCGTCTGGCTGCCGCCATCGCCTGGCGCCAGCGCGTCGTGCCAACTACCGGGCAAAGCGCCTTCCGCCTCGTTCACGCCGAAGCAGACTCCCTGCCCGGCCTCATCATCGATCGCTTCGGCGATGGCTTTGCCTTGCAGCTCAACATGCGCAACTACGAGCCTTGGATCGAGACGATCACCGCCGAACTCGAACATCATTACCCAGTCCGCCTCCTGGTGGCCGACAGTGAGGGCGAAAGAAAGAGACTCACCGGCGAGGACTCTCGCACAACTTACCAACTCAACCATCTCTGGTTTGAGTCCGATTTAGTCGCGGGCCCCAAGACTGGCGCCTTTCTCGATCAGCGGGAAAACTATGCCGCCCTCGCCGGTTGGCTCGAGCGCCTCGGCATCCAAGGCCGTGGCCTCGATCTGTTCTCGAGCTCCGGCGGATTCGCCCTCCACGCCGCTCCCAGGCTCGATCACGTCGATGCGGTCGATTCCGCCGTTGGCTCGGCCGCGCGAATCCACGCCAATGCTCGCCACAATGGATTCGCCAACATACGCGCCATTGAAGTTGATGTCCGCCAGTTCCTACGCAGCAGCAATCAGGCCCGCCGCCGCTACGCCTGCGTCATCGCCGATCCTCCTGCCTTTGCCAAGCACCGCCGGCAATTACAAGAGGCTCTCCGCGCCTACTATGAACTCAACGTAAAAGCCCTCGGCGCCTTAGACACCGAGGGTCTTTTTGTCACTTGTTCCTGTTCGCAGGCAGTAAGTTCGGAAGAACTCGTCGAGGTGCTTCGCCAAGCCGCGCAGGAAACCAATCGTAACCTCACACTGCTCGAGCGCCGCGGCCAAAGTATCGATCACCGGGAAAGCGTGCTCATTCCGGAAAGCAGCTATCTCAAGTGCTTGTACTGGCTGGCCGGCCCTCGCCAAATTTAATTATTCCGATTTCTTACCCTTGCGGAAGCTGGCCCAACGCTTCTTCTGCGCGGCGGCAATGCGCTGGCGGGCTTCTTCACTCAAAACACGCTTACGGCGAGCGGGTCCCTCGGAGGCTGCGGGCGCGGCGCTAGGGGCAGCGATTTTCTTGCCACCGAGCATCGCCCGGACCGCGGCAATCTGATCGTCAATGCGCTTACGCTGTAGTTCAAGGCCTTCCAGCGCGGCTGCAAGCAATGCCGGATCTTGTAGTGTGGGGGTGGGACGTGCCATTGTTAATTCCTTGGTATTTTATGTACTGCTTTATCACATAGCATATCAGAATAACTTCCGCGAATCGAGAAGAATGGTTACCGGTCCCTCGTTCACTAAAGACACTTGCATGTGCGCCTGAAACTGTCCTGTCTGGATAGCAAGCTGTTTCTCCCGCAAAAGTACCACCAAACTCTCAAATAATGTCCTCGCCAATGCGGGTAATTCCGCCGCGTCAAAGGCCGGCCGGTTTCCCTTCCTCACATCACCCATCAGTGTAAATTGACTCACGAGTAGTATCTCGCCGCCAACTTGCCCTACATTTAGGTTCATTTTGCCGGCCTCGTCGGCGAAGATCCGCAATGCGGCGATTTTTGCCGCCAGTGCCACTGCATCCGCTAGCGTATCTCCTTTGGCCACGGCCACCAGCACCAGCAGCCCCGCACCAATGCGCGCAATCGCGGCCCCCTCCACGCTCACTCCCGCCTCGCTGACCCTTTGCACTACGGCCCTCATTGCATCGCCTCCTTCCAGATCCGCAGGCGGCGCGCCACGCCCGGCTCGGCAAAGAACTGCTCCAACTCAAGCGGCAACCGCTGCTGCCAGTTCGGCGCTTCACTTGTCGTGCCCGGCAGATTTTGCTGCCGCTCCTCCGCGTAAACTTCCTCGAGATTCAAGAGACGCAACCGGCAGGGCGTGGCAGCGAGAAACTTAGTCAATCCCGGGAAAAACACATCGTAATCATTGCCGTGATCCCCGACGGAAAAAGCGCGCCGCAGCATTTCCACCTCCGGCTGCCGCCCCTGCCGTGCCTGTTCGGCCGCCTCAGCCGTTAACTGCCCCGCCTCGCGCCGGCAATCGAGGTCCCGGCCCGACAACCATCCCGCCAGTGTCGGTAAATCATGCGTTGTAAACGACGCGATCGCCCCCGCCGGATATTGCCCGGCCGGGCGAAATGCACCGTGCTCCCGCTCGAACAGAATCAGACGGTAGCTGAAGATACGCCTCCGGCCCAGCGCTTCGCGGAAATAGGCCGGTACCGTACCCAGATCCTCGCCGATCACCAGAAAGCGTCCCCGTTGGCTCTCGAGCGCCAACAACCGCAGCAGCACTTCGAAGTGATCCCGCACATAGGCCCCCTCGCGGGCGCTGCTGCCGTCCGGGATCCAGTACAGCCGCGCCAGCCGCATCACATGATCCAGCCGAATTGCTCCGGCATGCCGCGCCGCGCACCGCACACTCTCGACAAAATAACGATACCCGTCCAGGGCATGCCGGTCTGGATGCAGGGCCGGAAAGCCCCAGTCCTGGCCATTTTCATTGAAATCATCCGGCGGCGAACCCACCCGTACACCCGCGGCGAAAAGCCCCTGATAGGCCCAATGATCCGCCCCCACCCGGTCGGTCGCCAGCGCCAGATCCTGATACAAGCCGATGCTGTAGCCAAGCGCGCGAATACGCGCTTGCGCCGCCTCTAGCTGCTGCTCGAGCCGCCATTCGACATAGGCATAAAAGCCCAGCTTCCTCCCCTCGCGGCAGGCAAATTCCCGGCTCGCCGCCGTATGGGGCGACTGATACGCCTCGGGCCATTGCCGCCAATGCCACAGCGTGGCGTCCCGGCCGTGCAAATGCCGGTCGAGGGCACGGTACAGGCAAAAATTCTCAAGCCAGTGCCCACGCTCCCGCTGGTATTGCTCGAGCTCACTCTGGTCCCCGCGCAGATACTGCCGGTAGAGCAGCAGCAGAAACAAATGTTTCAGCCGGGCCACTCTTTCGTAGTCCACATACGGAGCCCCTCGCAATCCCGACAGTATGTCCTGCACCCGCGCGGAGCCAAACAGCTTCCGTGCCGCCGCCGACTCAGCGAACTCCGGACAAGCCTCCACATCCAGATACAATTCATTCCGCGTGAAAATACTAAGTGGCAAATACGGACTCGTGTTGTAGGGCGCCCGGTTATGAATCGCATGGAGCGGGTTCAGCGCAATGAAATCAAACCGCGCCTGCTCCCGTAGCCTTCCGGCGAATTCAACCAGATCCGTCAGATCGCCCGCTCCCCAGTTACGCGCACTGCGCAACGCCGGCAGAAAACAGTGAATCCCATTACGCGGCCGGCTGTCCCCAGGCGTATAGCACTCCGCTGGAGCCACGATCAGCCGCCTCCGTATCTCCGCCGCCGCCGTCCGCACCGTGAGCCAGTGATAGCCGGGCCGAAAACTTTTCGCCGCCTCCGGTTCGCTGAGGCGCAGCACACTCCCCGTGCCGTCTTCCCAGTTCAACTCAAGCGGCGTGTCTCCAGGCAATTGCATAAGCCCAAGAAACTCGGCCACCGCGCCTCCAGCCTCGGCAAGATCTACTACCAGCGGCGCCAACAGCGGTTCTCTGGCAGACCTCGATGATTCCCCCTGTCCCTCCCCAAGCGCCTCGATCAGCGCCCGCAGCGTCGATTCTCCCACCGCCCGGCGATGCCCCCAAATCGTCTCGTAATCCGTTTCGATACCGCGGGCTGCCGCTCGCCGGGCCAGCCCGGCTTCCGTTGTTGCGCTCTCGCTCAAATGCTTACTCCTCCAACTCATTCTAAGAAGCATGGGATAATGCAGGCATGGAGAATCGCATCGATCTCGGCGCGGCTTCCGAGGACCTCTTCGCCCGGATTGACCAGGAATTTTCCTCCGGCGACGGAGACGGCATCATCACCACCACCCTCGATAGCGCCATTAACTGGGCTCGCAAGAACTCCATGTGGCCCATGACCTTCGGCCTCGCCTGCTGCGCCATCGAAATGATGGCCATGAGCGCCTCCCGCTACGATGTTTCCCGCTTCGGCGCCGAAGTCTTCCGCGGCTCCCCCCGCCAATCCGACCTCATGATCATCGCCGGCCGCCTGTCCAATAAAATGGCTCCCGTCGCTCGCCAGCTCTATCAACAGATGCCCGAACCCAAATGGGTCATCTCCATGGGCGCCTGCGCCACCTCCACCGGCGTTTTCAGCAACTACGCCCTCGTGCCCGTCAATCAGGTTATCCCCGTCGATGTCTATGTCCCGGGTTGCCCTCCCCGGCCCGAGCAACTCATCTATGCACTTATGCTCCTTCAGGAAAAAATCCAAAAAGAACAGGGTAGCCTCCTGAAAATCCTCAATCTCGCCTGATTTTTTCTCAAGCTTCACTTTTCTAAGTCGATACGATTGATACAAGAAAAAGGTCTGAAAAGTATTCTGTTCCGGATCAGGGCAACATTCCCCAGCCCGGTTTATCAGATATTGTTTTGGCAGGTAAGCCATGAAAATCGGAGAAATCTCTTCAATTCCCCAGGCCACGCTTTCCACCCAAACGGAAAACAGTGAAGCCTCTCTATTCAGCCGCCGGGAGGCCACTGACCGCCGCGAGGTCCTCGCCGCCATCAAAGAACTGGCCCTTCCCGAGTTAACGCTTCCCAATCGCGGCATCTCCATCTCTTACGACCGTGAAACCCGGCAAAGCATCGTTCGCATTGTCGATACCGATAGCGGCGAGATCCTTCACCAGATCCCCGGTAAGGATGCCGTCGAACGAGCCCGTTACTACCGCCAAATCTCCGGCTTGTAGCCGCCCTCTCACGCCGCCTCTCTAAATTCCAAGTTCGCGGACGATAAGCCCCTTAACAGTCATGATGCCTTACGTTAGCCCTCAAGCATACCTTGAAACCGAACAGAACTTTCAGCAACAGCGCGTCGAACAAGCCTCACCTCTTGAACTTACCTGCATTCTTTATGAAGGCGCTATCCAGGCCGTCGAACAGAGCCTTGTCTTTCTCAAGCGCGGCGAAATCCTCGCTCGGGGCCGCGCGATCGCTCGCGCTCAGGGTATTCTTGTCGAACTCAATCAAAGCCTCGATCGTGAGAAAGGCGCCGAACTGGCTTCCCGCCTCGGCCTCCTGTACGACTACATGCTCGCCAAACTCGGCGAGGCCCACCTTCAACAGTCCCCAGAGCCGCTTGAAGAGGTACTTCGCCTCCTCAAAGATATCCTCAGCGCCTGGCAACATATCGCCCTCCAAGACCCATCCCCAAATTCCACTTTCGACCCCAACCGCAATCGAATCGATTTCGCCGTCTGAGCCCTTCTCCCTCAGCCGTCTTCGATTCCACGGCCTTATAGTATCGCCATAAAACGGTTTTCATTTTTGACCCTAAGCTTTTTACTTAGCCCTGTCGATTAACCCAGGGAAGGCTAGGGAGATGAATTGCCTCTATTGTGGGAAAGAACTACCGCTGGTGAAACTGCTCACCAGTGAGCAGTTCTGTTCGCTCGCCCACCACCAGGCTTACTCCAGCGAGCATGGGACTCGCCCCCAAGTGTCGCACCCCGATCAGCACACCGCCCCTCCGGCTGAGCCCCAGCATCTTGCTCTCCCTGTCTCGGCATCGGCTCAGTCCCGCCGTGTTTCTCCCAGCACTACTTCTCTTCCCCATCACAACTGGATGCCCGAGATTGAAAAGGCGGTTCTTGCCCTCGCCCAAACTTCCCCAGCCGCACCTCCGGCCGCCTCGACAGTAGCCCCCCATCCCCCCACACCCCATCCCGCTCGCCTTTCCGTCGAGGCGGCCATGTCGGCCTTGTCGAGAAGCGCAAATGTTCTGAATGCCATCGACCCGGTACCGCACCAGCGTTTGAAGACCATTTCCCATCCCCCTCCCCTCGACTGGTCTCTTCAAATTCCCTCTGCCTCCGAGCCTCCGGTCGCCATCAGGCTCTCGCTGTCGCCGGTCCCCAGTCCCGCGAACCAACCCAGTCCCGCGAACCAACCCAGTCCCGCGAACCAACCCAGTCGTCCGCTCCGGTCCGTCACCCTTGCCCCTCTGCCGCCTGCACCTCTTCGTCCTCCAATCTGTCTTCAAATTCAACCGCTGGCCCCTCCACCCGGTTTCTCTGAACCACAGCCCATCCAGCCCGCCGCGCCGCCCTCACTGGCCCGCATGCAACTTGACGTCGCCCCCCCCGCGTTTCCTGAGTTCGACGCGAAGCTCACGTGGAAAACGGCCCCTCGCCCCGTCCCCCCCCGCTTAAAGCAGCCAAAGGTCGGCTCTAAGCCACTTTTTGCCGCCCGCAAGCCCTGGTTTCAGCACTCCGGTTCTCTCTTGACCGGCCTGCCTCATGCCGCTGCTGTGGCGCGCCGTTTTTCCCGACCCTTCGCTGCCGTCCCACGCCCTTCCCAGCTCACGGCTTTCTCTGCGTTTCCGCTTCCCGCTTCCGCGCCTTCGCTGCCACGACAGCTCCATGACTGGGCCACTCGCACCAGCGGCAAATGTACACCTTTCACTGACCAACTGCCGCATCCCAAAAGTTTCATCCGCCTTGCTGCCCTCGGCCCAACTCCCAATTCTCGATTCAATCAACCCGCAACGCCCACGGCTGCAATGGCCAATCTTCGCCACTCCGGCGCCGCTCTGAAAAAGCCCGCGCCGGCTGGCGCAAGACCTGTTGGCATTCGTGTCCAAACCGCTGCCGGAACCCGAAGTCCGATTGAACAGCCCTGGCTGCTTCCGCAAAACCCGTATTTCCTGCACCCTCGTCTTACCCTTAGCCCCTTGCCTGCCCGCACCGGCCATACGGTACTTGCTGCCCTGAGTCCCTTATCCGCGCCAATTTACCGGTTGAGCTGGGAAGTGATTCGCAACAAGTGGCGGGAGGCACCGAACGATCTCCGTTGGGTGGCCCTCGCTGTCCCCCTGATTATTGGCCTGCTTTGGTTCTCCGGTTCTCCTTCGGCTCAAAACAGCGTGCGCGAAACGATTCACAAAATCAGCAGACCGGGTATGGACGATGAATCCCTTCAGATCGTCAAGGCGAAGATCCAGCGCCGGGCCGCAATCGAATTCCATGAAGACTTTCGCCAGGGACTCGGTGACTGGAGCGGTAATGGCGACTGGTCGAAAGCCTGGCGCTATGATCAGAACGGCTTCCTCCATCCTGGGCAACTCGCTCTCTATACTCCCGCGGTTCAGCTCGAAGACTATCGATTCGAATTCCTCGGAGTAATCGAAAAAAAGGCCCTATCGTGGGTCTTTCGAGCCGCCGATCTAAATAATTACTACACGGCCCGTCTTGAGATTCGGCGTGGCGGATCACTTCCGGCTGTGGATCTGGTTCGCTGGGCCGTGATCAATGGCAAGCCCGGGCCGCGTACGTCAATTCCAATTCCATGGCAACCCCGCATGGACACGGTGTATCGGATTGGCGTCGAGATCCGGGGTAACAATTTCGTGATTACCGTTCAAGGGCAGGTTGTTGATGTTTTCACCGACGACCGCCTGCCACGGGGCGGTGTGGGTTTCTACAGCGGCCAGGGTGAAGATGCCCGGTTGCGCTGGATGGAAATCTCTCATCAGTGCGATATGTTGGGTCGGCTCTGTGCCTACCTGGCTCCCAATAATCAATTCAATCCAAATGCGAGGACGGCGCCATGACATTTCGGCGAAAAGAAAGCTTGGTTTCAAAAGCAGCAGTGGCGGGTACTGCGGTCCGGCCATCAGAAGGCTATTCAGCTCTAGCCCGCGCGGTGGCTCTCCATCTAGAAGGAAAGCGCAAAGAAGCTCTCAAGGAAATTCAGGACGCCATCGAGGACGGCGAGCAGGATCCTGAGCTGTTCTCAGCCCGCGGACATCTCCATTTCGAACTGGAACAGTTCGAAGAAGCGGCTCGCAGTTATCAGAAAATACTCGATCTCAACCCCAAACATCCCACCGCGCACTTCAACCTCGCCGTCTGCGCCGAGAAACTCGGCCGTTGGAGCGAAGCCGCGGATTGTTTCCAAACCGCTCTCGAAGAGCCCAATCCTTCACAACAGGCTCGCCTCGGCCTTGGCGTTGCCTATCTCCACACGGATCGCGCCACCCAAGCCCTGGACTTGTTCGAGCAGGTGCTGCGAGCCGACCCGAACAATGAAACGGCTATTTTCGGCAAGGCTGTTTCTCTGCAATTACTCAATCGTCTCGAGGATGCCCTTCTTCTCTATAACCGCATGCTCGAATCGAATCCCTCCAGTGAAGAGGCACTTGTCAACCTCATCACGATCGGCATTGCGCTCAAGGATGTCGACGTCACGCGCGCGAACGCCGAGAAACTGCTTGTCCTGCGGCCTTTCTCACAGCCTGCCCTCGAAGGTCTTGCCACCTGCGCCTTCACGACAGGCGATTACGAAACCGCCGCCAAGCTCTGTCAGAAGCTGGTCGAATACACTCCCGACCACTTTGAGCGTTGGTTCAATCTCGGCGTCGCCCACCAGAAGCTGCACCGCCAGGAACAGGCTCTCCAAGCCTATCAGGAAGCCGTTCGCATTCGCCCTGACAGCGAACAGGCTCTTGTCAACCTTGGTATCGTCCGTCAACAACTCGGGGATCTTAAGGGCGCGCGTGAGTCTTATGAACTCGTTCTTAAGAAGAACCCAACCCTCGCCGAAGTCCGCTACAATCTCGCCGTGCTGCTCGAGGGCGCAGGTTCCCGCGAGGATGCCGAGAGCATTCTCGAATCGCTGCTGCGCGACAACGAGGACAATGAAGACATCTGGTTTCGCCTCGGCTTCCTCCGCCTCGAGCGAGGTGATTTGCAGGGTGCGATTCAAGCCTATGAGACCTGCCTCAGTAAGCGGCCAAACTGGCCCGAGGCGCAACTCAATCTCGGCCTCGCCCAGTGGCGAGCCGGAAACCGTGAACAGGCTGCCCGGGCCTTCTCCCATGTCATCGAGGCCGACTCCAAATCCATTGACGCCCTCCGCGGCCTCGCCGCTCTCGCCGTCGAAAAAGGCGATCAGCATCAGGCCCTCGAACTCCAGGCCCGCCTCATTGATCTCGGCGAGCGCTCCCCTGAACTGTTCTATAACACCGGACTGCTTTTACAAAAGGAAGGTCAGCTCGAAGACGCCATCCGCCTCTACCGCGAAGCGCTGGCCGAGCGGCCAAGCTTCGCCGAGGCATTGCTGAACCTCGGTCACGCGCTCAAATCGCAGGGCCTTCAGGATGAAGCCCACATTTATTGGCGCAAGGCTCTCGAGGTTCGCCCCGAATTGGCCAAGGGCTATTTTGAAGCCTGATTTCCTGCTCAAGCGCCGTTAGCATCCTCCCGTGGCCGTGCCTCCCGAGGTACGGCTTTTCCCTTTTCCGTGCTCGATTCATCTCGCCTTGGACAGCAAAGCCACAATCGCCCCCCAGTGCCTCGCCAAACTCCCCGCGTGACCGCCGCGCTGCCCTCGCGGCAGTCCGCCGCGTTATCCTCGATCATCCCGACCCCATCTACGCAGAGGACATGCAATACGGCATGATCGGCTACTCTGTCCCCCATCGCATCCACCCCGCCGGCCACCACGGCGACACCACAAAGCCTCTGCCCTACATGGCCCTTAGACTCACACAACAACCACGTGTCTCCTTATCTTCTGGCCCAATTATTCCAACCCGAAACTACTGCCTGCTTCGAGCGCCAATGGGCCAACTCCAGCAAGAAACTGAATATGGGCAAATCCTGTATCCGCTTCAAGAAAGCAGATTTCCTCGCCTTCGACGCCCTTGCCGGGACCCTGAAGAAGACATTCCCCCGCGGCTACCTCGCCTCGATCCCTACTCGTTCGCCCGCTCCGCGGCCCGCTGCAGCGCCACTTCCAAATCCTCCCGGCTCAGATCGGTCGAAATAAACAATTCCTGCCGCGCCCCGTCCGACAGCGCAATCGCTTTAAATCCGTTCGCCGTCGGCACCGTAATCCGCACCGTCACCTTCCCCTTGGCATCCCGTACCTGCGCAATCCGTCCCGGCACCACGCTCCGGATCGCCGCATTCTCCTCGAGCAGCCGCCCCAACATCCGCCGCACCCCCGCCACAATCGAGTGCTCGATCTTCAGCCGGTCATTGGTCGATCGCAGGCGCATTGCTCTCTCCACGATATCCTGAAGACAATCCGCAGTGAAGAAACTTTTAGCATTAAACCGTGGCGAAATCGCCATCCGCATCTTCCGCGCCGCTAACGAACTTGGCTTGCGCACCGTTGCTGTCTATTCGAAGGAAGACCGCTTGAGCCTCCACCGCTTCAAGGCCGACGAGGCCTATCAGATCGGTGAAAACAAGGGCCCCGTCGAAGCCTACCTCGATGCCGAAGGCATTGTCGCCCTGGCCTCGACCATCGGCGTCGACGGCATCCACCCCGGCTATGGTTTCTTGAGCGAAAATCCCGCCCTCGCCCGCGCCTGCCAGCGCGCCGGCATCACCTTCATCGGCCCCAGCCCGAAAATTCTCGATTCTCTCGGTGACAAAACCGCTGCCCGCACCCTCGCCGAAAAAGCGAAGATCCCCGTCGTGCCCGGCACCCCGGATGCCGTCACCAGCAAGCACAACGCCGAAAAAATCGCCCGTCAGATCGGCTTCCCCCTCATCATCAAAGCCGCCTTCGGCGGCGGCGGCCGCGGCATGCGCGTTGTTCAGTCCGAGGCCGAATTCAGCGGCAAGCTCGAGGAAGCCCGCCGGGAAGCCGGCGCCGCCTTCGGCAACGACGCCGTCTTCCTCGAGCGCTTCATCCGCCGCGCCAAACACATCGAGATCCAGATCATTGCCGACTCCCACGGCAACGTCCTCCATCTCCACGAACGCGATTGCAGCGTCCAACGCCGCCACCAGAAAGTCGTCGAGGTCGCCCCGGCCGTCAATCTCCCCGAACGCATCCGCCGCGAACTTGCCGCCGCCGCCGTCAAGCTTGCCAAAACCGCTGGCTACGTCAACGCCGGCACCGTCGAGTTCCTCGTCGATGTCGACCGCGAAGAGTGGTTCTTCATCGAGGTCAACCCCCGCGTCCAGGTCGAACACACGGTTACGGAAATGGTTACCGGCATCGACATCGTCCGCACCCAGATCCAGGTCGCCCAGGGCCACAGCCTCCACGGGCTCGAAATCGGCCTCCCTCCCCAGGATCAAATCACCATCAACGGCTTCGCCCTACAGTGCCGCGTAACTACCGAGGACCCGGCTCAAAACTTCCTGCCCGACTACGGCCGCATCCACACTTACCGCTCCCCGGCCGGCTTCGGCATCCGTCTCGATGGCGCCTCCGCCTACGGCGGCGCCGTCATTACTCCCTTTTACGATTCCCTCCTCGTCAAAACCACCGCCTGGGGCCGCGACTTCAAACAAGCCTGCCAACGCATGGACCGCGCCCTGCGCGAGTTCCGCATCCGCGGCGTCAAGACCAACATCCCCTTCCTCGAAAACGTCATCCACAACGAAACCTTCCAAAAAGGCGACGTTACCACCCGCTTCCTCGAAGAGACCCCCTCGCTCTTCCACTTCCGCACCCGCCGCGACCGCGCCACCAAACTGCTCACCTACCTCGGCGACGTCATTGTTAACGGCAATCCCGAAGTCGCGGGCAAGCCCAAGCCCGCCAGTTTTCGCACCTCCCGTATCCCCGCTCTCACCCCCGGCGCCCCCCCGCCCGGCACCCGCCAGTTGCTCGATCAGTTGGGCCCCGAACAATTCGCCGCCTGGACTCGCTCCCAAAAACGCCTCCTCCTGACCGACACCACCTTCCGCGACGCCCACCAGTCCCTCATGGCCACCCGCATGCGCACCTACGACATGATGGCCATCGCCAACTTCGTCGCCCACCGCCTCAGCGGCCTCTACTCCCTTGAGATGTGGGGCGGGGCGACTTTCGACGTCGCCATGCGCTTCCTCCTCGAAGACCCCTGGCAGCGCCTCCGCCGCCTCCGCGAAGCCATCCCCAACATCTGCTTCCAGATGCTCTTCCGCGCCTCCAATGCCGTCGGCTACACCGCCTACCCCGACAACGTCGTCCGCGAGTTCGTCTACGAGGCCGCCCGCCAGGGCATCGACATCTTCCGCATCTTCGACTCGCTCAACTACCTTCCCAACATGAAAGTCGCCCTCGAGGCCGTGCGCAAGACCAACCGCCTCGCCGAAGCCGCCGTCTGCTACACCGGCGACATCCTCGACCCCAAGCGCACCAAATACCAGCTCACCTACTACGTCCGCATGGCCAAGGAGCTCGAAAAGATGGGCGCCCATGTCATCGCCATCAAGGACATGGCCGGCCTCGCCAAACCCTATGCCGCCGAAGCCCTCGTCAAGGCCCTGCGCGAGGAAGTTTCCCTCCCCATCCACTTCCACACCCATGATTCCAGCGGCATCAACGGTGCCTCCGTTCTCAAGGCCTCCGACGCCCGCGTCGATGTCGCCGATGCCGCCGTCGCCTCCATGTCCGGCTCCACCAGCCAGCCCAACCTCAACAGCATTGCCGCCTCCCTTGCCCATACCCGCCGCGACACCGGCCTCGACGGCCAGGCTCTGCTCGAATACAGCGAATACTGGGAAGCCGTCCGCCACAACTACAGCGGCTTTGACTCAAGCCCCCGCCACGGCCTCGCCGACCTCTACATTCACGAAATGCCCGGCGGTCAATACACCAACCTCCGCGAACAGGCCGAAGCCATGGGCCTCGGCAGCCGCTGGCCGGAGGTCGCCAAGATGTATGGTGACGTCAACGCCCTGTTCGGCGACATCGTCAAGGTCACCCCTTCGAGCAAGGTCGTCGGCGACATGGCTCTCTATCTCATGAGCCGTGGCCTCACCATCGACGAATTCCTCGCCCTCGGCCCAGACCATTCCCTCACTCTCCCCAACTCCGTCATCGACATGTTCGAGGGCTCCCTCGGCCAACCCGAAGGCGGCTGGCCGCCCCAGGTCGCCAAAATGATCCTCCAGGGCCGCAAAACCCGCAAGGGCAAACTCCCCGCCGCCAACCTCGAAGAAGCCCGCGCCCTGCTTGAAAAGAAGTCCGGCGCCAAACCCACCAGCTCCGACCTCATGAGCTACCTCATGTACCCCGACGTCTTCCTCAAATTCGCCCGCACCCGCGCTGCCTACGATAACGTCGAGGTCCTCCCCTCGCCCCAGTTCTTCTATGGCATGCAAAAAGGCGAGGAGATCAGCTTCGATCTCGAGCCCGGCAAAACCCTGATCGTCAAATACCTCACCACCAGCGAGCCCCACCCCGATGGCAGCCGCACGGTCTTCTTCGAGCTCAACGGCCAGCCCCGCGAAGTCCAGGTCAAGGATAAGAGCCTCCGCGGCTCGATCAGCGAACGCGCCAAGGCCGACCCCGCCAACCCCGCCCACATCGCCGCCCCCATTCCCGGCGCCGTCACCAACATCCATGTCTCCGCCGGCCAGTCCGTTGCCAAGGGCGACAAGCTCCTCGTCCTCGAGGCCATGAAGATGCAAACCACCGTCAGTGCCCCCGCCGCCGGCAAAGTCAAGGAAGTCCTCGTCAAGCCCGGCGAAACCGTCGAGCCCAAAGACCTGCTCATCCTCCTCGAATAGCCCCGCTATCCGCCCGTGATCGCGGCGATAAAGTGGATTTCCGCCTCCGGCCTCACCGGCTCCAGCGCCCCCGCCGGGCACACCTCATCGTCGACGCACACAGCCACCTGCGGCCGCAGCAGCAGCGCTTTCAGCCCCGGGTAACGCGCCTCGAGCGCATCCACCACCGCGCCCACCGTCTCCCCTTCCAGCACGAAACTCTCCTGCCCCCCGGTCCGGGCCCGCAGCAGCGTCGGAATGTACACCGTGGGCATTCGATCAGAAGCCGAGAATCGACCCCGGGTTCATCGGCACGCGGTGCAACGCCCGCCCCGTCGCCGCGCGGATTGCATTCGCCACCGCCGGCAGCGGCGGCACGATGTTCGCCTCGCCCACGCCGCGCACGCCAAACGGATGTCCCGGGTTCGGCACCTCAACGATCACCGTTTCAATCATCGGCAGATCAAGCGCCGTCGGCATGCGGTAATCCAGATAACTCGCGTTCCGCATCTCGCCCCGGCTGTCAAAAAAGTACTCTTCGTTGAGCGCCCAGCCAATGCCCTGCGCCGTGCCCCCCTGCATCTGCCCCTCCACATAGCTCGGGTGGATCGCCCGCCCCGCATCCTGCACGCTCGTCACCCGCACAATATCCGTCTTGCCGGTTTCCGGGTCCACGCGCACATCGACAATCAGCCCCGCCACCGAGCCCCCGACGCCCCGCGGGTTCACCGCCGCGCTCGCCGTGATGGGCCCTCCAGTCGACTCCAGTTGCGCCGCCAGCGCCGCGAAGCTCAACGTCTTGCCCCCGGCCGAGAATACGCCATCCTCGTAGCTCACTGTTTCCTCGCCCAGTATGCGGCCCGCCCGTTGCTTGAGCAATGACAGCACGGCCTGCGCCGCGTCGTGCACGGCATAGCCGGTTGAAAACGTCGTGCGGCTGCCCCCCGTCACGCCCGTGTAGCCAATCGAGTCGGTATCCACCACCGTCGGGTTCACCTGCTCGGCTCGCAGCCCCAGCACTTCGGCCGCCTGCATCGCCAGCGCCGCCCGCGATCCGCCAATGTCCGTCGAACCCTCGATCAGATTCACCGTTCCATCGTGGTTCACCGCAATCGTCGCCGAACTCGCCAGCCCCGCGTTAAACCAGAACCCGATCGCCACCCCACGCCCGCAATTCTCCCCCGGCAACGGCGCCTGATAATGCGGCGACCGCCGCATCGCCTCGAGCACTTCCACGCAGCCGATGCTCTTGTAGCGCGGCCCGTCGGCCCGCCGCGTCCCCGGCCGCGCCGCATTGCGCAGCCGCAACTCAATCGGATCCATCTCCAGTTGCCGCGCCAGATCATCAAGCGCCGTCTCGGTCGCCAGTGCCGCGTTCGGCGCCCCTGGCGCACGATACGCCGCCGTCGACGGCTTGTTCACCACCACGTCAAAGCCTTCAATCAACACATTCCCGATGTCGTAGCAGGCAAACACCGTCATCGCCCCGGGGCCGACCATTGCCCCGGGCCAGGCGCCCGCCTCATAGGCCAGCCACGCCTGGGCCGCCGTGATCCGCCCCTCCCGCGTGGCGCCGATCTTCACTCTCACATGCGAGCCCGGCGTCGGCCCCGTCCCTGTAAACACCTCCCGCCGGTTCATTACCAGCTTCACCGGCCGCCCCGCCTGCCGCGACAGCAGCGCCGCCACCGGCTCCAGATACACGTTGATCTTGCCGCCAAACCCGCCGCCAATCTCCATCGGCGTCACCTTCAGCCGCGACACCGGCAGATCCAGCACCGCCGCCGTCGCATCCCGGGCAATAAACGATCCCTGCGTCGAACACCAAATGTGTATGCGCCCATCGGAGCTCCAGAATGCCGTTGCATTCTGCGGCTCGATGTAGCCCTGGTGCACCGTCGCCGTATTCCACTCGCGCTCCACAATCACATCCGCCGCCGCAAAGCCCGCCGCCACATCCCCCAGCTCATGCCGTATGTAGTCGGCTACATTGCCGTCCCGTAATCCCGCATGCAACACCGGCGCCCCCGGCGCCATGGCTTCCTGCGTCGTAAACACCGCCGGCAGCGGCTCGTAATCCACCTCGATCAACTCCAGCGCCTCGGCGGCAATATGCGGGCTCGCCGCGGCCACCGCCGCCACCGCATGCCCCGCATACAGCACCTTGTCCGCCGCCAGCACATTGCCCCGCAGCGAACTCAGCAGCATCTCGCCTTCGCCAAAGTCCACCATCTTGTCGGCCGGCGCCGCCGGAAAATCCCCCGCCGTCACCACCGCGTACACCCCCGGCATCGCCTTGGCCCGCTCCGTGCGAATCCCCCGTATCCGCGCATGCGCGTGCGGGCTCCGAAGTACCGCTCCATGCGCCATCCGCGCCAAATGCAAATCCGCCCCATACAACGCCCGCCCCGTTACCTTGTCCGCCCCGTCATGCCGCACGGGGCGCGTCCCGATCACTTTGTAGGTCGTGCTCATTGCGCTGGTTCTCCTTGCAGGGTCTTGCTCGCCGCCACGATCGCCCGCACGATCTTGTCATAGCCCGTGCAGCGGCACAAATTATTCGCCAGCCAGAAGCGGATCTCTTCCTCGCTCGGGTGCGGGTTGTGCCGCAAAAGCGCATCGGCCGCCATCAGAAAGCCCGGCGTGCAGATACCGCACTGCAGCGCCGCGTTTTCGAGAAACGCCTTCTGCAGCGGGTGCAACTCGTTGCCCTGAGCCAGTCCCTCCACCGTCCGGATCCGGCTGCCCTCGGCCTCCACCCCCAACACCAGGCACGAGGTCACGATCCGCCCATCCATTTCAATCGTGCAGGATCCGCAATTGCCGTCCCCACACCCTTCCTTCGTCCCCGTCAGCCCCACGACATCGCGCAGGCACTCGAGCAGAGACTGCCGCGGCTCACACAAAAACTCCGTGGCTTCTTGGTTGATGATCGTCCTTACTTGGATCTTCTCAGGCAGCATGGGTGCATCTCCGGTAAGCGGCGCTAAGCGCGCGGCGGGCCATCACCGCGCTGAGGTGTTTACGGTACTCGGCTGAGCCGCGCATATCTGAAATCGGCCTCGCCGCGGCCTGGGCCAGGGCGGCGGCGCTCACAAAGTTTTCCTCCGTGGGCCGCTGCCCCCGCAGAAACTCGCCCGCCTCCTCGACAAACAGCGGCCTCGGAGCGACAGAGGACAGCGCGAGGCGAGCCTCCGTGATCACGCCATCCACCACCGTCAGGCTGGCGCCCGCCCCGGCGACGGCAATGTCCATTTCGTTCCGCGGAATCAAGCGCAGGTACGCCGTCCCCTGCCCCGGCCGCGGCGCCGGGATGTGTATCGACACCAGCACCTCCCCCGGCAACAACGCATTTTGCCCCGGCCCCAGACAAAACTCCTCCACCGGCAGCCGCCTCTCCCCCGTCGCCCCTTCGATCCGCAGCGTCGCCCCCAGAGCAATCAACAGAGGAATCGTATCCGCGCTCGGCGCCGCATTGCACAAATTCCCCCCCAGCGAGGCCCGCCCCTGTATCGGCGTCCCGCCAATCCAGGAGACCACCTCGGCCAGCGACGGGTAATGCTCATGCACGGCATCGCTCGCGCCAATCTGATAACAGGCCAGAGCCGCCCCCACCGTGAGCCCCGTCACGGCATCGTAATGAAGCTGGTTCAACTCCGGAATGCGTTTCACATCGAGCACAAAGCCGGTCTGTTTTCGCCCGGAGCGAAGTTGCACCAGAAGGTCCGTCCCCCCGGCCAGGGGGCGCGCGCCCGGATGGGCGCCCATCAGCGCCACGGCTTCAGACAGGCTCACCGGAGCAGCATAGTCGAAGGGTTTCACAGGCTCGAGTTTATCGCGGCTCGGGCTGCTGTATCACCCAGCCTCCCACCTGACTCGGATAAACTGACGCTGAGAATCGCTTCGTGCCGAACTTAAGCTCACTGTTCCCCGCCGTCATCCAAGTCGGTGTCTGCGCGACTCTCGCTGGGGTGGCGCAATACTTCGGCTCCAAACCCAACGAGGCGAACGGTTGGCTTGCCGCCGCCTTAACCGTAAGCGGTATCCTTGCCAATCTCGCTTCTGAGCCATTGGCTCGTCTGTTCCCGTCCTCAACGGCTGCCGACTGGGCTCCCACTAATAACCACGATCTCGAGCGCGTCGTCAAACATACGCTTCTTGCTCTCCTGTACCAAACCGCCCAGCAAGCTGGTAAGACTGACAACGAAATCAAAGAACTTCTTAAGAAAGCAGAAACAACCTTCGACTGGCGCGGCTTCTCCCCCGAACCAGATACGGCGCAGTTACTTGAATTCCTGCGCCAGCCTCTCCTCACAACAGTCTCTCTCGATGCCACCCAGGCGGACGAAATCGCCAATACCCTCCTCGCCCAGGCTGCCCCCGCCCTGGCTCGCCCCTACTCCCAGGCCCTCCAAACCAACTTCTTCCGAGCCTTCGAGGTCCTGCTCCGCGAAGATGAGCGCGCTTTCCGCGGTATGACGATTTACCTCCACCGTCTGCTTGCCGCTGATTTCGAAAACCTGCAACAGCGTCTATCTCAAGTCCACACAGACCTGCAAGCCGGCCTTACTGCTTTATTGCAACCGCAACCAACGCTCGAGCGCTTCGAACACTTACGCAAACCGGCAGCCGAGACCGTCCGCAGCACCGATTTCCAATTCAAACGCCGCGCCAGTGCCTACCGCCCCGCCGCGGGCCTCGAACAACGCCTGCTCGCCTGGCTCAATTCCCCCCAGCTCTTCGCCGTGCTCAAGCTCACTGGTCCCGCCGGCAGCGGCAAGAGCCGCCTCGCCCTCGAGCTTTCTGACTATTGCCACCACCAGGGCTGGCTCACCGGTTTCGTTGCCAAAATCAGCTCCTGGCCCGCACCCTGGCAGCCGATTTCCCACACCCTGGCCGTCGTCGACTACGCCGCATCCAAGAGCATTGGCGGCCAGTCTGTTTTCGCTTGGCTAGAGCAACTCTATCATCATTCCGCGGCCTCCTCCTTCCGCGTTCGCATCGTTCTCATCGATCGCAGCGAGCAGGGCCCCCTCTGGTCCGATTGGCACAACAGCGAGATCGAAACCGACCTCAACCAGCTCACCCTGTCGATTCCCCTCACTCCCTTCGATCGCCCGGAATTCGACGCCATGGTCGAGCAGGAATGGCTCCGGCGCAACCCGGGCCAAGCGTTCTCTCTTACCTTGGCCGGCCAACGCGAAGCCCTTGCCTCGAGACAGCGCGGCCAGTTCCGCCCCCTGTTTGCCCTGCTCACCGCCGCCGCACTCACGGAGGCGCAACACCAAATCGCCTGGTCGCCCGAATTGCTCGTCGAGAGCGCTCTCAAGTCACAAGTCCAGCAGTGGGGCCAATCCGGCATCACCGACGAAGACCTCGATCTACTCTTCGAGGCCACGCTCACCCAGGGTGAATCGAACGATCACGCTAGTTTCAGTCGCGCCCGCAACAATCTCCCCCCAGCCCGTTTCGCAGCCTTGCAAACCCTCTCCGACCCCGGCCAGCCACTCGGCGCCATCGTACCGGATCTACTCGGTGAGTTCTTCGTCCTCATGCGCCTGCGCGGCAAGGCCACCACCGGGACGCGCCAGGCTCCGCTCACCGCCCAACGCAGCCGCGAGATCCTCGAGAGGTGCTGGCGCGATGCCCACGCCCCCACGGCCTCCTTCGCTGGATTACTGCTCGAAGACTATTTAGCCTGGACACCCACTGAACGTGAAAATCCAGCAGAACAGATTCTCCAACTCGCCTTCCAAAGCATCCAGAATGGCGTAGTGTCAATGGGTCTTGTTCACTGTTGCTTTGCTGCCGCCTGGAAAAAGCCGAACGTTCAAGGCTGGTCTGCTTGGCTTTTGACAATACCTGATGCTAGCCGATTGCTCTTCGAGGTCGCCTCCGTTATGGGCCGTTATAACGCGACAGTGGTCGAGCCCGACCCGCAGCGTGTCTCGCCTTAGCCGAACGCATCGAGAGTCTGCACGCCGCGCACGGGCAGGAGCCCGCTGTGCGCGAGCAACTAGTGTAGTGCTTCGCTAATGGTAATCAGTATCGAATTTCCGACGCCTCTACAATTGAGGTGCTGGACTTTCATGCGCATTGCTCCGCCAATTGAACTCTCCGCGGAACAGCGAACGACCCTGGAGGCGTGGGCCAACGGCCGTAAGTCTCAGGTCCGGGTCGCCGAGCGGGCCCGCGTGGTTCTGCTCGCTGCCGAGGGAAAACAGAACTTGGAGATTGCGGCTATCCTGTCCGTTTCCGTTCA
>JAINDK010000009.1 GCA_019931185.1 Bryobacter sp. CoA8 C33
GGGCACCGAGATGGTGATGCCGGGCGACAACGTGCAGATGGAGATCGAGCTGATCACCCCGGTGGCGATGGACAAGGGGCTGCGCTTTGCGATTCGCGAAGGCGGCCGCACGGTCGGCGCTGGCACGGTGTCGGAGATTGTCGAGTAGTACCGGCATTGCCGGTATGGGAAACAAGGGGGCTCAACCCGGTTTGGGTTCGAGCCCCCTGTTGATTTATACTAGAATGGGATTTCCGATAGGGGCATAGGCTAACGGTAAACCAGCGGTCTCCAAAACCGCCTTTGGGGGTTCGAATCCCTCTGCCCCTGCCAAAAAACCTCCTTCATTCCCCGCCGGCCTGTCAGCGCAGGCTCAAGCCCGGAGAAAGCAATCGAATGGCGAACGAAAACGCGATAACAAAGGCCTCCTCGTGGGTCCAGAACGTAAGAGATTATTTTGAAGACCTGCAAAAGGAAATGCGGCTGGTCACCTGGCCGAACCGCAAGCAGGTGGTGGCGACCACGACCGTTGTGGTGGCTAGCGTATTCCTGTTCGCGGCGTATTTCGCCGTGGTGGACCAGTTGTTTGCCCGCGGCGTGACGCAGATTTTTCAATGGAGCGCAAAATAGCGCCGCGAGGATCCCATGGCGGAATTTGACGAAATCAACGAATCCGGCGAAGTGAGCGAAGACGGCCCGGTCCCCGCGGGGGGCGAGGCGGCCGAGGTAGAAGTGGCGGCGGAAGCGCCGGCGGAGGATGCCGCCTACGCAAACATGAACTGGTACATTATCCACACCTATTCGGGCTTCGAGAATAAGGTGGCCGAGAGTCTGCGCAGCCGCGCTCAGGCTTTCGGATTCGATCACCGTTTGGGGCAGATTCTCATCCCCAAGGAGCAGGTGGTCGAGATGAAGAACGGCAAGAAGGTGACCAGCGAGCGAATGCTGTATCCGGGCTATGTGATGATCCAGATGGAAATGGATGATCAGCTGTGGCACGAGGTAAAGAACACGCCGCGCGTAACGGGATTTGTGGGCGGTGGCAATACGCCGGTGCCGCTAACGGCGGATGAAGTGAACAAGGTTTTGTTCCGGCAGACGCGCACGGGCGATGCGCCACGGCCGAAGGTCACTTACGAAAAGAACGAGACGGTACGTATTGTGGACGGGCCGTTCAACAATTTCTCCGGCAAGGTGGACGAAGTCAACCCGGAACGCAACACGCTGCGCGTCATGGTGACAATCTTCGGGCGATCCACACCTGTCGAACTCGACTTCCTACAAGTAGAAAAGGTATAAGCAAATGGCGAAGAAAGTTACAGGCTCAGTTAAGCTGCAAATCCCGGCGGGCAAAGCGACTCCGGCGCCCCCGGTCGGTACCGCTCTTGGTCCGCAAGGCGTCAACATCATGGAATTCTGTAAGGCCTTCAACGCGAGGACTTCCGGACCGGACATGGCGGGGTTGATCATCCCCGTTGTGATCACGATCTTCTCGGATCGCACCTTCACCTTCATCACGAAGACGCCGCCGGTGCCGGTGTTGATCAAGAAGGCGCTGAATCTGCAAAGCGGCTCGAAGGAACCGAACAAGAACAAGGTCGGCAAGATCACGATGAAGCAGATCGAGGAGATCGCCAAGGTGAAAATGCCGGATCTGAACAGTTTCGATCTCGAGGGCGTGATCAATCAGGTGAAGGGCACCTGCCGTTCGATGGGTGTGGAAGTCATTTAGCTGTCATTTCCACAGTTCGGCTTGCTAAGATGCGAAGTAACATGTTGCTTCGCATCTTTCTTATTTTGGCGGCTCTCGCCTGCTCGATCCACGCTCAACAGACGGCTGGCACGCTGACTGGGGCGGTAACGGACGCCACCGGCGCGGTGATTCCCGGGGCGGTGATCAAGGCCGTGAACCTGGCGACGAATGCGGCGCGCGAGACCGTTTCTGACGCGAGCGGCAACTATACGATTCCCTTTCTGCCAGCGGGGGAGTACACGGTGACTTTGACGGCGAAGGGATTTCAGAGTCAGAAGATCGCTTCGCTGACACTGCAGGTTCAGCAGTCCCTGCGGCAGGATTTTTCGCTGAAGGTGGGTGAGGTCAGCGAGTCGATATCCGTCGATGCCTCGGCGGCGGTGCTGCAGACTGATAACGCGGTGGTCGGCACGGTGATTGATGCGACGAAGGTGGTGCAACTGCCGCTCAACGGGCGGAATTTTGTGCAGTTGGCCCAGTTGATTCCCGGGGTGCAGGCGGGCACTCCGGGCTCGATTACGGTGCGGCGCGGCCGTGGTTCGATCGGGCAACAAAGCGCGGCCTTCGGGGAAACGGGCATGAGCGCCAATGGGGCGCGCGACACGGCAAACCGTTATTTCATCGATGGCATCGAGTTCATGGACTACGACGCGATGACTTTCAGTTTCTCGCCGAGCATCGACTCGCTGAGCGAGTTCAAGGTGGAGACCTCGAGCTACGGCGCCGAGTCGGGCGGGGCGCCGGGCGGGCAGGTAAATCTGATCACGCGCCGCGGCACGAACCAGTACCGGGGCACGTTGTGGCTCTTTAACCGGAATGACGCCCTGACGCAGAGCTATGACGCCATTGCCGGCCGCGGTGTGTCGAACCCCCGTTTGAACCGCAACCAGTTTGGGGTCAACTTCGGTGGCCCAGTTTACATTCCGAAGGTCTATAACGGCAAGGACAAGACATTCTTTTTCTTCAACTGGGAGGAGGGGCGTCTGCTGCAGGCGGCCAACCCCGGTTTGCGGATTGTCGCCACCGAGGCGCAGCGCAACGGGGACTTCCGTGGTCTGCTCAATGCCACTTCCCGGCAGCCACTGACGCTGCGTGACCCGCTGAATGCCGGCATTGTGGGCAACGTGATCCCGCTCTCGCGGCTGAGCCCGCAGGCTCGCGCTTTTATCCAGTTCACGCCGCTGCCGAATACGCAGCAAGGGCTGCAAAACTTCATCTCGCAACGGCCGACGGGCTTGTCCCAACAGGATACGTACACGGGGCGGGTCGACCATGTGTTCTCCACCAAGGACACGATCTTTGCCCGCTACATTTTTAACGATACATTCGAGGCTGGCATTCCCTTCTGGGGCAACGACCAGCGCGACAACATCGGCTCGGCGCGGACGGTGAGCGGCAACTGGGTGCATACGTTCTCCCCGACCCTGATCAATGACTTCAAAGGCGGCACGGCATCGTTTGCCGAGTTTGAAACCTTCGGTACTTCGAATAAGCCGGAATTTGATATCGCCAACAAGATGGGCCTGCCGCTTGTCTCGAAATTGCCGAAAGAATTCGGCCCGCCGCAGATCAGCATCAGCGGCGCCGACGGCGGCTATTCGGTGTTCGATCTGCAGCGGCAGATCGGCCCGCGCGACCGTTCGAATGCGATCGTGCAATTTACCGACACGCTTTCCTGGCAAAAGGGCAAGCATCTGATGAAGTTTGGTGTCGATCTGGCCAAACGTTATGTGACCTTCGATCAGGCTCGCCAGCCCCGCGGGCAGTTCAGCTTTGATGGCCTGTACACGGGCTCGGCCTTCGCCGACTTCATGCTGGGTTATGTGCGGACCGCGCTGATCAACCCGGTGCCTACCTCAACGCGCTTGAGCAACTGGTGGCAGAGCTTCTTCTTCAACGATGACTGGCGCGTGACCAACCGCCTGACCGTGAACGTGGGGATGCGCTACGACTACTTTGGGCCCTACTATCAGGCCGACGACAAAATGGTAAACATCACGCAGAACGGCTACATTGTCGGCAATCTGTTCAATCCGAGCAATTCGCCCTTCGGCCGGGCGTTGATTAAACCGGATCGCAACAACTGGGGGCCGCGGATCGGCCTTGCCTGGCGGCCGGCCCTGCTGAATGATACGGTGGTGCGCGCGGGTTATGGCGTTTACTATACGCCGCAGATTTCCAACGCGATTTTCGCGATGGCGGAAGGCGCGCAGGCGACCGCCGGCGCCAACATCGTCGGCAGTCCGTCGGGGGTGCCCGATCTGTTCTTCAGCAACCCCTTTGCTGGAGCGCAGACAGGCGGCGCGCTGAATTTCGCCGTGTCCAATGATCCGGATATGCGCGACAGCTACATCCAGCAATGGAACCTGAACCTGCAGAAAAAGCTGCCTGGTAATTTCGTTCTCGACGTCGGCTATGTCGGCTCAAAGGGAACGCGTTTGATTGTGACCTTCGAGGATCTGAACCGCCCGATCGCGCTGATCGATCCGCGTGTCGCCGGCCAGCCGTCGATCAATGCGCGGCGGCCCAACCAACAGTTCCTGCGCCCCGTGCGCAGCGACAAGAGTGTCGGCAACAGCACCTATCACGCCCTGCAGATGAAGTTTGAACGCCGGATGGCCAAGGGCATCACGGTGCTGGGCGCCTACACTTGGTCGCACGCGATTTCCGGACCCAACGACATCGGGGGACAGGTGGGCGGCGGCTCGTTTATCGGAGCGCCGCAGGACGTCTACAACGGACAGAATGACAAGGCGACCTCCGGCTTCGATGTACGGCATCGCCAGGTGAACACGGTACTTTACGATCTGCCGTTTTTCCGCAATTCGACCAACCGGCTTTTGAAAAGCTTCCTGGGTGGCTGGCAGGCTTCGACGATTATGACCTTCCAGAGCGGTTTCCCGGCACCCGTGGGCGCGAACATCGATACGACGGGCACGGGCGTGAATTCACGGCCTGACCAGATCTCCGGCCAGAACGGCAATTTACCCGGCAGTCAACGGACCTGGCAGAAGTGGTTCAATACGGGAGCCTTTATTGCGGCCGACCGGAACCCTGCGGCCTATGGCCGCTTCGGGACTTCGCCGCGGACGGATGCGATCCGCCTACCCGGTATCATCAACGCCGATTTTTCCGTGAACAAGAACTTCGCGATCCGCGAAAACATGCGTTTCGAATTTCGCACGGAGATCTTCAACCTGATGAATCACTACAATCCCGACCCTGGCGCGGTAGACCGTAACGTCCGTTCACAGACGTTCGGCGCCGTGGGGGGCGGCGTGCAGGGGATTACAACGCGGGTCATCCAGTTGGGTGGTAAGTTGTATTTCTGATATTCACTGCAGCGTAATGGCTTTTTCGATACAATCAAGTGACCTTGCCGATTTTCTCCGGCTCTGATCCGGAAGAAGAATTGACTTTCTGTTTCTGAGGAAAAAACCAAGTATGAAGAGCAAAGTGTGCTCCCGAATTTCCCCGGTGAGCCTTGTGACCCTGGCCTTGTTGCTGGCCGCGTCACTGGGTTTTGCCCAATCTGATAACTCCAGCATTTCCGGTGTCGTAAAGGATCCCAGCGGTGCGGTAATTGCCAACGCGAAAGTGACCGTCAAGAATGAAGGCACTTCGTTTGAGCGGCAATCGACCACGAACGCCAGCGGATTCTACACTGTTACCAACATTGCTCCCGGCTACTACACCGTATCAGTGGAGGCCCCTGGCTTCAAGAAGGCCTCGGTGAGCCGTAACAAATTGGATGCCGGTCTCCCGATTGCTGTGAATGTCGATCTGGCCGTTGGTCAGGTGACTGACACGGTGACGGTGGAAGCGAGCGTGGCGCAGATCAATACCGAATCGGCCGCGGTCGGTAAGACGGTAGAACGCAAGCAGATCGAAACGATGGCCTTGAACGGCCGCAACCCGATCCAGTTGGCGCTGCTGAAGCCGGGCGTGCGCGGTGGCGCTCTTTCGGGCTTTAACTTCGCGCTGTCTAGCGGTGGATTCACCATTAACGGCGGCCGTTCGCAGGACTCACTAATCACTTTTGACGGTGCAGTTGGCATCCGTACCCGCGCCAATGGTACCTCGATTGGTTCGGCCGACGTCGATACGGTGCAGGAAGTGCAGATTCTGACGGCGAACTACGCTGCCGAATATGGCCGTTCCGGCAACGGTCAGATCCGCATGGTGACGCGTTCGGGCGGCCGTGAATTCCATGGCTCCTTCTACGAGTACCTGCGCAACAATGCGATGGACGCGAACCAGTGGTCGCGCAACCAGAGCACGGCTTCGAACTTTACGGCGCCCCTCAAGTTCAACCAGTATGGCTACAACTTTTCCGGACCCGTCTTCATTCCGAAGGGTTGGAATCGGAATCGCGAAAAGCTGTTTTTTATGTTTGCCCAGGAATGGGTGAAGCTGCGTCAGGAATCGTCGACGTTCCAGCGCGTGCCGTCGATGGCGATGCGCAATGGTGACTTCAGCGAATTGGCTGGAACGAACATCTATTACAACGCACCGCGTATGATCAACGATCCGACTACGGGTGCGCCCTTTCCGGGCAACGTCATTCCGGCGAGCCGATTGAGCCCCAACGGTATTGCCTTTTTGCGCACGTATCCGCAGCCGAACGGAATCTATCCTGGCAATGCCAACTTCTTCCAGGTTCGTCCAGCTCCCCGCGACCAACGCAAGGATACCTACTCGATTGACTACAATCCGACTTCGAATCAAGTGGTACGTTTTCGGCACTCCAACTTTGACTATTTCGAATCGAATGCGTTTATTAGTGGTTTCGACTTCGCTCCCTCGCAGCTCGACCGGCCCAACAAGACGGGCAGCCTGACGCACACCTGGACTCTCAGTCCAACGATGATCAACGAAGCTATGTTTGCTGCCTCCAACGATCGTGTTACGATCGGCGTGCAGCGCGTGGGCCGCTTCCAGCGCTCGGTCAACAACATTACCTACCCGTACCTGTTCCCGGAACCGAAGGAAATCAATGATAAGATCCCCACGGTCGTGATTCCCAATGTGGGTACGATCGACGGTGGCCCGTATCCGGCTAGCTCCTCCGGCCCGATCTACCAATTGTCAAATAACTTCACGAAGATCGCTGGCAACCACACGATCAAGGCGGGTGTTTACTTTGAACGCTCTGGCCAAAATGACTTCGACCAGATCAACGTATCGGGAGTGCCCGGGGGCACCAACAACCAGAACGGCCGTTTTGAATTCAACGACGTACGTCCTGGCGGTGCACCTGGCACCGGCACGGGTTTGACGAATGCGGCCCTCGGCCTGTTCTCGACCTACGCTGAAATCGGTCCGCGCAGCTTTACTCCCTACCGCGGCCACCTGTTCGAATTCTTCGTGCAGGACAGCTGGCGCGTGAACCAGAAACTGAAAGTGGAAATTGGCATGCGTGCTTCGCGCTCCAACGGCTACTACAAGTCATTGTGGGGCAACATGGCTTACTTTGACCCGGCTGCTTATGACCTCAGCCGCGCCGCGGTGCTGGACCGCACGAGCGGTAACGTGATCAGCGGGGACCGCTTCAATGGCGTCCGCATCCCTGGCACAGCTTGGCCGAAAGCCGCGATCGGCCGCATTCCGGCGGCAAGCGATCCGCAGTGGAACCGCCTCTTCGATGGCGGCGACGCTTATCCTTCGCCGAATCAGTTCAACGTTGTCCCGCGTCTCGGCCTCGCCTATTCGTTCACGAATAAGCAGGTGATTCGTGCCGGCTTCGGCGGCTTCATTTCCCGCCCCGGTGTTTATGACAGCGTCTTCCTTGGTGGCAATCCCCCCTTCCAGCCGATGGCCTCGGTGACGAATGGATCGGCTGACAACCCGGGCGGCGCGACGCGTACGGCCTTCCCGCAGTTCTTCATGACGATCGACCGCGCCTACAAGATTCCACGCAGCTACAACTGGAATCTGAGCTATCAACGGGAAATCGGTTTTGCGACCACTCTTGAAGTTGGTTATGTGGGTACGGTGGGCAACTACCTGGCGCGCGAACGCGATCTGAACCAGTTGCCGACCGGCACGACCTTCCGTCCGGAAAACGCCGGCGCGAACGTCAACTTCCTGCGTCCCTACAAGGGTTTTGCGAACATCCCGATGCTCGAGCACTCGGGCCGCAGCACTTATCACGGTCTGCAGATCGAAGCAAACCGCCGCTTTACCAAGGGCTTCAGCTACGGTTTTGCCTACACGCTGTCGAAGACTATGGACAACAACTCGGGTCCGCGCGACGGCTTCATCGATACCTTCAACCAACAGTTGAACTGGGGTAAGTCCGCGAACGATACCCGCCACATCGCGGTGATCAACTTCGTATGGGAAATGCCCTTCTTTAACTCGAGCGACACAAACAAAGCTCTGCGCGCCATCGCTGGCGGCTGGCAGCTTTCGGGCGTGAATCAGTTCCAGACGGGTACGCCCTTCACGATCGCCAACGGTGACGACTATCTCGGCATCGGTTCGGCAAACGGCAAGCCCTGGAACCTGGCTGGCGCGCCGCAGTATACGGGTCAATTCTCGAACCGTACGGCCGCTGGAAACTTTGAAGACGGTAACTTCTTCTTCCAGCGGACTTTGAACGGCTCGCCGCTGGCGACTCGTCCGGCGAACGGCACGCTACCGAACCAGAACCGGAACTCGGTCCAGTTTAATGGCCCGGGCTTCCAAAACTGGAACCTGGCGCTGTTCAAGGCCTTCCGGATCACGGAGCGTCAGGCTCTGACTTTCCGTGCTGAAGGCTTCAACTGGATCAACCATCCGAACTGGGGTGGTGTGGATACCAATCCCACCTCGGCCAACTTCGGAAAGATCACTTCGAAGTCGAGTGAGCGCACGATGCAGCTCAGCCTGCGTTATAACTTCTAAGCGCTGGTCTGAGTCCATAAAGCCATGGGGCCTCCCTTCACGGGGAGGCCCTATATTATTGGTGTATGCAAAAGTTGATTCCGATACTCATGCTGGCTGCCAGTCTCAGCGCAGCGGATTTAAGCGGCAAATGGGCCTGCGAGGTGCAGACCGATGCGGGAAGTGGCTCACCGAGCTTTGAGTTCCAGCAGACGGGTGAAAAGCTGAAGGGCAAGTACTCCGGCCAGTTGGGGGATGCCGATGTCGAGGGCACCGTGCAAGGCTCGACCGCGACGTGGTCTTTCGGCGTGCAGGGAAGCTCCGTTGTTTATCAGGGCAAGCTCGAAGGCGCCGAGTTAAAAGGGAAAGTGGATCTGGCGGGGCAGGCGACCGGCACTTTCGTGTGCCGTAAGCAGTAGTCATGCTGAGCCGGCGGGATGTGATGGGCTTGCTGCCATTCGCGGCAAGCGGGGCGCGGCGCGCGCCGAATCTGATTCTGATTTATGCCGATGACCTGGGCTACGGAGACCTGGGCTGTTATGGGGGACGGATTCGCACGCCGCATCTGGACCGGTTGGCGAAGGAGGGGATGCGGTTCACTCAATGCCTCTCGGCGAACCCGGTCTGCTCGCCTTCGCGGGCAGCCCTGCTGACCGGACGTTACCCAACACGGGTGAAGATCCCGCGTGTGCTGTTTCCGCGTGACCGGGAAGGCCTGCCGGAAGACGAGACGACGATCGCCGCGATGCTCAAGCCGCAAGGCTACCGCACACACTGTGTGGGCAAATGGCATCTGGGACACCATCCGGAACATCTGCCGACAAGCCGTGGTTTCGATGGCTACTTCGGCATTCCTTATTCGAACGATATGGATCCTCCCGTGCTGCTGCGCAGCGGAAAGGGCGGGGTTGAAATCGTGGAGCAACGGGCGGCGATGGACCGGCTGGCGGGGCGCTATGCCGAGGAGGCCGTGAAGTTCATCGACAGCGCCAAGGACAGCCCCTTCTTTCTTTATTTCCCCCACACGTTCCCGCATATTCCCTTGGGGGCGAGCGCGCGGTTTCGCGGTAAGTCCGCGCAGGGTCTTTATGGTGATGTGGTGGAAGAACTCGACTGGGGCGTGGGGCAGGTGTGGGAGGCCGTCAAACGGCACGGGCTCGACCGCGAGACGCTGATCGTATTTTCCTCGGACAACGGGCCCTGGTATCAGGGTAGCCCGGGTCCGCTGCGCGGCCGCAAGGGAGCTACGCTCGAGGGCGGAGTGCGCGTGCCGCTGATTGCCCGCATGCCGGGGACGGTGGCGGCCAATCGTGTCTCGGACGAACTCGTCTCTACGATGGATGTGCTGCCGACCTTTGCGCGCTTGAGCGGGGCGAAGCTGCCGGCGAAGCCGCTCGACGGAGCAGATCTGCTGCCATTGTTGACCGGGCGCGAGCAGCGGCGGCAGCGGGAAGCCTTGTTGTATTTTGATGGCTGGAACGCCCAGTGCATCCGCGACGGAAATCTGAAACTGCATGTCGCACGTTACAACTCGCAGGTTTATAGCCCCGCTCCGGCGGCGGGACGCTTGAACTTGCCTCTGCCGAAGCCGGAACTGTATGACCTCGCGATTGACCCCAACGAAAGCTACGACATTGCGCCGGAACGTCCGGCCGATGTCGAGAGGCTGCAAAAGAAAATGGAACAGATGATTGCCGGTTTCCCGGCGGAAGTGCGCGATGCCTGGGCACAGACGCGGGCAAGGCCCACGGCCGGAGACGTGGGGGCTTTTCCGCGGATTGTGCAATAACTAGCGTGCGTGCTGAAGCACCTCGAGTGGGGAGGGCATGCCGCGCTGGCCGAAGCGGATGATGCCTTCCGGGTCGATGAGGTAGACCGTGCGCTTCACAAAGAGACCATGCGCCTGAAAGAGACGCGCGACTTCCTGTCCCGTATCCACGAGCAGCGGAAATTCGAGGCGGTTCTTGTCGACAAACTTCTTGTGGCTCTCCGCTGAGCCAGGGTTGACGCCGTAGACCACGGCGTTCTTCGACTTCACGCGATGCCAGTTATCGCGGATGTCGCAGACCTGCTTGGTTCAGCCGGGGGTGTCGTCGGCGGGGTAGAACACGAGGATGACGTTCTTGCCGCGCAGCTTTTGCAGTTCGACCAGGTTGCCGTCCTGGTCCCGCAGTTTGAAAGGGGGCGCCGGAGATCCGGGTTTGAGCGGGTCGCTCCAGAGCCATCCGAGTTGTAGCATGCCTGATTATCCCTTACCGAGATAGATGAAGCGGATCAAGAAAAGAGTGGTTAAAACGTAGACGAGCCAGCCGATCTGAGATGCCTTGCCACGGAAGAGCTTGAGCAGCGTCCAGGCGATGAAGCCGAAGGCGAGACCGTTGGCGATGCTGAAACTCAGCGGAATGATGAGAATCGTGAGAAAAGCGGGGATGGCGGATTCGGCATCGTGCCAATTGATTTCGGCGGCATGAGAGATCATGAGGCTGCCGACGAGGATGAGAGCGGGCGCGGTAGCGGCGGCGGGGATGATGCCCACGACGGGAACAGCGAAAAGAGCGAGCAGAAACAGTAGCCCGGTAACGATGGCCGTAACGCCAGTGCGCCCGCCGGCGGCGACGCCCGAGGCACTCTCGATGTAGCTAACCACGGTGGAGGTGCCGGTGAGGGCGCCGAACATGGTCGCCAGCGAATCGGTGGTGAGAATGCGCCCGACACGGGGGATGCGGTGATTCTCATCGAGCAGGCCGGCTTTCTTGCTGACGGCCACGAGGGTGCCGAGATTATCGAAGAGATCGACGAAGAGGAAAACGAAAATGATCTCGAACAGACCGCGAGCCAGCGCGCCGCTCAGATCGAGTTGCAGTGCCGTGTCGCCGAGCTGAGGCAGGTAAGAGGGTTGCCACTTCCACTGGACGACACCCGTGAGCATGGCGGTGGCGCTGACGCCAACGATGCCGAGCAGCATCGCCGCGCGCACCCCCCAGGACATCAGCAGGGCCATGAGGATCAGCCCGCCGATGGCGAGTATCGTGTTGGGGGCGCCGAGATCGCCGAGCGTCACCATGGTGGCCGGGTTGGCGACAACGATGCCGGCGTTCTTGAGCCCGATGAAGGCGATGAAGATGCCGATGCCGACAGCTACGGCGGCATAGAGCTCCGCTGGCATGGCCTCGACGATCTTCTGCCGTAACCCGGTCATGGTGAGAATCAGGAAGGCGATACCTGAAAAGAAGACCGCGCCGAGCGCCACCTGCCAACTAATGCCCATGCCCTTGACGACGACATAGGTAAAGTAGGCGTTCAGCCCCATGCCGGGCGCCAGTGCAATCGGATAGCGGGCGAAAGCGCCCATGAGGATGCTGCCAAAGGCAGCGCTGAGGCAGGTGGCGGCGGCGACAGCGCCAAAGGGCATACCGGTTTCGGCGAGGATCGACGGATTCACGAAGAGAATGTAGGCCATCGTGATAAACGTCGTGGCCCCGGCGAGGATCTCGGTCCGCCAGTTGGCGCCAAGGGCGGCGAACTCAAAGTAGCGCTCCAGTTGTGCCTTCATAAGGAGGAATCTGTCAGGATACACGAGGATGGAGCACCACCTCGAGTTGGTAAATGAAACCCTAGTAAAATAAAGGCTTAGACGAATGCCATTCCGTACCGACGATGTCCGCATCCGCGGCATCCGTGAACTCACCCCTCCGCTCGAAGTCCTGCGGGATTTCCAGCCCAGCGAAGAAGATACGCGCCAGATCCATCACACTCGCGAGGCGCTGCACCAGATTATCCACGGCCACGACAAGCGGCTGGTGGTGGTGGTGGGCCCTTGTTCGATTCATGACACGGAGGCGGCGCTTGAATACGCGGGGCGGCTGCAGGAGATGTCGCGGGCTTATGACGGGCAACTGCTGACTCTGATGCGCGTCTACTTTGAAAAGCCGCGCACGACGGTGGGTTGGAAGGGGCTGATCAACGATCCTTTTCTCGACGAAAGCTTCAACATCAACGAAGGCGTGCGGCGGGCGCGCAAGCTGCTGCTCGATCTGCTCAAGATGGGCCTGTTGTCGGCAACTGAGTTCCTCGACATGATCACGCCGCAGTACATCGCCGATCTGATCGTATGGGGAGCGATCGGCGCCCGCACCACCGAGAGCCAGAGCCACCGCCAACTGGCAAGTGGGCTTAGCTGTCCCGTGGGCTTCAAGAATGGCACCGACGGCAATGTGCGCATTGCCATCGACGCCATCCGCGCGGCGCGCGAGACGCATCATTTTCTCAGCGTGACGAAGACCGGCCATACGGCAATTGTCGAGACGAACGGCAACTCGGATTGCCATGTGATCCTGCGCGGCGGCAAGCTGCCGAATTTCGATGATGAGTCGGTCTCGGGCGCCCTCGATACGCTGCGGGCGCAGAGGTTGCCCGACCGGCTGATGATTGATTGTTCGCATGCGAATTCGCAGAAACACGCGAGCAATCAGCCGATCGTCGGCGATGCGATTGCCACCCAGATTGAGGCCGGCCAGGAAGGCATCTTTGGCGTGATGATCGAATCAAACATCGTGGCGGGGCGGCAGGATCTGGTTCCCGGCAAGCCGCTCACCTTTGGTCAATCGATCACGGATGAGTGTATTGATCTGGCGGCGACCGAGCGCATGCTCGAAAGACTCGCGGAAGCATGTCAAAAGGCGAGAAGCTAGTCCGGCTTGCCAGCTGGAATGTGAACGGCATTCGCGCCTGCACGAAAGCCGGGCTGGCGGATTGGGTGCGCTCCTATGACGCCGATGTGGTGATGCTGCAGGAAGTGCGGGCCGATGAGGCGCAGATTCCCGAGGAGATCCTCAGCCTGGGGCACTGGGACAGCTATTGGTTTCCCGCCACGGTGAAGAAAGGCTACAGCGGCACGGGCATTCTCTCGAAGATGGCTCCGAAGAAGGTGACGGCCGGCTTCGGCTATGAAGAGTTCGATGGCGAGGGACGGGCGCTTACGGCCGAATTCGATCGCTTCATTGTTGTGAGCGCGTACTTTCCGAACTCGCAGGATGGCGGCCGGCGGCTTGATTACAAGCTTCGTTACTGCGACGCGATGGCCGGGCACCTCGAGCAGCTCGCCCGCTCCGGCAAGCCTGTTGTGCTTGGTGGGGACTACAACATCGCACCGTATCCGATCGATCTGGCGCGGCCCAAGGAGAATGAGAAAAATCCTGGCTATCTGCCCGAGGAGCGTGCCTGGATGGATCAGTTCCTGCTCTCAGGCTGGACCGATACCTGGCGGCAACTGCATCCCGGTGAGGTCAAATATTCCTGGTGGAGCGCCCGGCTGGGGGCGCGGGCTCGCAACATCGGCTGGAGAATTGATTTCAACGTGATAACCGCCGCGCACCGGGACCGCCTGCGCGAAGCCGACATGCTCAACGACATCATGGGCAGCGATCACTGTCCAGTGACAGCCGTGATCGCCGTCGATTAATCCGGCAGCGCGAGGCTGTACAACACCATGCCGGAGGCGACGGCGATGTACTGTTTGCCGTCGACGGAATAACTGATGGGCGAGGCGGCGGTGCTCGCGCCGGTTTGCATGCGCCACAGCGGCTTGCCGGTCTTCGCTTCGAGGGCGATCAGGTTGCCTTCCGAAGTAGCCGAAAACAACAAGCCCGAGGATGTAGCCAGTACCCCGGCGGCCAGCGAGCCGCGAGCGATCTTGAAATCCCAATCCACTTGGCCGGTGCTGGTATCAAGGGCCTTGATGCCCACGCGAGGCGGCTCGCCGGTGGGCAGCGACCGGCCGCCCCAATAGGCTTTGCCGGGCTCGTAGGCGCCTGGCTCCCGCACATAGCGCTCCGCGCCGTCGGCATAGACCACGAAGAGCCTTCCCGAGCGGGCGTCATAAGACGGGCTCTGCCAGTTCGTGCCGCCGACCAGCGTGGGATAGACCACGCGGCCTTCGGGGCTTGAGTCTGAATCGGGGATGATGCGCGGACGGCCATTCGAGTCAAAGCCGTCGTTCCAGGTTTGCCGCACGTAGGGTTTGGCGAAGAGCAACTGACCGTTGGTGCGATCGAGGGCATAAAAGAGGCCATTGCGATTTGTTTGCAGTAGCAATTTTCTCTTGACGCCACCGATCTCCTGGTCGGCCAGTACCAGATCCTGGTTGGCGTCCCAGTCATGGCTGTCGTTCGGGGTGAATTGATAATGCCACTTGCGCTGGCCGGTGTTCGGGTCGAGTGCGATGACGGAGCAACTGAAGAGGTTGTCGCCCTTGCGGATTTCGGCGTCCATGTCCGGGCCGGGATTGCCGGTGGCCCAGTACAGGGTGTCGAGCTCGGGGTCGTAGCTGCCGGTCAGCCAAGTGGGCGCGCCGCCGAGTTTCCAGCTATCGCCTTTCCATGTCTCATGGCCGAACTCACCCGGGCCGGGTACAGTGTTGAATCGCCACAGACGCTTGCCCGTCCTGATGTCATAGGCGTCAAGGAATCCGCGGATGCCATGTTCTCCCCCGGCGACACCGACGATGACTTTGTCCTTAACGACGAGCGGGGCCACCGTGATGCTGTAGCCGAGCATGGTGTCGGCGACCTGGGTTTCCCACAACGGCCGGCCGGTGCGGGCGTCCAGCGCGATCAGCGCCGCGTCCAGCGTGCCGAAGAAAACGCGGTTGCCAAGCACGGCGACGCCGCGGTTGTAACGGTTGCTCTCAAAGGCGTTCACCTGCTTCTGCGGACGCTGGTAGCGCCAGATTTGCATGCCGGTGCGCGCATCCAGCGCAAAGACCTGGCCGGGCATGCCCGCCGTGTAGAGGATGCCATCGACGACGATGGGAGTGGTTTCGAGAATCGAGTCCCCGGGCATCTGCACCGCCCAGCGCGTCTGCAGGCGGCCGACATTGGCCGGAGTAATCTGATCGAGGCGCGAGAAGTGGTGCCCGGCGTAATCGCCCCAGTAGGTGAGCCAGTTCTGGGGTTCGCCGGCCGCCAGACGGATGCGTTCATACGTAAGCGGCCCCGGGGGCAATTCGGCGGCGGTGATGCGATTGAAATCACGTTGGTTATTGGCCTTGAGAAACGCCACGAGATCCTCGCGCTGGCCCTCCGTCAGGCGGAGGCGGAAGTCGCCGGGCATGATGGACTCGCGGTGTTCCACTCGTTCGGCAATCTGGCGCTTATCGAGAATCTGCAGTTTGCCGGTGCGGTCCATCAACATGAGATGGAAGGTGTCTTCATTGCGGACAATACCTTCTTTCGATCCGCCATCGGTGAGCGTGAGTTTCACCCATCCCACGGCCGGCCCGCGCCGCCGGCGCGCCACATCGCTTGGGTCTTCCATCTTGCGGCGAATGGTATTGGCCGGGATTGCCGCGGCGGCCGATAGGTCGGGGCCGAGAATTCCCCCACGGCCCTGCATCTCGTGGCACGAGGCGCAGGCGGCCTTGCCGTAGAAAAGTTCCTGGCCACGAGCCGGATCGCCGCTCAGCTTTTCCTCAATGCGCGCGCCGGCCCCGGCAAGGCCGCGGAGATAAGTTACGATTTGCCAGACTTGAGCTGTCTCGAGCCGGGCAAAGGCGGGCATCTTCGAGCCCGTGATTCCGTTGCGAATGTTGAGAAACAACTCGCCGTCCTTCGAGCCGTGCTTGAAGACTCCCGTCGCCAGCGCCGGGCCGCGTTCACTGCCGGCGGCATTGCCGCCGTGGCAGGCCTGGCAGGCTTGCTCAAAGAGCCGGCGGCCGGCGGGGACTGCCGCCGGGTCGGCGCTGAGGGGGTTTTTTTCGTTCTGAGGCGTGTGCTGTTGGGCCCCGGCGAAATGGAGCGCGCCCGCGAGCAGAATGATCCCGAAACTCTTCATTGCCTCCAGTGTCGCAAAGCCCGGCTTGGGCCTTGAGCGCTTGTACTTCGGTTGGTGTTAGGTTGCGCCAGTGGCCCGAGCTGACTCCTTCGAGCGTCAGATCGCCGAGGCGTGTACGCACCAGTTTCAGCACCTTGCTGTCCAGGGCCTCGATCATGCGCCGCACTTGACGGTTGCGCCCTTCGGTAATTGTCAATTCGAGAAAGGTGTGGGTACCCAAGTCGCGCAAGCGCTCGACGCGCGCCGGACGCGTCGGGCCATCATTCAGTTCAATGCCTTGGCGCAATTGCTCCAACTGTTGGTCGCTGAGCAGCGTCGCGCATTTGACACGATAGGTCTTGGGTATGTGGTGCGCGGGGTTGGTGAGTCGTTCGGCCAACAGGGTGTCGTTGGTAAACAGCAACAGCCCGCTGGTATCTTCATCGAGGCGGCCGACCGTACCCACAAAAGTTGGGACATCCTTCAGCAGATTATAGACCGTGGGTCGCCCCTCGGGATCGCCCTTACTGGTGATGTAGCCCTTTGGCTTATAGAGCAAAATGTAGAGCCGCGCGAGCGGCTCGACGCGCCGTCCGTCGAGTTCCACGCGGTCGCGTTCGAAGTCGACCCAGTGTTCTGGGTTTTCGATAATGCGGCCGTTTACCTTGACGCGGCGATCATGAATCCAGGAGCGGGCATCGGTGCGGGAGCCGAGCCCGGCTTTCGACAGGACACGTTCGAGAGTCTTGAGAACGGATTTCACGGTTTTCCTCAGGCTAGCTCAAGTAAACTAGCATCCATGCGAACCGTCCTGATCACCGGCGCCAGCAAGGGTATTGGCGCTGCCACGGCTGAATGTTTTTTTGCGGAAAAATCGCGGCTGCTGCTGCATTATTCTTCTGACGGCGTGGGAGCGGAAGCCGTTGCCCAGCGGGCGCGCGAAGCTGGCTGCGACGCCGTCACCATCCAGGCCGATCTCACCAGCTTTGCCGGCGTGGAAGCCTTCTGCGAGCGGATCCGCGGCGAAGCCGTGGATGTGCTGATTAATAACGCCGGTTCGCTCATCGGACGGCACAAGATCCCGGACATGCCGGCCGCGCATTGGGAAGCGACGGTGATGCTCAACCTGTCGAGCGTGTTCTACATCACGCAGGCTGTTGTGCCGGGGATGATCGAGCGGCGGCGCGGCTGGATTGTCAACGTCGGTTCGGTGGCGGGGCGTAACGGGGGCGGGCCCGGAGCAGCGGCGTACGCCACCTGCAAGGGCGCTGTTTCCGCTCTGACAAAATCGATGACGAAAGAATTGGCGCCGCAGGGCATCCGTGTGAACTGCGTCGCCCCGGGTGTCATTACCACGCACTTTCACGAAGTGTTTTCCACGCCGCAGATGCTCGCGGTTTTCAAGGCCAATACTCCGGCAGGCCGCCTGGGCACCAGCGAGGAGACCGCCGACGTGATTTACTACCTCACCACCGATGCCTCGGCCTACATCCATGGTCAGACAATCGAAGTGAATGGCGGCATGTACTTCGCTTAAGGAGATCGCAGCATGGGAACACGAAGAAGCTTTCTCGCTAGCGGCGGCGTAACGGCGTTTGCCGCGCAACGGGCCATCGGGGCCAACGAAAGGATCCGGCTGGGTATCATTGGGCCAGGCGCGCGTGGTCAGGAGCTTCTCAAGGACGCGCTGGCGCAGCCGAACGTTGAGTTGGGCTACGCGACGGACATTTATACGGCGCGGCTGCGCGAGGTCGAGACGATCGTTCCGGGCGTGAAGACCGCGTTTGATTACCGCCGGCTGCTCGAGGAAAAAAATATCGACGCCGTGCTCATCGCTACGCCGCAACACCTGCACTGCGAGCATTTCACGGCCACGCTCGATGCCGGTAAGCACTGCTATCAGGAAAAAACGATGGCCTTCACGGTCGCCCACGCCAAGCGCATGCGCGAGGCGCGGCGAAGGCAACCGAAGCTGACCGTGCAAATCGGGCACCAAAGCTGCAGCTTCGGCCAGGCCCGGGATGCGGCTGCTTTTCTCGCCCGCAACAGCATGGGCAAGGTGACGATGATCGAAGCGAACATGTACCGCAACACGCCGCATGGCAAGCCGCAGTGGTCGCGCCCGGTCAAAGGCGACATGACGGCGGAGAACATTCTCTGGAAGAGTTTTCTCGGCGAGGCGCCGAATGTGCCTTTCGATGCGAACCGATACATCAACTGGCGTTTCTTCTGGGACTATTCCGGCGGCAACGTCTATGAGAATATGTGCCACCAGTTGAGCTTCTGGTACAAGCTGATGAACCTGAAGATCCCGGCGGCGGTGACGATGCGAGGTGGCGTTTACTTGTGGAAGGACGGCCGCGAGGTGCCCGATACGATGAACGTGACCATGGAGCACTCCGAAGAGATTTTGTTCAGTTGGAATTCCGGCTTCGGCAACGACCATCTGGGCTTTTCCGAAGCTGTGCTGGGCACAGACGCCACGCTTTTTCACAACGGGCGAACCGTGCGGCTGATCCCGCAGAAAGTGAACCAGCCGAACGGGGTTGAAGAAGTCGGCGCGACACCGAGCGAACGCGGCGCGCACATGAAGAACTTTCTTGATTCGATCCGGGGCGGACAGGAAACAAACTGTCCCTTCGATGTCGGCTTCCGCGTTTCAATTGCCTGCCGGATGGCCGTGGACAGCTACCGGCTGGGCAAGACCGTGAAATGGGATGCGGTGAAGGAAGAGACCTACAGCTGACCCAGCCGGCGGAGAACCAGGCTCATCAGTATCTCAAGGCGAACATAACCGATTAGTTTCAGCTCACCTGGCGCGGCAACTACGGGCAGGCGCTTCAAGCTGCGTTCGCGCATCATCTCGGCAACGATGAGGGCTGAGTCGGACGCGGTTGCATAGAGCGGATTGGGCGTCATGATGTCGGCGACAGTCAGGCCTGAGCGTTCCGCTTCGTCCAGCATTGCCATGCGCTCGATGGCCGAGAGCAGATCGGTGCGCGTCAGCACGCCGCTCAGTTGGCCATCGGCATCGACGACACAGAAGAAATCTGTTTTTTGCTGCTCGAAATGGGTGAGGACCTCGGCCATCGGCGTGGTTTGAGCGATCGGCGAGGACGGCAGCGGCTCAAGGCATTCCTGCATGCTCGTGCCCTCGAGGATGGCTGTCGACTGCGGTAGTTTCTGGCGGATCTTTGTGCGGCGGCGAATGGCCAATTCGAGGTGATTCGCCAGTGGAGCCAGCACCTTCGACATGCGGGCGAACATGCCCTTGCCAATCACTGTAAGCTCGACATCCGTGCGGGCCCGCACACTGGCCTGATGAAGACGATCCTCGAGCAGCGCCATCTCTCCGAAAAAGTCACCGGCGCCAAAGACGGCCAGACGTTCGGGTTCGCGCGCGGGGTCAAGCTGACGCAGCACTTCGACTTCTCCCTTTTCGATGACATAGAAGTCGGTGGCGGGATCGCCTGCCTTGAAGACAAAGCTGCCCGCGGGGATATAAGCGTCATGGATGCGGTTGGCGCTGTCGACTTTGACGCTCGTAATGTCGCGGGAAAAAAGCAGTTCCCAGGTCCAGTCCATGGCGACTTTCACCTTGCGAGAGAGAGTCGGCAACTTCATGAGGTAAACCGTCCGCCAGACCCACCAGGTGAAGAATCCGCTCAGCTTGAAGCCCATGATTTCGGCCACGGCATTATGGCCACCGATGGCGCAGAGCAGTCCCAGCGGCTTGAAATAGAAGGGCTGCGTGGGCTCACCGGCCAGTGCGCGAACGATGTTGGCGGCACACTGTTTCCCTTCGCGCTCGGCCAACTGACCAGTGGGCTGCGCCGGCTCGTTGTTGTAGGCATTTAGGATCAGGGCGCAATCGCCAACGGCCCAGGCATTGTCGAAGCCCTCGAGCCGCATGTCGGGGCGGGTCTTGAGCCGGCCCTTATCCTTGGCGGCGGCCATGCGCTCGACAAAGGGGTGGGGCGCGGTGCCGGTGGTGCCGACAACGGTTGCGGCGGGAAAGTGCGTGCCGTCGCTCAACGTCACGCCCTCGGCCGTCACCAGCTTGACGCGCTTTCCGAGCACGATCTCGACGCCGTTGTCTGCCATTTTGCGCCGTGTGAATTCGCGCAGCGGCGGCGAGACTTCCTGCAGAAGCTCCTCGCGGCCATGGATCAGAATGACGCGCGATTCCTTCGGGTTGATCGTCGGGTACCACTTTTCCGCGGCATTGACCAGGTCGTTGATTTCACCAGCGACTTCAACGCCCGAGAAGCCGCCGCCAATGACAGCAAAGGTGAGAAAGAACTGCCGTCGCGCGGTGCTCTCTTCGACGGCAGCCTGCTCAAGCTGCTGCGAGATTTGCGTGCGCAGGCGCACCGCATCGGCGACAGTTCGAAAGGGGAGAGCATGGTCCGCCATGCCCGGCACGGCCGTGAGATTGACTCCGCTGCCACAGGCGACAACGATCTGATCATAGTCAAGCGAGCGCTTGATCCCTTCGAAGGTTTCGTAAATAAGACGGTTTTCCGCCAGGAGGATGTCGACGACTTTTTCGCGGCGGCATTCCACGCCCGGAAGGGCCACCCGCAAGGGCGTAGCGGTTGCTTCGGGCAAAATCGAACTGCCGGCCACTTCGGCCAGCAGTGGCTGGAAGACCATGTAGTTCTCTTCGCTGAAGAGAATAATGCGGGCCTCGCCGGGGTGCAGCCGGGAGCGAAGCCGCTTGCCACAGGCCACGCCAGCAAAGCCACCACCAACAATCACGATCGTCTTCTGGACCATACTTACAGCGTCTCACCGCGGGTCGGCCCATGGGCGGGATGGAGACCAGGATGAGAGTGCCTGATTCCAGCGGGACCAGCGGCCCCGCAGTTCTTCCAGTTTGCTGTTGCGCTCAAGGGGATGCAGTTCATCGGGATCCCGGGCCAGGTCATAGACCTCTTCACGCAGCGGCTGGGATTGAATCCAGCGCAGATACTTGAAACGCTCTCCCCGCACACCCTCACTGCGGGGAATCACGACCTGCGGCGGATTACCACCAAAGAGGTGAGAGTAAAACCAATCCTTGCGCCAGCGCGGCTTCTCGCCGCGGAGCAACGGCGAGAGATCGCGCCCTTGTACCGAAGCAGGCACGGTGAGGCCGGCCAGTGAGAGCAGCGTGGGAGATATGTCGAGATTCAGGGTCATCTCACGGCGTGCGGCGCCGCGCAGCCGGGCGCCTGATCGCGGGTCGGCGATGATCAGCGGCGTGCGGATCGATTCCTCATAGAGATACCACTTGTCGGCCAGCCCCCACTCGCCAAGGAAGTATCCGTTGTCGGAGGAGAACACGATGACGGTATTGCTTTCGAAACCGCGCCGGGCAAGCGTGGCGACGATATCGCCGACCACGGCATCCACGCCGGCAATCAGACGGAAGTAGCTCTTCACGCTCTCCTGATAGTGCTCGGGAGTGGTGAAGCGCTTCTGCCAGCGCGCGCGGCTTTCGCTTGAGCGCACCGCCTCCGGCATCCGCGCGAAGAATTCCGGCGCGGCCTTCCGCGGCACGGGTACGTTGAGGTCACGATAGAGACCGGCTTCTTCCGGGTCATATAGATACTGTTTCGGGTCTGGATCGCGGGCGTGCGGGGCGCGGAAGCTGACGCTGAGGCAGAAAGGCTGCGTCGCAGAACTCGACTCGAGAAAATCCATGGCCTGGCGGCCGAGTTCGCGGCTTTGTCCCACGCGCTCCGGGCCGGGGTTGCCGAAGCTGACATCGAAATGATCGCGAGGGGCTCCGTCTCCGCCGACGCCGTATTTGCCGACGAAACCAGTGCGGTAGCCGGCCTCGCGCAACCGTTGCGGATAAGACAGCGCCAGCGTCTCCGGCCGCAGCGGCGTACGGAAGTCGCTGACGCCGTGACTCTTCTCATGCAGGCCGGTGAGGATTGTCGCCCGGCTTGTGCAGCAAATCGCCGTGGCGCAGAAGTTGTTCACAAAGCGCACCCCGGAGGCTGCGATACGGTCTATGTTTGGCGTGCGAAGCACCGGGTGGCCGGCGCAACTCATCAGGTCGGCGCGCTGGTCGTCGGTAAGAAGAAACAGGAAGTTCGGCCGCTGTGGACGGTATGCCAATGCACTGAGAAACGCTCTTCGCTGCATCCGTCAAGAATATAAGATGGAAGCAGCATGAGGCGATTTGCATTGGCTTTGGCGCTGGCGCGCGCCGCGGGTTGGGGTGCCGCGGAAGTGGAGTTTAACCGGGACGTCCGGCCGGTTCTTTCCGACAAGTGTTTCTCCTGCCATGGTGTCGATGCGAAAGCAAAGAACATTGCCCTGCGGCTGGATGTCGAGGCAATGGCGAAAGCGGATCTGGGTGGGGGGCGGCGGGCGATTGTACCGGGTGCGCCGGAGGCCAGCGAGATGATCCGCCGCATCAACTCCGAATCAAAGGCGAAGAAGATGCCGCCCGTCTTCACCGGGCATGGCTTAACCGATGCCGAGCGCGCCACTTTGACAGAGTGGATCCGCCAAGGGGCGAAGTGGCAAAAGCACTGGAGCTTGATCCCGGCGGTGCGGCCGGCCGTGCCAGCGGCGAAAGGCGGCAATGCGATTGATGCGTTTGTGCGCGCGCGGCTGGACAAAGAGAATCTCAAACCGGCAGCCGAGGCCAGCAGGGACCGTCTGATCCGCCGCGTCACTCTCGATCTCACTGGCCTGCCCCCCACCCCGGGAGAATTGAGGGAGTTTCTCGAAGACCGCTCCCCCCATGCTTATGACAAGCTTGTCGACCGTTTGCTCGACCGGCCGCAATACGGAGAACGAATGGCGATGCGCTGGCTGGACCATGCCCGTTATGCCGACTCCAACGGATACCAGTACGACGGCGAGCGCGTGATGTGGCGCTGGCGCGATTACGTGATCGATAGTTTCAACCGCAACAAACGCTTTGACCAGTTCGTGATGGAGCAAGTCGCTGGCGATCTGATGCCCGGCGCCACACTCGAGCAGAAAGTGGCAACCGGCTTTCAGCGCAACCACCGGGCGAATACGGAGCTGGGTATTGTCGCCGAAGAGTATCAGGTCGAATACGTCATCGACCGTGTCGAGACGAACAGCGCTGTCTTTCTCGGCCTCACCTTCGGGTGCGCGCGCTGTCATAACCATAAGTACGATCCCCTGACGCAGAAGGAGATGTACCAGTTCTACGCCTACTTCAACAACGTACCCGAGCAGGGACGGGCGATGAAGTACGGCAATTCCCCGCCGATGATTGCCGATCCTCCCCAGCATCAGCGCGAGGCTATGAAACAAATTGAGCGCGAGATCGAGCAGACGCGCCAGGGCTTGCGTGCCGACCCGCGCCGCGTCAGCGTCTGGCGCCAATCGCTGGCCGGCGACGGCTTGCGCTACTGGCATCCCGGGTTCGATCTCAAGCGAAAACTTTCTTTCGAAGATCCGGAGCAGACACGGGCCAATGCCGGAATCGTGCAATTTGTGCCGGGCCGCATCGGCCGCGCTGTGCAACTCGACGGAACGGCCTATCTTGATGCCGGCTTTGCCACCGCCAACTTCGATATCGAAGATCGCTTTACCGTCGCGTTTTGGGCACGCTCGGAGAAGACGCCGGACGGCGCCCTCTTTTCGCGGGCCAACGACAAGCCGCGGGGACGGGGCTTTGGGCTGGAAGCCCGTCAAGGGCATCTGCATGTTCACTTCACCAGTGATTACGACGATGACGCGATTCGCATGACCAGCGACGATGCCGTGCTCGCGGCAGGACGCTGGCATCATGTGGCGCTGCGCTACACCGGGTCGCGAATGGCCGAGGGCGTGCGCGTCTACGTCGATGGCATGCCCGTTGCCATGAAGGTGGAACTCGACAACCTCTACCGGCCCCTGAACAATGGCGGCAAGGAGTTTCCCGAGCCGCTGCGCATTGGCGCCGGCGGCGGGCCCAATCGGCGTTTTGCCGGCCAGATCGATGAAATGCTGATCTGGGCGCGCACGCTGGCCGAGGAGGATCTGGCGCTGCTGGCCCGGGGGGAATTGCTGCGCGATCAGGATCTGGATTCGCGGCCGGTGCGGGAAGCTTGGCTCGAGAGCGCCGCTCCGGCCGCGCAACAGGCGCTGTGGAAGAAGTACGTCGAACTCGAGCAGAAGCGCGAAGCTCTCGAGCGCAGCTATCCAACGGTGATGATCATGGCCGAGAATCCACGGCGCCGCGAAACACATATCCTGATTCGTGGTGAGTACAACAGGCCGGGCGAAAAGGTCGAGCCGGGCCTGCCTTCGTTTCTGCCTCCCCTGCCCGCCGGGGCGAGCAACGACCGCCTTGGCCTCGCCCAGTGGATGGTCGCGCGAGACAATCCGCTCACTGCCCGTGTCAATATCAACCGTTTCTGGCAGATGCTGTTCGGCACGGGCTTGGTGAAGACCACGGAGGATTTCGGCAGCCAGGGTGAATATCCTTCCCATCCGGAATTACTCGATTGGTTGGCCGTCGAGTTTATGGAATCCGGTTGGGATCTGAAGCACATGGTGCGGCTCATGGTCACAAGCGCCACCTACCGGCAGGACTCGCGCACCACTCCCGAGCTTACGCAGCGAGACCCGGAAAACCGTCTGCTGGCTCACGGCCCGCGGCTGCGCCTGCCGGCGGAGGCGATTCGCGATCAGGCACTGGCCGTGGCCGGGCTCATGGAGAAACGCGTGGGCGGGCCGAGCGTGAAGCCGTATCAGCCCGCGGGCTTGTGGGAAGAACAATCCATGCAGAATATGGATTACCAGCAGGACCATGGCGAAGGGTTGTACCGGCGATCGCTCTACACGTACTGGAAGCGTACTATCGCTCCGCCGATGATGGTCAATTTTGATGCGTCGACGCGCGAGAGTTGCGTGGTGCGCGAATCGCGCACGAATACGCCCCTGCAGGCGCTCAACCTGATGAACGATGTGACCTTTCTCGAGGCGGGCCGCCAGATGGGGCGGCGGATGCTTCAGGAGGGCGGGGCAACGGACGAGGCGCGTATTCAATATGGAATGCAACTGCTGCTGGCGCGCCAGGCCAGGCCGCGTGAATTAGCGGTGCTCAAGGAGAGCCTCTCTTATCACCGTGATTACTTCGCCAGCAATCCAGCACGCGCGCGGCAATATCTGAACAAGGGTGAGTCGCCGCTCGATCTCCGGGGCAAGCCGGTGGAGCAGGCTGCCTATATGGCTTTGGCCAGCCTGATGATGAATCTCGATGAAGCGCTGACCAAGGACTAAATCATGCATCCGCTGCTTGCGACAAGACGACACTTCTTCCGCCGTTCCGCGACCGGCATCGGTCTTGCGGCGCTCGGCTCTCTGCTCGACGCCGAACAGGCTCCTGTTCATCCCCGCCTGCCCGGTTTGCCTCACCATGCGCCCAAAGCGAAAAATGTCATTCTGCTTTTTCAGCATGGGGCGCCAAGCCAGTTGGACCTCTTCGACTGGAAGCCAGCATTGGCGGCGCGGCGCGGCGAGAATCTGCCCGACTCGATTCGCATGGGCCAGCGGCTCACCGGCATGACGGCCTTTCAGGAAAGCTTTCCGACGGCGCCCACGATCTTCCGCTTCGCCCAGCATGGACAATCCCGCGCCTGGTTGAGCGAACTGGTACCGCACATGGCCGCGCAGGCCGATGACCTGTGCTTTGTGAAGAGCCTGCACACCGAGGCGATCAACCATGACCCGGCCGTGACTTTCATCCAGACGGGTTTTCAATTGGCGGGCCGGCCGAGCTTCGGCGCCTGGGTGGCCTACGGTCTGGGCAGTGAAAATCAAAACCTGCCGGCTTATGTCGTCATGGTCAGCCAAGGCAGCGGCAACACGCAGGCCCTGGCGGACCGCGCTTTCGGTTCCGGCTTTCTGCCCACCAAATTCGCGGGGGTGAAGTTTCGCGGCGGCGCTGACCCCGTGCTTTATTTGTCGGACCCGGAGGGTTACTCGCGCGAGGCCCGGCGGCGCTATCTCGATGATCTGGCGCGGCTCAATCAGATCCAACTCGACGACTACCAGGACCCGGAGATTGCCACCCGCATCTCGCAGTACGAGATGGCCTTCCGCATGCAGGCCAGTGTGCCGGAGCTGTCGGACCTATCCCAGGAACCCGAGTCCACGTTTGCGCTTTACGGGCCCGATTCCCGCAAGCCTGGCTCGTATGCGGCGAATTGCATTCTCGCCCGCCGTCTGGTCGAGCGTGGCGTGCGCTTCGTGCAGTTGTTTCATCGTGGTTGGGACCAGCACTCGAACCTGCCGAAGGAAATTCGCACTCAGTGCCGGGAAACCGACCAGCCGTCGGCGGCCTTGGTAGCTGACCTCAAGCAGCGGGGCCTGCTTAAGGACACCATTGTCATTTGGATGGGAGAATTCGGCCGGACCGTCTACTCACAAGGCACTCTGACGGAAACGAACTACGGCCGCGACCATCATCCCCGCTGCTTCACGGCATGGATGGCGGGTGGCGGATTCAAAGGTGGATTGACCCATGGGCAGACCGATGATTTCTCCTACAACATCACGGCCGATCCGGTCGATCTGCACGATCTGCACGCCACGATTCTGCATGCCCTCGGTGTCGATCATACCCGCTTGACCTTTAAGTTCCAGGGCCGGCATTACCGGCTGACCGACGTCAAGGGTCAGGTCGTTCAGCCGCTGTTCAGCTAGCGGTACCGCCCTCCCAGCCGGCGCCACAGCAGCGCCGCCAAATGGAAGAAAGCGGAAAAGGAGACCGCGATCGAAACGCAGCCGACTCCGGCGGTGGATCCGAACAGTGCCGCCATGAGCGGGGCGGGGAATTTCGCCTTCGCCGCCATCAGCGCCGTGAAGCCGTTGACTGGCACACCCATCAGCAAGCCGCCCATAGCCATCAGCATCAACGCCGGTTCCGTGTGCCGGATCCCCTTGACCACCAGCCCGGCGAGCAAACCGACCACGATGAGAAACAACGGGTCGGCCAGTTGCAAAAATGATCCGAGCATCAGAACGAGCCCCGCGCCCGGTCCGATTACCCGCAGTGGCAAACCTTCGCGCCAAGGGGCCAAGGCCAGCGCGCACAGCACCAACCATTTGCCGTCGAAGAAGACGCGGTCCGTGAGCCAGTACACCAATTGCCAGCCCTGCGCTGCTGGCGGAGCGGGAACCAGGCGGCGCAGGATCTCAGTTGCGATTAGGCCGCCAAGGGCGAAGGCGGCAAGTCCTCGCCAGTTGGGTTCGATGCGATGCGGAATGGCTGTTTCTGCCAATATGTTAAGGACCTCCAGGCCCACTCCACCGGGCCGAAGCGAAAGTAGCGCAGCCAGAGCGGACTCAATATCAGGTTAATCGACCACATCGCAGCCACCAAATAAAGCAGTTGGTGGCGCTCGAGGGTGGCGAATTTCCCCAAGCCGTAGCCATTGAAAAACAGCGTCATCAGCGCGCTGGTCAGCAGATAGTTCGTCAGCGCCATCTGTCCGGTGCGAGCTAGCAACGATCGCAGCGGCGCCAGCCAGCCAAGGCGGTAAACCAAAAGCAGCAGGCCGAGATGGCCTAGCCCAACACTGAGCCGGCCATACTCATAGGCGGCCGTCGTGAATTGCAAGACCCATGGGTCGAAGCCCGAAGCGACGATCTCCCGCGTCATATAAATCAGCGGGGGGATCCCCAATAGATAGCCGGCCGCCGCCAGCGCCGCATAAAATCTCCAAGGCCGGCCGCCGTTCAGTATTCCACTTTTATAAAAACTCATGCCGAGCAGCATGGGAAAGGCGACATCCAGGAGAATAAAAATCAGCGAGGCGCTCGTCTGATTACTAAACGCGTTTGGCGCCCGTTGCAATAGATTCGCCCCGTAGCCCTCGCGCCGCTTACGGATTGTCTCTTCGATCTTGGCCCGGTTCTTCACGGCGTCAAAGTTGTCAAGCATCTCCTGATAGGCCTTGAATTGCGCTTTCTGTTCCTTTGTGCGCTGGCCCTCGGCCACCTTCGCCGCCGCAACGCCCTGATCCCGTGTTTCGAATTGCGAATACAATAAAGCGGCCGCGGCCAGGTTGATTAGCACAAACACTATGCCTGCCGCCCACAACAGCCGCCGCGGGCTGAGCACCCGAAAAACAAACAAACCCACGCCAGCCACCCCGTAGGGAAAGAGGATGTCGCCAGCCCAGAGCAAGTAAGCATGCAGCAGGCCGAGGACAATCAACCAGAGGTTGCGCCGCAGGTAAATGTCGGCCGTGGTGAGGCCGGCGCCCCGGCGCACGGCGCGGTCCGTCAGCAGTACCACGCCCGCGCCAAACAGCAGCGAAAACAGAAAGCGCATCTTGCCCTCGAAGAAAACCTGATTGGCCCACCAGTAAGCGAGGTTTGCTCCCGTGGCTCCGCCCCAAGCCAGGGGATTTTCGTAGGCGGCCTCCGGCAGTCCGAAATCCTGGATATTCATCAGCAGGATGCCAAGCAGAGCGCAGCCGCGCAGCATATCCACCGCACTCAGCCGTTCTTCCTTTTCGACTGGCCCCGTTTGTTCCATAAGATGAGCATAGAGGCAATTCACATTGAACAAAACGCAGGGAGTCTTCCTCTGGATGATGTTTCTCCTGGCCGCCAATACGGGAGTGATCCTGACGCTGCTGCGCGAACGGATCGTCTTCCGGAGATTCCGCGATGAGATCGCCGGGTTTCTACCGCCAGGCTACGACCCGAAGCGGCTCGACTATCCCTATCTTTTCTCCTTCACCACCCCACCGGCCTGGTCCCGGGCCCTCGCCGCCCATCGCCAGCGTCATCCAGAACATCCCTACCGGGCATCCTGGGATCGCTTTGTATCCATTCGCCGCGTGCTCATGCTCGGCGAACTTTTGACGCTGGCCGCTTTCGTTCTCTGGATGTTCTTGGGATAAACTGTTGAGTTCGCCAATTTCTATGAAGTCTGTTGTCACCTTCGGTGAAATCATGTTGCGCCTGGCCCCTCCGGGCATGGAGCGCTTTCTGCAGTCCCCGCAATTCCTGGCCACCTTCGGCGGTGGCGAGGCCAATGTGGCGGTGAGCGTGTCGGGCTTCGGTTGGCCCTCCCGCTACATCACGGTGCTGCCGGATAACAATGCCATCACCGACGCCTTCCTCGGCGAGATGCGCCGTTTTGGCGTCGATGTATCGGGCGTTGTGCGTGGCCCCGGCCGCTTCGGCATTTATTTTGTCGAGCCGGGCGCCAATCAGCGGGCCGCCAAGGTGCTCTACGACCGCGAAGGCTCCTCAATTGCCGTTGCCAAGCCCGGGGCGATTGATTTCGCCCAGGCCTTCGCCGGCGCGGGCTGGTTTCATATCACTGGCATCACCCCGGCCATCAGTGCGTCGGCTGCCGAGCTTGCCATTGAAAGCGTGCGCGCAGCCAAGAAACTGGGCCTGACCGTCTCCTGCGATTTGAACTTCAGGAAAAACCTCTGGAAGTATGGCAAGAAGGCTGCCGAGGTCATGCCGCTGCTCGTCGAGCATACCGACGTCATTATCGCCAACGAAGAAGACTGCCAGATGGCACTCGGCATCGAAGCTGCCTCCGACGTCCATTCCGGCAAGCTCGACCACTCCGTGTATGAAAAGCTCAGTGCCCGCGTGCTCGATGCTTATCCGAACGTACAGAACATCGCCATCACCCTGCGCGAGTCCTTTTCGGCTTCCCACAACGGCTGGTCGGCCTGTCTCAATGACCGCGACCGCAACTTCATCGTCAGCAAACGCTATGACATCACGCATATCGTCGACCGCGTCGGCGGCGGCGATAGCTTCGCCGGCGGACTGATCTACGGTCTGCTCGCGTTCCCCACGCAACAGGCAGCCCTCGAATTCGCCGTTGCCGCCAGTTGCCTCAAGCACTCCATCCCCGGAGACTTCAATCGCTTCACCCGCCAGGAAGTGGAGGGCCTTATCCAGGGCGGCGGTTCCGGACGCGTGCAGCGTTAGCTAACCCTTTTTCCCAGAGCGCCGTTACAATGGGAGCTGTATCCAAAGATATGACTTCACGCCGTCACTTTATGCTCGTGGGACCGGCGTTGCTGAACGGCGCTCCTTTTTCTTCTTCCCTGAAGGCCGCCCAGGCAACAAAAACTCCCAATCTCTCGGTCTCCGTCAACGAGGTCATCGTTCCCATTACGGTTACGGATGAAAAGGGGAAGTTCGTCAGCGACCTCAAACAGGCTGACTTTCGCATTTACGACGAAAACAAGGAACAGAAGATCTCCTACTTCAACGCCGAGCGCGAGCAGCCCGTTGTTGTCGGTTTTCTTCTCGACATGAGCAACCTGAACCGGCTTCACTGGAAAACCTTCTCCGAGGCAACCGAAGAACTTGTTCTCGCCCTTCTGCCTCAGGAGGGGCCGAAGAAGTTTTCCGGCTACCTGATCACCTATTCGACGACGGCGGAAGTGAGCGTGGACACCGTGTCCTCGCCCGACAAGATCCAGGAGAAAATCCGCAAGCTGAAACCCGGCGGCGGAGCCGCGCTCTTTGACGCGATTTATTTGGCTTGCACGAACCGCAAGCTCGTGCGCGGTGAGCCGATCGAGCCGCGGCGCGTCATTGTCATCATCGGGGATGGTCATGATTCGGCTTCCAAAAAAGGCATGGAGGAAGTACTGGAACTGGCACAGCGCAACCTCGTGACCATCTTCGGCATGAGCACTGTTGCTTTCGGCTTCAAGGCCGACGGCGAAAAGAATCTGATGCGTTTAGCCGAGGAAACCGGCGGCCGTGTCGTGTTTCCCCTCGAAGGGCTCTACAAGGACATATCCGGCTATCTCTCTACCCCATCGGATGAAGGCAACTACGCTCTGAAAGTCGGCACCGGGCAATATGCCGCTGAACTTGCCAAGGGTATGTTCAATGCCGTTGCCGCCATTCAGGGTGAGGTGACGACTCAATACATCATCCGTTATGTGCCGGAAAGTACCGACGACCGCAAGAGTTTCCGGCGCATCCGCGTGGAGGTGCCGAATATCCCCGGCTTGAAAGTTCGCTATCGTTCGGGCTATTATCCAGCCAATCCCTAACGATAAAGACTGGGAGAGCGTCAATCCACCCGTACGGGGATCATTCAGGGAAAAGGCACGATACCGGCAGCGCAGGCAGGATTTTCACCGTGTTTCAAAATGTACCAGTAGTCGATCAGGAGCGGAACGAAATCATGACCTACTCCGTGTTGACGGTCGCCTTACCGGGCAAAACTCCAGAACCCGCTGGTGTCATTGTCTATGATGCTGGAAACGAAAAACTGGGCGTCAAACTCCGGCGGGACTGGCATCGCCTCGCCGGCGCGGATGACGCCGAGATCTTGTCCGGCATCGAAGCCCACCTCAAACAGCTCTCCCTCGAAATGGGCCCGCTCCGCACTCTCGAGTGGCTCGAATCCACCCTTTCCCACGTCTTGCAATTGTCCGAGCGCAGCGAAGTGCAATCAAGCGCCATCGATTTTACGCTTCATCAGTTATACAGCCGGCATGTCCATCCTCCCGTCGAGCCCTTTGTCACCCACTTGCCTCGCTATGCCGTCCGCAGCGCGGCGGGGAGCTTCGGCGAGGACATTGCCAGCCCGAACGATGTCACCGCCTGGGTCGAGGCCCCTGCCGGGCTGACAATCACCCGCGACATGTTCGTCTGCGAGGTCTATGGGCGCAGCATGGAGCCCGTGGTGCCTTCTGGCTCGCTGTGCATATTTCGAAAATTCGGGGCCGGCTCACGAAACAATAAGCGCGTCCTCGTTGAGGACCGGGGCGATTCCTCCCAGCGCTACACACTCAAGGTTTACCATTCCCGTAAATCCGCCGGTAAGGATCAAGGCTGGGTACACGATGCCATCGAGTTGGCCCCGCTTAATCCCGAGTTTCCCGTGCTGCGTCTGGATCCGGAAGAAGACCGCTATGCTGTTCTCGCCGAGTTCGTCCGCGTTCTCGACTAGAGCCGCCGCTCAAACCACCAGTCGGTTTGCGGGTCGTTGCCAACCATGAAAACTTTCTCCCCCGTTTTCTCGAATCCCCACTTGCGGTAGAAATTCTGCGCCCGGAAGTTTTTCTCCCAAACGCCGAGATAGATCTCGCGATAGCCCTGTTCCCAGGCTAGCCGCAACGTCTCCTCCATCAGTGCGTGTGCCGCTCCCGTGCCGATCACCCGTTGGTCCATATAAAAACGGACCAGTTCCACCCGCCCATCCGGCTCTCCCATCAGACGGCTGTAGCCGCAAGCTCCCGCCTCATCCTCCCAAATCAGAAAGCTTGACCGGGGATCAGCCAGTTCCGCGGCCACTTTTTCCGGCGCGAACGATGTATCGAGAAACAGCACCATATCTTCGTCCGTGCAGGTGCCGGCAAAAGTGTCAAAAAACGTGCGCCGCCCCATTTCCACCAGCAGGTCGCGGTCCGCGGGTGAAGCTATTCGAGCCGGCATAAAGGATCTCCCACAACGATAGTCTGCCACGATAAGGCCGGCAGGGCGAGATAGTAACTTTCGGCCAAATTTCGCCCATTTAGATAAGCTGGAAACAGCACATCCGGCCGGGTGGAAGCAGTCAGGTAGGGTTCGTCCACGTGGCCAGAGACGCCGCTGGCGCCCTCCCACACAGAGTCGAGCATCATCGACTGTGGACTGCCGGCGAAGAAACTGCCCGGGTTTTTCCAGTCCCCCAGCGTCCAGCTATAGGGCGGATTGCGAAACGTGCGCGCGTTTGTCGAAACAAACTCCGTCGCAATCGCGCCTGGCAGCCAGCGCAGACCGCTCTTGCGGCTCTTGCGGGCCGGGTCGTTCGACCCCCAACTCGCATAGCCAATCACATCGCTCAGGCCCGAGAGCACTCTCGCCGTAACATCCAACACCACGCGGTCGGCCGGCAGAAAGATGGCCGCGTCACGCAGCCATGAGTTTCCTTCCTCGTCATTGTCCGCCTTCAGGTCGAGCACTACCTTTCCGCGATTTCGCGCGCCCCGGCAGCGCTCTACCGCTGTTCGGGCATCTTCAAAGCTGTAGCCTGCCAGCCTCGTCACCAAATAGATCGGAAACCGCGGATGCCCGAAGCTCTGATCCTTTTGCCGGTAAAACGGATTTGCGATCCAACCCGCCCGCTCATGCCGGGATCCGCGCATTTGCCCATACAGCAGTGTCAATTCGCTGTCCACGCTCGCCCCATCGCTCTTCGCGGCGGCCTGTATACGGATTGGAGTTCCCTGCGTGAGAACGACATACGAGGTCGATTCCACACGGCGGCTCCTTGCGAGGCAATCGCGAATGGGCGCTGCGATTTGCGTCTCAAAAACGGACCACGAAACTGTCTCCTGCTCTGTCACGCTGACGCCACAAACCTGATCGGGTTTTAGGTTATGCCATTGCTGATAGAAATTCGCCAATCTCCGCGAAAGCGCTGAAACATCGTTTCTCACCAGGAGAATGCGGGATGCGTCCGTTGCCTGCGCGGCGGCCGCCAGCAGCAGAAGAAGAAGACCGCCCGCCTTTGCCCGCATGTTTTTAATCGACCCCATAATCAAATGCTATAATCAAGACAGATTTCGCGGCAATTCTGAGCCACTCGTGCATGCATGGATCTGGACCAACTCCATACTTTTCTTGAGATCGTCCGCCTGAAGAGCTTCTCGAAGGCGGCCCAGACTTGCTTTCGTACCCAACCAGCCATTAGCGCCCAAGTGCGGCAACTCGAACAAGAGTTGAACGCGAATCTCTTCGAACGGCTTGGCACTCGCATCGCCCTCACGGCGGCAGGAAAAATTTTCGCCGAGTACGCCGAACAAATGCTCGATCTGCGCCGACGGGCGCAGGAATCAATTCAGGAACTCGAACGCGTTCCGCGAGGGGAATTGATTATTGCCGCCAACGAGGCGACCTGCATCTACGTCCTCCCCGAGGTCTTCCGCGAATTCAAGAAGCAGTTTCCCAACGTACAGTTGCATGTCGATCGCAGCTACGGCTCTCGCGTTCTGCAGGCCGTGCAGGACAACCTCGCCGACTTCGGCATCACCCAATTGCCCGTCGATGCCAAAAAGTGTCAGGTCGTCAAGATCCATTCCGACGAAATCAAGCTCATTCTTCCCCCTGGCCACCCTCTTGCCGGACAGCGGTCCGTCAGCCCGGACGATATCGCCAGCTACCCTCTTTTGCTGCCGAAGACCGGTACGACGCGTGCAAAGTTAAACTCCTGGCTCGAGCCGGTCGAAGAGCACATTCAAGTGTCCATGGAGCTGGATTCGACGGAGATGATCAAACGGTTTGTGCAGGCGGGCTTGGGTTTGAGCTTCCTCGCCGCCTCCCACTGCCGTGAGGAAGTTGCCGCGCAGAAGCTCATCACGCTTTCTTTGAGCCCCGAGCCGATGATCCGCCGCCTCGGTCTCATCTATCGCAAGGATAAGGCCCTCAGCCGCGCCGCGCTCGGCTTCATCCAGGTCATTCTGGACCAGGCCGGGGAAGGTGTTCGTCCCGTAAGTCTGGTGGGGATAGGCGATTGAGAACCATTAGGCGCACTACCATCTATATCGCCATGGGCGGTCGGACCCAGGTGTTCCCCTCTCCCGATCAGATTCCGACTCCCTTGCGCAAGCAATTGATCCAGTCGACTCGCGGAATGAACAGCGCGACGATTCTCATCGCCGACCGTGGCGGACGCGAAGAAATCCGCAAGATCCTCAATGGCCAGCCGTCGGCGCTCCGCAGCCGTTTGCGGGCCGACTTCCTGCGGCGCAGCGTCGGAGAAGCAGATACCTCGGCGGCCGCTGTTCCGTCGCGGAATCGCCTTACCTGGCGCTCTTGGAGTTACCGCCAGTGGGCGGAATTGATTTTGCCCGGCGCAGTAGGCCTCGGTCTTTGGCTCTTGTTCACCTGGAAGTAGAAATACTGGAATTCGGACCCACCAATCCGATAAGCTTCTTGTGTCAATCCTGTTAGCAAAACAGCGCACCTTGCATGTTTTCAGCGACAACGGCAAGTCGATCCCGGTGTCTCTGCGCAATCAGGGCGGCAACATCGTCGCCATCGAATCCTGCCAGCCGATTCCTGTTGGCGTCGAGGTCAGTTGGATCCATGGAGGGGATTCCCCACGCAGCCCCCTGCGATTCCCTAGCCAGCCCCCAGCTACAGGCGAAGAACGGTCGCTACTCGAAATCAGCGTTGCCTTCAGGCCCTGATCATTCATGCCTGATATCCTGCTATTGTCTCAATGCAAGTAGCGATCTTTGGTGCAGCCGGCCAGTTGGGCGTCGAACTCGTTCGCGTTTTCGGTGAAAGAGGCCACTTCGTCCACAGCTTCCGCCGCTCTGATGCGGACATCACCGACCCCGCCCAGCTCGAAGCCCGTCTCGCGGCCCTCGATATCGGCCTCGTTCTCAACGCCGCCGCTTACAACAAGGTTGATATCGCCGAATCCGAGCCCCAGGTCGCCTACGCCGTCAACGGGCTCGCCGTGCGCAACCTCGCCGTTATCTGCCGTCAACTGGATGCCCGCCTCGTGCATTTCTCAACTGACTACGTCTTCGACGGCGCCGCCGGCCGCCCTTACCGCGAAGAAGATCCCGTCCGCCCCATCAGCGCCTATGGCGTATCCAAGCTCGCGGGTGAGTTCTACGCGCAAGCCTATTGCGATTCTGCCCTCGTCCTGCGGACTTCCGGCGTTTTCGGCCCGGCGGGGCGCCATACGGCCGGCGGCAACTTCATCGAATCCATGTTGCGCCTCGCCGCCAAGGGCGGACCGTTGCGCATCGTCAATGATCACTTCGCCTCGCCCACCTATGCCCCGGAATTAGCCCGCGTCACCGCCGACCTCGTCGATCTTGGTCAGTCTGGCGTCTTTCATGCCGGCGGCGGCGAGCCCATCTCCTGGTTCGATTACGCCGTGAAGATCTTTCGCCGCGCCGGCCTCGACCCGGAACTGAAGCCCGCCAACGAGCGCGAGTATCGCACCGCCGCCCGCCGTCCGCGCTTTTCCGCCCTCGAGAACGCGCGCCTCAGCCGCACAGGTATTACCCCCTTTGCTCCGCTAGACCGGCAAATCGAACTTTACTTCGCTGCCCGCCGCTAGCCCGCCATCGCGTAATAACCCCGCCGCGCCTGCACCCGCAAATTGTTGTCACGCGGTTTGATTTCAACACGGCGAAACGCTCCGTCCCGCTTGTCGTTTGTCGGGCTGTAGCTCAGCGCATACTGACTTCGCATCTCCTCCTGCAATTGCTGAAATGCCTGGTCAAGTCCCCCCCGCCGTGTCACATCGAACACGCGCCCGCCCGTGTCGGCGCTCAGCCGTTTCAGTGCCCCCTCGTCACTGCCGTACATAGGTTCGTAGTAAAAGAAGCTGTAAACTACCGAGTCCGACAGATGAGCCTGTTTCAGCGCATCGGCCGGTTTGTAGAAGCTGCCCTGGTCGGCCCCATCGGTCAACAACACGATTACTTTGCGCCCCGCCTCATGCCGCAGCTTCTCTTCGGCCGCCAGATACACGGCATCAAACAGCCGGGTGCCGCGAGGCGTGGTCGGCACCGGCCCCTGCGTCATCACCCGTGTCGGCCGCTGCCCCTCTACCTGGCTCAGGCTGCGGTCAAGGGCCGTCTGTGAGGAGGTCAGATCCTGCATCAACTCCAACTCTGAGCCGAATGTGATCAGAAAGGCCAAGTCCTTCGGCCTAAGCACCTTGCGAAAGAATTCCGAGGCCGCCCGCTTGCCGGTTTCAATCACGTTGTACATTGATCCGGAGATGTCCACCAGCAGGCCAATCGTCAGCGGAAGATCCGTGTCCCGCTCAAAGCGATTGATCTGCTGCGGCCTGCCATCCTCGAAAACCGTGAAGTCGTCCTTCGTCAGATTCCCCACCAGTCCGCCCTGCTTGTTGCGCGCAGTGAACGTAATATTCACCAGTTGCACATCCACACGGATGACCGGGTCCTGCGCAGCGGTCAACCCCGCCCCCGCTATCCCCGCTAAGGCGGTCCGCCGAGCTAATTTATCATGGTGTTTCATATGGAAGAAGCCCTCCGCCACTTGCGTCGCCGCGATCCGGCACTCAAGGCAATCATCTCGCAAGTTGGCCCGTTTGACATCGATTACCATCCTGCCAGTTTTCATTCGCTCGCCCAATCGATCGTTTACCAACAGCTCAGCGGAAAAGCCGCCGCTACCATTCTGGGACGGCTCACCAGCCGCTGCCAGGTACAACGCCTGACTCCGAATTCCTTGTTAACCCTCAATGAAGCCGATTATCGCGCCGCTGGCATATCCACACAAAAAGCCGCCTCCCTGCTCGATCTCGCAGCCCGCACCCAAAGCGGCGAAATCCGCTTTGCCGCCCTGCGGCGCAAAACCGACGAAGAGATCATCGCCGAGCTCACTCGCGTCCGCGGCATCGGTGTCTGGACCGCGCAGATGTTTCTCCTGTTCGCCCTCCGCCGCCCCGACGTATTCCCCGTGCTCGACCTGGGCGTCCGCAATGGAATGAAAAAGGTCTACGGCCTCGGCGACCAAGCCCGGCACGAAGACTTTGCCGCCATCGCCGAACCCTGGCGGCCTTGGCGCAGCGTCGGCTCCTGGTATATGTGGCGCAGCCTCGAGATTTAGGAGCGGGTCCGCGCGAGGCTCCGCGCGAGGCTGGCCTCCGGGCATAAAATCTGATTAGATGTACTTGGTGCTAAAGATTCTTTTGCTTGCCGCCCTTGTGCTCCATGCCGCGGCTCAAACCCCCGATGCCCAATTCTTTGAGTCCGAGGTCCGCCCGATTCTGCGCGCCAATTGCTGGGGTTGCCACAGCGAAGCCAACACGACCAGCGGCCTCTCCCTGCAAACGCGCGAGTCGATCCTCCGGGGCGGCAACCGCGGCCCCGCCGCGGCGATTCTTCTGGATGCCACGCGGCACGTTGGCGATCTCAAAATGCCCCCCGGCAAGAAACTCAACGAGGCCCAGTTGGCTACTCTCGAAAAGTGGGTCAATGCCGGTTTGCCCATGCCCGAGGGCTTGCTCAAAAGCAAGCGCCCCGGGCTCAATCACTGGGCCTATCAGCCCGTGCGCCGTCCCGCTCTGCCCGAGGTCAGCAATGGATCTTGGGTGCGCAATCCCATCGACCGCTTCATCCTCGCCCGGCTTGAGGCCGCTCGCATCGCTCCCGCCCCCGAGGCCGGCCGCGTCGCTCTGCTTCGCCGTCTCAGCCTCGACCTCACCGGCCTGCCCCCCACCATGGCTGAGCTAAAAGCCTTTCTCGCCGACTCCAGTCCCAATGCTTATGAGAAACAAGTCGACCGCCTGCTTGCCTCGCCGCATTACGGCGAGCGCTGGGGCCGCCATTGGCTCGATGTCGCCCACTATGCTGACTCTGACGGTTACACCATCGATTCTCCCCGCGACATCTGGATGTACCGCGATTGGGTCATCGATGCCGTCAATCGCGACATGCCCTTCGACCGCTTCGTCATCGAGCAGTTCGCCGGAGACCTCCTGCCCGAGCCCACCACTTCCCAGTTAATCGCCACCGGCTTTCATCGCAATACCACCTCCAACTTCGAAGGTGGCATCGACTTCGAACAGTACCGTGTCGAGGCCGTCGCCGATCGCCTCGCCACTACCGGAGCGGCTTTTCTCGGCCTCACCGTCGGCTGCGCCCGCTGTCACGACCACAAGTACGACCCCATCTCCCAGCGCGAGTACTACCAGCTCTTCGCCTATCTCAACAACACCGACGAAGTCGACAAGGAAGCCGACCGGAAACTCTTCAACAAGCCCTTTCTCGAGCTCGGTACCGATGCCGAAAAAGCCGAGTTCGCCGTTTGGCAGCAAAAGATAATCGTCGCCGAAGAGCGCATGCGCAAGCGCCTCGAGACTTACTCCGGCGACCCGAAGAAGGATGAAACCCTGGTCAACATCGAGAAGGAATTGTCGCTGTTGCGCGCCAACAAACCCAAGCTTCCGCGTACCATGATCATGCGCGACCTGCCCGCTCCCCGGCCCGCCTACATCCACCTCATGGGTGACTTCACCCGTAAAGGCTCACCGGTCTCTCCCGGCACCCCCTCCTTCCTGCCCTTCCCAAAGAACAAAGCCGGCACGCGCCTCGCTCTCGCCGAGTGGCTCATGGATCCCGAGCACCCGCTCACCTCCCGCGTCACCGTCAATCGCATCTGGCAGACCTACTTCGGCCGCGGCATTGTCGAGACCGAGAATGATTTCGGCACCCAGGGCGACAAGCCCACTCATCCGGAACTGCTCGACTGGCTAGCCCTCGAATTCCGCGAAAAAGGCTGGAGCCAAAAGGCCCTGCACCGCCTCATCGTCACCTCGGCGGCTTACCGGCAATCGTCCAATCTCCGCTCCGAAGACCCCGAAAACAAACTCTTCTCCCGGCAGAACCGATTGCGCCTCGATGCCGAAAGCATCCGCGATGCTTCTCTGGTCGCCAGCGGACTGCTGGCGCCGAAGGTCGGTGGCCCCAGCGTATACCCACCCCTGCCCGCCGGCGTCTATCAGGTCACCCAGGTGCGGCGCGAGTGGAAAACCTCCACGGGCGAAGACCGCTACCGCCGCGGCATGTACACCTTCTTCCAGCGCTCGGCCCCTCACCCCAGCCTGGTTGTTTTCGATGCCCCCGATTCCACCATCGCTTGCACCCGCCGCAACCGCTCCAATACCCCTCTGCAAGCTCTGACCCAACTCAATGACGAAGGCGCCTATGAGTGGGCCGAGGCCCTCGCTCGCCGTATGACCGCCGCCGCCTCCTCCGACGAGGACCGCCTCTCCACCGGCTTTGAGTTGGCTCTCAACCGCCAGCCCCGGCCTGAGGAATCCACGCGCCTGTTGCGATTCGTCCGCCAGCAGCGCGATTCCCAGCTTGACCCCTGGCCTTCCGTGGCCCGGGCCCTGCTTAACCTCGATGAATTCCTGACACGCCCATGACCCACCCTCTCTTACTCCAAACCCGGCGCCATTTCTTTCGCTCCTCCGCTCTGAGCCTCGCGGCGAGCTATCTGAACGCCGCCTCGGCCAGGCATCATGAGGCCCGCATCGATCATGTCATTTATCTGTTCCAGGCCGGCGGCCCCAGCCAGTTGGAACTTTTCGATTACAAACCTGTCCTCGCCCGCTACGACCAGCAAACCGCTCCCCCCGAACTCCTCAAGGGCAAGCGCTTCGCCTTTATGGACACCTTCTCGAAGGAGCCTCCAAAGATGCTGGGCCCCCGCCGCACCTTCCAGCAAGCCGGCTCCTCCGGAATGCACTTCTCTGATCTGCTCCCAAACATCGCCTCCGTCGCCGACGAACTCACCATGTTTCATGGCGTCGCTACTGACAACTTCAACCACGGCCCGGCCAAGCTCTTCATGAACACCGGCTCGGTCCGCGCCGGCCGCCCCAGCATCGGCTCCTGGGTCACTTATGGTCTCGGCAGCGAATCGAAGGATCTCCCCGGCTTTGTCGTGCTGCAATCCGGCCCGCGCGGGCCCCGCTCCGGCGCCCAGCTTTGGTCTAGCGGCTTCCTGCCCACCAGCTTTCAGGGCGTCCCGTTTCGCAATACGGGCGACCCGATTCTCAACCTCTCCACCCCAAAGGCGGTTACGCCGGCCCAGCAGCGCCAGACCATCGACCTGATCGGCGATCTCAACCAGTTGGAGCGCCAGCGCACCGGCGACACCGAGGTCGACACGCGCATCGCTCAGTATGAGATGGCCTTCCGCATGCAAACCTCCGGGCCCGAACTCATCAACTTCGGCCAGGAATCACAAGCCACTCTCGATATGTATGGCGCCAAGCCTGGCCAGCCCGAGCACGCCTTCGCCAACAACTGCCTGCTCGCGCGCCGTCTCGTTGAACGCGGCGTTCGCTTCGTGCAGCTTTACCACACCGATTGGGATCATCACGACGATCTCACCAAGCCCCTCGAACAGGTCACCCGCGAAGTCGACCAAGCCACCGCCGCCCTCATCCGCGACCTCAAGCAGCGCGGCCTGCTCGACCGTACACTTGTCATCTGGGGTGGCGAATTCGGCCGTACCCCTATGGGCGAAGTCCGCGAAAAGGGTAAAGTCGGACGAAATCATCACATCGACGCCTATTCCCTGTTCATGGCTGGCGGCGGCCTCAAGCGGGGTACAATCGTCGGTGGCACCGACGAGCTTGGCTTCTCCCCGGCCCATTCCCCCATCCATGTCCACGACATCCAGGCCACTCTGCTGCACCTGCTTGGCATCGATCACAAGAAGCTCACTTTCCGCTACCAGGGCCGCGATTTCCGCCTCACCGATGTCGCCGGCGAGATAGTCCATAAAGCTCTCGTCTAAACTGGGAGGATATGTCTCAATCCTCCTACCCCGCGCCGCCGTCGATGTCGATCGACGTGAACTCGAACTATACGGCCACCTTCGATACTTCCAAGGGCAAGATCGTCGTCGAACTCAAGCCGAGGAATGCTCCGGTCACCGTCAACAACTTCGTCTTCTTGGCCAATGAGGGTTTCTACAACGGTACTGTTTTTCATCGCGTCATCCCCGATTTCATGATCCAGGGTGGAGATCCCACCGCCACCGGCCGCGGCGGTCCGGGCTATCGCTTCGAGGATGAGTGCCGCAATCCCGGCGCGCTCAGCCACGATGTGGGTGTCCTTTCGATGGCCAATGCCGGCCCCAATACCAACGGCAGCCAGTTCTTCATCACTCACATAAAAACCGATTGGCTCGACGGCAAGCACACCGTATTCGGCAAAGTCATCGAAGGGCAAAACGTGGTCCATGCGATCGCTCAGGGCGATTCGCTTCACTCCGTGACGATTACTGCCGCTTAGTGGTGGTCATGACGAGGCTTGGGATCACGGCCCCGCACGCGGTCGTATAGATGCCGCTGGTTCGTGGTTCCCAGGCTCGTGTTGTAGAAGCTGTCGTGCCCCAGTCCTTCGCGCAGGTCCTCGAGAAATTCGTGCAGCTCACGAAGCTGTTCGGCCAAGGCCGGCTCCTTGCCGCCCGACGGCGTTGTGAAGAACATCTGATACCCACCGTGCGTCAACTCCCCGATTTCCCGCCCCACGACCACCCCAGCCCGCTCAACCACCGCTTTGCCGCTATCCTCGCGGAGCACTGCCGCGCACCCCTTGCGCATCACGGCAGCCTTACCGTTGCCCTTCTTGCTCACGGCCATTCCCTGGGCCTTGAGCGCGGCAAGTCGATCGTCGAATCCGAGTTCACGGGGCTTTTCCCGGCGAAAGAACATACTCTCAGTGTACCGTGAGGTAATGAGCTTCCTCGATAATCTGGAAAACAACCTCAAGGCCCTCGAATCCCGCGAGGAAAAAGACCCCGCCTCCCTACGGGAGGCTCAGGCCCGCCGCGAGGCCGAACGCGCGGCGGCTCTCGCCGCCGCTCCCATGGCGGAGACCTTGCGGCATGGCCCCTTTACTGAAAAGTTTCTCACTGCCTGCCGTGTCCTCGGTCACGCCCAGCGCACCATGGTGCGCTTCACCTGGATCGACAACACGCTCCGGCTCGAGGCAAAAGAACGCCGCCTCGACCTGATTCCGCGTGCGGAAGGCGTCGAGGCGGCGTTCTCGATCGATCAACATCCCGTGTCCAGCCGTCTGTTGACCTTGACGGAAGACCCGGAGGAAATTGCCCAATCCTGGCTTAGTGCTTAGCTTCGTGGCCGCCCGCCGGCGCCGCCCCGTGCCCGGCTTCCGCCCCGTGCGCCGCACCCGCGGCATGAGCCTCTTCATGCAATTCATACGGCCGCGAAGGGATCGTCGAATAAACGTAAAGGAATACCGTGGCCGCGATCAGGAGCATCAATAGCGGGCCCAACAAAAACTTCTTCTCGCGATCCGTGTAGGTGTTCGAGTTGTACGGAGAATTGACTGCCATACTTCCAAGTTAAACTAAAATTTAGTTCACTGTGTTGACTCTGCAAAACCAGTTCGAGCAGAACTTTGTAACCACCTCGGTTGATTACGTTTTCAACTGGGCCCGCAAGTCCGCCATCTGGCCCTTGAGCTTCGGCCTCGCCTGCTGCGCCATTGAGATGATCGCCTCCACCACTGGACGCTTCGACATGGCCCGCTTCGGCGCCGAGGTCTTCCGCCCCTCCCCCCGTCAGGCCGATCTCATGATCGTCGCCGGCACGGTTAGCCTCAAGATGGCTCCCGTGCTCAAGCGCATCTACGATCAGATGCCCGAGCCCAAATGGGTCATCTCGATGGGCGCCTGCTCGAGCGTCGGCGGTCCTTTCAATACCTATTCCGTCCTGCAGGGCGTGGACAAGATCGTTCCCGTGGATGTCTACATCACGGGCTGTCCACCCCGGCCCGAAAATCTGTTCTATGGGCTCCTCAAGCTCCAGGACAAGATCGACCGGATGCACACCCTCCGGCGCAAGCCGACTCATGTGCGTCTGACAGAAGACATGCTGAAAGACTTTGAACGGCGTGTCAACCTTGTACAACTCGGATGATCGCCGCCCCGCCGCTCAAGGATCTCCCCGACGTCGAACATGGCTTCGGCGCTCGCGACGACGGCGCTTGGCTTGAGCCCGCCAGCCATGCTTGGCTCAAGCAGGTTCATTCCGCCCGCGTCTTGCGCTGCCGCGCGCCGGGCGAACAGGGTGAAGCCGATGCCCTCATTACCACCACCCCCGATCTTTGGATCTCCATCCGTACCGCCGACTGCCTGCCCATCTTGATCGCCGACCCCTCGGCGCGCATCGTCGCCGCGGTCCACGCCGGCTGGCGCGGTACCGCCGCCGGCATTGTTTCCCACACGGTTCAGCAAATGGTCGCCCTCGGCGCCGAGCCTTCGAGCCTCGTCGCCGCCATCGGTCCCGGTATCGCCTACTGCTGCTTTGAGGTCGGCCCCGAAGTCTCTCCTCACTTTGGAGCCGAGGGCCGCACCTGCGTCGATCTCGCCGAAGCCAATGAGCGTCAACTGCTCGATGCCGGCCTCGATCTAGACCGGATCTGGGTCTGCAAGCTTTGCACCAAGTGCAATCCCGGTCAGTTTTATTCCTTCCGCCGCGATGGTGAGGCTGCCGGTCGAATGGTCAGCGCGATTCGCATCATCTGATCCATGCCGCCACCGAACGCCTTTTCTGGCTCGAAGGCTACCCGCTCACCTGCCCCGTCCAACTGCTGGGCGGCGAGCCGGGGCGCCTCCTCTTTGACCGTACTCCCGTCTTCCCCGGTGGCGGCGGACAACCGGCCGACATGGCTTGGGTATGCCTCCCCGATGGCGAAACACGACGCATTCTCGCCGTCGAGGCTGGCCCCGGGGACGAATTGTGGCATGTTTTCGAGGGCGCTCTTGAGCCCGCTGCCCCCCGGCTCCCTGCTCACTGTCAGCGTCGATGCCCCCCGCCGTGCGCTTCTATCGCGCCGCCACACCGCCCTACACATCGTCAATACTCTCGCCCTGCGCGACTATGGCGCCTGGATCACCGGCGCCCAGATCGGCGAGGCGTATATTCGCGGATCGACTTCAAGATTGAAGACTACACCCCCGCTCTGATCGAGGACCTCACCCGTAACGTCAACCAGGTCATCCGCGCCGGCCATTCCACCCGTGCCTTCTTTCTCCCCGAAGCTGAATTCGCCCGGCGCCCCGATCTCCTCCGCACCCTCGAAGTCAAGCCGCCCGTCCGCCACGGGCAGGTCTGCATCGTCGCCATCGACGGTTTCGATGAACAGGCCTGCGTCGGCACGCACGCCCCCAATACGCTCGAGCTGGGTCGCCTGGAAATCTTTAAAACAGAGAACAAAGGCCGAATCAATAAGCGCCTGTATTCACGGCTGATCCCGGCCTGAAGGCGGCAATCGCCCGGTCCAGTTTGCCGTGCCAAGCTTCCTCGCCTAACAAGAAATTCTGCGTGAACCACACCGCCTCCCCGCACGCCTTGCGGTTCAGCGGACAATCGTTCTGCTTCCGCCACTTGGTGAATAGTCCCTTGCCGTAGGCGAACTGATATCCCCGCGATTCGAATGTGTTCCGCAGGAACGGCTCATCCGGCAACGGCGCATAACCACCGGAGACCGGTATCCCATGCTTGCCCAGGTGTTGGATGAACTCCGAGCGGCTTCGCCCGCCAAACCGAGCCGCGTCGTAGCGGAACATGTACAGGTGATACGCGTTGCGCGTGCACCCGGCGGCAACGCGATACGGCGTCAGCCCTTCATGCCGGCTCAACACCGCGTCCAGGCCCTGGCTGAACGCCGTCCGCCGCCGCGCCTGCTCCTCGATCCGCGCCATTTGCCCGCTCAGCAGCGCGCCCTGGAATTCCGTTAGGCGCAGGTTCGCGCCCGACATCTCATAGTGAAACTCCGTGCCCGGCTGCGTGGCGCCGCGCGAGTTATTGTGAAAGGCGAAGGCCATCTCAGCCAGCCGCGAATCGTTCGTCACCACCGCCCCCCCCTCGCCCGAATTCAGATTCTTCGACGCCTGAAAGCTGAAACACCCGATCGTCCCCTGCGGACCCACATGCTTTCCCTGCCACTCCGCCAAGTGCGCCTGCGCCGCGTCCTCGACGACCGGAATGCCATGCTTCTTGCCGATCGCAATCACCGCCCCCAGATCGCCCACTCCCCCCGCCATGTGCACTTGTATGATGGCGCGCGTGCGCGGTGTGATCTTCGCCTCCACCTGCTTGGCATCGATCTGCAGCGTCGCCGGATCGATGTCGGCGAACACCGGTATCGCGTGGAAGCGCAAGACCGCGTTGATCGTGGCGATAAAGGTGTAAGGCGGCACGATCACCTCATCCCCTGGCCCAATGCCAAGAACCCCCATGGCCACCAGCAGCGCCGACGTTCCGTTGGCCACCGCCAGGCAATGCTTGGCTCCGGTCAGCCGCGCATATTGCTCTTCAAACCGCGCCACCGCTTTTCCATTTCCACGCCCCCAGCGGCTGCTGCGCAGCACCGTCTTAAGACCTTCCTCTTCGCTTTGATCGAAGACCGGCCAACTCGGGATGTTCCCGGCCGCGCTGACACGCCCTGTTTCGGTTCCATACTGCAGGGCGGGCAGGCTTACAAACTGTCGTCTACGCATGTTGAAATTCTATCCAAGCTGCCGGCTCCCGGCTCCCGGCACTTGCCACCCCCATCGGGCCTATGAAAAAATCAGCGGCGAGATGTTTCGCTTCGCCCTATCAATTGGTTTTGCCGGACTGCTCGCGGCCCAGCCGCGCGGCACTCCCGTTGAGCGCCAGCAAGCTCGCTCCGTGGTTTATTCCACCAAGGGCATCGTTGCCACCAGCCAGCATTTGGCTTCCCAGGCGGGCGCCTCGATTCTCGCCCGGGGTGGCTCAGCCGTCGATGCCGCCATCGCGGCGAATGCCGTGCTCGGGCTGACCGAGCCGATGATGAATGGCATCGGGGGAGACTTGTTTGTGCTCTATCGAGAGGCGGCCACGGGCCTGATACGCGGGCTGAATGCTTCCGGTCCCACGCCCCGCGCCTTGACCATTGCCGGCCTTCAGCGGAAAGGGTACAAGTCGATGCCGGCTGCCGGCATCCACTCCGCCACCGTGCCTGGCTGCGTTCGTGGTTGGGAGGCCGTGCACAAGCGTTATGGCAAGTTGCCCTGGAGAGACCTCTTCGCTCCCGCCATTGAACTGGCTGAGACAGGCTTTCCCGTGCACGAATGGATGGCCATGGTTTGGGACTCAGCCGAGATGCGTCAGAACCCAGAAAGTCTCCGCGCCTTCTACCCAAACGGGCAGGCTCCCGGCGCGGGCCAACTCTTTCGCAATCCAGCTCTCGCGCGCGCCTACCGGATCCTGGCCAGCCAAGGAGCCAAGGCCTTCTACCAGGGCGAAATCGCCCATTCGCTGCTGGCCACGGCCCAAAAGTTGGGAGGCTTTCACGCCGCCGAGGATCTCGCTTCCTATCAGCCGCTATGGGTTGAGCCCATCGCCACAACCTACCGCGGCTGGACACTGCACGAACTACCCCCCAACGGCCAGGGTCTGGCGGCACTGAGCATGCTGAACATGCTCGAGACATTCACTCCCGCCGCCCATAACTCCACCCTCGATCTGCATCGCAAGATCGAGGCCATGAAGCTTGCCTACGCCGACCTGTTCTATGTCGGAGACCCGAAGGCAACGAAGGTTCCCACCGCCGGCCTGATCTCCAAGCCCTACGCTGCCGTCCGGGCCAAACTGATTGATCCGTCGCGGGCTAACTGCGATGTCAAGAAAGGCGAACCGCCCGCCGCGAGCGACACTACTTACTTCAGCGTGGTCGACAAGGACGGCAACGTAGCATCCTGGATTCAATCGGTCTCAAGCGTCTGGGGATCGAGCGTCACTGTCGAAGGCATGGGTTTCGTGCTGCACAATCGCGGCGCCGGCTTTCAATTCGATGCCGCGCATCCCAATGCGCTTGCTCCGGGCAAGCGCCCATTTCACACCATCATTCCGGCGATTCTCTCCGGGCCGGACGTCCAGATCGGCTTTGGCATCATGGGTGGGCCCAACCAGCCCCTCGCTCATGCGCAATTTGTTTCCAATATCATCGACCACGGCATGAACATCCAGGCGGCGCTCGAGGCGCCTCGTTTCTCCAAGCAGCGGCCGAGCGGCTGCGACCTGTTTCTCGAGAACCGTGTTGGCGTGGAGACGCTGACCGGGCTCTCCGCTCTGGGCCATCAACTCGTCATCACCGGGCCCTATTCCAACGCCAACGGACACGGCAACGCGGTACTGCGCAACACGCGCACCGGCATCAACGCCGGCGCTTCCGACCCTCGTGGGGATGGCTCCGCGATTCCGGAGCCCTGATCGGCTCCCATTTCCCCTAGCGCATTCTAGGCGAGTATCTCTTTGACCACATCGCCCGCTACATCCGTCAACCGGAAGTCGCGTCCGCTATAGGGATAGGTCAGCCGCAGATGATCGAGACCCATGAGGTGCAACATGGTGGCGTGCAAATCGTTGACATGAACCTTGTTTTCGACTGCCTGATAGCCAAACTCGTCGGTCGCCCCATGAGTGATGCCACCTTTGACGCCTCCGCCAATCAGTAGCGTCGTGAACCCTTCATTGTTGTGGTTGCGCCCATTCTGAACGTTGATGCGCCCGGTCACTTCAGTCCAGGGCCGCCGGCCGAACTCACCGCCGATGACGATGAGCGTTTCCTTCAGCAACCCGCTGGCCTTCAGATCGGCGATGAGCGCCGCGATCGGCTGATCGGCCTGCATGGCGAGGCGGCGGTGCACGAGAATGTCGTGATGGCTGTCCCACGGTTTGTCATTGCCGAAGTAGACCTGCACCGCGCGGACCCCGCGCTCGACCAGGCGTCGCGCGATCAGACAGCCACGGGCAAAATCACCGTCCCGCGTTGCCGATTTGATTTTCATCTCGCTCGTATCCGGCATCCCCGTCACGCCGTAACGCTCCCTCACAGCCAGCGGCTCCCGGTCGACGTCAAAGGCGGCAAGCGCCTCCGACTGCATCCGGTAAGCGGTTTCCATCGCTTGAATGCGGCCTTCGAGCAAGGGATCCTTGCCCGCTTCAGCCAGTTGCAGGGTATTGAGCGTTTTCCAAAGCTCGACCTGGTTGCGCTGCCCCGCCGGTGTGCCGCCCCGCGGGCGTATGTGCTGAATCATCTTCTCTGGAGTCAATTCGTCATTCGGCACATAAGTTCCCTGATAGGCCGAAGGCAGAAACGCCGAACTCCACAATTGCGGTCCGACATCCGGCACCCCGGCGCAAAGGGCGATAAAGCCAGGCAGATTTTGATTCTCCGTCCCCAGGCCATAGGTCAACCAGCTCCCCCAACTGGGAAATCCCGGTATGATGCGCCCTGAATTCATTTGCAGAATCGCCTGCGGGTGCGCCGGCAGATCACAGTGCATCCCGCGTACGACGCAGATTTCGTCCATGTGGACAGCCGTTTTCGCGAATAACTCACTCGCCCACAAGCCGCTTTGCCCGTAACGCTGAAAAGCGAATGGGCTGCGCAGCAACGTACCGCGCTCTTGGCGAGCTTTCGGATAATCGCCCGGAATGGGCTGGCCGTGATACTTATCGAGCGCCGGCTTCGGGTCGAAGGTATCCACCTGGCTCGGCCCGCCATTGAGAAAAAGAAAGATCACGTGCTTGGCCCGCGGGCTGTGGTGCGGTCCCTTGGCACCCAATTCAGCCGCCGCCAGACCGATACTCGTTCCAAATCCCGCCGTTATGTTCTCGAGCCATCGTCTCCGTGTCATCGCGCTCTCCTAGTTCACAAACACAAGTTCATTGGCAGCCAGAAGCACTTGCGCGTAGCCCGCCCAGTCCCCGCCGCCCGCCAGATAGGCGAGGCCGGCACTGGTTTCGCGCTCGCTTGCCTCCCGTCCGTATAGCAGCCGGTAGGCTTCGCGCACTCGCTCCCGATCACCCCGCACCACTGCCAGGCGCCCGGCGAGAGCCGTGGCGCGCGCCTGCAGAAACTCGCTGTTGAGGAAGAATAACTGCTGCAGCGCCGTGGCCGTCGTGATGCGCTGCTCGGCGCTCAGGTTCGGGTTGGGAAAGTCGAACAGCGCCAGGGTCCCGTCCAGCTTGCGGCGGCTGACATAGCCGTAGACGCTACGCCGTTTAACTTCGAGCTTGTCGAGCTGCACGGGAGGGCCCCCGGACTTGCGGTCGAGCTCGCCCGTCACCGCGAGCAACGTGTCACGCATGGCCTCGGCGTCGAGCCGCTGCCGGTTCACTCGCCACAGGAGGCGATTGCCGCCGTCGGCTTGGCTGGCTGCCTCGTTATGCGCGGAGCTCGACTGGTAGGTTCGCGACAGTATGATCATCCGCAACAGCTTCTTGGTGCTCCAACCCTGTTCCACGAACTCGCTGGCGAGATAGTCGAGCAACTCGGGGTGGCTCGGCCGGTCTCCCATCAGCCCAAAGTTCGAAACCGTGCGCACCAAGCCTTCGCCAAAAAGACGCTGCCAGACGCGATTCACGAAAACACGGGCTGTTAAAGGATTGCCGGCGTTGGCGATCGCCTCGGCGAGTTCCTTGCGTCCGCTGCCCTGGCTGAACGGTTGCGGGACGCTGGAGCTGAGGATGCTCAAGAAGGCGCGCGGCGCCTCCTCGCCAAGCCGTTCCGGCTGCCCGCCGATCTGAATGCGCTCATTCACCGCGGCCGCATTGTCTCGGATTACATGCGCGAATGCATATCTTTCCGGCAACCCCATCCGCAGCTCTTTCAGCTCCGCCCGCATCTGGTCCAGATATTGCTTGGCATAGCCTTCGAGGAAGCGTTCCACCGTTCCATCCGTCGTGAGGTATCCGCGATTGGGTCCATGGTAAAGAAGCCCATCCTCCTCCTGCTTAAACTCACGGCCATAAAAATCGCTGAAGAACAAATCACGCCACAGAAAGTAGCGCTCCGTCGGCAAGGCAAAGGTCTCGCCCTTGGCCTGCGGATCGTTCGTTGCCTTGGCCGCCAGATTTTTTACATCGACCTCTTTACGTTCGCGCAAGACCGACAGTGCCTCGCGCCGGAAGCTGGTGAGGTCAAAATCCTCGCGTTCCCAACCACGAAGGTAGCGATTGTCCTTGGGACCCGATTTCAGATACTTCACCCAACGCGCCAGCGTCATCGCGTCCAGCCCTTCGCCCGAGTTCTCGCCGTGCAGCACGATTGCCCGCGCGGCGCGGATGTAGCGCGGGCTGTCGGCGGCTAGCGCTTCGGCAACGCTCATGGCCTGATTGTGCAAAAAAGCCTCGATCCGCTTCTTCACTTCCTGGATGCGTTTGTCCTGCTCCTTCCACTTGGCCACTTCCGGGGCCGGCGCCAGTTCATACTCGGCGCGCCGCGTGGAGCTGAATACGCCCTGCAGCGCATAGAAATCTTTTGTCGGGATGGGATCAAATTTGTGATCGTGGCACTGCGCGCAGGCTCCCGTCAGGCCGAGAAAGCCCCGGGTCGTCACATCCACCCGGTCATCGGTTAATTCCGGAGACAATCCGTAAAAGCCCAGTCCTACTGCCAGACCTGGGTCCTGACCCAACTGATCACCGGCAATCTGTGCTTTGACAAACAGGTCGTAGGGCATGTCACGGTTGAAGGCGCCGATCACCCAGTCGCGGTAGCGGAAGGAGTTGGGGTAAGGCAATTCCACGTCGCTATCGAGCCGGTCGTCGGCATAGCGCGCCACATCGAGCCAGTAGCGTCCCCACCGCTCGCCAAAGTGGGGCGAAGCCAGTAATTGGTCTACTACGCGCGCGGCCGCGTTGGGGGCCGTGTCCTCTTCAAATGCTTTCACCTGATCGAAAGTGGGAGGCAAACCGCTGAGGGCGAGATAGACCCGGCGAAGCCAGTCCCGCGGGCTTGCCGGTGGGTTGGGCGTGATGCCCTTCTCCTCAAGGCGCGCGAGTACGAAGGCGTCGATGCCGCCGCGCACCCAATCGTTCTGCTTGACGGCCGGCAGCGCCGGTTTGCGCACGGGTTGGAAGGCCCAGAATCGGCGCTGTTCAGTTGTGATTTGGTAGCCGGGGCTCATTGCTGCCGGCACCTTCGCTTCGGGCCAGAACGCCCCGTCGCGCACCCAGTCCCGAAGCACGGCAATCTCCCTGTCGGGAATTTTCGCCGCGCCAAGCGGCATCTTCATTTTGTCGTTGGTGTGTTCGACCGCCTGGATCAGGAGGCTCTCCGGCACGTTGCCCGGCACAAGCGCTGGGCCGGTCTTGCCACCCTTGAGCAGGCCGTTGCGCGAGGTCATGGTCAACCCGCCGAGCGGCGCCGTCGAGTGGCAGCCAAAACAACGATTGGCCAGAATTGGCCTGACTTTCATTTCGAAGTGTTCGGTGGGGTCGGCACCGAACCCTAAGAGCAACAATGGCGCAAGCAGCACGCCCTGATCGTATCAAGGCCTCCGGCGAATTTCATCCACGGCGCCCTCGAAGCCTTTGAGCACCAGACCCCGCCGCGCCGGCCCTTCCTCGACTGTCTTGCCGCCGGCCTGCACCGTACGCTTGCCTTGCCGCTGCTCCACGATGACCTCCTCCCACTGGCGCGTCGCCACAGGCCAGCGCCAATAGCTGAGAGAAAACTCCTCCCCGAGGGCGTCCATCCGCAGTCCGCCACCGGAGAGGTAAACGCCCCGGCCCTGGCGGCCGGGCACGCCGAAGGCATGCAGTCCGGTCCAGCTCATCCCCTGGGTTGGGCCCAGTTCCTCGAGTGGCCAGTATCCGCGTTTGCTTCCCGCTGGCCGTCGCGGTTTCCGCATCGCGGCCAGCATCTCTTCCAGCCTCGCCACGATGCGCGCTTCGGCTCCGGTTTCGAGGCTTGCCGTCTTGGCCGGCCATGTCGTGTAGCCGCCAAAAGGATGTAACTCCGCTGGCGGAATATAGCCTTCCGCGCCGTTCGCCAGGGTCACATTCATCAGCTTGGAAAATCCTGTGCGTTCCCGCAGCTTCAACCCCGAGATGGAAAACACCTCATTCGGCCAGGCCGCAACCCCCAGATCGCCTACCGCCAAAACCTGCAGCTTCAGTTTTCGCTTTGGCTGCTGCTCAATATGGATTTGTTCCCGCGCATAAACCTCCGGTTGGTTGCGCGGCTCGCGCCCATTCATTTCCGCCATCAATTGCCGCGCCCAGGCAAGCCGCGCCGCACCGGGCCGCCGCCGCTCGAACTCCTCCTCCACCTCGGCCATTCGCAGCTTCGGCGCACTCTCATACCGAATTGCCCGGAATGCCTTTTCCGCCGAATCGACGAGGCCCCGCGTGTATGTCTCGAGCGTGAGTTCCTTTTTCTGCGGCCGCGCATAATCCATCCACATCAGGTCTCCGCTCACCCCCTGGCTCAGCATCACAACGTAGTCCGCTCCGGCCCCGATTCTCCGCGTGAATTGTCGCGCGAACTCCCCGAAGTAATCCGACGAAATTGGCTTTGAATTGAAATAATGCATCGCATAGTTGGCCAGCAGCGCCAGCGGGCGTCCGTCGCTGCTCTCAACGGCAAGCAGCGTCAGGGTCGGATCCTTCGGGCCCGTCGGCAGCGTCATGTCGGGGTTCTCATAACCCGGATGCATATTCGCGTGCACGCTCCGTTCCCCGAACGGATCCAACTGCATCTTGTCGCGCCGGTAGAAGAATTGCCTGACATGGGTGTGGTCTGAATCTTCAACCGCAAAGCTGCCAGCCCGGGCGGGCGCCAGCTTTCGGTTTGCTTCCCCTATCGCTTCGGCAATCTTGCCTGGCAGCCAAGCCGCGTACTTTTCATCCACCCGCGAGCCAAGGCACGACATCGCTGCCGGCGCCATATGTGTGTGCGTTGCCGAGATCATCATCCGCGCCTCCGCGATCCCGGTTGCCGCCGCCGCCATCTTCTTGGCCTGATCGATCAGCTCGCGGGGCATCATGCAGGAATCCACCACAACCAGGGCCAGCTTTTCCGTGCCGCGTTGCAGCACAAGGGCCTTGGCATGGATTGGTTGCTCCACTTGGCTGACTTGCCGCTCGAGAAAGAAACAATTCACAATCACTGGCCACCAGGTTGGGGTGACGTCGATTTGCGCGGCCCCGGCCAGCAGCGCCATTGCCAGTAAACTCATCTCGAAAAATCCTCCTCCCATAAATCGGCGGCGCGAACCGCCAGAAGCCCCGCGGCCCTAGCATATATCGATCTGATGATCTGACTTTCCATGCGGCCTGCGACCGTGATTGGCAAAAGTGCATTTGCTCCCCACTGGCTCAGAACTTTAGGGTTAAGTAAGCTTCGGCAGAGTGACTTCGAGTACCGCCTCGATCGCCCTGCCCCTCACGAGAATCTGGTCTCTGCAATAAACCGGCCACCGCCTCTGCTTCCGGTTTGTCCGGTTGTGCCGCAAATCAATCTCTGTCCTGCCCACCGTGAAACGATATACTGCCAGGACAAGCTGTTTGATGCTCTATCTCGCTCTGCTCTTCGCTTTACTGCTCGCCGGTTGCGGGGCCAAGGATACCGCCCAGCCTGTTTCCTCCGGTTACATCGACTCTCGTGCCTGCGCCGGTTGCCATGCGCAAATTGCCCTTAGCTATGCGCAAACCGGGATGGCCCGCGCTTTCCACCCCATCCGCCCCGACGAAGTTCCCACTGCCAAATTCACTCATGAGAAATCCGGACGCAGCTATCAGTTCCTCACTCGCGATGGAAAAGTCTTTCTGAAGCGCACGACTCTTGATGGTGGCTTCCCGATCGAGAAGGAAATCCATTATGTACTTGGGTCTGGTAATCACGCGCGCAGTTTCCTCCACCGCACGCCTCAGGGACGCCTGATCGAGATGCCTGTCAACTGGTATTCGGAGCGAAACGGTTTCCTGGCGATGAGCCCCGGCTACGACCGCCCCGATCATTTGGACATGCGCCGGGCGATCGGCTACCAGTGTGCCTTCTGCCACAACGCTTACCCCGGCATCCCGAAGGCTTCCCTGCTCGACGATCCGATCTTCCCCGCCAAGCTGCCCGAGGGCATCGATTGCCAGCGCTGCCACGGGCCGGGCAGGGAACATGCCTCCTCCGGCGGCCGCGGCAAGATCCTCAATCCGAAGAAACTCTCCGGCACCCGCAAGATGGAAGTCTGTCTGCAGTGCCATCTTGAGTCGACCAGCTTCCCTCTGCCCTTCTCCATCGTTCGCCACGACCAACCGGTCTTTTCCTATAACCCCGCCCAACCGCTCGAGAGCTATATCTTGCATTTCGACCATGCCCGCGGCACACCCCGGGACGATAAGTTCGAGATTGCCGGCTCGGCCTACCGTTTGCGGCAGTCGAAATGCTTTCGTTTGTCGGAAGATCGCCTCACCTGCACCACTTGCCACAATCCCCATGAACGCACTCGCGCCGCCGCCGTCGATGCCGCCTGCCGCGGTTGCCACCCCTCCATCGATTCCCAGGCCCGCCATCCCGCCAGCGCCGATTGTGCCTCCTGCCATATGCCCAAGCGGCGCACCGAGGACGTCGTCCATGTAGCACTCACGGATCACAAAATTCAACGTCCCAACGCCAAACTGGATCCCCTCGCGCCCCTTAGCGAGCGACACGAGACGATTGGAAAAGATTCTTACCGCGGCGAGGTCGTACCCTATTATCCGGCCCAACCCGAAAACGATCTCTATCCGGCACTGGCTCAGGTGCTGAATCAAGCCAATATCGAGAAGGGAATTCCCCGCCTTGCCGCGGCTCTCAAACAGCACCAACCCGCCCACCCGGCCTTTGCCGTTCATATGGCTCAGGCATTGCACTCAAACGCTAAACCACGCGAATCCCTGCCCTACTACCACCAGGCTCTTGCGCTCGACCCCGCCTACCTCCCCGCTCTTCGCAATCTAGGCGCCACTCAGTTCCGCCTCAACGACCTCACCGCGGCTCGTGCCACTCTCGAGAAGGCCGTCTCGCTTCATCCGAACGATTCCCTATCCTGGCTCGAACTCGCCCGCCTGCATCACGCCCAGCGCCAGATGAGCGAAGCTCTCGCCGCTGCCCGCAAAGCCATCGCCGCCGAACCGGAACTCATCGAAGCTTACAAGACCCTCGCCGCCATCCTTAGTGATTCCGGAGACCGTTCCGCCGCCGAACAAACCCTGCTCGCAGCCCTCCGCGAACAACCCGACGAACCAGAACTGCTCACCAGCCTCGCCAATCTTGAGGCCAACAATAACTCCGCTTCCGCCGAGCTGCACTATCTTGCCGCCCTGCGCCTCTCCCCAGGGCTCAAGGCCGCTCACTTCAACCTCGCCCTGCTCTACGCCAACCTGAAGCGCTTTCCCGAGGCAGTCTCCCATTCCGAGGCAGCTCTCGAACCGAACCGGATCGACTCCTTTCTTCTGCTCGCTCAGCTGAATATGGCTCTCCGTGATTTTCGCACTGCCGCCGCTGCTTACCGTCGCGCCTTGGCGATCCAACCAACCCACGGACCCTCCTTGATCGGTCTGGCAACCGCCCTCGGCGCCACCGGCGACTTTCGTTCCGCTCGGGCCATTCTCACCCAGGCAGCCGCCTCGCCCGATTCCAAACTTCGCTCCGAAGCCAATCAACTCCTGAGTACCTTGCCCTAGTTAAGTTATTGCCTTAGATGTACTAAAGATGAATCCTATAGCAGTACTGGTACTTTCAAGTCTTTCATTGTAAAAGGCCTGCCAACAAAGTTTCTCTCTAGTAAAGACATTGAGAATCCATATACTTGAATTAGAGTCTTTGGGCTCCAAACGATAAAGCAATGTCTTCTTCCCTCTCTGTCCCTTCCCGCCGATCCATCCGGTTGGCTCGTGTTCTTCTCGCCGATGACGATCCCACCGCACGGCTTACTCTTCAAACTGTTCTCGAAGCAGGTGGCTATACTGTTGACTCCGCCGCATCAGCCGCGGAAGCCATGCAAAAACTGGACGCCGAGGAATACTCTCTTGTCCTCACAGGTCGCGATATGGAGGCCCCTGATGCCGGTTGGCGAGTAGTTGAGCACGCCAAAATGATGGATTACCGTCCAGCAACCGCTTTTTTTAACGCGGAAACGGATCAGGATTCCCTAACCAGCCCCGATCGCAAGCCGCTTCTGATTGCTCCGGAAGATCTGCCGGAACTCCTCAGTAAAGTGGCCGACTTGATTAGCCGCCGTGCCTCCCGGCAAATCCAGCGCGACATGCGCTTCGCTTGATAAGCTCGCCCCCCGGGCCCATTGCCTGTCTACGGCCGGAATGCCCATTGGCTTCATCGCTTGGCTGCGTCCTGCTCGGCCTTAGGGTATGATTCCAATGGCTTCGATGGCGAAGCCTGCCTCATTGGACCCTACACCCTCCACAAGCCGCACCACGCCGAAGTGTTTTTCCACACTTCGGCTGACGGAATAAACCTTCTTCACCAACAGCTTGCCCCCTTGCCCATGAAGCAATTTGTCCATTCTGCCTTCAGCCAGCTGAAAATCTTTTTCCTCCCCGCCGAAGCCGATTACCGTTCCCGTCAGGATCACCTTCTCCGCGCCGCCGCTGGACCGCTTCTGAATCCCGTCACAGTGAGCCAGTCCGGAGCCGGTAGCTCGCTGTGCCTGCATCAGTGTTCTGGCCGCGCCGGGATACTTCGCCGCCATCACCTGTTCGAGTACTGCTCCAGCCTCGATCGAACTCACAAAGCAAGTTACGGCCAGCAGGGATGCAGGTAAAGCGGCTAGGGCTTCCTCGAGCAGGGGACGGACGGCGTTGATATCTCCTCCCTCGGCCAAAGGCTTCATTACCGGCTTGCCGCTAACAAACTCAACGCCGTTCGGGTTCATGGTCTTGCGGTCTTCGACAATCGCCTCGAATTGTACTTGTGCCCCCTCGAGAGCAAAAGCGCCTACTTGAATCACCGCCACGGCGGGTATCACCAGCTTCCATTCCGTGAATTGCTCACTGACAATCGCCGTAACGCGCCGGGCATCGCCGCGGCCGGCAACAAGGGCACGCAGTTTCAGAAACACTCCACCGCGCCCTTGTTTACGCAAGAAGTTAAGCGCCTCCTTGGCCTGCTGACTCAGAAGACCCCTGTTCGATAAAGGGCTGACGAGAAACACCATTCGGCTGCTATCACCCTGAGTCGCCGCTGGAGGGTCCGCAAGTACTTCGAGAGTCTGCGTGATTGGCTCCTCGTCCTTCTTATTCTTCTTTTTCTTTTGCGCTCCGGCGCCTCCCGACAGGAGTGTCAGCGCCAGCAATGTCCCCAAAATTCGCCAAATCATTCCTTTCCTTGTAGCACGTCGCGATCAGAATACGAATCGCAAGCCCAATTGCATCAGCCGCTGATCGAGTGCCGCCGTCCAGGCAAAACTGGGCATGGTGGTGATCACTCCCGCTCCATCCACCGTTGCGTTGCTGGCTACACCGGTCACGTTGGTCCGGTTCAACAAATTGGTGAACTCACCAAAAAACTACGCCCGGTAGCGCTCGCGAATCGATATCTTGCGGCTGTATCGCAGATCGAACTGCTCGGTCCGCGGTCCGCGAAACGTATTGCGCCCGATGAATAACGGCCGCTGAAAAGCCGTGGTCGATGTGGCATCGCCGTTCAAGACCCGGTTCGAACCGATATTGAACAAATCCCCATGCATGGCCAGGAAGAAAATCGCCACGCGGTTGTCGCTAAGCAGAGTCCGCAAGATAGCATTACCCCGCTCGAGTTTGGATTCGTAGACAAAGCTCGCATTGAAGCTGTGCCGCCGGTCGCTCAGGGAATTGCCGCGGTCCCGCCCGCGGTTGGAAATGTCGGAGAGCCAAAACGCCCCGGCATCAATGTTGTTCTGCTCCGGCGCATCGTCAATCGCCTGCGCCCAAGTGTAGCTCGCAAAGCCTTCGAAGCCCTTCGCCATGCGTTTGCTTAGCGTGAACGTGCCGCCGCTGTAAACTGAATTGCCCACGCTCTCGGCCAGTACGATGCCATTGAATCGCGGGTCGAGACGACCGGCCCCAAAGATCGGACGGCCATCGGCCAGCGTCTGTCCGCTCGGAATCAGATTCCGGTTTGAGTAGATCGGCAACCCGGTACCCTTCGTGTACAGGTAGGTGGCCGTCAAGGTCAAATCCCAGGGCAATTGACGGCTGATGGAGAGATTGGCGTTATGCGAATAGAGCGTCCGGTACTCGGGGCTCACGGCCGTCACATACTGTGTCCCGGGCGTAAAGCCGGTCGGGATGCCCGAAAACACATTCGAATAGTTCGGCGCGAAGCTCGCCGCCGGTCCAGCCGAAATGTTGAAGAAAATCGGCGACCCGTTGTTCAGGATCGCGCGCCGGTAAATGTCGGTTTGCGGCGCATCGTAGAACATGCCGTAGCTGGCGCGCACGACCGCTTTCTGGTCCTGGCTAAGTGACCAAGCGAGCGCGAGGCGCGGGGCGAAGTTGTTGCGGTCCACGCGAAAGCTGCGCGAGACCGCAAGCGGGCTCTGTGAATTCCCAGCCGGCAGCAGATACAGGTCATACCGCGGACCATAGCTCAGCGTCAGATTCGGCCGCGGCTTCCACGAATCTTGTGCGTAGAAATTCCAGAAATTGTGGTTGTAGGGCAGGTTCGGCTCTCCCACCGTCTGCGTGAAGTTCGTGTAGCCCCGTGGACTGCGCCCTGCTTGCGCATCGAGAAATGCCTGCACCGTGGGAAAGGTGTACTGTGCGAAAGTTGCCTGAATCTGCTCGTCGCGGATCGCCCGGTAGTTAAACCCGAACTTAAACGCATGCGTTCCTCTATTCCAACTCAGGTTTTAGCTGAATTCAGGGGCCAACTCGCGGTAGACAAAACTCACATTCGTCGGACCGCCGAACAGAATCTGATTTGGAATCACAATCGCCGGGCCACTGCCGGTGCCGCTGAACCCGTTATTCCTCTGATTGCGCAGCGGCGACTGCATGCGAAATTCATTCACTACCGCCGGGCCAAAGGTGGAAATGAACTGTGCTGCATAAACATAAGACCGGTCGACGAATTCAAATGTGCGCGATTGAACGCCGAGGCCAAATGCGTTTGAGTTAAATGGAGAATCATTGCGCTGACCGTTGGTGCGCAAGGCCAGCCGGTGATTCCGCGTCAGTTGCACATCCCCACGGATGAAAAAGAACTGCACGTTCCGCGCAAACGGAATGGGATTGGCAAATTCCGCTGGCAGACCCACCGAGGCGATCACTGCTGGCGTTGCTGTCACCGGTTGCGGGAGATCCCGCACCACACGCTCCCATGCCGCATGGAAAAAAGCACGAGCTTTCTTCAGCGGTCCGCCCCCGCCCCCAAGCAATGAGTCGACATTCGTTTCCGGGCGGCGCCGCCCCGGTCCTAGCAATGCCGGCGCCGCGCTGAAGTTTGTGCGGCGAAACAGATAGCCCGCTTCCCCATGGTACTCGTTCGTTCCCGATTTCGTGATTGTATTGAAGACCGTGCCCACCGAGTTCCCAAACTCAGCGGCGTAGCCGTTGGAGACCTGTTGCACTTCTTGCACAAAGGTACTCGATATGAGTATCAGCCGAATCCCCGCCCGGTCGCTTTGCACATTGTTGTTGCCATCGATCTGATAGTTGATTCAATTATTGAAGCCATTGGCCATGACTTTTCGCGGTACGCCAAATTCGGTGTTCGGCCGTCCGGTCACATTTGGTTGCACCAAAATGAAGTTGTAAGGGTTGCGGGAGACCAGCGGCAGATTCGCGACGAAATTCTGATTCAGGGTCGAACCGAAATCGGTTCGTGCCGGCTCGGTGAATCCTGCTGCCTCCGATACGGTTATCGTCGATTCCACCGTTCCCGGTTCCATCACCTGGTTCACCACGGCTGTTGTGCCCGCATTGAGCACAATACCCTCGCGGATCGCCGTCCTAAAGCCTGGGGCTTCGATCCGTACGCGGTAGCTGCCGAGGGGCAGTACCGGCAGCCGGTACAGGCCTTCCGCTCTGGTTGTCACCGTCCGCTGGAAGCCCGCGGCAGTGTTTTCCGCCGTCACCTTAGCCCCGGAAACGGCTGCCCCAGTCCCGTCCGTAACCGTACCTTCGATTTGCCCATTGATAGCCGCCGCCTGCCCGTAGAGCGAAGCGGAGGCTGCAAGGACAAGAATCAGTGCAACTGGTTTTGGAGATCCCATGGATATCAGCATCGCCCGGCGGGTGGATCACTTCAAGCCGTTTTTAGCCCGAGCTTCAAGGAATGTCGCGCATAGTCGATGCTCCGCTCCATATGTTCTTTTTGCTGGTAGACCAGTGCGGCCTGATAAGCCGGCGGTGTCGCGCGCCCAGCCACATCCTCCTCCACCACCGGTTTTTCGTAGGGGCGGCCCCGCTTCGCCAGTGCTACAAACCGTGCGTACTCCCAGGCACGCGCCTTCGGGTACCATTTCCGCCACCACGATTCATCCCGCACGGGCAGCACCGTGATCGGCCTCCCGGTGATCGGCTTGACGAAGATCTTCACCTCAGGCCGCAGCAATTGGCGCGCTCGCTCGATGATCTTGGCAAAATCCACCGTGCCTTCCCCAAGCGGTACCCACTGCACCGCGATGCCGTCGGGATGCTCGTACACGACGGAGTCCCGCAGATGAAATGTCATCGTGTAGGGCGCCAGTGTTTCCAGAGTGATCAGCGGGTCTTCGAGCGTGAACACCGGGTTTCCTGTATCGAGATAAGTGCCGGCGTATTCTTTTCCCGCTGTCTCAATGATCTCTTTGTGTTCCCAGGCTTGAAAGTCCTTATGCACCTCGATGGCTATCTTCAAGCCCGCGTCGATCACTTCGCTGCGTACTGCCCGCAGAACTCTGATTGCCAATTCCATGTTCGCCTCGATCGAGGCCAGGGGCAACTCGTGACGAAAGCTGGCCAGCACGGCTCTCACCAGGGGTGAGCCACATGCCTTCGCGCGGGCGATATTCCGCCGGAACTGCCGCAGATTCGCCTCCCACAACTCCGGTGTCTTCGGTAGAATCCCACTTCCTCCCGTCTCGAGATGAAGCCCGAATTCACCAGCCCACTGCTTTACTTCCGCCCAGTGCGCCGGGTCCATCGCGCGCGGATCCAGTGAGTCCTGCAGGAACAAAGCGTCGAGCTTCCATTCCGCCGCTTGCTCAAAGTGCTGACGATCCGTCATTTTCAGCCCGCGCAGGCAATATGTGTTGTAGCCGAGGCCAATTCTTTCCGGCATCGCCCCCACCACGGGAACTGCGCCGCAGTAACCCAGGAACTCTCTTCGCTTCATGCCCTCACTCTCCTGCCGCCAGCACGCTGCGCGATTTTGAATAACCGAAGTAAATTGCCAGACCGATGATCAGCCAGATGAAAAACGTGAGCCATGTCTGCAGCGGTAGGCCCAGCATCAGAATCAGGCAGAACAAAATTGACAAGTAAGGAACCATCGGTACCAGCGGCACCCGAAATCCCCGCGGCATATCCGGTTGCCGCTTGCGTAAGACGATCACCCCGGCCGAAACGCTCGCAAACGCCGCCAGTGTTCCAATGTTCGCCAACTCGGCGAAGGTGGCGATATCCCAAAGTCCTGCCGGTATTCCAACCACGAATCCCGCAATCCAGGTGCTCACATCCGGGGTTCGATATTCCGGGTGTACCCGCGAAAAGATTCCCGGCAGCAGCCGGTCCCGCGACATCGCAAACCAGATCCGCGCCTGCCCGTATTGAAAGACAAGCAGCGAACTCCACATCCCGACCAGTGCCCCGACGCTCACAAAGATCCTGAGCTTGTCATATCCCACATCCTTCAGTGCCCGGGCCACGGGTTCGTCATTGTTCAGCGTCGTGTACGGAACGATCCCGGTCAACACTAGCGCCACGGATCCGTAGAGCAATGCGCAAATGGCCAGCGTCAGAATGATTCCCCAAGGCAGATCCCGTTTTGGGTTTTCGCATTCCTCGGCTGCTGTCGATACCGAGTCGAAGCCAATGTAGGCAAAGAAGACGATCGCCGCTCCGGAAATTACACCTGACATGCCATTCGGCATGAAGGGCTTCCAGTTCCCCGGATCGATCGCCGACGCAGCCCCGAAAACAAAAGCCAAAATCGCCAAGGTCTTGATGACAACCATGATGTTGGTGGCCTGCGCGCTTTCCTTCACCCCCCGCACCAGCAGCCAGGTCAGCACCACCATGATGATGAGGGCCGGCAGATTGAAATAAGCCCCGGTGACATCTCCGCCCCGAAATGCCGGCCCGGACCATTCCGGAGGCAGCCGGTAACCAAAGAGATTGTCCAGAATGTCGTTGAAATATCCCGAGAAGCCAACTGCCACGCTCATGTTGGAAACCGCATACTCAAGGATCAGGTCCCAGCCCAGTATCCAGGCAAAGATTTCCCCTAGGGTCGCATAAGCGTAGGTATAGGTGCTTCCCGCCACGGGAATCATCGAGGACAACTCCGCGTAACAAAGAGCCGCAAATCCGCATGCAAACGCTACCAGGAGGAAACTCAGTACCACTCCCGGTCCCGCCCCCGGCCTGCCAATCGTCGATACCGCGTCTGGCCCATAGCGCAGCAGATCGAGCACCGGCGCATGCAAAACACTCTGGTACTTCATCGTGACTCCCGCCGCTGCCGTCCCGGTCAGCGTGAAAATGCCCGAGCCGATCACCGCCCCGATCCCCATCGCCACCAGGCTCCACAAGCCAAGCGTTTTCGTTAGCTTGTGGCGGCCGGATTCGCTCTCGGCAATGAGTTGTTCAATCGGCTTGCATCGCAGCAACTGGCTCATCGCTGTATTCTACGCTACCCCTCCCGTAACTGTAGCCCCAAAAGCCGAAGGGCCAGTGTTGGGGAACCAACACTGGCCCTGGATTGTGTCTGGCAGGCTCGGAGGGAGGGCCCACGAAACACTAATTTCGTCCGACAGAAAAGCTGCCGCTATCAGCCCACTATTTGCGCTTGGACTGCCCCTTGCTCATCTTCCTGACCTTTCGCTTCAGCGAGCCACGGTCCTGACCTTGCGTACGCCCAGTGTAGGCCGGCGCCTCTTTGCGCGCTGCCCGCTTCAATTTCTTACGCTCTGATTTATCCTTGACGTGCTTCGTGTTCATGGTTCTTCAATCTCTCAACACTTAAGAATACCGCATCGCGGCTGGATTTTCCATGTTTGTCCCTCTCACTCACCTCTCCCCATGGCCCATCACCCGCGCCAACGCCTCCGCTGTATTCACATGCAATTTCACTGTGTCCTCAAGCCGCTTCGCATAGCCCCCAGCCAGCGTCACAAACACCGGTATCCCCCGCTCGCGCGCCGCCCGCAAAACCATCAGATCCCGCTCCATCATCCCCGCCTCGCTCAGCCGCAATCCTCCCAACTTGTCCTCCTCGAACGGGTCGCTCCCCGCAACGTAAGCCAGCAGATCCGGCTTCATTCTTTGAAACGCCGCCGCTAACCCCACCCCCAGCGCTTCCAGATACTCCCGGTCTCCCACCCCATCGTCGAGTTCTATGTCGATATCGCTCCGTTGTTTTTCATATGGATAGTTTTCCCGTTGGTGGATCGACATCGTCAGCACACTCTCATCCCCGGCGAAAACACTCGCCGTTCCATTGCCCTGATGCACATCCGTATCCACTACCATCGCCGTTCGGATCCGCCCCCTCTGCTGCAACACCCGGATCGCCACCGCTACATCGTTCACCGCGCAAAATCCCTCCCCATGTCCGGCAAAGGCATGATGAAATCCTCCCCCAATGTTGAAGGCCGCTCCATCCCGCAGCGCCGCCTCGGCACATTCGATACTGCCCCCGCAGTGATAAAGAAAACCCTCCACAATTGGCTTCGCATACGGAATCTCCAGCTTCACCACCTGCTCATAGCGGATCGTCCCGTCAAGCAGAGCCGAGACCCATTCCGGCGAATGCACCAGCAACAACGCCTCCCGTCCTGCCGGCGCCGGCACGATCAGATTCCGCTCGCTCACCAGTCCCCGCCGTTCCAGTTCCTTGCGGATCCCCTCGAACTTCACGCTCGGAAAAACATGGCCCCCAAGCCGCAAATGGTAGCCCGGATGGTAGCTGAAATGAAATGGTGCTCTGCCCACGGATATAATTCTAATTTCAACCCCTCATTGAAGAACCGAAAGGAACACATGCGCAAAAAAGTTACAGTGGTCGGAGCCGGCAACGTCGGCGCCTCCTGCGCCCTCCGTATCGCTAACAAGGAACTCGCCGATGTCGTACTCGTCGACATCATGGAAGGAGTCCCCCAGGGCAAGGCGCTCGACCTGCTCGAAAGCGGCCCCGTTGAAGGCTATGACGTCAACGTCTCGGGCGCGAACGACTACGCTCCCACAAAGGATTCCGATGTCGTCGTTATTACCGCCGGCTTCCCCCGCAAACCCGGTATGAGCCGCGACGATCTTTTAATGGCCAACTACGAGATCGTGAAATCCGCCACCGAAGGCGTCGCCCGGTTCTCGCCCAACGCCATCATCGTCGTTGTCACCAATCCCCTCGACGCTATGTGCTATACCGCTCACGTTGTCTCGAAGTTCCCCAATCACCGCGTCATCGGTATGGCCGGCGTTCTCGACACAGCCCGTTATCGCACCTTCATCGCCGAAGCACTCAATGTCTCCATGGAAAACGTAACCGCCATGGTGCTCGGTGGACACGGCGACACCATGGTGCCTCTGCCGCGCCTCACCAGCGTCTCCGGTATCCCTCTCACCGAACTGCTGCCCCAGGATAAGATCGACGTTATCGTCGACCGCACCCGCAACGGCGGCGCCGAAATCGTCAAGCTTCTCAAAACCGGCAGCGCTTTCTATGCCCCCTCGGCCGCCACCGTCGAAATGGTCGAGTCCATCCTCAAGGACAAGAAAAAGGTCCTTCCCTGCGCTGCCTACCTCGAAGGCGAATATGGCATCCAGGGCCTCTTCGTCGGCGTCCCCTGCAAGCTCGGCTCCAACGGCATCGAGCAGATCTATGAGATCCAACTCTCCCATGCCGAAAAAGCCGAATTGGCCCGCAGCGCCGCCGCCGTTCAGGAACTCGTCGACGTTCTCAAGTCCAAGGGCGCCTAGTCAGAACCGGAACCTTAAGGAAGCCTGCATTCTCCGCGGCGAGCGCGTGCTGATCACCTCTCCAAACCGGGTGTTCACCTGCGCTCCACTGGCATCAAACCGTGCCGTTGCATCGACCCCGCTAAACTGGGTCTGATTGAACGCGTTGTACATCTCCCAGCGGATTTGCAGGCTTTTCTTTTCACTAAATAGCGGGATGTTCTTGAAGAAGCTGATGTCCCAGTTCGTGATTCCCGGTCCTCGGAATACATCCTTCGGAGCGTTTCCCGCGTCCCCCCGTGCCGGCCGCGCGAACACCCCCGGATTGAAAAAGCGCGAGAACGTTCTCTCTCCATAACTCAGTTGCGCTTTCCCTGTCACGTTGATTCGCGTCCCGTCCCCTCCTCCCGCGAGGTCCACTACATCCACCGTTGAAAAGCCCACTCCAGTGGGGAAGCCACTCGCGAATGTCGTAATCCCTGACACCTGCCAATTGTCCAGAAGCAATCTTCCCGCCTTGCTCGGCACCAGTTTGCTACCCCGCGGAAGATCCCAAATGTAGTTCCCTACGAACATGTGCGTCTGGTCAAAGCCCAGCTTGCCGTAGTTCCAAACCCGTAGCGGCCGGTACAGCGCGATCCCATCTCCATCCGAGTTCGCATAGCCCATTGCTTTCGAATACGTGTAGGCAAGGCTGATGCTCAGCCCTCGCGCAAAGCGCCGGTTCAGTGTCGCCTGTCCCGAGTTGTAATTCGAAGTCGAGGAAAACTCGTTGTACGTGATCGAGCCCCATCCCGGATACGGGCGGAAGAAATTATCCGGCAGCGGCGTCGCCGGATTTGAAGGATCGGCATTCTGCGCCAGGAATCTCGCTCCATAAGGCACCGTATTGAGATTCCGGCTCACCTGCAGGTGCCGCCCTACATTGCCTACATAGGTCAACTCGAGCACGGTCCCCCGCCCGATATCCCGCTGTACGCCCAGCGTGAAGTTGTACATCGCCGGTACCTTGTCGCCCCGCCGCTCAAAGGTCGAAGTATTGTTCGGAAACAATACACCAGTCGAACTCAAATAGTTGCTCAGCGAGCCGTAGTAAACCGTCGGCGTCTGCTGCGTCGGCGGATTCTGGCTGAATCCTCTCACCCCCGGCGCCACCGTGTTGTGGAAGATTCCGAACCCAGCCCGAATCGCCGTCTTGCCATCCCCAAAGGGATCGTACGCCAATCCGAATCGCGGCTCATATTGAATCGGCGCCTGTTCACGGAATCCCCGTGGATAACCCTGGTTCGACGCCACCACTGCCCCATTGAACGGCTCTCCCGTTCCCGGCACAAACGCTCCAATAAATACCGCCGGCAGAATCTCGCCCGTTCGCGGATTCACCGCTCGCCGCCCCTGTGGCGTGCTTACCGGCGCGTACAACGCCGGAATCCGTTGTGCATTGAACAACCCGAAGTCCCAAGCAGAGGCCTGCTGCCGCGCGTGATACCACTGGTTAAACCACACGAAGCGCAGTCCGATGTCGAATGTCAGCTTCCTCGTCGCCCGCCACGTGTCTTGCACAAACCACCCCATCGTCGACTTCCGTCCTTCGTTCGAAGGCCGGGATTGCGATTCGCTGTAATTCGCGAAATTCCCCAGCACCGCATTCGAATACGCATAGTTGCTGTCAAAAGGATTGTTCACGTCCCGGCCGAAGGCGAAACTGCCCCCATACGTTCCTTGTTCCCCTTCATAATTCCGCACCCGCTCGATGGCAATCCCCGCCTTGAACGTGTGCTTACCCGTTGTGTAGGTCGTGTTGTTGCTCAGATTGAAAGCCGTATCGGCCCCGCGCAGCGGAAAGCGCCCGTCATAAGTGATCGCCGCCGCATTCGGTACGCCCCCGTAGCTCGCCTGCGGAATGATCCCCAGCGGATTATTCCCCGGGTAGAACTGCCCCAAACCGCTCAATCCCCGATCCGCCCGCAGCATGTTCTTCAACTCCGTATCGTTCAACGGCGGCCCATCCTCCACCGAGTGCCGCGCCCCAAACGTGAATTCGTTCACCATCTTCGCCGACAGAATTCGCGCCCAGTTCATCACGATCCCATCATCGGTAAACGTGTACTTTTGCTTGATCAGCCCCCAGTTGCTTGACCCCGCCGCCACCGCATAGCCGATCGAGTCCGCAAACCATGTCGATCCCCGGAAGTTCAACGAGTCATTCGCTGTCGGCTTCCAATCCACCCGGAATAAATTCTGGTTCCGCGGCTGCTCGATTGCTTCCTGAAACTGATAGTTGAAGTTCCCGCCTGTCAGTGCCCGGTTTAACTGGTTCGGCAACGGGAAGATATTCAGCATCGCCCGGCCATTGGCGTTCAGCCGGCTCGCCGGGATCACGTTGTTCGGAAAGTTCGCATTCGCCTGTGGATCCCGGATCGCAATCAGCCGGTTGTTTACGTCCACCGTTTGCGAAAAATCCCCCGTCCGCTCCAACTGTGTCGGAACCGTCACTTGCCGCACCGCCTGCGGATTTTTCACCCAACTCTTCTCAAACGAGTAGAAGAAAAACAGCTTGTCCTTCATCGCTCCTTTCAGCGGCACAGGCCCACCCAGTGTGCCCCCTATCGTCGCGTACCGGTAAATCGGCCGCGCCACGCCATTCCGGTTGTTGAAGAAATCGTTGGCATTCCACTGTTCGTGCCGCTTGAACCAATATGCCGTTCCGTGAAATTCCTTCGAACCCGATTTCGTCACAATGTTGATCGAACTCGCCCCATTCCTTCCGTACTCAGCCTGATAGTTGTTCATCAACACTTTCACTTCCCCAATCGCGTCCATGTTGATCGGGCTTGAAAACGTCCCCGGACTACCCAGGTCGTTGCCCGTCACCCCGTCCACCTGCAGCGTATTCCAATTGCTCCGCGTGCCCTGTATGTTCGGCGACTGCGTTCCAAAGCTACCTCCCAGAAACTCCGTATCGATCTGCTGCGATACACCCGGCAAAATCCTCAGCATCGACACAACATCGCGCCCGCGAATCGACACCTGCTCGATCTGCCGCGATCCGATCAGCGCCGAATGTTCCGTTGACGTCGTCTGCACCGTCACCGCCTGTGCCTCGATCGTCACCGATTCTGATACCGCTCCAATCGTCAACTGCAAGCTCCCCACATTCAGCCGCTCGGCGGCGCTCAGTACATTCCCCGTCTTCTTCAGCGGCTTGAACCCGCTCACTTCCACCTGCACCGTGTAAATACCCGGCTGCAGGGCAGGGAAGCTGAAGTCCCCTGTTTCATTGGTCGCCGTCGTCCGCTCCTCCCCCGTCCGCTCACTCACCAGTTTCACGGCAGCCGCCGGAATCACATTCGCCGAGGAATCGACCACCGTACCCACGATCGAACCGGAGATCGTTTGGCCCCAAACTGAAACCGACAAAAACGGCAATATTAGAAAGACGCGACGCAGCATAGTTCCGTGAAGTTATCACACTTCTCCACCTTCAGGCCAGTTACAATCGGAAGTCTCATGACCTTCCTCGATCGCCACACCGCCCGCGTTCTGGCGACGATTCTTGTCTTCGTCTTCACGCTCTGGATCCTTTGGGGGCTTCGTGAATTCTTCTTCCTCCTCATCGTCGCCCTCTTTTTCGCCTGCACCGTCGAGCCAATTCTCGCCGCCATCTACCGCCATACCCCCAGCTTCATCTCTCGCCGCATTGCCACTCTCATCACTTTCCCGCTCGTCTTCCTTTCTTCCGGGCTCATTCTCACCATCCTCGGCCAGATCGTTGTCAACCAAGCCTCTCAACTCATCCAGCAACTCCCCTCGCTCAACTCCGACCCCTCCCGCTCGCCCCTCCTTCCCCTGCCCGGCTATCTGGAACCCTGCCGCGAGGAGATCATGCGCCTCGGCTTCCAGATCGCCCACGATTTCTCCAACCTCTTCATCGCGAATATCTCCAGTGCCGGCTTTCTTGTTCTTGCCCCTGTCTTTGGCCTCTATTCTTTGCTCAAAGGCTCTTCCTGGCGTAATGCCTTAGTCCTATTCGCCGCCCGATCCGGCCGCGCGATCTGGCTCGCCGCCCTGCTCGATGACCTCCATACCCTCCTGAGCAACTGCATCCGCGCCCTCTTCCTGCATAGCCTCGCCGTCCTTCTCGCCTACCTCGCCTTCTACCACCTCATCGAACTGCCCTTTACCCTGCTGCTGGCCACGCTCGCCGCGGTTCTCGAAGTCATCCCCCGGCTCGGCTGGCCCAGCGCCGCCCTGCTCAGCATCTTCGCCGGAGAATTACTCGGTGGCGTCCGCCGTTTTTTCCTGTCGATTCCAGTCCTCGCCACGCAACGCATTTTCTACCGCCACGCACTGCGCCCCGGAGCGATCCTGCTCGGCCTCACCGCCGCCTCCCTCAGTGCTCACTCCATTAGCCTTTCCACCAGCGAAGCGGTAATCGACGGCTCCGCCCTCACGCTCAAGCTCCGCATCCCGCGCTACGAGGTTGAACACGTGCCCTTCACCGGTCTCTCTTCCGCCTTTCATTTCTCCGGCGCCCAACTCAACTCCTCTTCCTGCGCCCCTCAGGATCAGGAAATCCTCTGCGACCTCCGCTTTGCCTTTCCCTCTCCTCCCGCTGAGCAGCTCGACGCGCAAATCACCCTCGCCCGCGTTACCGTTCCCAACCACGTTCATATACTGCGCATCAGCCGCGGCCCCGTCACCCGCCAAATCGTCTTCGATCGCACCTTCGAGAAAGAACGCATCAACTTCCATGAGCCCGGCCGCATGGAAGTCTTCTGGCGCGCCGCCCGCATGGGCTTTGCGCAGTTGCTCTATCAACCGGTCCTTCTCGCCCTGCTCCTCATCCTCCCGCGGCCCCTTGCCTATTCCGCCGCCCTCGCCGCTGCCTTCCTCGTCGTACTCCCTGATCGCTTCTACGCCTCCCCCGGCTTCTTCGAACTCGCCACCGCCATCTCGCTCACCTACCTGGCCTGCGAGCATCTGCTCTTCCGCGATGCCTCCGGCAAATGGCTCATTTCCGCCGCCATTGGCCTCCTCGAAGGCGCCACCCTCGCCATCCTCGCCCGTCCCACCGGTTCCGGCGCCGTTGCTTTCGGCGCCGGTAATCTCCTTGCGACGCTCACCCTCAGCCTCGGCGCACGCTACTTCGCCCGCAAAATTCCCCCCCTAATCGAGCGCTATCTCTACTGGGCCTTCGCCGCGCTGGGAATTCTGTGGACGATTTGGGTCTTCTTCAATCGCTTCTGATTCGCGGCCAATCAGCTCGCAAAGTTTACGATCTGGGCGAAGCTCGCTGCATCAAGGCTCGCTCCCCCCACCAGCGCCCCGTCAATCTCTTCCTGCGCCATCAGCGCCTTGACATTGTCTGGCTTCACCGAGCCGCCGTACAGGATGCGTACCTCCGCTCCCCCGAACCGTTCCGCTGCCAGCCCCCGGATCACCCGGTGCGCTTCCGCCGCCATCTCGGGAGTGGCCGTCTTTCCCGTCCCGATCGCCCAAACCGGCTCATAAGCGATGACGATCCCGGCGAATTCCGCCGCCGTCAATCCGGCAATCCCACCCTCAAACTGCTTCCGTAGCACCGCCTCGGTTTCCCCCGCCTCGCGTTCGCTGAGCAGTTCCCCCACGCACACGATCACCTTCAAGCCCGCCTCCATCGCTGCCTTCGTGCGCCGCAATACCGTCTCATCCGTTTCCCCAAAGTACTGCCGCCGTTCACTGTGCCCCACGATCACCCACGTGCAACCCAGCGCCTTCAGCATCGGCCCGGAGATCTCCCCGGTGAACGCTCCTTCCTTGGCCCAGTACAGATTCTGCCCGCCGATCATCACGGCGCTCCCGGCCGCGGCCGATACCGCCTCGGGCAGGTCCACGAACGGCGCGCAAATCGCAACTTCGCAACCCGTCGTGTCCTTCACCAGAGGCAGAAAACTCGCAAAAAATGTCTTGGTCTCGGCCGGTGTCTTGAACATCTTCCAGTTCGCGGCCATCAGTGGAATTCGCATCCCTTCCAGTCTATCGTTCCAACTTCACGCCAAGCAGACCCGCCAGCCTTCCCGCGATCGCCTCCATCGGCATCTCCGGCCTCCGGCCCGCTCGGATCCCCTCGCCCCAAAACACACAGCCCGCCCGGTAGTCCGCCAGCCCCGGCCACCAGCCATGGTTGCCGCGCTCATAAGGCGCCACATATAACTCCCCACCCGGTTTCATCGCAAACCCCTCATTCCGCTTCGGCTCAAACCCCGCTGCCGCCTTCACCCCCGGCATGAACCTCTCCCGCTCCTCCTCCGGCACTTCCCGCCCCAGCTTGCCGCTCTCCCGCACCCGCCGCGCCGTCGCTTCATCCTCGGCCAGCAGCAATCCCCCCGCCACCCGAACTCGCATCCCCGCCCCGAACACCGCTACATTCAAGTCCCGGTCCACCCTTTCAAATCCGTGATCTCCCAACACCACAATCACCGCCCCCTTCGGCGCCGCGGCGGCAATTTCCCCGATATAGCCGTCCGTCACCTCGAGCGTATGGTTCGCTTCCCGCTCAAAGGGCCCCGCTTCGTGCGCCACCGCATCGAGATCCACAAAGTGCAACAACAGCAGGTCCGGCTTCTCCTGCTTCAGCAGGTATACAGCGGCTACCTTTCTCGTCCGGTCGTCCACCCAGGTCTGCCGGAAACTCGGATCGAATCTCTCGATCTTCTCCACCAGCCCCGCCGTCGCTGTTTCATACACCGAGATGTAATCCATGCTCCCGCCATCCCGCCCGCGAAAGTATTCCGGAAGATTGAAGTCGATCGCCGCCCCCACCGTCACCGGCCAGGTGATCGCCGCGCTCTTCAGTCCCGCCTTCCGCGTCGCATGCCAAAGCGTCTTCACCCTCAGCATCTCCGCCATCCAATAATAATCGCCGCTTTCGCTCTTCGGTCTCCGGTTGCCAACAATGCCGTGTTCCCGCGACGCCACCCCCGTGATCAGGGTCGTATGGGATGGCCATGTCACCGTCGGCACCGCCCCCACCAGCCCCCCGATCCACTCGCCTTCCTTCAGCAGCCGCCGCAGATGCGGGATCCTGAGGCCCAATCGGTCCGCGTCCCGCAAGTACCGGTGGTCCAGCCCGTCCACCGAGATCACCACCACCGGTTGCATCGCGGTTAGGCCGCTGCCTCTTCCGCCTTCTCTTCAATTGGCTCAAGATCGCCTGTCGGCAGCTCCACTCCCTCCCACCGCGCCACCGCCGCCGTCGCCAGGCAATTGCCCAGCAGGTTCACGCTCGTGCGCGCCATGTCCATGATCGTGTCCACTCCGAGCAACAACGCCACGCCTTCCAGCGGCAGATTGAAGCTCGATAGCGTTCCACTCAACACCACCATCGATGCCCGTGGCACCGCCGCCACGCCCTTCGATGTCAGCATTAGCGTCAGCATCATCACCAACTGCTGGCCGATCGTCATATCCACTCCCGCCGCCTGCGCCACGAATACGCTCGCCAGGCTCAGGTACAGCGTCGTGCCGTCCAGGTTGAAGCTGTAGCCTGTCGGCAGCACGAAGCTGACGATATGCTTCGGCACCCCAAAACGCTCCATGTTCTCGAGCGCCTGTGGCAGCGCCGCCTCGCTTGATGCCGTCGAAAATGCCAGTATGTACGGATCCTTCACTGCCTGGATAAACCGCCGCATCGGGATCTTAAACAGCACCACCACCGCTCCCAGCACCACCACCACGAAGATCAGCAGCGCCGCGAACAGCGTCGCGATCAACTGCCCGAGATTGAACAGCACCCCTATCCCCTTCGATCCGATCGTTACCGCCATCGCCGCCCCCACCCCGAATGGCGCGAAGTACATCACATACTTCGTGTATTCGAACATGATCTCCGACAGGCTCTTGCACCACTCCACCACGCTTGCCGCCTTCTTGCCCACCGCAATGCAGGCCGTGCCGAAAATAAAGGCGAAGACCACGATTTGCAACACCTCGCCCTTGGCCATCGCATCGATGATCGACGGCGTGAACGTATGCTCCAGCATCCCCGAAAGCGTTACTTTATTTGCCGCCAACGATGCCTTCTCCGCGGGCAGGTTCACTCCTACCCCCGGCTTCACTAGATTCACCGCCGCCAGCCCCAAAAACAAGGCAATCGTCGTCACCACTTCAAAATAGAGAATCGACTTCGCCCCGATCCGCCCCATCGCCTTGGCGCTCCCCGTGCCCGCGATTCCATACACCAGCGTTGCGAACACAAGCGGCGCGATGATGCTCTTGATCAGTCTCAGAAACACGCTTGATACCGGACCCAATTCCTTGGCGAAGTCCGGCGCCGCCACTCCCAGCACTATGCCCAACGCCATCGCGATAAAAATCCAGGTGGTAAGTGAAATCTTCTTCAACGTTCGCCCCATTTCAGTTTTTGTCTCAGTACATCAAAAAACAACATCCGCGGCGGCCGGACCAGCCGGATCTCATACGGACTCCGCGCGCATCTCACTTCGTCTCCACGCGCCAGCGGCTCACCCACCTGCCCGTCAATCGTCAGGTAAGCGTCCCCGTCCGCCGCCTCGTTCTCGAGACGGACCACGCTGTCTCCCGGCAGGATCACCGGCCGGTGCGTCAGCATATGCGGACAAATCGGGGTGATGCTGATGGCATCCACGTTCGGAAAGATGATCGGCCCTCCCGCGCTCAGCGAGTACGCCGTGCTCCCCGTTGGTGTCGACACAATTAGTCCATCCGCTTTGTAGTTCGAAACAAAGTGGGAGTCGACATGGACAGCCACATCTATGATGCGCGCCAGCGATGTCTTCGTCACCACGGCATCGTTCAGCGCCTCGTATGAGGATACACGATGTCCGTCCCGGTGCAACTCGACCCGCAACATCCGCCGCTTTCCCACCCTCTGTTCCCCCGCCAGACACCGCTCCAGTTCCGGATACAACTCCTCCACCGCGATCGAAGTCAGAAAACCGAGCCCCCCCAAATTCACCGCCAGCAACGGTATAGCCTGCCCCTCGATTGCCCGCGCCGCGCTCAACAGTGTTCCGTCTCCACCCAGCACGATCACCAGTTGCGCCTCCACCGGTACGCGCTCCCGCGGCATCCAATCCGCCAAGCCCCCGTAGCGCGCCGTCTCCTCGTCCGCCCTCACCCCAATACCCCGCTTCGCCAGCCATTCCACCAGTCCCGGTACGATCGTCAGCGCCCGCGGTACGTTCGGCTTCGAGATGATCCCTACCGTGCGAATCTCAACTCTTTCTTCTGGCATAAAGCAAAAACTCTTTGTTCCCTTTGCCACCCAGAATCGGACTCTCCATCAATTCAGTCTCAAAACCCAGTTGGCGTACCGCCGATTCTACCCTGTCACATGCCGCCGCGTGCAGACTTTCTTCCCTCACTATTCCTCCCTTGCCCACCTCCCCGCGCCCTACCTCAAACTGAGGCTTTACCAGAATCACCATCTCGCCATCCTCGGCCAGCAGGGCAGGGAAGCGCTCCACCATCAGCGTCACACTGATAAAGCTCACATCGCACACCAGCACGCCCGCCTTTTCCCCAATCACCTCCGGCCCGATCAGCCGCGCATTCTGATGCTCATGCAACACCACGCGCGGGTCGGCTTTCAACTTCCAGGCAATCTGTGTCGCCCCTACATCCACGCAATGTACTCGCGCCGCCCCATGCTGCAGCAGACAGTCGGTAAATCCCCCGGTCGACGTCCCCACATCGATGGCTACCCGTCCCGGCACCCTCACGCCAAAGCGCTCAATCGCCGCCTCCAGCTTCAACCCTCCCCGGCTCACATACCGCATTTGCCCCAGCAATTCAATCCGGGCCTCCGGCTGGATGCCCGCCCCCGCCTTATCCACCTTTTGCCCGTCCACCAACACCTGGCCGGCCAGTATCAATGCTTTCGCCTTTTCCCGCGATTCGGCCAAACCCCGCTCCACCAGCATCTGATCAAGGCGCGTCTTCAAGACTTCCGGTCCACGATCAGATCGGCAATTTCCCGCAACCTCTCCGCCCGCGGCCCAAACCGTTCCAGCGCCGCATGCGCCGCCTTCCTTTCATCCTCCGCCATGCGCTTGCTTTCGGCCAACCCGTACACGGCCGGAAACGTGATCTTCTGCTGATCCACATCCTTGCCCGCCGTCTTGCCCAATGCCTGGCTCGATTCCTCGATATCGAGCACATCATCGACAATCTGAAACGCCAGCCCCGCATGTTCTCCATACGTCGTCAGCGCCGCCAGATCCTCCGCGCTCGCCCCCGCGTAAATCGCCCCCATTCTCACACTCGCCCGCAGCAGCGCCCCCGTCTTGGCCCGGTGTATCCGCTCGAGCAACTCCGCTGTCGGTCTCTGCCGCTCCCCTTCCATATCGTGCACCTGCCCGCCGATCATCCCCCCCACGGTCCCGCTCGCCGTCGCCAACTCACGCACCAACGCCACTCTGCGTTCCGCGCCGGCCCCCTCCAGTCGTGCCAGCACTTCAAAGGCCAGCGTCAGCAGACTGTCCCCGGCCAAAATCGCCATCGCCTCGCCAAAAACCTTATGGTTCGTCGGTCGCCCTCGCCGCAAATCATCGTTGTCGAGTGCCGGCAGGTCGTCATGGATCAGCGAATACGTGTGGATCATCTCGAGCGTCACCGCCGCGTCTTCCACCCCCGTGCTCCCCGCGTCAATCACCTCGGCCGCCGCCAGACACAACACCGGCCTCACCCGCTTGCCGCCCGCGAACAGGCTATACCGCATTGCCCTGTGCATCGTCACCGGCTCAACATCCTCGCCCGGTACCCATCGCTCCAGCGCCCGCTCGACCCGGTCGATGCGTTCGCTCAAATACTCCCTTAATGTCATCTTCCGAAGGGCTCCGGCTCCACTTTGCTGCCACGCCTGGTGAGCAACTCCACCTTCGTCTCGGCCTCCTCGATCTTCTTTTTCGCCGCCGCGCTCAACGCCACGCCCTGCTCAAAAAGAACGATCGACTCCGCCAGCCCTAGCTTGTCTTCCTCTAGCTGCGCCACAATTTTCTGCAAGTCTTCGAGATCCTGCTCGACGGAACGCTCTTCCCCCTCAGTGGCCATCCCCGCCTCCGAGCCGGCTCATCTGCCCCTTCTCGTCGACCGGAAAATCGTACGGACCTTCAACAATCCGCAGATTCGGGTTCGCTTCAATTTCCGGGCGCAGGTTCTCGCTCAACTCGAGATCCACCAGCGAAAGCGTATTCAGGATCCTCCCGATCGTCACCTTCGACAGATCGTGCTTTCCCACCGTCGGCAAAAACCGCTCAAGGCACTCCCGGTCCGTGTCGAAATACACCGGCGTGCGGATCGCCGCCGGCGAGGAGGCCGTCAATGAGTTGATCTGTGTCGGCGCCCAGTCAATCTGCGGCAGTATCCGGCTGTTGATCACATCCGCCATCCCCATTCCCACGGCGCTGCCATAAGTGTTCCGCGTCAGGTCCCGCACAAAAATCCGGTGGAACTTCGGCGGCCCCTGCCAGCAGTTGTACTCACCGTTTACTCCCCGGTTCACTACCTTCGTGTCCATCCCTGCCCCGGAGATATCCTTGCCGATTTCATCGATGATCAGGATGTCCAATTCCTTCACCGGCACATGCCCCTGCCAGCTCTTGGCCAGCGCCAGCAACTTCTGCTCCTCTTCCTCCATGGTCTCCACCGGCACCGCCGTCAATTGCGCCGTCGTGTGGTTGGCGTCCTCGAGAATCGCCAGCCCTCCCAGAATCTTGCCGCTCTTCAGCACCTGCCGCCCCACGGCCCGCAACATCGCCCCCAACCCGATCTTGTAGGCGAAGGTGTGGTAATACTGCGCTCCCGCGAATTTGCCCAACCCGATCGCCATCATCTTGTACAGCCCGCTCTCGATCGGTCCCTCAAAGTCCGTGTGCCACTTCACCCGTCCCACTAGCATCACGCCGTCGCTCTCATATGCGCTCTTGTCCAGATACGCCGTGATCCCTTCCGGGGTCACTCCCAGCGACACCACTTCCAATTGGCTCAAGATCGCACAGCCCATCGTCTCTTCCGTGATCTTGTACTTGCCCAGCACCATCGCCTGCCCCTCCGGCGAGGCCGCTCCATGGCTTCCCATCGCCGGGAAAATGAACGGATTCATCCCCACGCTTTTCCAGTAATCCACAACCGCGCGTACGATCGTCGCAATGTTGGCAATGCCGCGGCTCCCCACTCCAATGGCCACGCGCGAACCAGGCTTCAGTTTCGATGCAAAATCGGCTCGTCGCAGTTCAGCCGCGATCGTGCCCGGAATATCTTTTACTGCTCGGTCAGGGAAATGCTGATGGATGCGCAGCATCCGCGGAAGTGACATGCAATCATTATGCTTCAAACCGGCTAGCTGAGTCTGATCCCCACTCCTTCTCGAGCATCCGCGAATACTCCCCCGACGCATATAGATCGAAGTCAAACTGCTGCGCCTCGATCTCGCTAAAATTCCACAGCAACTGCCGGCAAGCATAAAGCTGATCCGCGTACCGGTAATAATGCCGCACAAACTCGTCCGTGATCAAATGCCGCTGCGGCACTTCGTTGAAAACCGCGTTCAGCCCCAGTGCCCGCGTGAAGATGCTCTTGTAATCCGCTACCCCCCAGCTCTTCAACTTCTCCCGAATCTTCTTCGGCGGATTCTCCGTCAGTATCGCCGCGAAACTCTGATAACAAAACCCCGCTTGCTTCAGCTCTTCATCCCGCTCCACCAGCTCCATACACTGCTCGATCCACCGCAGCAAATCCTTACCCACATAAAACAACATGCGGATTTCACAGAAGCGCCCGTCCAGCAGCTTCCGGTCCAATTCTTCTCGTGTCATCTGCCCGCTCGGCAGCAAACCTTGCAACATCAGGCTCGCTCGTGAACTCTCAACCAGTTTGTCGGGCCCAGCCGCCTCGGCAAATGGATGCAATATCAGGGGAGGAAGTCTCCAACTCTTCGTTGTCGTCATATTTTTGGTGGTGATGATTGGCATCGAGACCGGTAGGCTCTTCTTTCTTTCCTTAATCGACGGTTTCCCGCCAGCTCGTTAACAATTTTCTGAACCTTCCGATCTGTAGGATAGATTACTTTCTCGCTTCTAGTACCACCCTAAAGGTAAGGGTAGCGGATAAGCGCTTTACCTTAACTTCAACCGCATCTCCAGCCGCTTTTTGTCTTAATATATAAGTGTATTCCTGTAGATTCGTCACCGGCTTACCGTCGAACTCCACCAGAATATCCCCTCCTTGGATGCCTGCTTTCGCCGCCGGACTCCCCGCCCTCACATCCGCCAGTTTCACTCCCCCAGGCACTTCGGCGAAATCCGGCACGCTCCCAAAGTACGGCCCATACCCCCCTCCTCCGCCACTACCGCCTCCCGGCGCTGGCCCGGATTCCACTTTCCGGAATTCCGGCCTTTGCTCCCCGCGCGCCAGTTCCTCCGCCGCCCCGGCCACCACCCGGATCAGCCGCCCATAGCTGACGGGCTCAATCTTGTCCCATGTATCCGACGGCTTGTGATAATCCGGATGCAGTCCGCTAAAGAAAAACAGCGTCGGCACGTTCTTGGCCGCAAACGACGTGTGGTCGCTTCCTCCGATGCTCAACGTTTCCCCGTAGTCCGGCTTTAGCCCCTCATCGTTCTGGATGACGGCCTCAAGCAGTCTTCGGAACGTCGACCCCGTCGCCACCCCCGCTACATGAAACTTGCCGTCCACCATCCGTCCCACCATATCCATGTTGATCATCGCCACGCATCGCTCAAGCGGCAGCGGCATCTTCCCCGCCAAATAACTCGATCCCAGCAACCCGATTTCCTCGCCTGTAAAGGCAACAAACAATATCCCGCGCCTCAACTTTGGCGCCCCCCCAAAGTATCGTGCCAACTCCATCACCGCCGCCGTCCCGCTGCCGTTATCATCCGCTCCCGGATGCACTTTCCCCTTCGCCTCCGGCGCCATCGAGTATTGCCGCCCGAAGCCCAGGTGATCATAATGCGCCCCGATGACCAAATACTCGTTCGTCTCCCCGGCCAGGTAGCCCGCTACATTGTAGGTCGGCCGCATCACCCGCCGCACTTCGACCCGCATTTCCGCCTGCATCGCTTCGGGAAACCGGAAGCTCTGCGGTTCGAGCATCTTGTCGATCGCCTTCACAATCCCTGGCAGATCCCGCTTCGCCTCGCTAAACCAACTTCCCGCCAAGCTCGCCTTCACCTGCAGCACCGGAATCCGTGCCTCCGGCGCCACCCCTGCTTCCCCCCCAAACGCATCCAGCTTCTCGGCCTCCTCCGGAAACGTCACCGCGTTGTTCAACAGAATCATCGCCACTGCCCCGTGCAGCTTCGCGTTGATCGCCTTCGTCTCCAACCCGGCATGGCGCGTCCGGTTCCGCCCCTGAAAGATGCTCTTCTCGTCCTGGTCCTGCGGCTCGTAGCGCAACACCACCACTACCTTGCCCTGGACGTCGAGCCCCGCATAGTCGTCGTAATGATATTCCTTGGCCGTGATCCCATAGCCGGCAAATACCATTTGCGCGCTCACGCTCCCGCTTCCGCTGAACACCCGCGGCACATAATCCTTGCCCACTTTCAATTCCCGCCCCGCCACCTTCAGCCGGTTCTGGCCCCCCAGCCGCGAATCCGTGCTCACCTCCAGCTTCTGCAGAAACTGCGCCTTCCCCGCGGACTCCGTGAATGGTGGCCGCAGTCCCGCCCGCTCAAAGTTTTTCGCGATCCACTTGGCTGCCTGATCCAGCTCTTTCGTCCCCGTGAACCGCCCCTTGTAGCGCTCCCCCGCTAGCGTCTTGACGTCCTCGAGCATCCGCCTCCCGTCAATCGCCTCCGGCAGCTTCGCCGCTGCCGCCGCCATCACAAAAACAAAAATGGCGCTAACTGTTCTTTTCACTTACTTCACTCCCGGCCCCGCCAAGCTTACGCTGCAGCATGCCGTATCGCCCGCGTTCTTGTTCTTTTCTTGATAGCTGATCTCGAGCTCGATGATCTTCTGCAACTGCTCCCAGCTGGCCGTCCCAGCCAGTTTCCTCCCATTCACAAACAAAGTCGGCGTGGAATTGATCCCCAGGCTCTTCGCTTCCTCGATGTCCTTGGCCACCTGTACATCCGTCTCCTTGCTGTCCAGGCAACGCGACATCTGCAGTGCATCGATCCCGTTGGCCGGCGCCCAGTTCATCAGCATTCCCCGCAGTGTCTCCGCTCCGATCGCCTGCTGCTGATCAAACACCCAGTCGTGAAACTTCCAGTAATTCTCCTCCCCCTGCAGCATCGCGCAACGGCCCGCCACCGCCGCCGCCCGCGCCCACGGATGGATCTGCTCGAGCGGATAATCATGCAAGAACAACCTCACCTGTTTGGGAAAAGCCTTCAATAGATTGTTGCGCAACACCCGCGCCTGCTCCTTGCAATACGGACACTGATAATCCGTATATAGGCTCAATACCACCGGCGCCCCCACCGTTCCCATCGACGGCTGCCCCACGTTGCGGATCAGGCTGAGCTCCCGCAGAAACGGATTCGCCGTCAGGTCCAGCACTTCCCCCTTGATCAGCGTCTTGCCGTCGGCCGATATCAGGTACTTCTGTTCCACAAACCGCTCCCCGATCGAGGCCTTCACCGTCAGCTCATCAAAGCCCCGGATCAGGCTCGCTGGCTGCGTGTCCTTGATTTCAAACTTCACATCCGGCGTCCATAGATTCATGTGCCGGATGAAGCCCTCAATCTTTGCCAGATCCCGCTGCGGCGCCGCCTCAGCCGCTGGCGCCGCAACAGCCTTCTTCTTTTTCTTTCCCTGTCCAAATAAGCTCAGCGCCAGCAGCAAAACCAAAAAAACACGCATGGCTCCATTTTAGTGCCTGCTGGCTGCCGCTGCCTACAGCACCGGGCCAATACGCCAAGGCACGAATTCCTGGTGCCCCAGCCGCTCGGCGCAGGTCTTTTCCCCGCTTGCCACGCGCAGGCAAAGATCGAAGATCTCCCGGCCCACCTGTTCCACCGTCGCCTCGCCGTCAATGATCCGCCCCGCGTTCACGTCCATGTTGTCCTGCATCCGCCGGTACGTGTGGGAGTTCGTCGCAATCTTGATCACCGGCACGTTCGGAAATCCGATCGCGCTGCCCCGCCCGGTCGTGAACGCAATCAGATTGCATCCCCCCGCCGCCAGCCCCGTCAATGACACCGGATCATATCCCGGCGTGTTCATAAATACAAAACCCGGCGAATCGATCCGCTCGGCATAATCGACGGCCGCCATCATCGGGCTCGTCCCGGCCTTGGCCGAAGCCCCCAGGCTCTTCTCGAGAATGTTCGATAACCCGCCCTCTTTGTTTCCCGGACTCGGGTTGTCATCAAAACTGCCGCCAAACTGCCGCAAATACTTCTTATAGCCCTCAATGAAGCCCAAAAAGCGCTCCGCTACCTCCCGGTTCCGCGCCCGCTTCACCAATAAGTGTTCCGCGCCAAAACACTCCGTTGTCTCCGCCAGTACCGCCGACGCGCCGATCGCCGCCAGCATGTCGCTGCACACCCCCAGCGCCGGGTTTGCCGAAATGCCACTGAAGCTGTCGCTGCCCCCGCAATTCAATCCCAGCCGCAAATGCGATGCCGGTACCGTCACCCGCTTCTCCGCCTTCATCTCTTCCACGAATTCAAGAATCCGTGTCCGTGCTGCCTCAATCGTTCCCCGCGTCCCGCCGCTGCCCTGCAGCGTCATCCCATGCAGCCTCTTGGTGCGCGGCGCCTTCGGCCCCAGATAGTGATCGATCTGGTTCACCTCGCAGCCCAGCCCGATGATCAGCGCCGCCCCCACGTTCGGATGATTCAGCACCCCGGCCAGCGTTCGCCGCAGTTGTTCCGTGTCCGGCCCGATCGAGTGCCCGCAGCCTTCCCCGTGCGGAAATGCCACCACCCCATCCACATTCTCCGGCAGGCTTCCCTTCCCAAAGCTCTCCGCAATCAGATCCACCGTATGCGCCGCGCAATTCGAGGCCGCCACCACCGCGATATAGTTCCTCGTCCCAGCCCGCCCGTCCTCCCGCAAATACCCCTCAAAGGCCGGCATCACCGCCGGTGCCGGCGGATACGGCACTTCCCCCGCTGGAAACTCCAATCCCAGCTCGTGATCCTCGAACGCCAGATTGTGCACATGCACATGCTGGCCCGGCTCGATCGCCGTTCGCGTCCTTCCGATCACCTGCCCGTAGCGCCGCACATTCCGCCCGCTCTCAATCGCGGCAATGCATACCTTGTGCCCCGCCGGCACGGAGTCTTTCACATCGACGGCGATCCCTGCCACGAGAATCCGGCTTCCCGGGCTCAGCGGTACCCGCGCGATGGCGACATTGTCGCTCTCATGCAATCGAATCGCGGAGTTCTCCGCTGTCGGTAATTTCGCAATATCTAGCAGTCCCATAACAACACGCCCAGTATACTTGAGAGGTGCCTCAGCCCCGCCTTTGGCTCGTGGCCGCGCTTGCCGTTGCGTATCTCTTTCTGCTGCCTTCAAGCGGCCTGCTCGGCCCCGATGAGCCGCGCTACGCCGCGATCGGCCAACACATGGCCGCCAGCGGCAACTGGGTCACCCCCGTCCTCTGGGGCAAGCCGTGGTTCGAAAAGCCACCTCTCCTCTATTGGCTCATCGCCGCCTTCTCCCATCTGCCCATTGCCCCTGATCTCGCCGCCCGCCTCCCTGTCGCTTTGGCCGCCCTCGGCCTGCTCTTCGCTCTCCCCTCCCTCGAGGCCGCTCTCGTCCTCGGCACCTCCTTCGGCTGGCTCGGTCTCTCCCAGGTCGCCGTCACCGATATCCCCTTGAGCGTCTGTTTCTTTCTTTACCTCCACTTCACCCTCAAACAGCGCCCTTGGCCCGCCGGCGCCGCCCTCGGCCTCGCCATTCTCGCCAAAGGTCTCGTCCCCCTCGTCCTGGCCCTCCCCGTCGCCTGGCTCTACCGCCGCCACTGGCAGACTCCCCTGGCCGCCTCCCTCACCGCCCTGCCCTGGTACCTCGCCTGCTACCTCGCCAACGGCCAAACCTTCTTCGACGAATTCATCATCCGTCACCACATCCAACGCTTCCTCTCCCCCGAACTCCAGCACGTTCAACCCTTCTGGTTCTATCTCCCTATCCTCGCCGGGCTGGCTTTTCCCTGGCTCCCGGCTCTCCTCCGCTTCCGCCCCAGCCCCGAACTCAACCCTCACCTCTACACCGTCCTCTGGGGCTTTCTCTTTCTCAGCGCTTCAAAAAACAAACTCCCCGCCTACGTCCTGCCCCTGCTCCCTTCGCTCGCCATCCTCATCGCCCCCCAACTCCGCCGCGCCCACTTCGCCTTCGCCGCCGCTGTCTTCGCCACTCTCCCCGCCATCGGCCCCTGGTTGCCCACCGCCATCGCCGAAGGTCTCGGCAAAGCCGGTCTCGCCTCCACTCAATGGCTCTGGCTTCTCGCTGCCCCCCTGGCCGCCTCCCTCGCCTGGCGCTGGCAACTTCCAGCCTTTCTTGCCACCGCCCTGCTCGCCATCCTCACCCTCAAGCTCACCCTGTTCCCCGCTCTCGCCGCACAAGTATCCGCCCGCTCCAGCAAACTCACCTGCCTGCCCCCAGGCGCCTCCCGCGGCCTCCGCTACGGCCTTTCTTACTATCTCAACCGCGAAGTCCCCGATTGCCTACAGCCGCAGGAAGATGTTCCGCCGCTCAAGCGCCCGGATAAAGCTCCACGTCAGTAGAAAGTACACCACCGTTACAAAACAAACCCAATAGAGCGGCGAATCCTTCGGCGCGAACTTTGACACCGCATCCCCCACCATGCCGTGAATCAGATACCCCGCCAGCGCATTCGTTCCAAACGTCCGGAATACCCCCAAATCGAGCCCAGGTTTCTTCACGTCACACCACCACAAAAACAACCCATACACCAGCAGGCTGAACCCCGCGCTGAACGTCTGGTACGACAAACTCCCCGCCCGCTGCGTCATCGTCCACAAATCCACTGGATTCCACGGCGGCCAGAACGGCGGCGCCTCCCAGCCGTGCACGCACGAAATCAGATAGCCCCCCACACTCAACACCACACCCCATTGCAAAATCGGTTTCAAGGCCCCCGCCGCCCCATACTTTTTCACCGCGTCATAGGCCAGTGCCCCCCCCAACGTCGGCAGCGACCAGCTCAGAAAACCCAGCGGACCCCCATCAATCACCCGCACCTTCATCAGAAACTCATACCAAAACCACGCGCTCAAGCCCAGATGCAACAACCCGCTTCCCACCCCATACAGCACCAGATCCCGGCTCCGCCGCTGCAACACCGGCAGAATCCACAATCCCGTGAAACCAATATGCACCAGCGCCTGAAACGGATTCCGCAGAAAACTCTTCTCGAAAAAACCCCCCCAGCCCAATTCCCCCAGGCTCTCCCAAGTCTTGTAGCTCCCATCCAGGTTGTAGAACACAAACCCCAGCAGGATCAGCCCCAAACACCGCATCGTCATCGCCCGCTTCGTCGTCCCCTTCGTCACCCCCAGCCGCATCGCGAAACCCACCGCGAAAAAGAAGTGCGGCATGATCGTGTCCGCATAGCTGTTGTACGTGTTGTGATGCTTCAGCACATCATGAACAGCCGCGAAGCCGCCAATGAAATTCACCAGAAACATTCCCGCCACCGTATACCCGCGAAACTGGTCCAGTGACAGGATGCGGGACGAACGGTCAATCGGGGACGTTTTCATAAGGATTAGCGCGCAAACACCAATCGTACCCCGGTTGTGATCACCAAATCGTTCGTCTTGCGCCCCGGCAGCGGGTTCGACAAATACCGGTTACCCGCCGTCACCTGGTAGCTCAACCACCTCTTCAGGGCCGCCGCGAAGGCTACATCCGCGTTCAGGCGGTAATTCCCCGCCGCCGTGACGTTGTTGTAGAACACCACCTTTTCCGTCAATGTGAAAATCCCGGCAAACCGGTGCGTCAGATCATTGCCAAACAGGATTTCACCCGATGTCCGATTCAGCCCCGTGGCGAAAAATTCGCGGTTCAACGATCCCCCGCCAAACACATTCCATGCCGTATTCTTTGCCTTGATCCAGTTGTAGCCGAAGCCTCCCGCTGGCGAAAACCTCAAGTCCAGCCGCTGAAACTCATCGAATTCAAGGTCGGTCGATCCAAACGTGTACCACTTCGGCGTCACGTTCAGGTCATACTTCAAGCCTCCGCGGATCGAGTTTGCCGCCAGTACGGAAAGCCCATTGTTCTGGTTCTGCGAGTACAACGACAAGAAATACACGTTGATTGCGTCCCGCGATGTCGTCCGCGATACCTTCGCTGCCGAATTGATCGTGTTGGTCTGCGCGTTGCCCCGCGCCTGCGCATAACCCAGGTCCACCGATCCCGTCCACAGGTCCACCAGCCGCGGATTCTTCACCCGCTCCAATTCCTTCAGATACGCCTCCTGGTCCGCTTTACTCCGGAATAGCGTTACATCCCCTTCTTTGGCGCTCACCATCCCGGTCGTCTCGCTGGCCACCTCCACCTTCCCCTCACTCAACTTCAGCCGGCCCACCAGGTTCTGGCCGTCCTTCAGCCCTACATTCACCACCTCGGCCGTTTCAATCCCCGCCACCGCTTCCCGCTTAATCTTCAGATCCCCCGCATACTCCGTCTTCAACACCAGTTCCTTCTCGTCCAGCCGGGTTACCGTTCCCGTTAACCGGTCTCCGTTCTTCAGCTTCACCTCATCCGCCACCGCCAGGCCCGCTAGGCTCACCGCTAAAACAATCCATTTCATAAGAGTCATTATCCCCTCTGACTCTCTCATCCCCCCATCTGCTTCAAACCTTCAAACAAATGCGGCCCTCCGCCTCTTGCCGGCCCCCGGCATCGCTGTCTCCACCTTACGGAGTGGCCGCGCCGGTTCTTTCCGCCAGATTGCGGTGTTGCTCCATCAATCTTCTCGATTCGCTCGCCGCTCTGCGCGCCTGCATCGCTTTCGCACGCAGACGCTCGATCGGCGCTTGTACCATCGCCGGCCACTTGTTTCGCATCGGATTGTAATCCCTCCCGCTTGCCAGTTCATCCGCATCCCTCTCATACTCCATCGCCTGCTCTTCGAAGGACCTCGCCCGTGCCTCCCAGTGCCCGGCTACTGCCAGATGCTCACTACGCGTTTTCGCTTCCCGTGCCAGCTTCCGGATTTGACTCACTTCCATTGGCTGACTCGCCACCTTCTTGGTGCCCTTCGTTTGCCCCGCATCCCCCTCATGGACCATCATCGCGGCGGCCAGAATCCATTTCACGGCTCCAATCATCATGGTTTTTTACTCCTGATCCAATTAAAGCCGCGATACGCTCCCCTTCGGCATCCGCAAAATTACGGACCAGTTACCAGCCCCATCCGCATCGCATGTTGCACCAGCCCTGCCGTTGTCTTTACACCCAGTTGATCCATCATCGTGTATTTGTGCGTTTCCACCGTGCGCGAAGAAATTCCCAGCAGTCCGCCGATCTCCTTGGCCGATTTACCCTCGGCCAGTAACTGCAACACTTCCCGCTGCCGCTGTGTCAAGTCGATCGTCTCTTTACCCTGCCTTTTCGTCGTGTCCAAGAACTCCGCCACCGCCGCCGTCCTTAGTTGCGGCGAGATGAAGCGCTGCCCCCTCAATGCCAAATGAATCGCCTCCACCAGATCCTCGGCCGCCGCGTGCTTCAATACATATCCAGAGGCGCCCGCCTCCATCGCCCGCGAAAGATACGTCACATCGGGATGCATCGTCAGAAATACGACTTTCGCTTCCACTCCCGCCTCCCGCAATTGTTTCACCGCGTCGATCCCGTTCAGCAATGGCATCGAGATATCAGCCACAATCACATCAGGTTGCACTGCGATGGCCCGTTCCATGAGTTGATGCCCGTCCCGCGCCGTATCGCAAAGGTCAAACTCCCCGGCCAGCAAACTGCGCAAGCCATCCAATACGATCCGATGATCATCCGCCAGCAGCACTCGCTTCAGCTCACCCATACATCTACCTCTGTTCCTTTTCCAGGCTGCGATTTGACCTCCACCTTGCCACCCAGCAGCCGTACTCGCTCTTCCATACTCCTCAGCCCCAAGCCTCGCCGCCAATCTGGCGCATTCATTTCGAACCCCCGTCCATCATCCACGATCCGCAGATGAATCCGGTCCGTCTTCTCCAAACGCAAACTCACGTTTTGCGCTCCTCCATGTTTTTCAATGTTTCTCAGACCCTCCTGCGCGATCCGGTACAGGGCGATTTGCACCTCCCGCCTCAACCCTGTGAAGTCTCCACTACACTCAAAATCGACCGGCGGTCCGCCGCGATCAAAGAATCCACGGCATTCCTGCTCCACCGCCGCCGCGAGCCCCAGGTCATCGAGCAGGGCCGGATGCAGATTCCGCGACAGCCTGTGCACGTCGTCGGTCAACCGCGCCGCCTGCTCCCGGATTCGCGCCAATCCTTCCGCCCTCCGCACCCCATCCTCCAGCGGCAACCTCCCCAGGATACTGGCCTCGATCGTCAGACTCGCTAATTGCTGCGTCACGCCGTCATGCAATTCCCGTGCAATGCGCCGTCTCTCATCCTCCTGCGCCGTGATCAGTTGCCCCGCCAATCGCTCCAATTCTTCCTTCGATACGGTTGTTCGCGCCAATTCCCTCGCGATCCGGTTGAACGACGCCCCCAGTTGCCCGATCTCATCCCGACCCCCCATCTTGAGCGTGGTGGAGAAATCCCGGTGCCCCAGCCGGTCCAGTCCCGCCGCTAACGCCCGGATCGGCCGCGTCAAGGTCCCAGCCAGCCAGCCCGCCGCCGCCAGAAACCCCAGCCCAATGAGCGAGCCAAGCCCCAGGATTCGCCACCGCAACGCCCGCACGGGCGCCAGCATCTCCTCGGTCTCGATCTCCGCCACCAGCGTCCAATCCAATCCCTCCACCGCCAGCGGCGCATGCGACCGCAGCACGCTCACGCCTCTTAAGTCCGTGCTCAGCTCCGTTCCCGGCGGCCGCCGCCGAGAGCCTGCCGCCTCCAGCATTACCTTCAGCCGCAGGATCGCCGTACCGTGCCGCTTTACCTCTTCCACCACCGCCGGCGAGATCCCAGCCCGCAATAACTCCGCGTAGTATCGCTCGGGATCTTCCAGCCTCAGCCGCATGTCGCTGCGCAACCGGTCATCCGCCCCGACCGCGTAGGCTTGCCCCGACCGGCCCAACCCCTCATCCTGCCAGTGCTGATCGTTCGTCATCACGCGATTTACTTCGTCAATCGATACCTGCATTACCAGAATTCCAACTCGCGCTCCCGCTCGAAACAGCGGCGCCGCGATAAACGCCGCCGGCGCCAGCGATGACGGTACATAAGGCTCGTAATCACTCAGCACCCACCCATCACTTTCTCCAATCGACATCGCCTTGTCCACAACGCGCCCCAGTGCGGAGTCCCGGTAGGGCGCTTCCCCCAACAAGATCCCAAAATCGATTTCCTTCGATACCGTGTACACTACGCGCCGGTTCTCGGCATCCACCAGAAAAATGTCGTAAAACCCAAACGCCTTCTGGTACCGGTGAAAAGTCGGGTGATACCGGCTGTGCGCCTGCCCGTATACCCCTTGCGCCTCCAGCAACTGACCCTTTGCTCCCGCCGGATAGGGGTTCATTGCCACTAACTCATTTTGCTGTGCAATGCTGCGCCGGTCCCGCGGAAACCAGGAGCGCATCCCTTGGTCCAGCTTCGCGTAGAATTCATGCAAATTCCGTTCTTCCCCCTCCGTCGCCGGCCTAGCCCCACTCCAAGCCCCGTGAAAAGCCTCCAGCGCGCTCAACACACTCTCATCGGCCGCCAGCGCCGTCGCGTGCGCCGCCAGATCCCGAAAATACCGCTCCACTTGCCGGCATCGAGTCTGCCGGATCGCTGTCAGCCGTTCATGCGTCGCCTCCTCCAGCGCCGCCACCGCTCCCGCCGAAGCCTCCCACCCGGTCAACCCGATTGCGCTCAATCCGAGAACGAAAAAAACCGCTTGTAGCTTAGCCCGGAGGGATCGAAACATGGAAACCTGTTGCTTCCATGCTAATCAATCCCGCCTTACTCCTTTGTGCCGCGCCCATCGAACTTCTCAAAACCGGATCCTCGCCCCCAATTGGATATTGCGCGGAAAATTCAATTGCGCCACAGGCAGAATCCCAAAATCCGCCGCCGCCGGATTCCCCGACGGTGGGTCTCCGCGCAGCGGCGTGTTGAACGCATTGAACGCCTCCCCGCGCAACTCCACCGACCACTTCTCATTCAGTTGCAGCTTCTTGGATACCATCAGGTCAAACTGCGGCGCCGTCTGGCTGCGCAATTGCGAGAATCGCGCCGGCAAATCCCGGTACTCAAACGGCCGCAACTGCCGCCAGCATTCATTAAACCGGCTCCGATTGTTGAAAAACCACGACTGCTCCCCAACCGTCACGCCCGCCCTCGGATCACCGCAACGAAATTCCCAATCCCGCCACGCTGCCAGCGGTACCCCACTCTGGTAAACCAAATTGAAATTCGTTGTCCAGCCGCCCACCATCAGATCCACCGCTTTCGGCAGGTCATTGCCAAATGCCCTTCTCTTGCCAACCGGTATATCCCAAATCGCCGCCGTCGTAAAGTTATGCGTTCTGTCCTCACCGGTCACCTGGTTCCGCATCTCCTGCCACCCATGCGCAAAATCATTCCGCAAAAAATTCTCCATCATCTTCGACCACGTGTAGGCCGTAATCCATGTCAGCGCTCCCGTCTTCGATCGGTCTCCCATCATGCGCTTTTCAAATCGCGTCTGCAGGGCGTGATACCACACCCTCCCCGACGGATTCACATTGTCAAACACAGACGTAAAGCCAGGGTAGGCCCGCAACAGGTCTCTCCGTGCAATGTTCTGCTGCGCCGCCATCGTGGTCCCCGGACGCGCCAGTCCAAAAAACGGATTCGCCACCGCTTGCTGGTAGAACGATACGTTGGCTGGATCCTGCGCCCGGTCCCAATCCTCCCGTCTCATATCCCCAATCTGGATCCCCCGCCCTTCCTGCGTCGTCCGCGAGCCCACATAGCTCACCTCCAACACGATCCCGTGCCCGAACTCCCGCTCGAGCGTCAAGGACCACTGCCGGGTCCTCGGAATCGGCCGGTTCGGGTTGTCAAAGCTCACGCTTCCTCCGAATCCCGTTGCCAATCCCAACCGATTCCCAAATGGCGTCACTACCCCGTCTGGAAAAGGATTGGTCAAAGAGTATGGACCAGTCCCGATTCCACTCGAAGGCGTCTGCCCCGCGTCGAGTGTATTGATGTAATCCGTGTTCAAGCTGTAGCCCGTGGCGATGTTCGCCCGCGTGTCCGTCCGGTGGAAGATCCCCACACCGCCCCGCAATACCGTCTTCTTCTCAAAGTTCCACGCAAATCCGAATCGCGGTTGGATGTTCGTGAAATCGAAGTTGTACACCCGTCGCGGTAAACCGTTCGCCCCGGCAAACAGCAGTCCTCCCTTGATTTGTCCCGGTGCCGCCGGATATCCCGCTCCCGCCGTTGCTGCCATTTCCCGCCACCGTCCCACAATTTGCCCGCTGTTCGGCTGCACTCCGCTATAGTCAAATCCCCGGTTCAGCCGGTTGTGGATCTCAATCAGCGGAAACTGCACGTCGTAGCGCAATCCCAGGTTCAGCGTCAGCGTGCGCGATACCTTCCAGTCGTCCTGCACAAAGCCCGCCCAATACGGTTGCCTCCTCAGAAAGGTATCGTTGTAGGCGATAAACCCGCTGCCGACATTGCCCAAAAGCAAATCCGCCACCGAATTCCCATCCCGCGCTCCCTGGCTGATGCCAAAAAATTGCCGGCTCCAGCGGTTGTCAAATGTGAACTCCCCTCCCGCCCGTCCCGAAGCACGGTTGTGATTCAGCAACAACGCTACCTCGAGTCCGTATTTCAATGAATGTTTGCCCAGTACCTCGCTTACATTCGCTTGCAGGTTGAATTGCTGCCGCGAGCTTTCATTGATGAACTGATTCCCAAACAGCGCCGCATAGCCGCCGACATTCATCCGCGGCGCCAGCGTCGTCGGAAACGTTCCCACTGTCGGCAACGGTCTCATACCCAGTTTGTCCACTGTGAAGTTGTAATCCGATACATCTGGAAAATTCTGCTGGAACCGGTTGTAGTTCGCCTGCACATGAAACAGCCGGGTCGGCGAAATCGTCCGGTCATAGCTCACTACATAGTTCATGTCCCGCCTCACCGTTCCCGGCATGTTGCCATTCTGCGCGGGCGCGTCAAATCCATTACTGTTCCGGAACTCACTGCCGTCTTGGAATGTGAACAGCACATATAACCGGTCCTTCTCCGTCAAAACCTTGTCATAGCGTGCCATCGGCTGCTCGTAGCGGTACCGTCCCAGGTTGTCCGGCCGTGTAAAGTTATTCACCAACGATTGCGCTTGAAAATTGGGATTCGGATAGTAATTCAAAACCGCTCTGCCAATCGGATTGATCCGGCTTGCCGGGATTACGTTTCCCGGAAATGGATCCCGCCGGTATACCCCACCCGCCAGACACGTCACGCTTCCCCCGCACACCTGCGACGTCATCGGGTCATAAATCTGGATCGGACCCGTCTGCCCCTGCGGCACAAATGTCCCAAAATTCCCTTGCCGGATTTCCATCGGCGGCACGCTTACGTTCGAGGGAAACGGCACCACCTCACGCCAGCCTTCGAATGAGAAGAATACGAAGTCCTTGTTCTTCCTCACTGCAAACCCCAGTGTTCCCCCAAACTGATGTTGATTCCGAAAGCCCCGTCCCACTCCTAGCGCATTGTTCTGCCGGGTGTTCGCGTCCAGCACTCGGTTCCGCCAAAAGTTAAACATCGACCCGTGCACTTCGTTGGTGCCCGACTTTAGCGTCGTATTCACGTGTCCTCCGCCACTTCGCCCGTATTGCACGTCATACGTGTTCACCATCACCTTCATCTCTTGCACCGCTTCCACATTCGGCGACATGTTGAACGTTCCGTCTGTCGAGATCGGTGCTCCGTTCAATAAAAACTGATTCGATCCTGACCTCCCCCCATTCATCACGAATGACCCATTGACATCCCACCCTCTCGTGCCAGAAAACCCCGAACTCCCAAATTGCCGTTGCGTAAACATTACCCCTGGACTCAGCCGCATCAGCATGTACGCCTGCCGCCCATTCAGCGGAATCTCTTGCATCTTCACCGGGTCAAATACCAACCCCCGGTTTGCCGTCGTCGTCTGTATCAGTTCCTGCTCTCCCACCACTGTGATTTCCTGCGTGACGCTTCCCACCTCCAGCGCGACACTCAATTGCAGTTTCTCCGCCACCTGCAGCACGATCTCATTCCGCCGGACCGTCGCAAATCCTTCCTTCATCAGCACCACGTTATATCGTCCCGGCTCAAGCCCCGGCAGCGTGTACAAGCCGCTGGCAGTTGTTTCCACTTCCCGGCTCACATTCGTGTCGGTCTTCGTGGCCCTCACCTTGACGCCCGGTACCGGAGACCCCGCCGGATCCGTTACCTGCCCCAAAATCGACCCTCGATACTCCTGCCCCGTCAGCACCGTGGCGGCCACGACTAGCAGCAACAAAAAAATGTTTTTCATGATCTATCTCCGTTATTGTTAATCGATCTATCATGATTCTCCGCCTCCTCGCAACTCTAGCCCCATTCCTCACATCCACACGGCCCTCCCAATCCTTCCCCACGAAGTAATTCCATCACTAAATCATGCTAGAATGATCCAAAGATGAACTGGACCCGTCAACAGCGCCAACAAGCCCTCGAGGAAGCCCTCCAGAAGCGAATTCTTATCCTCGATGGCGCCATGGGCACCATGCTCCAGCAACTTAACCCCACCATCGAAGACTGGGGTGGCCCCGCCTTTGAAAACTGCCCGGAAAACCTCCTTTTCACACGCCCCGATTGGATCCGTGATATCCATCGTCAGTACTACCAAGCCGGTGCCGACATCGTCGAAACCGATTCCTTCGGCGGCCATACCGTCACCCTCGCCGAATTCGGCCTCGAAAACAGAATCCACGAAGTCAACGCCCTCTCGGCCCGCATCGCTCGCCAAGCCGCCGCTGAATTTGAAGCCCAGGACGGCCGCCCCCGCTTTGTCGCCGGTTCCATGGGCCCCACCACTAAAGCCATCACCGTCACCGGCGGCATCACCTTCGACGCTCTCCGCGACGGTTACTACAAACAAGCCAAGGGCTTGGTCGATGGCGGCGCCGACATCCTCCTTGTCGAGACCGCCCAGGACACCCGCAACATCAAGGCCGCCCTGCTTGCCATCAACCACCTCGGCCGCGAACTCGGCTACAACATTCCCACCATGATCTCCGGCACCATCGAAAACACCGGTACCATGCTCGCCGGTCAGGACGCCGAAGCTTTCTATGCCTCCCTCGCCCACTCGAGCATCCTCTCAATCGGTCTCAATTGCGCCACTGGCCCCGAGTTCATGACCGACCACATCCGTTCCCTTCACGAGATGAGCCACCATCACATCTCCTGCTATCCCAACGCCGGCGTCCCCAACGAAGAACTCAAATATAACGAGACCCCCACCTCTCTCGCCGCCCAAATCGAAAAATTCCTCCAGCAAGGCTGGCTCAACATCGTCGGTGGCTGTTGCGGTACCACCCCCGAACACATCCACGCCATCGCCCAAATCGCCCGTAACTACCAGCCCCGCTCCCCCCGCCGCACCACCCACCGCGCCTATTATTCCGGTATCGAACTCGTCGAGGCCGACGAAACCAACCGTCCCCTTCTCGTCGGCGAGCGCACCAACGTCATCGGTTCCCGCCTCTTCAAAAACATGATCAACGAGGAGAAGTGGGAAGAAGCCACCGAGATCGCCCGCCGCCAGGTCCGTACCGGCGCTCACGTCATCGACGTCTGCCTCCAGACCTCCGAGCGTGACGAACTCAAGGACATCCCTCCCTTCTACGAAAAGCTCATCCGCAAGATCAAGGCGCCTTTGATGATCGACACTACCGATCCCAAGGCTGTCGAACTTGCCCTCTCTTACTCCCAGGGCAAAGCCATCATCAACTCGATCAACCTCGAGGACGGCGAAGACAAGTTCGAGCACATCTGCCCTCTCATCCGCGATTACGGCGCCGCCGTCGTCGTGGGCACCATCGACGAAGACCCCGTCCAGGCCCAGGCCTTCACCCGGGAACGCAAGCTCGCCATCGCCCGCCGCAGCACCACTCTCCTAACTCAAAAATACGGTCTCGCCCCCGAAGACATCATCATCGACCCCCTCGTGTTTCCCTGCGCCACGGGCGACGAAAACTACATCGGTGGCGCGGTCGAAACCATCGAAGCCCTTCGCCTCATCAAGGCGGAAATCCCCTATGTCAAGACCGTTCTGGGCATCTCCAACATCAGCTTCGGTCTCCCCGCCGCCGCCCGCGAAGTCGTCAACAGCGTTTTCCTTTATCACTGCACAAAGGCCGGCCTTGACCTCGCCATCGTCAACACCGAAAAGCTCGAGCGCTTCGCCTCCATTCCCGCCGAAGAACGCCAGTTGGCCGAAAACCTCCTCTTCAACTCCCCCGTCCAAGACGAACCCGCCGACTGGCGCCTACAGTCCAAGGAACAAAAGGCCGCTCTCAATAAGCACCACATCGACGCCATCGCCGCCCACTTCCGCACCGCCACCAAGAAGGTCAAGGCCGTTGCCGCCGAACTCCCCCTCGATGAGCGCCTCGCTAACTACATCATCCAGGGCACCAAGGATGGCCTCATCGACGATCTCGATCTCAAACTGGCCGAAGGCGCCGCTCCCCTCGACATCATCAACGGCCCCCTCATGAAAGGCATGGACGAGGTCGGCCGTCTGTTCAATAACAACGAACTCATCGTCGCCGAAGTCCTCCAGTCCGCCGAAGCCATGAAGGCCGGCGTCGGTCATCTCCAGCAGTTCATGGAGAAATCCGAGACCACCTCCAAAGGCAAACTCCTGCTCGCCACCGTCAAGGGCGATGTCCACGACATCGGCAAAAACCTCGTTGAAATCATCCTTTCCAACAACGGCTTCGAGGTCGTTAACCTGGGCATTAAAGTGCCCCCCGACGAACTCATCCGCGGCTTTCACCAACACCAGCCCGACGCTATTGGCCTCTCCGGCTTGCTCGTCAAGAGCGCCCAGCAAATGGTCATCACCGGCGCCGACCTCAAGGACGCCGGCATCGACGTCCCCCTGCTCGTGGGCGGCGCCGCCCTCAGCGACAAATACACTCGCACCAAAATCGCCCCCGCCTACGGCAGCCTCACACTCTATGCCAAGGACGCCATGACTGGCCTCAAGCTGATGCAGGATCTTGCCGACCCGGCCGCCCGCAAAGCCCTCGAGACCGCCGATTTCTCCAAGGCCACCGATCTCGTCGCCGCCGAACCCATGGGCTCACCCGAACTCGCCCGCTCCACCACCCGCAGCGCCAAGGTCCGTCTCGATCTTCCCATCGCTCCTGTCCCCTACTGGGATCGCAAAGTCCGCGCCGTTCCCCAACTCAAGGAAATCTGGGAATACATCAACCCCTTCATGCTCTACGGCAAGAACCTCGGCTACAAAGGTAACTTCGAGGCTAACCTTGCTGCCCGCGAAGCAAAGGCTCTCGACATGTTCCATAAGGTCGAAGAAGTCAAAACCTGGGCCGCCGACTTCCTCAAGCCCAAGGCCGTTTGGCAGTTCTTCGAAGCCGAACGCGACGGCAACTCCATTCATCTCTTCCACCACGGCGCCTCCACTCCCGCTCACACCTATCACTTCCTCCGCCAGCCCAAGGAGATTGGCCTCTGCCTCTCCGACTACGTTCTTCCTCCCGTGGACGGTCAACGCGATGCCATCTGCCTCTTCGCCGTCACCGCCGGCGGCGACTTCCGCGCCCGTGCCGAACAAGCCAAACAGCAGGGTGAATACTTCAAAAGCGTTGCTCTTCTTGCCCTCGCTACTGAAACCGCCGAAGCTACCGCCGAATGGCTCCACCGCCGTATCCGCGAAGACTGGGGCTTCCCTGATTCCCCAGACATGACCATGCAGCAGCGCTGGACCAGTCGCTACCGTGGCAAACGCTACAGCTTCGGCTACGGCGCCTGCCCCAATATGGAAGATCAGGTCGCTCTCTTTTCCCTCATCCAGCCAGGCGAAATCGGCATCGAACTCACCGAAGGCTTCATGATGGAACCCGAGGCCAGCGTCTCCGCCTTGGTCTTCCACCACCCAGACGCTGCTTACTTCACCGCCGCCTCCGCCGAAGATCTGCCCGAGGCCTGATTCTTAGCCCGCCAGCCCCAGCACCACCTCGCGTAACACCCGCGCTCCCCGCTCACAGTCCTCCCACTCCGTCCACTCCCGTGGCGAGTGGCTCACACCCCCGGCGCTTGGCACGAAAACCATTCCCATCGGCATGACTCGCGCCATCATCTGCGCATCATGGCCCGCCCCGCTGGCCATCCGCATCGTCCCCAGCCCCAGCCCGCGTGCCGTTGCTTCAATCCGCCCCGCGATCCCGCCATCGGCTAGCGCCGGCTCATTGCGTCCCCGCCGGATCATCTCGATTCTCAATCCACTCTCCCCCGCGATTGCCTCCACCCGCTTTCGGATCTTCGCCCCCAGCGCCTCCAGCTTCGCGCTCGACAAATCCCGCATTTCCACCAGTAGCCTCGCCTCTCCCGGCACCACGTTCGCTGCATTCGGCTTTACCTCCAGTTACCCGACCGTACCCACCTGCTCCCCCGGCTCACTCATCACAATCTCCCGCACCGCCAGCGTCACCTGCGCCGCCGCCACCAGAGCATCCTTGCGCTCCGCCATGGGCGTCGTCCCCGCATGGTTCGCCTCACCCCGCACCACCACCTCATAGCGGTCCACCCCCACAATCCCCTCTACCACCCCAATCGGCACTCCCGCCTTTTCGAGCCTTCCTCCCTGCTCAATGTGCAACTCCACATAAGCGTGATAAGCCCCTGGCTGGATCCGCGCGCTTTCCAGTTCCTCTGGCCTCCCCCCAATCCGCCGGATCGCCTCCGCCTTCGTCATCCCCCTCCACACTACCTGCAATTCCTCGGCTCCCATCCGCCCCACCTCCGCCCGGCTCCCATTTAGGCTCGCCCCGGCGAACGTCGCTTCCTCGCAGGCCCACACTACCGCTTCGATTCCCCGTCTCGTCGCCCCCGCTCCCCGCAGCACCTCCACGGCCGCCAACGCTCCCAAGACCCCATCAAAGTTCCCCCCCTCCGGCACCGTGTCCACATGCGAACCCACCAACACCGGCGCCAGTCCCCGCTCCCGCCCCTCCCGCCTTGCAAAAATGTTTCCCGCCGCATCCACTCGCACCACTCCCCCGGTTTCTCTCATCTTTTGCATCACTTACCGCCGCCCCGCGATGTGTTCATTCATTTACCCCACCCGGCTCACCCCGCTCCGTATCGAACCCCCCGCCGGCCTTCCGATCTCGCTCAACTCTTCCAGCATGCGCCGCAGCCGGTCCTCCTGCCCCCATGCCGCCAACGCTACTCCCCCCACCCACTCACGCCTTCGCATGACTCCAAGATACTCTTTCCTCACCCCATACCCTCTCCCTCACCCGCTAACCTGAACCAATGGACAGTTTCGATCATCTCGCCACCGCTGCCCGCGCCTACCAGGCCCAGCTTCCCTCCCGCCGCGTCTTCCCCTCGCCCGAGGCCATCGCCGCCCTCTCCACCCTCCCCGCGTCGCTTCCTGAAACCGGCCTCCCCCTCGAACACATCCTGGCCCTCCTTGCCAATACCGTCGCCCCCGCCACCGTCCTCACCACCTCCGGCCGCTACTTCGGCTTCGTCACCGGCGGCAGCCTCCCCGCCGCCCTGGCCGCCAACCAACTCGCCGCCGTCTGGGACCAGAACGCCGCCCTCCGCATCATGTCCCCCGCCGCCGTCGAACTCGAGTCCGTCGCCCTCCGCTGGATCGCCGATTTCCTCCATCTCCCCCCCACCTCCCTCGGCGCCTTCGTCAGTGGCGCCACCATGGCCAACTTTACCGCTATGGCCGCCGCCCGCCACGCCCTGCTCGCCGCCCAAGGCCATGATGTCGAATCCCTCGGCCTCTTTGCAGCTCCCCCCTTTCCTGTCCTCGTCGGCGAGCAAGCCCATGTCTCCGTCTTCAAAGCCCTCGCCATGCTCGGTCTCGGCCGCGACCGTGTCATCCGCGTCCCCTCCGATTCCCAGGGCCGCATGCGTCCCGACGCCTTTCCCTCTCTCTCCCAGCCCGCCCTCGTCTGTCTCCAGGCCGGTAACGTCAACACCGGCGCTCTCGATTCTCCCGAACTCATCCCCCTCGCCAAACAATCCAATTCCTGGGTCCACGTCGATGGCGCCTTCGGCCTCTGGTCCCCTAACGCCAACTATGCTGCCGCCGATTCCTGGGCCACCGACGGCCACAAATGGCTCAATGTCCCTTATGACAGCGGCATCGTCTTCGTCCGCGATCCCCAAGCTCTCTCCGGCGCTATGACTCTCACCGCCAGCTACCTCGATCCTGGCGCTGAAATCGAACCCATGCAGCGCGCCCCGGAATCCTCCCGCCGCGCCCGCGGTATCGACACCTGGGCCGCCCTTCTCTCCCTCGGCCGCACCGGCCTCAGCGAAATGATCGAGCGCTGCTGCCGCCATGCACGCCACTTTGCCTCCGTCCTCGCCCTTCACAACGTCGAGATTCTCAACGAAGTCTCCCTCAACCAGGTCCTCGCCGCCCTCCCGTCCGACCAACAAACCCTCGCTTGGCTCCAAGCCGTTCAGGCCGAAGGCGAGTGCTGGCTCGGTTCCACCATCTGGTCCGGTCGCCGCGCCCTCCGAATTAGTGTCTCCTCCTGGGCCACCACTGATCAAGATGTCGAGCGCAGCCTCGCCTCCCTCATTCGCCATCTCCCCGCAAAATAGACCGGGCGGCTGTCCGCCCAGCGGCAGCCGTTCTCCCCCGGTCCAGTTCTTCCTGCTCCTGCTCTACTTCACTCGCCTCCTCGCCTCAGCGCGCCAGCAACGATTCCAGTTGCCTGTCCAACTGCCCATCGAGTTTCCGTTCAAGCCGCCGCTCCGCCGGCTGCTCTGATTCACGGTCGACGTGCCGGTCCACGTTTAGTACTCCTTTTTGCCGCAGGCCCGTCAGTGCCAGCCCGTAGCGGCCCCGCACGCCCGTCTTCTCGAAAATGTGTTTCAAGTGAATCTTCACCGTTCCCGGCCGAATCCCCAGTTCCCGGGCGATCTCGCGATTCTTGAGTCCCTGCTCCACCAATTCCATCACCTGCTGCTCCCTCGCCGTCAATTCCGAACGGGGGTGCCGGTCTTCCCGCGGCTGCTCACGAAATACGGAATCTTCCATCCAATTCTTTCCGTTCACCACCGTCCGGATGCAGTTCAGCATGTTCGACGGCGACGTCGATTTCCGCAGGATCCCCTTGGCTCCCGCCTGCAGGAACCGGAGCGCCTCGGCCTCCGTCATCGATACCCCCCATACCACCGCTCTCGGCATCGGCCTCGTCGGATTCATCGCCGCTGCCCCCATATCCCCTGGCCGACCCGTCGCCAACATCAGCCGCTCCAGATCCTGATCTGCCAATCGCAAATCCTGAATCCAGTCCATCACCGCCTGCACTCCCAAGGCTTTGTCAATCAAAACTACGTCCGGCCGCTGCCGCCGGGAGATCTCCCGGCACAGCGCCAGATTCTCACACACCCCAGTCACCTGCAAGTCGCTTGTCGATCCCAGTACGGCCCTTACGCCCTCTACTGTCAACGGCTGGCTCTCGCACAACAAGACGCTGGCTGTCCTGGTTTGGGGGGGATAGTTCGTTTCCGTCACATTCACATTGCTTTCGTACACGATGGTAATAGCCTTTCAGCAACAACTGCTAGCTGCAATTCATTTGCTGGGCTAGCTTTGTTTGGGATTCTGGTCTAGCCACATCCCCGTGGCAGAGGAATGGCTCAACTTGGATATCCTTATCGACTCGCACCACTTAGCTTTTAGTAATTTTTCCTCAGTATTTTTCTCTATCGTTTTTCCCCTTTTCCGACGATACTCCCATACGACACAAGGGCTGTCCGGGCCCTCCGCCCCGCTGATTCATTGCTATGAGCAAATCTGAAATCTTCCTCGCCGCTGGCTCCTGGAAGTACCTACTCATCTGCCCCTCTCAGGGAATTACGAAAGACCTGCAACAGGCCTTCCGCTCCAATATGCCCACTGCCGAAATTCTCGAGATCCCGATTTACCCTCCCTCCACAGGCTTGCTCGAGGTCCTTTCCGTTCAAAACCCCGACATCGCTATCGCCGATATCGTCAGTGACCGTGAACAGGGGCTCAGTCTCCTAAAAGATCTCACTACCATGCAGCCCAAGATGCCGGTCATTGCTATCCTCCCCCCGGATGAAGCCGACCTCATCTTAAAATGCCTCCGCACCGGCGCCGCCGAGTTTCTCAATTACCCCTTTCCCCCCGGCCAGATCGAGGAAGTCATCAGCCGCCTCGTCGCAAAGAATCCTCCCGCTAAGGGCAACTACAAGACTGGCCGCGTGCTTGCTGTCGTTCCCGCCAAGGGAGCCTGCGGTGCCTCCACCATTGCCAGTGGCCTTACTCTTTACTGGAAAAAAAAATCCGGTAAGCTTCTTCTTGCCGACTTTGACCCTCTCACCGGCACCATTAGCTTCCTGCTCAAGCTCAGAAGCCAGTACAGCTTCATGGATGTTGTCGCTCTTAATGACAACCTCGACGCCGATCTTTGGCGCAATATCATTACCTCTACTCAGGGCGTCGATGTCCTGCTCAGCCCCGAAGGCGCTGTCCAAGGCGTTCACGATCTCATGGATGCCTCCTCCATCATCGACTACGCCCGCCGCAATTACGAGATCACCATTATCGATTTGTCTTGTCCTTATGGCCCTTGGAATCTCAGCATCCTCCAAAACGCCGACGACATCCTCCTCGTTTCCACCAACGAACTTCCCTCTCTCCAGGCCACTCAACGTGCCTTCGCCTACATGGACCAGAACCGGATTGATCGCTCCAAAGTCAAGCTTCTAGTCAATCGCTACAACCGTGATGTCGGCCTCGGCAAGGAAGTCATCGAGACGGCCATTCGTACCGAAGTCTTCCAACTTCTGCCCAGCGACTTCGAAGCCGTCCAGCGGGCCATGATCGAGGGAAAACCCTGTCCATCCGGCTCTCCATTTGGCAAAGCCCTTCTGCAATTGGCCGAAAAGCTCGGAGGCCTCGGCATCGGTCTCGCTCCACCCCCAAAATCCGCGAAGCCTTCCTCCCCCGCCTGGGGCGGCCTGCTCAATTTGTTCTCTCGCGGCTCCAGATAAACTGGTTTCTTGCTTACCCTGGACTGCTCCACAGCCCAACACTACCTCGCTGAGCACTTCCGCCTTCCCGCCGCCTCCATTAAGGTGCGGGAACTCCCCGGCGGTGTCTCCAATCTCGTCTTCCGTGCCTCCCTCCCCGGCCTGCCCGACCTCATCCTCAAACAATCCCTCGCCAAGCTCCGCGTCGCCGAAGACTGGTTCTCCGATCGCAGCCGTATCTTCCGCGAAATCGACGCTCTCTCCCTCCTCGCCCCCCTCGCCCCGCCCGGCGCCCTCCCTCAAGTCCTCTTCGCCGACAAATCCAACTACCTCTTTGCCATGTCCGCCGCCCACCCCGACGCCCCCACCTGGAAGCAACAACTCCTTGCCGGCGAAATCCATCTCTCCCTCGCCGCCCAGGCCGCCCACCTCCATGCCCTCTTCTTTCAGTCCAACCCCGCCTACCACCACTTCTCCGGCCTCGACCTCTTCGACCAGCTCCGCCTCGATCCCTATTACCGCTTCGCCGCCTCCCGCCACCCCGACCTGCAGCCCCATTTCCATCGCGCCATCGAGCAGGCCCGTACTCAACTCCGTGCCCTCACCCATGGCGACTTCTCGCCCAAGAACTTCCTCGTCAACCCGGGTCCTACTCTCCTTTCCATCGACTACGAAGTCATCCACTTCGGCGACCCCAGTTTCGATGCCGCCTTCCTGCTCAATCACTTCCTGCTCAAGGCTTGGCATAATTCCCAGTCGCGCGCCCACTACGCCGCCCTTGCCCTCCATTACTGGCAAACCCTACTCGCTCTCCTCCCCGCCGGACAGTGCTGGCTCGAGCCCTCCACCATCCTCCACCTCGGCTGTCTCCACCTCGCCCGCGTCGACGGCAAAAGCCCCGTCGAATACCTCCGCCCCAACGAAATACTCCAGGTCCGCCGCTTCGCCCGCGACCTCATTCAGAATCCCCCGCGCACCGTCGCCGAAGTCTTCGAAATGCAAGCAGAGGCCTTTCATGAGTAAATCCACCATCCAGTCCATCCGCGCCTTCGAAATTCTCGACAGCCGCGGCCGCCCCACCCTCGAAGCCCACCTCACCCTCTCTAGCGGCCTCACCGCCGCGGCCCAGGTTCCCTCCGGCGCCTCCACCGGCCTCAGCGAAGCCCACGAACTGCGTGACGCCGACCCCGCCCGCTACCGCGGGCTCGGCGTGCTCCGCGCCGTCCACAACGTCAATGCCGAAATCAACGCCGCCCTCGCCGGCCTCGACCCCCTCGACCAAACCCTCATCGATCAAACCCTCATCTCCCTCGACGGCACTCCCAACAAATCCCGCCTCGGCGCCAATGCCATCCTCTCCGCTTCCTGTGCCACTGCCCGCGCCGCCTCCCTCCTCACCGGCCAGCCCCTCTGGCGCTATCTCGCCGGCGCCCGCCCCGCCGTGCTCCCTCTCCCCATGGTCAATATCCTCTCCGGCGGTCTCCATGCCGCTCACGCCATGGAATTCCAGGATTTCCTCGCTATCCCCCACGCCGCCCCCTCCTTTGCCGAGGCCATGCGCTGGATCAACTCCATCCACCATTCCGCCCGCCTCCTGCTCGAAGCCGCGGGAGCTTACTTCACCGGCGTCGCCGACGAAGGCGGCTGGGGTCCCAAACTTCCCACCAACGAAGCCGCTCTCTCCCTGCTCACCCGCGCCATCGAGCACGCCGGCCTCCAGCCCGGCGCCCAGGTCTCCATCGCCCTCGATGTCGCCTCCTCCCACTTCTTCCGTGATGGCCTCTACCACCTCCAGTCCGAATCCCGCTCCCTCACGGCCCCCGAATTCATTTCCCTCCTCGATCATTGGTGTCGCAACTATCCCGTCGTCTCCATCGAAGACGGCCTCGATCAATCCGCCTGGTCCGATTGGCCCGCTCTCACCGCCCGCCTCGGCGCCCAAGCCCAGATCATCGGTGACGACTTCCTCACCACCAATCCCCAACGCCTCTCCCGCGCCATCGCCGAATCCTCGGCCAATGCCGTCCTCGTCAAAATGAATCAGATCGGCACCCTCACCGAGACTTTCGCCGTCATCGATCAGGCCCGCGCCGCCGGCTGGCGCGCCGTCATCTCCGCCCGCAGCGGCGAAACCGAAGACTCCTTCCTCACCGACCTCGCCATTGCCTCCGGCATGGCCCAACTCAAGGTCGGCTCCATCACCCGCTCCGAGCGCCTCGCCAAATACAACCGCGCCCTCATTCTCGAACAGACCGCTTCGCTACCCCACTGGTCCGCCGCCCCCGCTCTTCTCCCCCCTACTCGACCACGTTGATAAAACCCCGGCACCCCTTCGCCCCACACTTGCACACCACCTTTTCCTGATTCTTCCCAAAGTGATAGTCAAGCAATAACTCTTCGCCCTTTTGGATATCCCGCAAGCTGAAATACAGCACGTGCCGCTTCACAATCCGCGACTCCAGATTCGGCTCGCAACAATGGTTTACAAACTCCGCCCCGCTGCCCCCCACCGCCCCATCCACATACCAGTACGCATCAATCGTGAACAGACAATGGATCTCGTTTGACTCCGCCCGCTTCTTCCCCTCCTTGCGGCTCACCAACTCCCCCGTGTACTCCATCACTTTCCGCCCCTTCGGAATCGCCTCCAGCGCAAACACACCCCACCTGTGTATCGCGCTCGGCCTGACTTCCAACTGAAAGCTGCAATACTCTTGTTTCAATTGGGGGCGCGCCACGCCCCCCTTCTTCGGCTTCATGGCCGTGCTCTAAAAATCATCTTCCGCCGCGCTAGACTTCTTGCCCTTGCGGCGGATGACGATCACTGCCACGCAAAGCACTGCCAGCACTCCCGCCACAACCCGAACCAGCATTTCTGTTTCCATCTTCAACCTCCTTAGATTGCGAAATGAATATCCAGGCTACTAAAACCTGTTTTCACTGGCAATAGCCTATCGCAATCGATTCCCATCCCCCCCTCCCGCGCGAAAATCAAAACTTGCAATCCCCCTCGTGCGTCTTATAATTGCAGAAATCCTCTTTTGAGGTCGATACTTTCGTTAGCAGTTCTTGCGAGGTTTTTATGGACATTCTTGGCGAACGCAAATTCGTTGAAATTCCCGGCAACCGCACGCACGAACTACCCCCGTTGCTAGTCCGTTCCACTCCCGTCAAACGCCTCGACAAAATGGTCAGCATGGCCGAGGACATCCTCTCCTCGGAAGATCTTCTCTCCACCCTTCCCCTGCTCGATCCCCGCATTGAGCTCGAATTCGAGCGCCGCCGCATGGATCTGGCTCTCAATCTCGTCGATCAGTACCAGACCTTTATGCACACCTGGGCCTGGGGTGACTCCATCCTCGAATGGATCAAACAGTGTGAGACCACCTTTGAGTCCCGCCCCGATCTCCGCCCCCTTCTCAAGGCCGATGTCTGGCCCCACGCCGGCCGCAAGAGCTTCGTCGTCCTCCTCGAGGACAAAGCCCGCCACCTTACCATCAACCCCGAAGGCGCCCTCGGCCTCCGCCTCACTTTCCGCCAACCCCCGCCCATCTCCTGCTTCTCTGACCAGTTCCTGTTCTACCTCAACGGCTCCCTCGCCCAGTCCGCCTTCCGCACCTGGGCCGGCATGAACCCCGATCCCGTCTCCGATCTTCCTCCCGAACGCTTCCGTTTCGACGTCGTCACCATGTAGCCGCGTCCTCAACGCGCCCCCGCTCTTGATACCCTGTTGTTTCTATGCAACTCGCTATCGTCGGACTCGGCTTCATGGGCGCCACCCACGTCAAGTCCGCCCTCTCCATCCCGGGCATCCAACTTGCCGTCGTCTCCCGTGACCCCGATAAGCTCAAAGGCGACCTCTCCAAGGTCTCCGGCAACCTCGCCACCACCGAGGCCGCCCTCGACTTCTCCTCTCTCCGTACTTTTTCCACCTTCGACGATGTGCTCGCCGACCCCACCATCGACGCCGTCGATCTCTGTCTCCCCACCGCCCTCCACGAACCCTTCACCACCCGTGCCCTCGCCGCCGGCAAGCACGTCCTCGTCGAAAAACCCATGGGCCTCGACCGCGCCGCCTGCGACCGCATGCTTGCCGCCGCCCAATCCGCCAACCGCATCCTCATGGCCGCCCAGGTCCTCCGCTTCTTCCCCTCCTACGACGCTCTCAAATCCCACACCGCTACCCACTCCACCCTCGCCGCTACCTTCCGCCGCCGCTGCGCCGCTCCCGGTTGGGGCCCCTGGCTCAAGGACAAATCCCAGTCCGGCGGCGGTGTCTTCGACCTCCTCATCCACGACATCGACATGGCCCTCTATCTCTACGGCACTCCCCTCCACGTCCGCGCCACCGGCTACGAAAACCTCTCTCAGCAAATCGATCTTCTCAACGCGGAACTCACCTACCCTAACTTCACCCTCACCAGCGATGGTGGTTGGCATCCCGGCGCTTATCCCTTCTCGATGGAATTCACCGCCGTCACCACCGGTGGCACCATCGAATACCACTCCTCCCAGCCCAACCCCTTCCTCTACGTCCCCGGCGCTGAACCCGTCGAACTCGCCCCCCCCTCCCCCATTGACGCCTATCGCGAAGAGATCGCCTACTTCCTCGATTGCGCGAAAGACAACCGCGAGCCCTCCCGCTGCACTCCGCTCGATTCCGCCCGCGCCGTCTCCCTCGCTCACCTTTTGCTCGAATCCCGTTCACTCCAAGGAAAACAACTCTCATGCCAACTCTAAAACCCCTCGAACTCGGCTGTATCTTCTGGGCTCAGAACAACAAGTCCGCCCTCGAACAGATCCAGGCCCTCAAAGCCCTCGGCCTCCACTGCGCCCAACTCGGCTGCTCCGGCGAATACCGCATCGAAGGCAAAGCCTCCGAATGGAAAGCCGCCTGCGAGGCCGAAAACTTCACTCTCCTTGCTGTCGTCGCCGCCTATGACGGCGAAGACTACGCCGACATCCCCACCGTCGAGCGCACCGTCGGCTTCATCCCCCCCGCCACCCGCGAGGTCCGCGAGGCCCGTACCCTCGCTCTCTCTGACTTTGCCCGCGACATCGGCATCCCCGTCTTCGCCTGTCACGTCGGCTTCGTCCCCCACGACAAGTCCAACGAAAACTACATCGCCGTCCAGGCCATGGTCCGCCGCATCTGCGACCATTGCGCCGGCAACGGCCAGTTCTTCCACCTCGAAACCGGTCAGGAACCCGCCGAAGTCCTCCTCGACTTCCTCACCGACACCGCCAAGCCCAACCTCGCCATCAACTTCGACCCCGCCAATATGATCCTCTACGGCACCTCTGACCCCGTCGATGCCATGGAAGTTCTCAAGGGCCACATCCGCTCCGTCCACGTCAAGGACGGCGAATGGCCCGCCGGCCCTGGCCAACTCGGCGCCGAAAAACCCCTGGGGCAGGGAAGTGTCGGCATGCCCCGCTACATCGCCAAGCTTAAGGAAATCGGCTACTCCGGCCCCCTCGTCATCGAGCGCGAAGGCACCACCCCCGAAGTCTGGACTGAAAACATCCAGGGCGCCATCGCCCTCCTCAACACCCTTGTCTGATCTCCTCACCCTCCTCGGCGTCCAACCCGAATCCCGCGTCTCCCTACTCGGGATTCGGGACGCCCACTTCCTCCGCGCCATTCTCCCCAATCTCCTCAACCCCTCCCAGCACCGCGCTGCCTTTCACTCCGACCTCATCTTCCTCGGTGTCGATTCCCCCCAACAGCTCAAGCGCCTCTCCCCCCTCAGGAAATATCTCAAACCCCACGGCGCTTTCTGGATCGTTTACCCAAACGATCAGCCCCTCATCCCCCTTACCCTCATCCTCGCTGCCCTCGACAGCGCGGGCCTCACCGCCTCTGATTCCATTCCTTTCTCCTCCACCCACACCGCCCTGCACGCCACCCTCCCCGCCTAACCGCCCTCGCCTCTCCCCCTCGCACCTCCTCGCACCTCCTCGCCCCTCTCCCGCATCCAACCAATAAGCGATAATGAGAGATAGTCTTGGTAAGCAAATGAATTGGAAGTTCTTCTGGCGCCTCAACGCCCACATTCAGCTCGCCCCCGTGCTCGAGTCCGGTGAGGAAACCCTCATCGGTGGTCAGGCCGTCATGGAAGGCGTCATGATGCGCGCTCCCCATTCCTATTGCGTCTCCGTGCGCAAGTCCAATGGCGAAATCGTCAGCGAAACCGCCCCGCTCGCCAAGGTCAGTGAAAAATACCCCTTCTTCCGGTTCCCCGTCCTCCGCGGTCTCGGCACCCTCGGCCAAGCCATGAGCCTCGGCATGAAGGCCCTCAAATTCTCCGCCGACGTGCAACTTGCCGACGAAGCCGAAAAGAAGGGCGCCACTGCCGAAGCCGGCAAAAAGGGCCCCACCGAGATGCCCGCCTGGGCCATGGCCGGCCAGCTCGCCTTCAGCCTCATCTTCTTCATCGTTCTCTATAAGTTCGTTCCCCTCTGGCTCACCGAACAGCTCAAGTCCAACTACCCCATCCTCGAAGGCCGCATCCTCTTTAACCTCGTCGACGGCATCATTCGCATCGCTATCTTCCTCGCCTTCCTCTACGCCATCTCCCGCGCTGAGGATATCCGCCGCGTCTTCCAATACCACGGCGCCGAACATAAGGTCGTCTTCAACTACGAGTCCGGTAAGCCCGTCACCGTGGCCAATGCCCAGAGCTTCGTCACCTTCCACCCCCGCTGCGGCACCAGCTTCCTCATCGTCGTCATGCTCATTTCGATGGTCCTCTACATGTTCCTGCCCTTTGACACCATGCTCGGCAAATTCCTCGGCCGCATCGCCCTGCTCCCCGTTGTCGCTGGCCTCTCCTACGAGCTCATCCGCTATGCCGCCAAGCACAAGGGCAGCCTTCTCACCCTTCTCGCGCTCCCCGGCCTCTGGCTCCAACGCATCACCACCCAGCCCCCCGACGACGGCCAGGCTGAGATCGCCATCCATGCCCTCAACGGCGCCATGGAACTGGAAAAAAAACAAGGTGGCGAACTCGTCATCGCCTGATCCAATCCAATGTCCCGCATCCCTACCGACAAGCTCAACGATATCGAACAGCGCTTTGAACAGCTCAACGCTGACATGGCCAACCCCGAGGTGATCGCCGACCCCGATCGCTACCGCAAAACCGCCAAGTCCGTCGTCGACCTCGAGGATGTCGTTACCACTTTCCGCCGCTGGAAGGATCTCACCTCCCGCTACGAGCAGGCCAAGCCCATGCTCGCCGACCCTGACCCCGACATGGCCGAAATGGCCCGCGCCGAACTCGCCGAAGTCGAGCCCCTCATTCCTCAGGTCGAGGAGCAACTCCAGGTCCTCCTCATTCCCCAGGACCCCAACGATTCCAAGGACGTCGTCCTAGAAATTCATGCCGGCGCCGGCGGCGACGAAGCCAGCCTCTTCGCCGCGGAAATGTTCCGCATGTACACCCGCTACGCCGAACTCGTCGGCTGGAAGGTCGAACTCCTCGACGTCTCCGAATCCGGCGCCGGCGGCTACAAGAGCGTCTCGGCCATCATCTCCGGCAAAAAGGTCTACTCCATCATGAAGTACGAAGGCGGTGTCCATCGCGTCCAACGCGTCCCCGCCACCGAAGCCCAGGGCCGCATCCATACCTCCACCGTCTCCGTTGCCGTCCTGCCCGAAGCGGACGAAGTCGAAGTCCACATCGAAAATAAAGACCTCCGCATCGATACTTTCTGCTCCTCCGGCCCCGGCGGTCAGTCCGTCAATACCACCTATTCCGCCGTTCGCATCACTCACATCCCCACCGGCGTCGTCGTCTCCATGCAGGACGAAAAGTCCCAGATCAAAAATCGCGAAAAGGCCATGCGCGTTCTCCGCTCCCGCCTCTACGAACTCGAGATGGAAAAACAAAACGCCGCCCTTTCCTCCGAGCGCAAGTCCATGGTCGGCTCCGGTGACCGCTCCGAGAAAATCCGCACCTACAACTTCAAGGAAAACCGCGTCACCGACCACCGCATCGGCCTCACCATCCACCAGCTCGACCAGGTCATGGAAGGCAAGCTCGATCCCTTTATCAGCGCCCTCACGGCTCACTACAACGCCGAGAAGCTCAAGAGTGTCGCCTGATCTCACCATCGGCCAAGCCCTCAGGCAGGGCATCAAAATCCTCACCGAAGCCCGCATCGAGCCCCCCCGCCTCACCGCCGAACTCCTTCTCATGCACGCGCTCCAAAAAGAGCGCGTTTTCCTTTTCAGCCACTCCAACGACACCCTCTCCGAACTCGCCTGGATCCACTATGGCCGCTACCTCCACGAGCGCATCGCCGGCAAACCCGTCCAGTACATCACCGGCCGCCAGGAATTCTTTACCCGCGATTTCAAGGTAGCCCCCGGCGTCCTCATCCCCCGGCCCGAAACCGAACATCTCATCGAGCTCATCCTCGCCCTCCCCCAACCCCTCGGCTCCATCGCCGATGCCGGCGCCGGCTCCGGCGCCATCTGTGTCACCCTCGCCGCCGAACTCCGCCGCCCCGTCATCGCCATCGATCTCAGTGCCCAGGCCCTCGCCATCGCCCGCCAAAACGCCGCCTCCCACAAAGCCCCCGTCCACTTCCTTCAGTCTCATTGGCTCTCCGCCCTCCGCCCCGCCTCCCTCGACCTGCTCGTCTCCAATCCCCCCTACATCGCCCTCACCAGCCAGCCCATCCTCCAGCGCGAGGTCCGCGACCACGAGCCCGCTCTCGCCCTCTTTGCCGGCCCCGATGGCCTCGATGCCTATCGCATCCTTGCCTCCCAGGCCCGCGACGTCCTCAAGCCCGGCGCCCGCATCGTTCTCGAAATCGGCTCTCTGGCCGCCCGCGACCTCTTCGCCGATTGGCTCTCCCTCGAGATCCGCAACGACCTCGCCGGCCGCCCCTGTCTCCTCACCGCTTTGCGCCCATAACCCGCCGCGGCGAGTGAATCGTCAGCACCACAAACAACAGTTGCATCCGCAACGATCCACGTACGATCCACCATTCCAACTCCATGCCCTTGCCCGTCTGCCCGATATCCACCCGCACCAGCGTCTTGGCCCCCCCACCAGCACTCCCGCCAGTCCCAGTACAAAATTCAAGTTCAACTGCGTTGCAATCTTCCTGTCCGGCTCAGCTTCCCTTTATCGCAAAATCAAGAGATAGGCCGCCGGCTTTGAAAACGATCTTCCATCTCGACATGGACGCCTTCTTCGTCTCCGTCGAAGAGCTCCTCGACCCCTCCCTCAAAGGCAAGCCCGTCATCGTCGGCGGCCAGGGCCATGAGCGCGGCGTCGTCTCCGCCGCCAGCTACGAGGCCCGCAAGTTCGGCATCCACTCCGCCATGCCGCTCCGCACCGCCAGCCAGCTCTGCCCCCATGCCATCTTCCTCGACGGCCACATGCACCTCTATCGCGAATACTCAGACAAGGTCGAAGCCGTCCTCCGCGATTTCTCCCCCCTCGTCGACATGGCCTCCATCGACGAAGCCTACCTCGACATGACCGGCTCCGAGCGCCTCTTCGGCCCCCCGCTCGCCGCCGCCCACAAACTCCACCAAGCCATCTCCCGCTCCACCGGCCTCGATTGCTCCATCGGCATTTCCCGCTCCCGCCTCGTCTCCAAAATCGCCTCCGACCAGGCCAAGCGCAACGGCATCCTCTGGGTCCTGCCCGGCACCGAAGCCAACTGGCTCGCCCCTCTCCTGGTCAAACGCATCCCCGGCGTCGGGAAAGTGACCGAAAAGCAACTCGCCGCCATCGGCATCAAACGCATCGGCGACCTCGCCCGCCTCGACGAACGCTTCCTCCTTGACCGCTTCGGCAAATGGGGCCTCGCCCTCGCCGGCAAAGCTCGCGGACAGGATGCCGGTGGCTGGTTCGACCAGGAAATCGGCTCCGGCCAAGGCCCCAAATCCATCTCCCACGAACACACCTTCCCCGAAGACTCAGCCGACCCCCAACTCCTCGAGTCCACCCTCATCCACCTCTGCGAAAAGGTCATGAAACGCCTTCGCTCCCACGCCCTCCTCGCCCGCACCGCCCAACTCAAGCTCCGCTTCGATGGCTTTGAGACCATCACTCGCGCCCGCTCCCTTCCCGAACACACCGACATCGACCGCGACATCATCACCGCCATCCTCGCCCTCTTCCGTGAAAATTGGCCCCCGCCCCGCAAAGTCCGCCTCCTCGGCGTTCACGTATCCCACTTTTCCACCACCATCCCCCAGCCCAACCTCCTCACCACCGCCGAGGACGGCAAATGGCGCTCCGCCCTCCGCGCCGCCGACCGGCTCAAGGATAAATTCGGCGACTCGGCCCTCCACCTCGGCGGCGCTCTCCCCGGCCGCTACAAAGACCGCGTCCACGAAGCCGCCCCCAAACCCAACAAGCCCCCCTCTTCCTAGCCCAGCGCCCCTTCCAACGCCCCCCAATCCCCCGGCGCCCCGTAATTCAGCGTTACCATGCTCCCTTCGATATTGCGTATCAGTCCGCACAACACCTTCCCGGCCCCCACCTCGAGCGTATGCGTCACCCCCTCACGCCCCAGCAATCGCACCGTCTCCACCCACCGCACCGGGCTCGGCACCTGTTCATACAATCCCTGCCGCGCCTCGCTCCCGCTCCCGATCAACCGCGCCTGCCAGTTGTTCACCAGCGGCACGCGCAAATCCCCAAACTCCGTCTCCCGCAAGTCCCCCTCCAGCCTCTCCTGCGCCGGTCGCATCAGCGCGCAATGAAACGGCGCACTCACCGCCAACGCCACACACCGCTTCGCCCCGGCTGCCTTGGCTAGCTCCATTGCCCGCTCCACCGCTCCCTTGTGCCCCGCGATCACGATCTGGTCTGGCGAGTTCAGATTCGCCGCTGACACCACTTCCCCCTGTGCCGCTTCCGCCAGCACCTCGTCCAGCTTTTCAAACGGCATCTTCAGAATCGCCGCCATCGCCCCCACACCCGCCGGCACCGCCGCCTGCATATACTGGCCTCGCTTGCGCACCAGCCGTAGCGCATCGGCAAACTCCAAGCTCCCCGCCGCCACCAACGCCGAATATTCTCCCAAACTGTGCCCGGCCAACAGCGCCGGCTCCGGCGCCCCCAGACTCCGCAGCACCCGCAGTGCCGCCACGCTCGTCGCCACCAGCGCCGGTTGCGTGTTTTCTGTTAACTTTAACTCTTCCTCCGGGCCTTCAAAACAAAGCTTCGATAGTCCAAAGCCCAGCGCCTCGTCTGCCTCGGCGAACGCGTCCTTCGCCTCCCGGTATTGTTCCGCCAGCTCCTTGCCCATGCCGGCAAACTGTGACCCCTGCCCGGGAAATACGTATGCAAATTTCATGAAAAGTAACTTCTGCTCTCGCTACAATCATCTTAATCTTCGAAGGAGCTTTCCCTCTTGCGCCTAAGCGAAATTTGCGTACAACGCCCGGTCTTTGCCCTCATGCTCATCATGTTCCTCGTCGTCATGGGCATCTTCAGCTTCCTCGATCTCGGCGTCGACCTCTTCCCCAAGTCTGATGTCCCCACCGTCAACGTCCGCATTAACCTCCCCGGCGCCAGTCCCGAGGAAATGGTCAGCCAGGTCGTCCTCCCCATGGAGGAAGCCATCGCCTCCGTCGCCGGTATCGACGAAATGGTCGCTCGCGTCACCGAAGGCTCCGCCAACCTCCAGATCAACTTCGTCCTCGACCGCGACATCGCCGAAGCCGTCAATGATGTCCGCGAAAAAGTTTCCGCCGCCCAACGCAAGCTCCCTCCCAATACCCTCCCTCCCACGGTCACCAAGAGCGATCTCGATGCCGACTCCATCATGCGCGTCGCCCTCTCCGGCACCCGCCCCGTCCGCGACCTTACTGAAATCGCCGACAAAACCGTCCGCCGCGCCCTCGAAACCGTCGACGGCGTCGGCATCGTCGACGTCCAAGGCGGCCGCAACCGCCAGGTCAATGTCTACCTCGACATCGACAAAATGAATGCCTACAATCTCAGCGCCCAGCAGATCCAGGGCGCCGTGATGAGCGAAAACGTCGAAGCCCCCGGCGGCCGCATCGTCAAAGGACCCTCCGAACTCGGCGTCCGTACCCTCGGCCGCGTTGAATCCATCAAGGATTTCGACCGCATCATCATCAAAAACGTCAATGGCGCCCCCGTCCGCATCCAGGACGTCGGCCACGTCGAGGACGGCATGAGTGAGCGCCGCAGCTTCGCCTACTTCAAGAACACCCCCGCCGTTCTCATCGAAATCCGCCGCCAGACCGGTGTCAACACCGTCAAGGTCGTCGACGCCCTCCAAGTCAAACTCCGTGACCTCGAACGCCAACTCCCCCCCGGCGTCAAACTCAACATCATTTCCGAGCAGGCCACCTACATCCGCGCCTCCGTCGCCGCCCTCGAGGAACACCTCGTCCTCGGCAGCCTCCTCGCCTCCCTCATCATCTGGGTATTCATCCGCGATTGGCGCACCGTTTTCATCAGCTCCATCGCCATTCCTACCTCCATCATCACCACCTTCACCGCCCTCAAACTCCTCGACTTCACCCTCAACTCGATGACTCTCCTCGGCCTCACCCTCGCCGTCGGCATCGTTATCGACGACGCCATCATCGTCATTGAAAACATCTACCGCGTTCTCAGCGAGACCGACATGGAACCCGAGGAAGCCACCCTCTACGCCACCAAGGAAATCGCCCTCGCCGTCATCGCCACTACTCTCTCCCTCGTCATCGTCTTCATCCCCATCGCCTTCATCAGCGGCTACGCCAAACGCTACCTCAATCAGTTCGGCTGGACCATGGCCGTCTCCATCCTCGTGTCCATGCTCGTCGCCTTCACCCTCACCCCCGCCCTCGCCGCCCGCATGCTCAAGCGGCCCAAGCGCGACGCCTCCGGCAAAGCCGCCGCGCACGGCCACCAGCGCGGCTGGATGGAAGGCATCTACGAGAAAACCCTCGTCTGGTCCCTCAACCACCGCCTCGTCATCGTCGCCATCTCCCTCGTCACCCTCGGCTCCACCTATTACCTCTACGCCAACATCGGCAAGGACTGGATGCCTCAGGAAGACCAGAACGAACTCGGCGTCTTCATCGAAACCGCCGAAGGCACCTCCCTCGAAGGTACCGAACGCATCGCCCTCGCCCTGTCGAAGAAATTTGAAAAAATCGACGGCGTCACCGCTGTCGTCCCCTCCACCGCCGGCTTCCTCCAGCGCGTCACCATGGCCTACCTCTACGTCTTCCTCAAGCCCCAGGACCAGCGCGCCTCCATCACCGAGATGGGCCAGAAGGTCCGGGACGCCTCCCGCGAATTCGCCTTCGCTCGCCCCCGCGTCACCTTCCCCAACATCCTCGGCGGCCGCGATACCTTCGCCCCCATCCGCCTCCAACTCCTCGGCCCCGACATCAACAAGCTCGTCGGCTTCGCCAAAAGCCTCAACTCCGAACTCGCCAAGGAACCCTCCATCGTCGACATCAAGGTCAACCTCAACCTCAATAACCCCGAGCTTCAGGTCAATATCGACCGCGGCCTCGCCTCCGATCTCGGCGTCCGCGTCAGCGATGTCGCCAACTCCGTCCGCCTCCTCATGTCCGGTGAAGACCAGATCTCCACCTTCAAGGAAGACTCTGAACAATACCCCGTCATGATGCGCCTCCTCCCCGGCCAGCGCGATGACAAGAACGTCCTCAGCCGCCTGCTCGTACCCAGCGCCAAGGGCCTCATCCGCCTCGACTCCATCGCCTCCCTCGAGCAGGGCCTCGGCCCCAGCCGCATTGACCGCTTCAACCGCCAGTTCAGCGTCGGTGTCTACGGCAACGTCGCCCTCGGCTCTTCCCTCGGCGTCGCCGCCAAGGCCGCCAACGATGCCATCGACCGCGTCAGCCTTCCCCCCGGCTACCGCGTCGCCTTCGCCGGTCAGGTCAAGGTCCTCGAGGAGACCACCCAAAACATGCTCCTCGCCATCGGCCTCGCCTCCATCTTCATGTACATGGTTCTCGCCGCTCAGTTCGAAAGCCTCATCCACCCCCTCATCATCCTCACCACCCTCCCGCTCTCCATCCCCTTCGCTCTCATCTCCCTCATGGGCACCGGCCGCACCATGAACCTCTTCAGCGCCCTCGGCGTCCTCCTCCTTCTCGGCATCGTCAAGAAGAACGGTATTCTCCAAATCGATTACATGAATCGCCTCCGCGAAATGGGCAAGCCCCTCCAGCAGGCCATCCTCGAGGCCAACTCCGTCCGTCTCCGCCCCATCCTCATGACAACCCTCTCCATCGTCGCCGGCCTCATCCCCACCGCCGTCGGCCACGGCGCCGGCGCCGGCCAGCGCTCCGCCATCGCCATCACCATCATCGGCGGCCAGATGCTCTGCCTCCTGCTGACCCTTCTCGTCGTCCCCGTCGGCTACGCCTTCGTCGAAGACATGAAAGCCTGGTTCGCCCGCCGCGGCAGTGCTGCTAAAATCGAAGCTTGGCAGACAAACTAAGTAAGAAGAAACAGCCCCAGACTGACGAAGAACCACCCGTTACCCTCAAATGCACGGTCTGCGGCTCCACCGTGGCTCCTAATTCCCAGGAGGGACTCTGCTGGGTTTGCCGCCGCTTGAAAATATCCGCTTGGGCCGATAACGATAACCAGGCCCCCGTTCAGGAATAGGTGCCCCTCTACCCGATCCTGGATTCCGCCCACCTCCACGGACATGCTCTCCCCGATGTTCTTTCCTCCGCTCTCGACGGCGGCGCTACCTGGATCCAGATCCGCCATAAAGCCCCTTTCGACCGCGCCTTCGTCTCCACCCTCGAGCAATGCGCCCGCCTCAAGCCCGACCTCATCCTGAATGATCGCGCCGACTATGCCGCCCTCCTCGGCTTCGGCCTCCACCTCGGCCAGTCTGACCTGCCCCCCACCGAAGCCCGCCGCATCATCGGCCCCCACGCCCTCCTCGGCTTCTCCACCCACTCCCAGGCCCAACTCGACGCCGCCGCCCACCTCCCCGTCGATTACCTCGCCATCGGCCCCATTTACCCCACCACCTCCAAGGCCAACCCTGACCCCACCGTCGGCCCCGGCCCCTTTCATTCTCCCCATCCCCTCGTCGCCATCGGCGGCATCACCCTCGCCAACGCCGTTCCAGTACTCACAAATGGCGCCCGTTTTGTCGCCGTCATTAGCGCGCTCTGGCAGCCGCCGTATACACTAAAGTCTTTCCGCGAAAACATCGAACGATGGCGAACTCTACTCAACTCGCAAAAGGCCTCGGGCTCCTCGACGCCGCCATGATCGTCACCGGCGGCATGATCGGCTCCGGCATCTTTATCGTCTCGGCCGACATCGCCCGCCAAGTCAATTCCCCCGGCCTCCTGCTCGCCACCTGGGTCATCACTGCCATCCTCACCCTCATCGCCGCCCTTAGCTATGGCGAACTCGCTGCCGCCATGCCCCAGGCCGGCGGCCAGTACATCTACCTCCGTGAAGCCTTTGGCCCCTTGCCCGCCTTCCTCTTCGGCTGGACCTTCTTTGTCGTCATCCAAACCGGCACCATCGCCGCCGTCGCCGTCGCCTTCGCCAAGTTCGCCGGCGTCTTCTTCCCCGCCATCCAGGGCCCCGCCCTCCAGGCTGTCGCCATCGCCGTCATCCTCCTTCTCAGCTACATCAATACCCGCGGCGTCCGCATCGGCGCCATCGTCCAGAATGTCTTCACCATCGCCAAGGTCGCCTCCCTCATCGGCCTCGTCGCCCTCGGCCTTGCCCTCGGCCGCAATCAGCAGGCCATCGAAGCCAACTTCAGCAACCTCTGGGCCAACGCCGATTTCACCTGGGCCCTCATCGCCGCCACCGGCGTCGCCATGGTCGGCAGTCTCTTCTCCTCAGATTCCTGGAACAACATCACCTTCCTCGCCGGCGAAATGAAAAATCCCCGCCGCGATCTCCCCCTCGCCCTCGCCCTCGGCGTCGGCGGCGTCAGTATCCTCTACCTCCTCGCCAACTTCGTCTACCTCTGCGTGCTCCCCCTCGCCGCCATCCAGTCCGCCCCACAGGACCGCGTCGGCACCGCCGTCGTCCAAAGCTTCCTCGGCTCCAGTGCCGAAAAATGGATGGCCGTCGCCATCATGATCTCCACTTTCGGCTGCGTCAACGGCCTCATCCTCGCCGGCTCCCGCGTCTATTACGCCATGGCCAACGACGGCCTCTTCTTCCAGCTCTGTGGCCGCCTCGACCCCAAAACCCAAACCCCCTCCCTCAGCATCCTCGTCCAGTGCCTCTGGGCCTGCGGCCTCACCCTCACCGGCCGTTACGGCGACTTGCTCGACTATGTTATATTTGCGGTTCTGCTCTTTTACATCTTGACCATTTGGGGCATCTTTGTCCTCCGCCGCAAACGGCCGGACCTCGAACGCCCCTATAAGGCTCTCGGTTATCCTGTGCTGCCACTTTTCTACATCCTCGCCGCCGGTTTCATTGAGATCCTTCTCCTGCTGTACAAACCCAATTACACTTGGCCGGGCCTCATCATCGTGCTGCTGGGCATCCCGGTCTACTTCGTCTGGAAAAAGAACGAGGCCACTGCATGAGTCTTTCCCGTAAAAAATCCTTGACCGCCCTCCTCGCCCAAGCCGAGTCCGGCGAACACAGCCTGAAGCGCACTCTCGACGCCAAAAACCTCATTGCCCTCGGCATCGGCGCCATCATCGGTGCCGGCCTCTTCGTGCGCACCGCCGCCGCTTCCGCCGAAGCCGCCGGCCCTGCTGTTACCCTCAGCTTCATCGTCGCCGCCATCGGCTGCGCCTTCGCAGGCCTTTGCTACGCCGAATTCGCCGCCATGATCCCCATCGCCGGCTCTGCTTACACTTACGCTTATTGCACCATGGGCGAGATGGTCGCCTGGACCATCGGCTGGGCCCTCATCCTCGAATACGCCCTCGGCGCCGCCACCGTCTCCATCGCCTGGAGCGAGTACCTCAATAAACTCCTCGGCGGCGTCATCCCCTACGAATGGTGTCATTCCCCCATGGAGGTCTCCCCCGATGGCGTCCACGGCATCTTCAACGCCCCCGCCCTCCTCATCCTCTTCCTCCTCTCCCTCCTCCTCATCAAAGGCACCGAAGAGTCCGCCACCGTCAACTCCATCATCGTTTTCATCAAAATGGCCATCGTCCTGCTCTTCATCGCCCTTGGCTGGCAGTTCGTCAACGGCGCCAATCACACCCCCTACATGATCCCCGAAGGCACCCCCGGCCACGAAGACTTCTTCACCTTCGGCTGGGGCGGCATCCTCCGCGGCGCCGGTATCGTCTTCTTCGCCTTCATCGGCTTCGACGCCGTCTCCACCGCCGCTCAGGAAGCCAAACGCCCCGAACGCGACATGCCTATCGGCATCATGGGCTCCCTCGCCGTCTGCACCGTCCTCTACATCCTCTTCGCCCACGTCCTCACCGGCGTCGCCAACTGGCAGGAATTCAAAATCGCCGGCAAGGAAGCCAGCGTCGCCTACGCCATCTCCAAATACATGCCCGGCTATGAGTGGCTCGCCACCAGCGTCACCGTCGCCATCCTCGCCGGCTTCTCCAGCGTTATCCTCGTCATGCTCCTCGGCCAGAGCCGCGTCTTCTTCTCCATGGCCAATGACGGCCTCCTCCCCAAGGTCTTCTCCGACCTCCACCCCAAATTCCGCACTCCCTACAAATCCAACATGATCCTCTTCGTCTTCGTGGGCCTCTTCGCCGGCTTCATCCCCGGCTCCCTCGCCGGCGACCTCACCTCCATCGGCACCCTCTTCGCCTTCATCGTCGTCAGCATCGGCGTTTGGATCCTTCGCCGCAAGAGCCCCGACCTCAGGCGCCCCTTCCGCACGCCTCTCGTCCCCATCGTTCCCATCCTCGCCGTCGTCGTTTGCTCGGCCATGATCATTGGCCTCGACCGCTTCACCCAGTTGACGGCCTTCGCTTGGATGCTCCTCGGCTTCGTGGTCTACTTCGCCTACAGCCGCTCGGCCTCAAAGCTCAACCAGTAGCTGTACCCACGCTCCCGCTCGCTTGCCTTCGAGCCGCGCCCGGCCCGCCGCCAGATGCGCGCTCCGGCTGTGCGCGTCGAGGTCCTCCTTCGATTCCCACTCCTCGATAAACGTAAATTTCTTCGCGTCCTCGAGATCCTGAAACAGGTCATACCGCAGGCACCCCTTCTCCGCCCGCGTCGGCGCCAAATATCCTTCGAGCACCTCCCTTACCTCGGCTTCCTGTCCGGCTACCGCTTCGATATGTGCTACAACGTGGAGTACTGGTTTCATTGCTCTTTCCCCCTAGCTTCTCATGGACCCGCTTGTTGGACGTACTCTCGATAACAAATACCTGATCGAAAAGTTGCTCGGCAAGGGTGGCATGGGCAGCGTCTACCAGGCCATTCACACCGGCGCCAAACGCACCGTCGCCATCAAGATCATCGCCCCCCACCTCATGCGCAATCGCGAACTCCTCATTCGCTTTCAGCGCGAAGCAGAAGCCTCCGGCCGCCTCCGCCACCCCAACGTCGTCAACCTCACCGACTTCGGCGTCACTGCCATCGACCACACCAGCTTCGCCTACCTCGTCATGGAATACCTCCACGGCGAGACCCTCCATGACTTCCTCCTGCGCGAGCCCCTCCCGCCTCCCGCCCCAATGCCCACCCCCTCGAATGGGTTCTCAATCACGGCGTCTTGCCCATGGCCCTCTTCCTGCTCGACCGTGGCGCCAATCCCAATCACTCCAACACCACCATGGCCCTGCTTCACTATGCCGTTCAGCGCCGCCGTCCCGACAGGGTCAAGCTCCTGCTCGCTCGCGGCGCCAATCTTAACATCCCCCGCGGCAAACAAACCACACCCCTCATCTTCGCCGCCCGCGGCGGCCAGCCCGATCTCGTGGCCCTCCTCCTTGCCCGCCGCGCCGGCCGCTCCGCCACCGGCCACCGCGGTAAGTCCGCCCTCACCTACGCTCGCGAACAGGGCCACACAGATATCGTTCGCCTCCTGGAGTCCCCATGAAACTCATCGAATACCAAGACGCCTCCCCAGAGGTCCGCGCCATCTATGACGACATCATGGCCAAGCGCAAAGTCTCCTCCGTCAACAATTTCTGGAAAGCCCTCGCCCGCGATCCCCAAACCCTCAAACGCACCTGGGATTCCGTCCAGCAGATCATGGCCCCCGGCGCCCTCGACCCCCTCGTCAAGGAACTCATCTACATCGCCGTCAGCGCCACCAACGGCTGCGACTACTGCATCGCCTCCCACACCGCCGCCGCCCGCAATAAAGGCATGTCCGAGGAAATCTTCGGCGAACTCATGGCCGTCGTCGGCATGGCCAACGAAACCAATCGCCTCGTCGCCGGGTACCGCGTACCAATCGATGAACAGTTCCAGTGCTGATCCTTCCGAAATTCGCTTCATTTTCACAAACTACTGTTACCTTGAGTAGTATGCGTTTACAGCGCCTCCTCTCCGCGGCACTATTCGTCTCGAGCCTTTGCGCTCAAACCGTCTCCCTCACTAATACTTCCGCTTACATCCAGGACTTCAATTCCCTCGCCAACTCCGGCACAACCAACAACACCCTGCCTCAAGGCTGGTCTTTCGCCAATTCCTCCACGACCCTCCTCACCTCTTACCGCGCCGGCACAGGCTCCGATAACACTGGCGCCGTTTACTCCTATGGCTCCTCCGGCGCCACAGACCGCGCCTTCGGTTCCCTCGCCAGTAACGGAACAGCCAACATCTTCCTCGGCGCGGCTTTCACCAATAACACCGGCGCCACCATCACTTCCCTCGCCATCTCCTACACCGGCGAGCAGTGGCGCAACGGCGGCAATACCGCTGCCCACAAACTCCAGTTCCAATACAGCCTCGATGCCACCTCGCTCTCCACCGGCACCTGGGTCAACGTCACTGCCCTTGATTTCACCAGCCCCACCACCACCACCACGGCCGCTGCCCTCGATGGCAACGCCACCGCCAATCGCTCTGCCCTGTCCTCTTCGATTTCCAGCCTCAATATCGCCACTGGCGCCACCTTCCGCCTCCGCTTCTTCGATACAAACGATTCCGGCAACGATCATGGCCTCGCCATCGATGACTTCTCCCTCACCCCCACCACCTCCGGCTCCTCCCCCTGCCCCACCATCACCCTCAGCCCCACCAGCCTCCCCGCCGCATCCACCTCCTCCAACTACTCTGCCTCCTTCTCCGCCTCCGGTAGCTCCTCCTCTCCCTATACCTTCACCGTCACCGCCGGCTCGCTTCCCCCTGGCCTCACCCTCTCCGGCAGCACCCTCTCCGGTACCCCCACCACTGCCGGCAACTACAACTTCACCCTCACCGCCTCCGACTCCGCCACCCCGCCCTGCACCGGCTCCCAGGCCTTCACCCTCGCCGTCTCCGCCCCCCTTGTCCTCACCTCCATCAACCAGATCCAGGGCGCCGGCATCGCCTCCCCCCTTCTCAGCCAATCCCTCACCACCGAAGGCATCGTCACCGGCCGCCGCTCCAACGGCTTCTTCCTCCAAAACGCCGAAGCCGACTACGATGCCGACCCCAACACCAGTGAAGCCCTCTTCGTCTTTACCTCCTCGGCTCCCTCCGTTTCCCCGGGTGACCGCGTCCGCGTCACCGGCACCGTCGCCGAGTTCGCCGGCTCCGGCCCCACTGCCTTCTCCACCACCCAACTCACCTCGCCCACAACCACCACTCTCTCCACCGGCAATACCCTCCCCTCTCCCATCGCCGTCGATGACACTCTCCTCACTCCCACCGGCGGCTTCCAACAACTCGAGCGCCTCGAATCCATGCGCGTCTCCTTCGCCAGCCTCACCGTCGTCGCCCCCACCGATGGCAACTTGAGCGAGACCAACGCCACCTCCACCTCCACCGGCTTCTTCTACACTGTCATCACCGGCACCGCCACCCCCTTCCGCGAACCCGGCGTCCAAACTCCCCTGACTCCCCCCACCTGCGCCGCCGGCTCCGCCTGCGCCATCCCCACCTTCGATGGCAATCCCGAGCGCATCCAGCTCGATGACGTCCTCACCGGCTCCCCCACCCTCAACGCCCGCACCGGCCAAACCCTCCAAAACCTCACCGGCATCCTCAGCTTCGCCTTCGGCAGCTATCAGTTCTATCCCGATCCCACCCCCGCCCCGGTCCTCTCCGGCGCCGGCATCCCCGAAGGCACTGCTCCCCTTCCCAAATCCAGCGAACTCACCATCGCCTCCTACAACCTCGAGCGCTTCTACAACAGCACCGATGATCCCGGCGGCGACGCCATCCTCACCGCCACCGCCTTCCAGAACCGCCTCAATAAACTCTCCCTCGCCATCCGCAACAACCTCCGCCTCCCCGACATCATCGGCTTCCAGGAGGTCGAAAACCTCTCTACCCTCCAAGCCGTCGCCTCCAAGGTCAATGCCGACGCCGGCCAGCCCAACCTCTACACCGCCTACCTCTCCGATGCCAACGACCCCGGCCTCATCGATACCGGCTACCTCGTCAAAAACACCGTCACCGTCTCGAGCGTCGAGCAGATCGGCCTCACCGCCACCTACACCAACCCCTGCACCAGCACCCTCGAGACCCTCAACGACCGCACTCCCCTCGTCCTCAACGGCTCCATCACCAAGAACAGCCGCACCCTCGACTTCACCCTCATCAATAGCCACCAGCGCAGCCTCAACGGCATCGACGACGAATCCGCCTGCTCCAATGGCCCCCGCGTCCGCGCCAAGCGCCGCGCTCAAGCCGAGTTCCTCGCCAACTACATCCAGTCCCGCCAGGTCTCCAATTCCAACCTCAAACTCATAAGCATCGGTGACATGAACAGCTTCGAGTTCAACGACGGCTATGTCGATGTCATCGGCATCACCACCGGCAACCCCGCCCCCTCCACCCAGGTCGTCGAAGCCGGCTCTGACCTCGTCAACCCCAACCTCAACAACCTCCTGTCTCTCATCCCCGATTCCACCCAGCGCTATAGCTACGTCTTCGAAGGCAGCCATCAGACACTCGACCACCTCCTCTTCTCTCAGTCCGCCGCCCTCCAGGTCACCGGCGGCGGCTATGTCCGCCTCAATGCCGACTTCCCCGAAGTCGACCGCAACGACGCCAACTCCCCTCGCCGCCTCTCCGACCATGACCCCGGTCTCATCTACCTCACCACCGCTCAGCCCATCACCTCCGGTCTCACCATCCTCCGCGGCGGCCTCACCCGCAACCTCGCCACCGATACCTGGAATGGCTCCCTCATCCTCCGCAACACCGGCACCGCTCCCCTCACCGGTCCCTTCACCGTCACCATCACCAACCTCCCCCAAGGCGCCGCCCTCGCCAACGCGGCCGGCTCCACCTTCCAGGGCAGCTACATCCTCAGCAACGCGACCACCCTGGCCCCCGGAGCCTTCCTCTCGCTCCCCGTCTCTTTCACTAACCCCTCAAACCTCACGATCAATTACTCGGCCCGCGCTTACAGCGGCTCATTCTAATCCCGGAGTTCCAAACAAAATGAAATACCTTTCCCTGATCCTCCTCTCCCTCGCTGGCGCGGCCCTCACCCACGCCGCCCCGCTCAACTACAACTTCTCCGTCGATACCTCCTCCATCAGTGGACAAACCGGAACCATCTCCTTCCAACTCTCCACCCTCAGCCCCGACAGCACCACGGCTTCCATCGCCGGTCTCCCGGCGCCCTTATCCCCCTTCACCCTCACCGTCGATGTCCCCGGCAACCCCAACTCCGAAAACATGTTCTTCAACTTCACCTTTGGCAATAGCTTTCAGTTCCTGCTCACCCTCAGCGGCCCCGGCATTGAAAGCCCCACCGATCCAGCCAACTTTCCCAAGTTCTCCCTGCAGATCCCCCTGTTGTCCTCCGCCGAACTCATCTCCATCGAAGTAGTCCCCGGCATCGGACCCCTCGAAACCTTCGACCCCCTCGTCTCCCAAGTTCCCGAACCCGGAACCGCGTGGCTTTTCCTCCTCGCGGCCCCGGTCCTCGCCCGCCGCCTTAGTCGTCGCTGAAAATAGACCCGATCGCCCCCAGGGGGCTCGTCGCGTCGCCACCGCTCGGCGGTGCTCCCGCGCCCAGCTCCCGTCTCATCTTCTCGAGCGTCATCGATTGGATAATCGCCCGCCCCGGCCCGGTCAGCGTCGCCAGAAACAATCCCTCTCCACCAAAAATCGCCGTCTTGATCCCCCCCACGAACTGTATGTCGTAGTTCACCGATTCATCAAAGGCCACGATACAACCTGTGTCCACCTGTATCGTCTCCCCCGGACCCAATTGAAATTCCACAAAATCCCCGCCCCCGTGGATAAACGCCATCCCCGGTCCCGTAATCTTCTCGAGAATAAATCCTTCCCCGCCAAAGAACCCCGACCCCAGCTTCTTCACCAGCGCAATATTCAACTGCACCGACGTCTGCGCGCACAAAAAGCTGTCCCGCTGCACCAGGATCGTTTGCCCCGGCCTCAAATCAAACGCCTGCACCCGCCCCGGATAAGTCCCCGCGAAGCCTACCTCTCCCTTGCCCGAGCTCTTAAAATAAGTCATAAACAAACTCTCGCCCATCAGCTTCCGCTTCACCGCCCCCCAAATTTTCGCCCCCAGCCCATCTCCCTGCATCTTCGTTTCCCACGCCACATTCGCCGTCTTGTACACCATCTTCCCCGCTTCGGCATACAATTCCTGCCCCGGCTTCAGGTGACAGCGCACCACTTGCAGGTTGTCTCCTTGGATCTCATACTGCAGCGGTTCCTGGCTTGACGCCACGTTCGTGTTAAACGTGGTACCAGGGTCGGTCGGCAACGCCGTCCCACACTTGGGGCAAAATCGCGCCTGATCATCAGTCTGTGCTCCACAATTTGTGCAAAAGGCCATATATCAATGAATGTAACTGGAAATACGTTGCGGTTGGCCCTATTTGTTCCCTTATTTGTTTCCCTAGCCTTCGCCCGCCGCGATAACGCCACCTGCGGTGCCTACCCCGAACGCGCCGCCGATGAGATCCTCCAATCCCGCCTCGCCCGTGAACGCCGCGAACTCAACCTCCTCCTGCGCAAAATTTCCGGCCTCGCCACCCCCGATTCTCCCCGCCCATCCTCCCGCGACATCGGCGACATCGCCCTCCTCGAAGCCGACTCGAGCCTCGTCTCCCGCCGCAACCTCTTCAACCTCCCCAATCGTACCCTCCGCTTTACCCCACTCCCCGCCGGCGGCTACCGCCTCGATCTCCTCCCCGGTGATTACAGCCCCGCCGACGAAGCCGCCTCCCTCCCCGTCTCCGGCCTTGAGGACGACGACTCCCGCTCCTTCCCCCTCCCCTTCGCCTTCCCCTTTTTCTCCCTATCCCATCGCTCCCTCTTTCTTAACTCCGACGGCAACCTCAGCTTCGAGCAGGGCGACAACGCCACCACCGAGCGCAGCCTCGGCCGCCTCCTCGCCGGCGCCCCCCGCATCGCCCCCTTCTTCGACGACCTCGACCCCTCCCGCGGCGGCAGCGTCCGCATCCTGTCCTCCCCCTCCCGCTTCGTCGCCTCCTGGGCCGCCGTCCCCGAATACTCCTCCTTCGGCCTCGGCCCCCTCAATACCTTCCAAATTCGCCTCTTCCCCTCCGGCGTCATCGAATTCGCCTTCGCCGCAATGAACGGTGAACAAGCCGTCACCGGCCTCGCCCCCGGCCGCCTCGCCCCCTCCCCCCGCATCGTCAGCCTCATCGATTCCTCCGGCCTCTCCTTCCCCGCCGCCATCGCCGAACGCTTCACCTCCCGCGAAGAACTCGATACCGTCGTCGCCGCCCAGCGCTTTTACGAAACCCACGAAGACTCCTACGACTACCTCGTCTTCTACAACGCCCTCGACGTCTCTCCCGGCCCCGGTGTCGTTGCCTTCGAAGTCACCGTCCGCAACGGCCGCACCGGCTACGGCGACCGCCCCGTCGATGTCGGCCGCGACTACGGCAGCCCCCGCCGCCTCCAGGCCGTCCTCAATATGGGCCCCTTGAGCCAATACCCCCTCGACCCCAACGCCATCCTCCCCCAGCGCTTCACCTCCCGCGACACCCCCCTCACCGTCCTCGGCCACGAAGCCGGCCACCTCTTTCTCGCCTTCGCTAGCGTCCGCGACCCCCGCAACCCCAACGCCCTCCCCCTCCTCGGCCGCCAAACCGCTCACTGGAACTTCACCTTCAACTCCGAAGCCAGCCTCCTCGAAGGCAACCGCATCGCCGACCGCGGCCCCTCCTCCTCCCAGCGCTTCGAGACCACCGCCGTCACCGAAGGCTTCTCTCCCCTCGACCAATACCTCATGGGCTTCCGCTCCCCCGAAGAAGTCCCCCCTCTCTTCTATGTCGCCGATGCCGGCATCAATTCTTTCTTCCCTCCACCCCCCCAGGTCGGCGTCCGCTTCAATGGCCGCCGCGAAGATTTCACCATCGACGACCTCATCGCCGAAGCCGGCCGCCGCACCCCCGACCACACCGTCGCCCAGCGCCGCTTCCGCTTCGGCTTCGTTCTCGTCGTCCCTCCCGGTCTCGCCCCCGATCCCGCCGCCATCGCTCAGCTCGAATCCTACCGCCGCCTCTTCGCCGATTTCTACTTCCGCGCCGCCGGCCAGCGCGCCACCGCCGACCCCACCCTCCGCAAAAGCGCCCACCTCAGCCTCTGGCCCGCCTCCGGCGCTATCCTCAACCAGCCCGCCCGCGCCACCCTCCGCCTCGCACAAAACGTTGCGACCGCAACGAATTTTTCCCTCCAGGTCCGCTCCGGCGCCCTCACCCTCCCCGCCCAGATCACCGTCCCCGCCGGCCAGCGCGAGGCCAGCTTCGATTTCCGCGGCGCCCAACCCGGCGTCGCCACCCTCGAGCTCATCCCCGCCGACCCCGCCTACGAAACCGTCCAAGCCCGTATCCAGATCTCTCCCTCCCCCTCCTCCCTCGAACTCCAACTCCTCAGCGGCGGCAGCCAAACCGCCACACTTGACTTCCTCCCCGAGCCCATCCTCGTCCGCATCGGCGACGCCAACCGCCTCCCCTATCCCGGCCTCCGCGTCAGCGCCGACGCCGGCCCCGGCGGCGCCGTCACCCCCGCCGTCTCCACTGCCGATGAGGCCGGCCTCGTTTCCTTCCGCTGGCGCCCCGGCCCCTCTCCCAATAATTTCCTCACCCTCCGTCTCGACGCCGGCCCCTCCCTCACCGTCTCTGCCCTCGCTCCCCCCTTCTTCCTCCCCGGCAGCCTCGGCAGCGCCGCCTCCTTCGCCCCCGGCCTCACTCCCCTCGCCCTCCATTCCCTCTTCGGCCGCAATCTCTCCGGCGGTTCCACCGTCAGCGCCCCTCTCCCCTGGCCCGCCAGTATCAATGGCGTCGAACTCCGCGTCAACGGCCGCCCCCAGCCCCTCCTCTACATCAACGACGGCCAGATCAGTTTCTATCTCGCCGATAACCTCGGCGCCGCCACTCAAGCCACCGTCGAACTCATCACACCCCTCGGCTCGAGCGGTGAAGTCCCCGTCCCCGTCGTCCCCCTACAACCCGCCATCTTCCCCGGCGCCATCCTCCGCCGCGGCGACTTCCTCGAGGTCTACTCCACCGGCCTCGGCCCCCTCACCCAGCGCGACGGTTTCCTCCTCACCACCAACCCCGTCGAAGCCTTCATCAACAACCAGCCCGTCCAGGTCCTCTTCTCCGGCCTCGCCCCCGGTTTTCTCGGCCTCTACCAGGTCAACCTCCGCCCCGGCCCACTCCCCCCCTCCCCCCGCCTCCGCCTCCGCCTCGCCGGCCGCGACAGCAACGAAATCCTTATGCCTTAGTCGTCGCCAAGCATAAGGTCCCAGTACTTTTCGCGACACCAGTACCTTTCGCGACACCAGTACCTTTCGCGATGTCATTAGCTTTTGAAGTTGTCCGGTTTTATTAGCACGTGAGTTGTCCGGTTTCGTTTCAGGCTACCTTCTTTGGCTTTGACTTGGAAGAGGGGGGAGAAATCGCCGCCGGGGCGGTGGGAAAGTGGGAATCGCCAGGGGCGATTTCCAAGGAGCTGTGGGAAACCCGCCTGGGGTTTTCCATGGCTCCGGCTTTTCCACCGTCCTTGTCGAAGTGTCCGACCACATGGGGGCCAAAGCGGATGGACACCGATTGGTCGAGGTGTTCGTGAATGGTCACCGTCTGGCCCGCTAGAGAATGACGCCAGCGGCACTTGTCGATCTGCCACCAGCGGTCTTTGATGGCAACCGTGTTGTCCTTGCCCACCACTCGCTCGGTCTGCAACGAGAAGATCCAGTCCAGGTCGCCGCGGCCGCTTTTCCGGAAGGCCGTTCCTTTTTCGGCTGGCTTGACAGTGAACTTCTTGTTGAACTCGGCGATGTAGGACTCGCGCAGAAATTGGTTTGCCCCGTCGATGGATTCGATCCCGGCCAGCCGCAACTCTTGCGGCAGTCGGCCTTGCCAGGTGCCGAAGTTGCGTTCGCTGCGTCCGCGAGCTTGCGGCGAATAGGCGGCGATCATTTGCACGCCCAGTTCCTTCAGCGCGCGTCCGAACTGCGTGGGACGTTGCTTGTCCACCGGCTCGCCCGCCTTGGGAGTGCAAAAGAAATGGCTGCCACGATCGCTGTACAGCGAGCAGAACAATCCCTTTCGTTCGATCACTTCGCGTACTCCCTGCATGACCGTGCGCGTGGATTCCTCCTCCACCAGTTGCGCGTAGTAGATTTCGCTGGTGGCATCATCCAGGATCACGATGAGATCGTAATACCGGTCGTCCTGAAACCACCGATGCTTGCTGCCGTCGATGTGCAGCATCATGCCCGGCAAGGGTCTTCTGGGCCTCCGGCGGCGATGCGGCCCACGCTTGCGCCGCCGGGCCACCAGCCCCGCTCCTTGCAGCGCCTGCCTGACCCAGCTGTAGCTTAACTGGATACCCTCGATCTCCCGCAGTTTCTCGTGAAAATGCCGCACATTGAAATCCGGATACTTGTCCCGGTACAAGGCCAGCACCTTCTCCACCGTTTCCATCGGAATCCGGTGGATACTGCGCTTGCCGCGCCGCTGGTCAAACAGTCCGGTGTAGCCGTGTTTTTCGTACCCTTGCCGCTTGCGTTGCATGTTGCGCACACTCATGCCCGCAATTTCAGCCGCGTCGATCCAGGTGATCTTCTTCGCGATCGCCTTCAAGATCACGTCTTGTAGTTTCATCATCCGCTCCGTTTCTCGGGCGGGCAACATCTGGATCGTTTCCACTACGCCAGCGTCGCCCTCCCGGTTGGGACCGGACAACTAGCGTGTTAA
>JAINDK010000003.1 GCA_019931185.1 Bryobacter sp. CoA8 C33
CCGACCAGCCGCCTCTTTTCCTGCCCAGCGACTCCTCCACCGAAGGACAACCCCATTTGACCAAGCAGGAAAAACTGCGTCAAAAGCGAATCATTATGCGGGTCCCCAATCCCGCTCCGGCCTAATTTGGACAGGAGTGATCCAGGGTTATGCTAAAGTCGCGAATAAGTGAAAGCGATCGTCTCCCTCGTCCTTGCAGCCGTCTTACTATGGGCACAAGGCATGGCTACCACAAATCGGCGCGCGGAGCGGCAGCGTCCGCTGCCGGCCAGGCTAACGGCGCCAATGGTGGAATTTGTCGATATTGCTCAGGATGCCGGGCTTGCGGCTGCCAATTTGACCACCGCCGCTCCTGCCCAAAAGTTTATTGTCGAAACCACGGGGAACGGGGTAGCGATTTTGGATTTCGATCAGGATGGCCTACTTGACATCTTTCTACCTGTTGCCAGCCAGTCGGTGGATCGCATTCGTCCGCGGCCGCAGCAGCTGTATCGCAATCTGGGAAATCTGAAGTTTGAGGATGTGACAGCGCGGAGCGGGATTCCGGCGCTCGCTTGGACTCAGGGCGCTTGCGCGGGGGACTTCGATCAAGATGGGCGAACGGATCTGTTGATCACGCAATGGGGCACCAACGTACTTTTACGTAATCAAGGGGGCTATTTCGCCGACCAATCGGGTCAGCGCTTACCCCAAACTGGGCCGCGCTGGTCTACCGGTTGTGCGTTTCTCGATTATGACCGCGATGGAGATCTGGATCTCTTCATTGCGAATTATCTCCGCTTCGACGCCAAGACCGTGGCAAAGCCAGGCGACAAGAATCAGTGCCAATGGAAGGGGATACCAGTGGTTTGCGGTCCGCGTGGTCTGCCCGGGGAATCCATGACGCTTTATCGCAACGATGCCGGAAGATTCACGGATGTAAGCCGGTCTGCCGGAGTCGAAACCGCGCCCAACTACTACGGCTTCACGGTGCTTACGGCGGATTTTGACAATGATGGATTCACCGATGTGTATGTTGCTTGCGATTCGGTTTCGAGTCTTCTTTTCCACAACAAGGGGAACGGAAGCTTTGAAGAAATCGGTTTGGTGTCAGGTTCGGCGCTGAATGAGGATGGACGGGAACAAGCCGGCATGGGAGCGACTGCAGCTGATTTTGATAACGATGGACTGCTCGATATCTTCAAAACGAATTTTTCTGATGATACGCCGACCTTGTACCGGAATATGGGTAAATTACAGTTTCAGGATGTAACTTCTCAAGCAGGTTTAGCCGTGCATACGAAACTACTCGGATGGGGCGCTGCGTTTCTGGATGTGGATCACGATGGTTGGAAAGATTTGTTGTATGTGAACGGCCATGTTTATCCCGGAGTGGACGGCACCAAAATCGGAGAAACGTTCCGCCAACCCCGCAGTCTTTTCTGGAACCGGGGCGACCAGCAGTTTTACGCCCTCGAGGGGGGGGGAGGAATCACGATGCCTCACGCTTCGCGCGGCTTGGCGACGGCCGACTTTGATAACGACGGCACGTTGGAGGCGGTGATTGTGAATTTGCATGAGAGGCCGAGTCTGCTGCGGAATCGCACACCCGGCAGGGGGAATTGGCTGATAGTCGATGTCCCGGCCGGTGCTCAAGTCCGCGTCACCACTAGCATCCACACTCAGTTGGAGGAGGCCCGCAGCGGTGGGTTTCATATTTCAAGTGGTGACCCCCGGGTGCATTTTGGTCTCGGAAAAGCGACACAGGCTCGGGTTACGGTTCGGTGGCCTGACGGGCGAGCGCCGTTAACAGTTGAGACAAAGGCGAATCGGATACTCAAATTGCGACCGTGACCTCGAGGGCGCAGTTTGCCTCGCACTCGATAGCGAGCCTGTGTGGGTGCGGCACAAACAGAGCCGATCGATTGGAACCCGAAACTGCTCTACTGCATTCGACATTCAGTGTGTCGAGGCCAAAGGTCCTGATCCCAAATTCCGCCGTCGATTGTCCGCTCGGTCCGGGGCGTTCACGGGCCACAAGCCGATCCCCAAGGCACTCCAAGGAGGTTCTTTGATTTCGTTGCGCCGGGAGCCTGCTAGTCGTAGTATTCAAGCCCGAGGTGGGTGATGAGATCTTCTCCGCGCATCCAGCGGAGTGTGTTTTTCAATTTCATGAGCTGGATGAAGATGTCGTGTTCCGGGTAGAGCCCAGGGGCGGTCATAGGGGCTTTGAAGTAAAAGCTCAGCCATTCCTGGACTCCTTTCATGCCGGCGCGTTGGGCGAGGTCGAGAAACAGAACGAGGTCGAGAACGAGGGGGGCGGCGAGGATGGAGTCGCGGCAAAGGAAGTCAATCTTGATCTGCATCGGGTAGCCGAGCCAGCCGAAGATGTCTATGTTGTCCCAACCTTCTTTTTCGTCGCCGCGTGGCGGGTAATAGTTGATGCGGACGGAGTGGAAAAGATCTTTGTACAGATCCGGGTAAAGGTTAGGCTGGAGGATCTGGTCGAGAACGCTGAGTTTTGTTTCTTCCTTGGTCTTGAAGGAGCCGGGATCATCGAGCACTTCGCCATCACGGTTTCCGAGGATGTTGGTGGAAAACCAGCCGGAGCAGCCGAGCATCCGCGCCTTCAGCCCCGGGGCGAGCAGAGTTTTCATGTAGGTCTGGCCGGTTTTAAAGTCCTTCCCGCAGACGGGAACGTTGCGGTCCCTAGCGAGGGCGAGCAAGGCGGGGATGTCATGAGTGAGGTTCGGGGCGCCATTAGCAAAGGGAACGCCGGATTGCAGGGCGGCGTAGGCGTAAACCTGACTCGGCGCAATGTCGGGGTCGTTCTTGGCGAGCCCCTGCTCGAAGGCGGTGAGCGTCTGATGAACCTTGGCGGGACGGCGGAAGACTTCGGTTGAACCGCACCAGATCATAACCAAACGATCGCAGCGGTTCGATTCGCGGAAGGTGCGCATGTCTTCAATGAGCTGTTCGGCCTTATCGCGGAGAGAGCCCTTGGTCTTGACGTTGGGCCCGTCAATGCGTTTGACGTAGTTCCGGTCGAAGACAGCCTTCATGGGCTGGATCTTGCGCAGGCTGGGTTTCAACTTCCGGAGCAGATCGGGCTCGAGCACACCGGCGTTGACAGCGGCCTCATAGGCGTTGTCCTCGAAGATGTCCCAACCACCGAATACGAGTTGGTTGAGGCCGGCGAGCGGGACAAAGTCGCGGATGAGGGGGGTGCGGTTATCAGTACGTTTCCCGAGGCGAACAGTACCCAACTGGGTGAGGGAACCAACCGGGGCGCCGTAGCCTTTGCGGACGGCTTCGACGCCAGCCATGAAGGTGGTGGAAACCGCGCCGATTCCAGGCGTCAGGATCCCGAGTTTACCCCTTGCCGGGGCGATTTGGATCGACATACAGGCAGATTAGAAGGATCAGACGAGCAGGAGCAAGAAATCGGCTCATCCGGTACGCGGGAATGTGTTGATAGACATGCAATAACAATTTGTAAAAATGAAATTGCATGCTTTTTCGCGCCCTGACAATTCCCCTGCACCGGGCGGTGCAAGCCGGCGGCAGTGTTCTATTGCAGGGCCCTCGGTCAGCGGGCAAGACGACGCTGCTGCGGCGGGAGTTTCCCGGGCACATCTATGTTTCGCTCGAGGACGCGCGGGACCGGAGCGCGGCGCGTGCCGATCCGGGCGCGTTTCTGGCTCGATTGCGGGGGCCATCGATACTCGACGATCTGCATCGCGCGCCAGAATTGCAGGACCATCTGGCGCGGCGACGCGCGCCTTGGCCGCTATTGCTTGCGTCTTCGCGGCGCCTCGATCTGCCGCTGCCGACACTGGAATTGCATCCACCAACGCTGGCTGAACGGCAGCGGCGGGCGCCGCTGAGGTTGGCGATGCTGGGCCGCTATCTGCCAGCGGTCTCCGGCGGGCCAGCGGCGCCATGGCCTCATCGCAATCCGTTTTTGGAGCGCGACATTCCGGCGATTGTACAAGTGCGCGATGCCGATCGCTTTGAGGAATTTTGGGCTGCGGCGCGAACGCGGACAGCGCTGCCGCTCGATCAACAGGCACTCGCGCGGGAAGCGGGAGTGTCGCATCGGACCGTGGTGCGATGGTTGGCAGCGCTGGACGCCTGCTTTCTGACGCTGCGGCTCGCTCCGGCTGACCTCGACTTTGGCCGGCGGCTGATTCGGGCCCCAAAGCTGCATTTCCTCGATGCGGAGGCCTTTGAGAGCGCCGTTGTTTCGGAACTGTACCGGAACGCGCGGCATGCGGGGGAGACTCCGGACTTGCGTTATTGGCGGGACTCGAACGGGTTGACGGTGCCGCTTGTACTGCAGTCGGATGTGGCGGATCCCGTGCCAGTAGCGATAGCGGCACAGCCGACCGCGGCTGAGACAGACAGCGTGCGCCGCTGGATGAAGTTGGCCGGTGTGCCGCATGGGGCGGTGATCGCGGAATCGGCGCGCCCGCACCGGCGGCTGCGTTGGTACTCGCGTGCGGTACTCTAGGCGGCGGGTGGATAGATTCCGCCGCGTGCCCTTGCTTTCCTGTTTCTGAATCTTCTCCTGACTGCCGATTCGCTTACTGTGAAATCAGACATCGTTCATGGTAGGTACTCCAGGGCTGCCTTGCTGTTTGATGTGTATTTGCCTGCCCAGCCGAATCGATACGGCATCCTGTGTGGTTCCCGGTTCAGGCTCGACGACACCGCCCGCCTACGCCGCGCCAGTGTTGAAATCGAACAGCCAGTCGAAGATGAAGGCGACGGCATGAGCGAATGCGCGGTAGACGGCTCTCAGCTCGAATTACCCTGCGTTGCTTCGCGTTCCTTACCCGGTGCCGGTCGAAAACATGCGGTGAGCCTTCGATCTCTTCGCCAACATGCGTGAGATTTGGCAGCCGTCCGGACTGAATGGCATCCCCGGGAGGATCCTCCGGCGGCCATCTGGTGAACATGCTGAGAACGCTTGAAGATTTGCGTATTGCCGGCGATGCGGAGCCAGTGCAAAGGGAAATCGCCAAGATGCTGTGCATGGTGGCGCGGACCGCGCCTGAGAATTCGCGGAATGGCGGCAATCGCTCTTTCCTGGTGGGCTTGGCGCATCCTCTGCCGACGGAGAAAAGCTCGTGTGAGGCTCGCCTGCATCTTGCTGCCTCGCCGGTCTCGCCCCGGAAGGAGATAGAGGCGAAGTTGCGGGCTCGGCCCATGGGCCCGCGTTTTCCGGGGCAAAAGATCCTTCCCGCCAGCTCGGTGAAATGGGGCGCTGTTTCTACGATCATCCTAGGAAGTCCTGATGCGGGCTGGGCTCGCTATGGCGCAAATTGGGATCGGAGGTCGTTTCGGCTCCGGCGGCAGGTGATGGCCGCAACCAGATAGCTGCGTGGGCCCAGATTCCAAATCCAAGGGGGGGAAAGAGTTGGGGGCTCCTCCCAGAAAGAGACAAGCGGCGGGCTGTTGAGAAGGCGGCAAAGCTCAGACGGGTTGGTGCCGGGGAAGCATCGCTGCCGCCGCAGGACGCTTTCCATGATGGCCGGGAGGGTGTGAGGCGGCGCCTTCAACAATTCCGGGTACGAATCGCTGGAGACGAAATCAGTAAACAGAAGAGCGACGCCCCCCGGTGCGGTGAGCGCCGCCAGGGTCCGCAGATGTTGCAGACGAATGAGTTCGGTGAGCGGCTGGAACTCGGGGCTGTCCTCACCGAGAGCGCGCTGGAAAATGTCGAGTAACTGGGAGAGCAGACAGGTGGAAGCGACGGTGGTGAACTGTTGGGACAAGTAGGAAAAGGCAGGCAGATGGGAGAGCGCGGCGCGGAGGCGGGCAAAGGTTTGCGGGGAAGGGAATTGCGCGATTTCGTGACAGATTTCGAGTGCGCCGGTGAGATCGCAGGGAGAGAACGCGATGCGGTTCCGGCGTACGGCGGCTGAAGGATCCGCTGTGTGGAATTGAAGAGTAACACCAGATTGCATAGCCTCGGCGTCGATGTCGACCAGATGGAGGCGATGAAAGGAGAGGGTGAGCCGGGCCAGGTCGAGATCATTGCAATTGCCGGCGCCGAGAATGCACAAGGAGGCCTCGCTTGGGGCGCAACTGGAGCCAATTGCTTCGAGCCGCGCGGTGATTTGCTCGCGATGGAAGGCGAAGGCGCGCCAATTGGCCTGAGAGGCCCGGTTGTAGAAGCGCTGGCGGAGGAAGGGGTTGACGGTCTGCGAATGCATGATCGCCGGCAAGCTTTATTCTATCTTGCGGGCCTCCTGTGCGTGATGTGAGGGGAAGTGAGCAGGGAGGGGGGCCTCGAGATGGACAGCCTCTCCGGTGACCGGGTGCGGGAAGTTGAGGTACTGGGCGTGGAGCAGATAGCCACCATCGCCCGGGAGGCCGGGCAGGTGATCGAAAGGTTGACCGCCGGGACCATAAAGTGGATCGCCAGCGAGGGGATGGCCGATCGACGCGAGATGGATTCGAATCTGGTGAGGGCGTCCGGAATGAAGGCGAACGGCAAATGTGGTGGCGCTTTGGCCTCGGGCGAGAACTGTTGCGGAGGAATACGCCGGCTTGCCGGCGGGGTGGGCGGCCCAAACGAAACCAGTTTTCGGGTGGGGTACGCGGCCGATGGGCGTCCGGATTTCGTAGGCATCCCGCAGGGCGGCGCCTTGTGCCCAGGCACGGTAGATTTTTTCGACATCCGGCTTATTCCAGCGAGCGGACAAAGCCGCGGCGGCAGATTGTGTTTTAGTGAACAGGACGATGCCAGTGGTAGCGCGGCCGAGGCGGTGGACGGGGTTCGCGCCGGGGATTTGCTTTTGGACGAGATGGAGAAGCGTGTTTTCGAGGAAGCCGCCGCCGGGAAGGGTGGGCAGGCCTCCTGGCTTGTTGACGGCCAAGAGGTGGGGGTCTTCCCAGAGAAGTTCAAAGTGCTGTGGCGTGGCCGGCTCGGTCCAGGGCGGACGGCGCCAGACTAGCGTTGCTCCGGTGGTGAGCAGCTCAGTGCCGGTGGCGGTGACTCCGTTGAGAGTCAATTCGCCGTTGTCGAGCCGGAGCTGCCAATGTTCGGGACTGGTGTGGCGGTAAAGCGTTGCGAGGTGATGGAGAAGGAGTCGGCCTTCCTCAAGCCTGCTGATCCTGCTTGTGTAGGCGTAGCCCTGATTGCGCATTGAGGTCAGCAGAGGGGATTGGCTGCCTGGCCGGGGGCGCTACTCAATTCAACTTTCCCCGGCCCGCGATGGCCCAGCTGATTTCCACTTCGCCATTGCGGTGGCCCCATGCCTGTTCATGGAGGTTCATCACGACGCAGACATGGTTCATGAGGATCTCGAGCTTGTCGCCGACGCGGAAGCCGCGCGCGCACTTCGTAACATCGATAAAGCCATGTTCCTCGTTCATCTTCTGAAAGAGCGCCCCGGGGGCGTTGAGCACTTTGCCAAAGGTCACACCAGGGTCGTTCAACAAGCGGTCGGAGGAAAAAGTCTTTGAGCCTCCATCGACCAGCACTTGGCCTGGGTAAGCGGTGGAGATCACGGTCACGATCACGGTTGCCGCGCAATCCTCCATCGTGCAAGCGCCGCTGCGAATCGTATTGCGGTCGTTGAAAATGTAGGTGCCAGGGCGGATTTCGTTCATGGCCTCGATCCGGTGTGAGTGCCACATCGTGGGCGTGGACCCGCCGGAAACCAGCCTTGGCTCGTGTCCCGCGCGTCGTAATTCTTCCACCTTCTCACTGACCAGAACATTGAGCGTCTCAATCCTGCCCATACCCTCCTCACCCAACTCCTTGATGTGGCCCGGGTAAAAGGAAATGCCATCATATTCGATGTTCGGCAACTGCCGGATGCGCCCGACCAGTCCGAGAAGGTCCTCCGGGGCTACGCCCACGCGGTGCAAGCCCGCATCCATTTCCACCAGGACCCGGGCCTTGACCCCCGCTTCCGACAGCGATTGAGCGGCCTCGTAGGAATCGAGAGCCACGGTTAACCGCACCTGCCGGGACAGGTGTTTGAGCCGCTCCATCTTGGCGGCGCCAATGGTGGGAAAAGCGATCAGCAGGTCGGGTGAGCCGGCACCGAGCATGACCTCGGCCTCGGTTGGCTTGGCGACGGTGAGCCCGACGGCGCCGAGGTCCAATTGCTTTCGTCCGAGCAAGGGGCTCTTGTGGGTTTTGGTGTGCGGACGAACTCGCAATTCATGCTCGCGGGCATAGTCGGCCATGCGCCGCAGATTGGACTCCATCCGGTTGAGGTCAACGGCCAGCGCCGGAGTGTCAAGGTCAAAGAGTTTCACGGGATTACTTAAATTCGACGTCGATGCGACCGGCCAATCCGCGGTAGAGCAAGATGATGTGTTTCGTCTTGTGCTTGCCGTCGATCGGAAAGTAAAGCAGGCCCTTGGTGGGGGTCTTGACTTCGCCCGCCGGAAGTTCTTTTTCCTCCAGCGTTTTCTTCATCGGGTTTTCTTTTTCTTTTGTATTTGTGTTTTCAGTCGCATCCGGGGTGTCGATGGAGCTTGTTGCGTTGCCGATGCCGCCGCCCTGACCGGGCAGCATGACGGGTCTCCCGCCGGCGGGACCCTGCCAGACCGGGCCATTGTTCTGGCCCATGATGCCGCTGCTTGGCCCGGGCTTCGACTTCAGCACGAGGCCACCCGTGCCCAGCAATTGGGCAGGCGCGAAGGGTTTCGTCCTTTGTCCGTCGTCGGTGGTCAGGAGTTGAAAATCATCGCGGTCGACTTGGAAGCCTTCTTCGGTGCGCGGCTTCAAGAGCACCTCGACCACGAAAACGTAACCGTTGAGAGCGTCCCCGAGGATCTGCTTGACGGCGGTCTGATTGGCGTGGACGGTGGCGATGATCTCCACGCGGTCACTGGCGCCGCGGGCCGTTGCCACGCGTGGTTCTTCATTCTTGGCTGCGAGTAGGGCCAGAGCAGTGAGAGCCAGCACAAACGGTATTTTCATTTATCTCTCCCCAAAAACATAAGGACGCTGCGTGTGACCTTGGCGGTTGCGTCCTGTTGTACAAAGTGGCCGGCCTCCGGGATGGTCACCAGCGTGAGATCCTCGACCCAGTCCCAGGTGCCATTGAGCGCCGGGCTGAGCAGTGCCCGGTCCTGGAGTCCATGAATGAGCAGCACGGGCATGGTCAGTTTGCGCGTATCCGAACTGGCGGTATAGGGGGGGCGGGGGTAATTGCGCTGATAAAAAGCCATCATCGCCTCCAGGCTAGAGCGCTCAAATGCCTCCACGTAGAGCTTGCGGACCGCCTCGTCCTTGACCCACCCGGCGAGCGATTGGGCCGTGAGGGTGCGGTGCGAGTCCGGTTCTTGAAAGCGGCGTGCATACTCGCTGGCCCGCTGCTGCTCCGGATTGTTGGCCAACTCCCGGCTTAACCCGCGAGGGTGAGGCAGATTGAGAACGATGAGCCGCTCAACCATTTGTGGCGCATTCAACGCGACCTGCCAGGCGATCGCTCCACCCCAGTCGTGCCCCATCACGATCGCTTTTTGCCGGCCTTCGGCCCGGATCACGCTGAGAACGTCCCCTACAAGCAGCCTCATATCGTAACTCTCACTCCCGGCGGGCTTATCCGACAGGTTGTACCCTCTTAAGTCCATGGCAACGGCACGGTAGCCGGCCGCGGCAAGCGACTCCATTTGGCTTCGCCAGGTGTACCAGAAATCGGGAAAGCCGTGGACCATGACCACGAGGGGAGCATCCGTTTTGCCCGCGCTCGCATAGTGAATTTTGACCCCTCCCGAGTCTGCCGTCCCGTGCTCGAATTGGAGGGCGGCGAAGGCGAGTATGAGAGAAATCATGGCGCTGTTATTTTAGCTCTTCATCGAGCAGGTGCAGCAGATCGGTGAGCTTCTGCCGCGCCTCGGGAACCTGCTTAATCACATTCAACTCCATGCTCAGCCGGTCCAATTCGTCCGCCATGTGCAGACAAGCCAAAACCGCGGCCCGATTGCTTTCAATCACGCCGCGGTTGGCAATTTCCTTCATCAACTCGTCGACCCGCTCGGCCAGACGAACGACCCGCTCGGGATTGTCCTCCGAGCGGACCGTGTAGGTTTGTCCGTAAATGGTTACTTGAACCGGTTGGGACAAGTGCGCACTCCCTAATCCTGATTCGGCAATTCCATCTGATCCAGAAGTTTGGAGATGCGGGAAGCTGCTGTCTTATTCTTGTTCCTGGCAGCCGATAATTCCCCGTTCAGGCGGTCAATTTCTTTTTGTAAAGCAGCCTTCTCCTTGCGCAATTGGCCCACAGCCTCGAGCGCCTTGACCACTCGTTCCTCAAGTTGGGAGAGAAGATCGGCTTCCTGTTCTGAAAAAAGCTCTTCCGCCATGGTAGTTCTCCTTTACGCCTTCGCCGCCTTCGGCAGCGGAGTTGACGCTGGCAGAGCTGCTTTAGCCTTTTCGACGAGAGCGGTGAACGCCGACGTATCCAAGGTCGCAATATCGCTCAGAACCTTTCGATTCAGATCGATCCCGGCCTTCTTCAAGCCGTCCATGAAGCGGGAGTAGCTTAGACCGTTGGCTTTGGCCGCGGCGTTGATGCGAACGATCCAGAGGCTGCGAAAATCACGCTTCTTGCGGCGGCGGCCCACATACCCATATTTCAGGGCCTTTTCCACCGCTTCCTGAGCGGCGCGGTTCAGTTTCGATTTAGTCAGGAAGTAGCCTTCGGCTAACTTCATTGTTTTGTGGCGGTAGTCGCGACGACCAGTACCACGTTTTACTCTTGGCACGTTTGTTCTCCTTGCATGGTTTGAATCATCCAATCGCCGGGCATGGCGGGCACGTGCATTGGGCGCCGCTCGCACCGGCAGGCAACAAGCTAGGCGTAGGGCAGCATGCTGCTCACGGCGTCGTGGTTGGCGGAGCTAACGGTTCCCGCTTGGCCCAGACGGCGTTTGTTCGCATTGGACTTGCCAGCGAACAGGTGGCGGGCATTCGCCTTGCCCCGCTTGAAGGCGCCCGAGGCGGTCTTCTTGAAGCGCTTGGCGGCGCCCTTGTGGGTTTTGAGCTTCGGCATCGAAGTATTCCTTTTGGATTGAGCAGACAAGAAAAAAGGCCGCAGGGGCCTGCGACCCTTATCTACCTTCCTAAATCCTAACACGATCTTCGGCCAGCCGGCCAGCCAGACGGGCAGCCACGTCCCCTTCCCGCCCGGCTACGTCATACATCTCCCCAGGGTCCCGCTCTAGGTGGAATAACTCTCCCTTCTCCTCGCCCGCCTGCCGATACTTCCACGGGCCCTCCCGCACGGCCTCCAGCTTGGCTCCCAGAAAGTACAAATAGTCCGTTCGCGGGCTTTTTCCGGTTCGTGCTTCGAGCAGCGGCAACAGATTGTGCCCGTCATGGACACGCCCTTCCGGCATCGCCAAGCCGGCGGCCGCTGACAGGGTAGGGAAGTAATCGAGCGTGGAGACCATCTCGCTCGACACCTGCCCAGCCGGAATCCGGCCTGTCCAGCGCGCCAGGAACGGTACGCGGTGCCCCCCTTCCCAAGTCGTTCCCTTCGCTCCGCGGAGCAGGCTTTTGGATCCGGTGTCCCATGGCTCCACGCCTTTGGCCAGCATCCGCGAGGGCAGGTCGTGCCATGGTCCGTTATCGCTGGCGAACAAGACGAGCGTTTCGCGGTCGAGTCCGCGCAGGTTGAGCTCCCGCAAAATGTCTCCGATGACGGCATCGAGAGTCTCGATTGTGTCTCCATACAGACCAGCTCGGCTCCGGCCCCGCCGTTCCGCCGGCGCGCTGACGGGCAGGTGCGGCATTGCGAAAGGCAGGTAAAGGAAAAATGGATTTCGGCCCGCTTCGCGGATAAAGCGGATTGCCTCCTGTCCGTAGCGCTCCGTCAACCGGGACTGATCCTCGACCCCCTCCACCGGCTCATTGTTGCGCCACAACTGGAGGGGCTTCTCCGTCTTCACCCACGGCGGAATCATATCGTTGCTGTACAAAAGTCCGAAATACTCGTCAAAGCCCCGCTGCCGGGGTAGATAGCTTCGCGAATTGTGGCCGAGATGCCATTTGCCGATGGCCATGGTCCGGTAGCCCGCGCCCTGCAAATGCTGGGAGAGGGTGATTTCACTGAGGGGGAGACCACCGGCGGAATCGGGGCCGAGGTTTCCCGGCAGGCCCGCCCGCTTGGCATAGCGTCCGGTCAGCAAACCAGCGCGCGAGGGCGTGCAGACGCTGGCGGCGGCATAGCCGCTTGTGAAGCGCATCCCCTGCTGCGCCATGCGGTCGAGATGAGGCGTGCGGATGTTGGGATGACCGTAACAGCCAAGGTCTCCATATCCCATGTCATCGGCGAAGAGCACGATGAAATTCGGCTTGCGGGGACCCCGGCCCGGAACGGCTTGTTGCAGCCCGGCCAGACTCCCAAGTAGTTCGCGGCGATTCACTCGCCTATCTTACTCGTCCTCGTTGAGGTGCGTCACGGTTGCATTGGCGATGATCTTCTCGGCCTGCTCGCGGGGGACGAAATCGTAATGATCAAACTCCATGGCGAAAGTGGCGCGGCCTTGCGTCATTGCGGTGAGATCGTTCTGATAGCTGAGCATTTCGGCCATGGGCACCATCGCGCGGATCATCTGCGTGCCGGCGTTCACTTCCATGCCCGCCACACGTCCGCGCCGCGAATTCAGGTCTCCCAGCAGGTCGCCGGCGTACTCGACCGGAGTCTGGACTTCGACTTTCATCACCGGCTCGAGCAGCGCTGGCTTGGCCTGCGCCATGGCAGCCCGGAATGCCTTCCGGCCAGCCATCTTGAAGCTCATTTCGTTGGAGTCGACCTCATGATAGCTGCCATCGTAGAGGGTGACCTTGAAATCGACCATCGGGTAACCCGCGAGCCAACCCTGCGCCGCCGCTTCCTGGATGCCCTTTTCCACAGCGGGAACGTACTGCTTCGGGACGGACCCGCCGAAGGTTGCGTTGACAAACTCAAAGTTCCCGCCTCTCTCGATGGGCTCGATCTTGACCTTGCAATCGCCAAACTGACCGTGGCCACCGGACTGCTTCTTATGCCGGCCCTGCGCGTCGGCAAAACCGCGAATGGTTTCGCGGTAGGCGATCTTCGGCGCCCGCAGTTCCACGTCGACTTGATAGCGTTTGCGTAGCCGCGCTACGATCACCTCAACATGCTGCTGTCCATTCCCGGCCAAGAGAAACTCCTTGGTTTGCGGGTCGCGGTAAAAACGCAGGCTTGGGTCTTCCTCGAGCACCTTGTGCATTGCGACGCCCAGGCGGTCTTCGTCATTTCGTGTCTTGGCCACAATGGCATAGGCGATTGCCGGCTCGCTCATTGGCACGCGCGGCCAGAGCATGCCCGCTGTCTTGTCGGACAAGGAATCGCCGGTCAGCGTGTCCTTGAGTTTCGTTACCACCCCAATATCCCCGGCCGCCAGTTCGGCCACCTCCACCATCTGCTTGCCGAAGGGTGTGCTGAGATGCGCGAAGCGCTCATCCTGGCCGGATCGCGCGTTGATCAGATGCCTGTCGTTCTTGAGCTTGCCGCGCATGACCCGAAAGTAAGTCACTCTTCCCGCAAACGCATCGGCCATTGTCTTGAAGATGAATACACTGGGCGCGCCCTCGGTCTCGACAACGCCGCGGTCGGCCGGCGACGGCAGGGATTCGATGATGAAACTCAACAATTCGCGCACTCCCTGGTCCGCGGTGGCGCTCACACCCAGGATCGGAAACAGACGCCGGCTGACGATCTCGTGGCGCATGCCGGCGGTCATGTGCTCCGGGCTTAGCTGTCCCGCTTCAAAATACTCCTGCATCAGCGCATCGTCATCTTCAGCGATCATCTCGACCAGTTCGTCGCGGGCTTCCACACTGCAGCACCGGCGTCCGAAACGCTCGCGGATCGCATTGACTACATTGCCGAAATTGGCTCGTTCCTGATCGAGCTTTGATACGACGAAGACAACTGGTAAATCGAATTCGGCAGCAAAGTTCCACGCTTTCTCCGTTTGCACCTGCACTCCCGCCACTCCGTCGACCACTAGCAGCATGGCATCCACCGCGGGCAGACACAGCCGTGCGTCGGGCATGAAAGTGTTCAGTCCCGGTGTGTCCAGCAAATTGATCTTCCGCTTGTTGTACTCGAGAGCTACCAAACCTGTAGTGATGGAGTGTTTTCGCGACACTTCCTCCTCATCGAAGTCCGTGATGGTTGCGCCCTCTTCCGTTCGAAGCAGGCGTGCGGTTGCGCCGCCGGCAAACAGCATCGCCGATACGAGCGTGGTCTTGCCCGCGTGCGCGTGTCCCGCCAGTGCTACATTCCTCAGCTCGGATGTACTGTAATGACGCATCGTCTGGTCCCCTCCTTTGGGGCCTGCCAATGGCGTATCACAACGAATCGCCGGTGTGAAGCGATAAATCGTTCCGATTTCCGCATGGCTTTTCTTCGGTGATGGCTTATGGTAATTTCGCGACATGAATCTGCCATGCCGGAGCCTGTGCCTGCTGTTTCTATCCGCGTGTCCGCTTTTCGGACAAACCGCAACCGGTACGCTCGAAGGCGTGGTTTCTGATCCCAGCGGAGCCGTCATCGCTGGCGCCGCCATCACCATCACCTCACAACAAACCAATGTCTCTGTCGGCCTCGAAACCAATTCCGTGGGCGCCTTTGTGCGGCCCTTCCTCCTGCCCGGCCTTTACACCGTCAGCGTGGAGAAACAAGGCTTCCAGCGCTATAGCCAGACCGATGTCCGGCTCAACGTGCAGGCGACTGTGACGCTGAACATTACCCTCCCGGTTGGCGACGTCGGCTCAAAAATCGAAATCACTGCCTCGAGTGCCCAATTGGCCACCTCTTCCTCCACCGTATCCACGGTGATTGGGAACAAGGCCATCATGGACCTTCCCCTCAATGCCCGCAATCCCTTCGCCCTGGCGAGTCTCGTACCAGGCGTGATCCCCGGCGGCGGCTCAACGCCCTGGATCAGCGGCGGGCGCAATGCCTCGAGTGAGATCACCATCGATGGCACCTCGATCATCCTGCCCGAGAACAATGTCGGCATCAACACCATTGCCTACACACCACCAGTCGACAGCGTTCAGGAATTCTCAATTGTCACCAATGCGCTCGCGGCGGAATATGGACGGACTGGTGGCGGCACCCTCAACGTCTCGACCCGCTCCGGCGGCAACCAGCTTCGCGGTACGGCCTTTAACTTCTTGCGTAACTCCAAGCTCGATTCGAACAATTTCTTTTCCAATCGCAATCGCGTCCCGCTTGCCGCTTTTCAGCGTAACCAGTTCGGCGGCACACTGGGTGGCCCGGTGAATTTGCCAGGGCTTTACAAGGGTAAGGACCGCACCTTCTTTTTCATCAGCGAGCAAAGCACCATCCAGCGAACGGCGAGCCTCTTTACGACCACGGTCCCCACGGCCGCCTGGGTGAATGGCGATTTTTCCGAGCTCCGTAACGCCTCAGGCCTGCCCATCCAGATCTTCGACCCGCTCACGGCCGCCAATGACGGCTCCGGCAACTTCGTGCGCCAGCAGTTTCCCAGCAATATCATCCCCAGCAGCCGCATGGATCCAGTCGCCCTGCGCACCCGGTCCTTCTTCCGTGCCCCCAATCAGTTGCCCACCAATCAGTTCACCAACGCCAACAACTTTTTCAGCGCGGGCAAGGCTCCTTCGAGCCAGCATCAGTTCGATACCCGCCTCGATCACAACTTCAGTTCAAAACTCACCATGTTCGGCCGTTTTTCTTACAACATCAGCCAGAGCTCGCCCGTCAATTTCTTTGATAATCCCGGCACTCCCGCGGGCGACGGCCCGAGTAAAACGAACAATTGGAACAGCACCATCAATGCCAACTACACGCAAAGCCCCACGCTTATCTTCAATGCCAATTATGGCTTCGGCCGATTCAACAATCAGCGCAGCCCGTTTTCTCAGGGTTTTGACATGACCCAACTCGGATTCCCGGCGGGGCTTCGCGACCAGGCCGCGACGCAGAATCTGGAGTTTCCGCGCTTTGATATCGCTGGTGTCACCTCACTCGGCCAAGCCACTTTCACTACGCTTCGCTTCATACCCTACTCGCATGTGCTGGCCGGGTCGGCCACCAAAGTCCTCACCCGCCACACCATCAAGATCGGGGCGGAGTGGCGCAAGCTCTTCCTGAATTTTCTCCAGTTGGGCCAACCCTCCGGCCAGTACAGCTTCAACCAGGGGTTCACCCAGCGGAACCCCGTCCAGGCCTCAGCCACCCAGGGTTTCGGCATGGCCAGCTTCCTTCTTGGCGCCACCGCCAGCGGCACTCTGCAGCACGATGTCGCTCCCGCCAGTTCCAGCGTTTATTGGGGCCTCTACATCCAGGACGACTTCCGCGTTACCAAGCGCCTGACGCTCAATCTTGGTCTCCGCTACGATGTCGACCTCCCCCGTACTGAGCGCTACAACCGCTACAGTTACTTCGACATCACGGCGAACAGCCCGATTGCCGGCCTCGTTCCGGGCCTGCCCAATCTCAAGGGCGCCATGCGCTTTGTTAACGCCGAAAATCGCTTTCAGGCGCCTGTGGACCGCAATAACTGGAGTCCCCGCTTTGGCTTTGCCTTCAAACTCAATGAAAAAACGGTGATGCGGGGTGCATATGCCCTGATGTATGCGGGATCGATGATGCAGGCGGCGGGATCCTCGGGCACCGCCGGCATGGAGGGCTTCCGCGGTTCTACCGGTATGCTCACCACGCTCGACGGCGGACGCACCGTCAACGCCTATCTACGCAATCCCTTCCCCGCCGGATACAACCTTCCCCTCGGTTCCTCGGACGGCCCCAATTCCGGCTCTTCCACCAACATTGGCCTCGGCGTCGGCGAGAGCTTTTTCAATAACTGGGTCAACCCTGTGATCCAACAGTGGAATTTCAATCTTCAGCGGGAACTCCCCGGCAGTCTCATCGTCGAAGCGGGCTACCTCGCTAGCAAGGGTAACCATCTGATCGACGGCGAAGGCTCGATGACTTACAACCAACTGCCAGCCAGTTTCGGCGATCTGGGTAATGCCCTGCTCGATCAGCTTGACAATCCGTTCTTTGGCATCATCACCAACCCGACTTCGGCGCTTTCCCAACCTCGTGTCACCCGCTCCCAGTTGCTGCGCCCCTTTCCCCAATACACGAGTGTCAATGCGTTTCGCAAGCCCCAGGCCAACTCGATCTATCATGCGTTCACGCTCCGCGTTGAAAAACGCTTCTCGAACGGCCTCAGCTTTCTCACCAGCTACACTGCTGGCAAGTTGATTGACGACGCCAGCCAGACCGTGACCTTCCTTGGCCAGGCGGGCAACAAACAGGATTTCTATAACCGGCGCGCCGAGCGATCCATCTCCACGCAGGATGTGCCCTCGCGCTTCGTCTTTAGCGGCAACTACGACCTGCCATTCGGCAAGGGACGCCGGTTCTTCAGCAAAACCAATCGCGCGGGCGAAGCAATTCTCGGGGGATGGCAGGTGAACGGAATCCTGACGCTCCAGCGGGGTACTCCAGTGTTGATCACCCAAAACGTGAACAACACCAATCTCGGCTCCGCCGGCCAACGGCCTAACAACAATGGATCCTCCGGGAAGAGAACCGGGCTCTCCCGCGATGATCAGATCCGCCAGTGGTTTGATACCAGCGTATTCAGCTTCGCTCCGGCATTCCGCTTCGGCAATGTCTCCCGCACTTCGCCCGACATCCGCAACCCTGGCCTGAAAACTGTCGATTTGTCGCTGTTCAAGAATTTCCGCCTGCTGGAGCGCGTCATGCTGCAGTTTCGCGCTGAAGCCTTCAATATGACGAACACCTTGCAATTGGGGGCGCCGAACGCTCAGCTTGGTTCGGGCCAGACGGGGGTCATTGGCGGCACGGCTGTCGGCCCTCGCCAGGTCCAGATGGCCCTCCGCCTCAGCTTCTGACCTGTTGATACACTCAGGGCTGGTTCATGTTGCTCTCTTTTCTGGCTCCACTTGTCCTACTCGCCGCGACGCCCCCGTCTTCACTCGAGCGGCGCTTTCAAACCAGCGTCAAGCCCTTTCTTGCCCAGCATTGCCTTGGTTGTCATAGCGGTGCTGCTCCCGCGGCCCAATTGGACCTTGGTGCTTACAAAACGCTGCCTGACGTGACCCGCGATCATCCCCGTTGGGCGCTGGTTGCCGAGCGGCTCAAGACCGGCGACATGCCGCCCAAACCCATGGCCACACCACCGGAGGCCGACCGCCACTCCGTCATTCATTGGGTCGATGCCGTGCGCGCGGCCGAAGCCCGCAAGCGCGCCGGTGATCCGGGTATCGTGCTGGCCCGCCGGCTGACGAACGCTGAATACGACAATGCCATTCGCGACCTGACTGGCGTTGACATTCGTCCAACCCGCGAATTTCCCGTTGATCCGGCCAACCCGGAAGGCTTTGACAACTCGGGCGAGAGCCTGACCATGTCGCCCTCGCTGCTCAATAAGTACCTGCAAGCGGCTCGCACCGTCGCCAATCAGATGGTGCTGACGCCGGACTCGATCGCTTTCGCCTCTCACCCGATGCTGGTTGAGACCGACCGCGAGAAATACGCCATCCAGCGGATCGTCGATTTCTACAAACGCCAGCCCACCGATTACGCCGATTACTTCCTTGCCGCTTGGCGCCAGAAGCATCGTCTTTTGCTCGGTCCCACTCTCGATCAGGTCAGCCCCGGGTACTTGCTCCGGATCCGCCAGGCCCTGGAAGCACAGTCGGAAACGGTTGGCCCACTCGCTGAGCTGCGGAAGATGTGGCGAGCTTTACCCGTGCCGGGCAAAGGCCAGGCCGATCTCGCCCGTCCGGCCGCGATCGCCATGCGCGACTATGTTACCCGGGTGCGCGCGCTCATTGCGAAACACTACACGGCCCCCATCGTCAAAACCCTCAGCACCACGTCGCAGCCGCTGATGAACTGGAAGCTCAATCTCTTCGCCGATAACCGCCGTGACTTCGACCGCACCGCTCTGCTGGTCGAGGGCGAACCGCCCCCGCAAGTTCCGGAAGCCCCGCGGCCAGGCACCTTTTTCGTCCGCACCCCAATTGACATCGTCGCCCGCCAAGCACTCGCCACACTGATCAAGGCCCGTCTGGCCGACCCCGAACCGCTACGTGTGCCTGCCGGCCAGCGCGCGGCTTATGAGGCGGCCTTTTCCCTTTTCGCCAACCTCTTTCCCGACGCCTTTTACATCTCCGAGCGTGGCCGTTTTTTCCCTGATAACACTAAGGATAAAGGCAGGCTGCTCAGTGCCGGCTTCCACAATGTCATGGGCTATTTCCGGGATGATAAGCCGCTCCAGGAATTGATTCTCGATGCGCGTGGACGCGCTGAGCTAAATCGGCTTTGGGACGAGTTCGATTTTATCGCCGACCATTCTCTACGCACCTACGTCCAGTACTATTTCAACCAGAGTGGCGAGATCCTAGGCAACGGGCGCGAGTCCGGCTCTGTCCGTCCTTCGGACAAAGCCGTTTCGGCGGAACCGATTATCCTGAGTCTGCGCGACGCCTACGTCGCCAAGGCTCAGTCCGACCCCGAAAACGATCCGGTCGCCGTTAAGGCCATCAACGTTCATTTCGCCCGCGTCAATCAAACGCTTCGCGCCATGGAGCGTTCCCGCGCTGCAAGCGAATCGAAACACCTGGAAGCATTGCTCGATTTTGCCGCTCGTGCCTGGCGCCGCCCACTTACCGCGCAGCAGCGCGCCGAACTGCTCGCCTTTTACCGGCAAATGCGCGAATCAAGCGGCCTCACCCACGAAGAAGCCGTGCGCGACTCTTTGGTCTCTATCCTCATGAGCCCCGATTATTGCTACCGCATCGATCTGCTTTCAACTCGCGCGCCGGTGGAGCCGCTCAGTTCCCATGCTCTAGCCAGTCGGCTCAGCTTCTTTCTCTGGTCGAGCCCTCCAGACAAAACCCTGCTCCGGCTGGCCTCCCAGGGCAGCCTCCGTCAACCCGCCGTGCTCTCGGCCCAAATTCGCCGCATGCTCAAGGACGAGCGCGCCCGCCGCTTCGCCACCGAATTCGCCGGACACTGGCTCGACTTCCGCCGCTTCGAGCAGCACAATGCCGTCGACCGTCAGCGCTTCCCGTCATTTGACCAGGAACTCCGCGCCGCCATGTTCGAGGAACCTATTCGCTTGCTCGATCACGTTGTCCGCTCCGGCGCGCCTCTACTGGACTTGCTCTACGGCGATTACACCTTCGTCAATCCCGCACTGGCCAAACACTATGGCATTCCCATCGAGGACTCGGATTGGACTCGCGTGGATAACGCCTCCCGCTTCGGCCGTGGTGGCCTGCTGCCCATGGCTGTGTTCTTGACGCAAAACTCTCCGGGCCTGCGCACGAGTCCGGTAAAACGTGGCTACTGGGTTGCCAAGCGCATCCTGGGCGAGGTCATTCCACCTCCGCCCGCTTCCGTTCCGGAACTGCCCGCCGATGAGGCCAAGGCCGACCGGCCGCTGCGCGAGATGCTAGCCCAGCATCGCGCGAATCCGGCCTGTGCCGGCTGCCACTCGCGCTTTGATTCCTTTGGCTTGGTCTTTGAAGGCTATGGCCCGATCGGTGAGCAGCGCTCGAACGATCTGGCCGGGCGCGCGGTCGATACCGCCGCCACTTTCCCTGGCGGCATGGAAGGTTCTGGCCCGGCCGGTCTGCGCCAGTATATCCGCGACCATCGACAAGCTGGCTTTCTCAAACAGTTTTGCCGTAAGCTGCTTGCCTACTCCCTGGGCCGCTCGCTTTTGCTCTCCGACGAAATTACAATCGAGTTGATGAACCGCCGCCTGGCCGCCTCCAATTACAGCTTCGCCGCGCTGGTCGAAACGATTGTCAGCAGTCCTCAATTCCTCAATAAACGTGGAGTCCCTCATGAATCTGACTAAATCCATTGCCCGGCGTGCTGTTCTGCGCGGCGTCGGCGTCACCATGGCGCTGCCTTGGCTTGAGTCCCTCGAGGCCTCCACGAGTTTCCCCAAGCGCTTCGCCGTCCTGTTCATGGGTAATGGCGTCAACGAGGAACACTGGTCCGCAACCGGTGAGGGCGCGAACCTCTCTCTCAGTAAGACCCTCTCCGTCCTGGAACCGATTAAGGCAAAGATCAACGTCATCGACGGCCTCTATCTCAAAATGGCCACCGGACAGGGCATCCACCCCGCCCAAACGGGCAGCCTGCTCTCCGGTGCGCGCATCGCCAAGGGTCCGATCATTCACGCCGGCACCACAATCGATCAGGTCATCGCCAATCACGTTGGCCAGGACACGGCCCAGCAATCTCTCGTTCTCGCCTGCGAGCAACCGATGACCGGCTACCACGAGACGAATTTTTCGATGGCCTACAGTTCTCATCTTTCCTGGCAGACCGCGGACTCGCCGGTCCCCAACGAGGTCTACCCTTCGCTCGCCTGGGACAGCCTGTTTGAGAACCGCGGTAGCCTGCGCAACTTAAGTATTCTGGACCGCGTAAAGGAGCGTGCCGCTACGCTTGGCCGCCGCGTCAGCGCACCCGATAAAGCCAAGCTGGATGAATATCTCACGAGCGTGCGCGAAGTGGAGCGGCGCATCGAATCGACGCGCAAATCCAAGGATGCCGCCGAGGACCGCGCTAAAGGCCTAAACCGCCCCGCCTGGACCATGGACCGCCCCGCCAACGGGCTTCCCGAAGACCTGCGCGAGCATGCCCGCCTCATGTGCGACATCATCGCGATTGCCTTCCAGACCGATAAGACGCGCGTCGCCACCCTGCTGCTGGCCCGCGACCTCTCGGCCCTTTATTACCCCTGGCTGAGCGTCAAGGAAGGTCACCATGCCGCCTCGCACGATAATCTCAGCGAAGGCTATGAACGCATTACCCGCTTCCATCTTGGCCAGCTTGCGTATCTGGCGCAAAAGCTCGATGCCATGCCCGAAGGTGACGGTACGGTGCTCGATCACTCCTGTCTGATGTGGATCAATAATCTTTGGTCCGGCCGCAAGCACGAGAATCACCGGCTTCCACTTGTGCTTGCCGGCGGTCTGAGCGGTTCGCTCCAAACCGGCCGTGCCCTCAATTACCTCAAGGACGGCAACGATAACCGCAAGCTTTGCAGCCTCTATCTCTCGCTGCTCGACCGCATGGGTGTGCGGCTCGACCAGTTTGGGGATGCGACAACCCGGCTCGCGAACCTATAGAGAGTGCCCGGTCGGCGGATGCCCTGCCTCATCGCGATCGCGCAGAAACTCGCGCACGCTCAAGGGAAACAGGGGCGGTCTTACATTTTCCGGGCCCCAGCCGCACATCCACTCAAGCGCCGGTCCGCATATTCTTGCCTGGCACGCACCCATTCCGCAGCGGGCCTCGAGCCGCGCCTGGCGCTTTCCGCCCATCGTCGCGATGCGTCCCCACCGTACATCCTCGCATCGGCACACGATCGTTTCCGCTGTTGCCAGGGCGCGCAGTTCCTCCCGCAGCGCAAAGGTTTTGGCTAGTGCGCTGGCAAATGCCCCCCAGTTGCCAGTCACCCGTTGCCGCGCTCCCGCCGCCCTGCCCTCAGCCTCGGCTTTCTCCACACCACCAATTCCGGTCATCTCTCCCACCGCATACACTCCCTCGACACTGGTCCTCTGCCAATCGTCCACCGCCACCAACCCGCCATTCATCCGGCATCCCAACAAGCGCGCCAACTCGCCATTGGCCACTAATCCGAAGCCGCAAGCCACGTAATCGCAATTTATCTTGCTGCCATCGGAAAGTGTAACTCCGCCCTCCCATGCTTCTACCGGCCACAATCCCGCCCGATAGCCCGAAGTCGCATATCCCACGGCCTCGAAGATCTTTGACGGCCAGCGCCACAACCCCAAGCCAAAGGTCAACAACTTCTCCCAGGGCGCCTGCTCTGCTACCCGCGGCACTTCCGCGCCGGCTTTGCGCAAATTCGCTGCGACCGCAAGCAATAGCGGACCACTGCCGCATACCACCACCCGCTTGCCCTGAATGGCCAGACCTTGTTTGACCAGTGCCTGTAATCCCCCCGCGCCCACCACATGCGGCATTGTCCAGCCAGGGAAGGGAAGCAGCAACTCCCTGGCCCCGCAGGCTAAGATCAGCCGCTTGGCCTCTCCCCGCCACTCCGTTAGCGTGTGCCCCAAGCCTAGCTCCACTCCCTCGAGGCGCAGATCTTCGCGTCCCCGCCAGATCTGCCCGCCGAGACCCGGGTTATCGTCCAACAGCAATACGCGTTCCCCCTGGTCCCGCGCTGCTCGCGCCGCCGCCATGCCGGCCGGACCCCCTCCCACCACGATCAGGTCATACTGCATCCGTCACCACCTCCATCCCCTCCCGCACCGGCATCTGACAACTCCGCAGCGGCCCCTCCCCATCCACCCACAGCCGGCACTCAAAACAGACACCCATCCCGCAAACAGGTCCCCGCGGCTCTCCCGTTACGCTTCGCCGCGCCGCCAAGCCAAGATTCATCACCACAGCCGCCACGCTCATCCCGGCCTGTACCTCTACCTCCTGCCCATTGACGCGGATCTTCATGCGAACCTCCCCGGCGCGTAATCCGCCGCCCGCAAGGCGGTTCCCCGTCCCATCACCAGGTCCGCCAAAAGTTCCGCCGTTCCGAGGCACGTCGTAATCCCCAATCCTTCATGCCCGGTGGCCAGCCAGGTCCGGCTGCAATTCCTTGCCAAGCCAATGATCGGCAGCTTGTCTGGCGTCGCCGCCCGAAATCCGGCCCAAACCCGGATCAACTGCATCGCCGCGAGCCCCGGTAAATACTCCACCGCCCGCCGCAACATCCGCTCCAATATATGACGCTCCACTCCGCCGTCCTCCACGCCATATTGCCGGCTGCTGCCGATCAGCAATTGGCCCGTCCTTCGCGGCTGCACGTTGAAGGCCACACTTTCAGTCGAGTCTCCGTGTGCGCTTTTCAGATAACCAAGCTCAATCAGTTGATGGCGTATCGCCCCCGGATAACGGTCGGTGATCGCCAGATGCCCCTTGCGTGGCTTCACCTCGAGTCCTGGAGTGAGTTTGGCCGCCCACGCTCCCGTCGCGCACAGCACGATGTCCCCCTCGAGCCTCTCGCCGCCGCGGAGCTCTACCCACCCATCCCCCAAGGTGAGCACTTCGGCCTTCTTCCTTTCGATGCCTCGCCCCAGCCACGCTGCCGCGCACGGTGCATAGATCACGCTATCGCCCGGCACCAGAAAGCCTCCCGCCATCCCCGCCCGCAGCCCCCGCTCCGCCTCGTACAGTCGCCGCGCGTCCAATAGTTCCGCTTCCACGCCCCGTTCCCGATAATAGGCCAACTTACCGCGCACCGCCTCCAATTCTTCCTCGTCGGCGGCTACCCACAACGTGCCGCAGCGCTCAAACTCCACTTCGTCCGGCAACTCCATCGCATCCCACAGATCCCGGCTCCGCCTTGTCAATGCAAACTGTGCTTCGCTATCGTCCATCACCACCACGTGCCCCATACCCGCGGCCGTCGCGCCGCTGCCCATCACGTCACGCTCCACGATCACGCAGTGGAAGCCCTCCCGCTCGAGTTGCCGCGCGCAAGCGGCACCTACAATCCCTCCGCCTACCACCACAGCCCTCACCGGCGAATCCCCCAACAAAATGGGTCCGTTTCATCGAGCAGCAACCAACCGTCGGCATTTACCCAGGCCCGCCCGGTGATGACCGGACGGATCCGTTCGCCTTCCCACTCGTAGCTTCCCTGAAATTCACTGCCGACGATGCTTTCCTGGCGCCATGTTTCGCCGGGCAAAAGCTTGCCGTCGGCGGCAAGACACGCCAGCTTCGCACTCGTCCCCGTACCGCAGGGAGAGCGGTCATAGGCGCCCCCGGGACAAAGCACAAAGTTGCGGCTATCCCCGCCCGCCTCGCCCGCCGCGAAAAGTTCGATGTGGTCAATCTCCGCTCCGTCCTCTCCGGTGATGCCCTCGCGCTCGAGCGCCCGCCGGATCCTCTGCGTCACCTCCGTCCAGTGTCCGGCATCCTCGAGGCGCAGTCTCCCGGCCAGACCTTCGACCAGATAAAACCAGTTGCCGCCCCACGCCACATCGCCCTTCACTTGCCCGAAACCGTCTACTTCCACGCTCACACCCCGGCGGTACCGGTAGCTGGGTACGTTCGCGATCGACACCTCGCCGGCTGCCGCCAGTTGCGCGGTCACGGTTCCTACCGGCGTCTCGATCCGGTGTTGCCCGGTGGAAACGCGCCCGAGATATTCGAGCACCTTCACCAGGCCGATGGCCCCATGTCCGCACATGCCGAGATAGCCGACGTTGTTGAAGAAAATCACCCCCGCTCTGGCGCTGGTCTCCTCCGGCTCCATCAGCAGCGCCCCCACCATCACGTCGCTGCCTCGTGGTTCGTTCACCACCGCGCTGCGAAACCCGTCATGCTTGGCGCGAAACCGCTCCAGGCGCTCCGCTATGCTGCCGCCACCCAGATCCGGCCCACCTTCCACCACGACTCGCGTCGGCTCGCCTCCAGTGTGCGAGTCGATTACTCGCACACGCCTCACAGCTTCGGCCTCGTTGCGATTGCCGCGCGGATCACCCGCAGCACTTCTTCGCGTTCGCTCCCTTCCACTCGCAGTCTCGGCGCTCGCGTCTTCTCACTGCCCAGCCCCACCTCGGCCATGCACATCTTGATGTACTGCACGAGCTTGACCTTGGTATCAAGATGCAGCAGCGGCGTGTACCAACGGTACAGCTCGAGCGCTTGCGCCCATCGGCCCGCTAAACAGTGTTCCCACAGCACACGGTTCTCGTCGGGAAATGCATTGACCAGCCCGGATACCCAACCGGCCGCGCCGAGCATTGCGCACTCGAGCACCAGATCATCGACGCCGCTGAACAGGATGTAACGGTCCCCCAGCGCATTCTTTAAATCCGTAATCCGGCGTGGATCCCCGCTCGATTCCTTGATCGCCACCAGGGTAGTTTCGTCGGCCAGTTCGGTGAAACAGTCCGGCGTCAGATCCACGAAATAGCTGGGGGGATTGTTATAGACCATGATGGGCAATCCGCTGGCCCGCGCCACCGTCCGGAAGTGCGCAATCGCTTCGCGCCGGTCCGCCTTGTAGATCATCGCGGGCAGCACCATCAGACCGTCAATACCCACCTTCTCGCAATCCGCCGCATATTCAGCCGCCTGCCTTGTTGTGATCTCCGCCACTCCACTGAGCACTGGAATCCGCCCCCCCACGACGGCCTTCATCTCCCGCAGTACCGCGAGCTTTTCGTCATGCCGCAGCGCCGTGTTTTCCCCCACGCTCCCCAGCAGGATCACCCCATGGATTCCGCTGGCGATCATCTGCTCCAGGTGTCGCGCCGTCCCGGCAAAATCAATCGACTCGTCCTCGTGAAACTGCGTCGTCAGCGCCGGGTATACTCCATGCCAATTTGCCTTCATTCGATCCTCCGCTTGCCAACTGAAGCTTCAGGCGCGCCAACTTCTTACAGCGCCAAGATCTCAGGATATATGCTGCCTGCCAGATCCACCAACTCATTCGCTGCGATAAGCTAATCGGCATGAAATTCCGATTATTCCTCCCCGCCCTGTTTGCCGCCGTTTCTCTGTTCGGCGCCTCGCAGGAGGACGAATTGAGGGCCACGATCGAAAAGTGGAAAACCGCTGTCATCAACAAAGACCGCGCCACGATTGAAAAGCATACGGCCCCGAACGTCACCTATTCCCATTCGAACGCCCTCATGGAAAACCGCGATCAGATGCTCGCTGCCTTCCTCTCCCCCGATATGGTCTATAAGGCCATGGACATGGCCGACACCAGCTACCGCTTCGCCGCCAATGTTGGCATTGTCCAAACGAAAATGACCGTTCGCAACGTGCAAAAGGGCGAACCCAAGACAACGCCGCTTTCCGTTCTGATGGTCTGGGTAAAAGAAAAAGGCGACTGGCGTCTCATGGCCCGCCAGACTACCCGGCTGCCATAGTTCCCGCTAGAATTGGGGGTGCCATGACACGACGCATCTTTCTTCTTGCCTCCGTGGCTACCCCTTTATTGCCCCAAAAGACGGAAGCCGAACTTGTTGCCCGCATCCGCCGCGAACTCCTCTCCCTGCCTTACTACGGCTGCTTCGACTTTCTCACCTTCAAGCTGGAGGGAACGGCCGTCACCCTCGGCGGCTACGCCATGCGCCCCACTCTCAAGGAGGATGCCGCCCGCGTTCTTGATGGCATCGAACGCATCTCCAAGGTCGAGAATGAAATTGAAGTTTTGCCGCTCTCTCCCAACGACGACAAACTCCGCTGGGCCGTCTTCCGGGCTCTTTACCGGGACCCCGTTCTGAGCCGTTACGCTCCCGGCGGCGGCATCACCGGACCCTTCTCCCGCCGCCGCGGCGGCGCCTTTTTCGGCGGACCCTTCGAGCGCTGGCCCATGCCAGCCGGCACACTCGAGCCCCTCGGCGCCTTTCCCATCCACATCATTATCAAGGACGGCAATTGCATTCTTGTCGGCGTCGTTGCCACCAAAGCCGACGCGGATCGCGCCAATATCCTTGCCAATGGTGTCGCCGGCTTGTTCAGCGTGAAGAACCTGATCACCGTCGAAAAGCAAAAATAGTCGCTACTCCAGCCAAACCGCCACCACGCATACCCATACCAACTGCGCTCCGAGCAAATGCGCCAATTGTAACCACTCCGGCGCGGCAAGCCAGATGTTAGCCAGTCCCATCACCGCTTGTAGGCCTACCAGGGCCACGGCTGCCGTCGTCCAGCCTGTCTTCATCCGTCTTCCCAGCCAGCCCATCACCCCAATAACGATCGCCGCGGTCAGGGCCGCCACCACCGGGTGCACAATCCGCAAGCGGACCAGGAAGTGCTGGCTCGCCGACAGTTCTTCCTTCACCTTGGCGATTAACTCGGGCCCCAGCGCGGGTTGCGACGGAAACAGCGTATCGCCCAGCGCTGTCACCGCACCCGTCGCATTCGTCATCACCAGGGCCGCCATCACCGCGTAAATTAGCCGCCCTGCTACTCCCGTCCGCCCTCCCGCGCCTGTCGCCCGTACCGCCGTGGCCACGGCGCAGAGCATCAATAGCATCGTGTTCACCAGATGCAGCGAGATCACCACCGCCCGGCTCAGGGAAGCATCGTTGTCCACCAATTCTTTCTTCACTAGCACCGCGCCAATCAAGCCTTCCACCAGCAGAAAGAAAAACATGCCCAACGCCCATCTCAGGGCTGCGGACCGGCTCCGCCAAGCCCACAGCACGATCCCAAGCCCCCATAATCCGCTCAACCCGCTTGTCAGCCTGTGTGTGAATTCGATCATCGTTTTGATTCCCGGCTCGACAGGTATCACCACTCCCTGACAGGTCGGCCAGTGGTTCCCGCATCCAGCCCCCGAACCGGAAATCCGCACCCAGGCCCCAAACAGAATCACGAAGATCAGGTAGCCACAAAACGCCCAGCTAACCCGTCCAAGCCCGCTCATGCTCCGGCTCCAATTCGCACGAGTTTTTCTGGTTCGTTCATCCGTTTCAGTTGTCCACACGCCGCATAGATGTCGCGCCCGCGCGGCTTGCGCACATAACAAAGTAAGCTGCGCATCAGAATCCGCTGGAACCTTTCCACCCGTCCCGGCTCTGGTGTCTCATAAGGGATACCAGGACCCGGGTTCAAGGGAATCAGATTCACCTTTGCCGGTAATCCTTCGAGCAGGCTCACGACGCGCGCCGCATCCTCGTCGCTGTCGTTCACCCCCCGCAGTAGCACGTACTCAAAAAAGATATGCTCTTTCGGCTTCAGCGGAAAACGGCGGCATGCCTCAATCAGGTCCGCCAAATGCCACTTCTTCGTGATCGGCATAACCTCCTGCCGCTGCTCCTCATGCGAAGCGTTGAGGCTAATGGCGAGCCTCGGCCGGATCGTGGCCCGCCCCAGCTCCTCGATTTTGGGCACCAGGCCCGACGTCGACAGGCAGATGCGCCGCTCTCCCATTCCCACCCCGCGCTGATCGACCAGAATGCGCGTTGCCTTCAGCACATTCTCCAGGTTCATCAGCGGCTCGCCCTGCCCCATGAGAACGATGTTCATGGTCCGGCTTTTCGGGGCCAAGCCATGACGCCGCATCACATGCAGCACTTGACCCACGATTTCCCCAGCAGTGAGATTGCGCTCCAGTCCCATCAGCGCCGTCAGGCAAAACTTGCAGTCCACCGGGCATCCCACCTGGCTCGACACACAAATCGTGTCGCGGCTGCCTTCCGTCATAAAGACCGTCTCTACCGTCTTGCCGTCGCCCAGCTCCATTAGGTAACGTACTGTCCCATCGCCGCTTACATATCGTCCGGCCTCGCGCAATTGTCCCGCCCGCAACTCCCCACGGAGTTTCTCCGGCACCGCCTCCGGGCTGAATTCGCCCTGCCCATAGACGGCGCCGAAAAGATTCCGCGCATGATACTTGCCGTACTGCGGCGCCAGAGCGGCTTCCATATCGGCCAGCTCCATTCCGATTAACTCACCCACAATCCCATTATCACCGTTGCCCCTACGCCCCGGCCAATAATTGCTCCCGGTGATATAGGCTCCCTAAATCCGCCAGAATGCGCAACAATAACAGGCGCGCTTCCTCCGCCAAGGCTCTCGATCGGGCCGCCACCGCCTCTCGCTGCAGCGCCGTCAGCGCCTCCGTGTGCAAACGCACGAAGTCATGCGGATCCACCCGCAGCCTCTTCAATTCCGTGGCGAACTCCGCCGCCTGTTCGAGTACCCGGCTCTGCTCTTCAAACACAGCCGCCTGCGGCGCCGCATCGAGCAATTTCTGGTATCTTTCAATCAGCGCTAAACGCACCTGCCGTTCCACCACGACCGTGCCCGCTTTCAGCATCGACTCGGCCGCCAACATTTTCTCGCGCCGCGCATTCACTTCCTCCCGGCGCTCGGCCGAGACGTCCGTAACTGTCCACACATAATACCGCCCGGCCGTGTCCTCAAAGGGAAAACAACTCACGTTCAGCGCTTGCGCGCCCTCGATCCCCCCCGCGTGTTCGTAAGCCACATGCATCCCTGGTTCCGCATGAAGCCCCGGCAACAATTGCTCTATCTCCCGGCCCAGCATCCACTCCCTGGTCCGCGCGAAAAGATTCTCTCCCGCCGTGTTCACCGCCAGAATCCGTCCCTCCTGGTCGGACAGCACAATCCCTTCTGCCACGCTCTCAACAACCAACCGGTACCGCTCTTCAGCCTCCACTCGTTCCGTCACGTCGATATGCTGAACGATCACAAACCGCTCACCATCCTCCACGGTCGAACTCAACAGCAATTTGAACCAACGTCGTCCCCCGGGCGTGTCACAAGGATACTCACAATCAAAACCCCGCCGATCCCCATTCAAAATACCCTCAATTGACTCGGCCACATCCGCCGCGCCCTGGTCCCCCTGCTCCGCCGAACGCCGGCAAATTTCTACATAATTCGCGCCTGACAGGCAGGCACTCGTTCCTTCATTCTGCTCGGCAAAGCGCCGCCACTCTCGATTTACGTAGATGATCTCCGCATTCCGGTTTAGAACCGCAATCTCCGCCGGGATCGCGTCCAACACGGCCGAAATCCACTCCGGCCGGGACAACTGCTTATCGGGCAATCTCTAATTTCCTTTTTCGCTTAATTGTACGTGGATTTGCGAATGAAACCGCCTACAAAAGAATTTCTTTTAATACATTTCCATGCACATCGGTCAACCGCCGCTGCAATCCGTTGTGATACCACGTCAGCGACTTATGGTCGAGCCCCATCAAGTGAAGAATCGTCGCATGAAAATCATAGATCGTCACCGGCTTCTCCACCGCCTTGTAGCCCATTTCATCCGTCGCCCCATAGCTGTAGCCGCGCTTCAGCCCCGGCCCCATCAGAAACGACGTAAAGCCTTCCGGGTTGTGGTCCCTTCCCCCTTCGCCAAGCCCCTGGCTGATCGGCAATCGTCCAAACTCGGTCGTAAACACCACCAGTGTTTCCTCCAGCAGCCCGCGCTGCTTCAAGTCGGCCAGCAGCGCTGCCGTGGGCCGGTCCAGGATCGCCGCATTCTTGTTGTGGTTCGCCACCAGATCCTCATGTGCATCCCAGTTCACCCTCGGCTCGCCGAAGTGCCCTCCATTGTAAAGCTGCACACAACGTACCCCCTTTTCCACCAGCCTTCGCGCCAGCAAGCAGTTAAAGCCGTAGTCCCGCGTCACCGGGTCGTTCAAACCATACGCCTCTCGTGTCGCCTCGCTCTCTCCACTCAGGTCCGTCACCTCCGGCGCGCTCAATTGCATCCGCGCCGCCAATTCATAAGCTCGTATGCGCGACACCAGCGCATCCTCTCCCGGGTTCGCCTTCAGGTGCTCTTCGTTCAATTCCCCGAGTAGGTCATAACTCGCCGCCTGAGCACTCGCACTCACCGCCGCGCCCGGCCGCAAATCGGCGATCGGCTCCTTCTGGTCGCCAAAGATCACCCCCTGATGCGCGGCCGGCAAAAATCCGTTCCCCCAGTTGGCCACTCCGCACGGCGGCAATCCCCGCCGGTCCGGTAGCACTACGAATGACGGCAGATTCCGGTTCTCCGTTCCGAGTCCGTAGCTGACCCAGGAGCCAATCGAAGGAAAGCCCTGAAAGATGAACCCTGTCGACATTTGAAAAATCGCCGGCCCGTGCGCATTGCTGCGCGACACCATCGAATGCAGAAACGTCATGTCATCCACCAGCGCACCCATTCCCGGCAACAGGTCCGACACATACTTCCCGCTCTTACCCCGCGGCGTGAATTTCCACGGTGATTTCATCACCGTCCCGCGCTGCCCGAAGAATGGCGTAATCGCGTTCTCCCCCTTGGTTTCCTTACCATGATGCTTCACCAGTTGGGGCTTATAGTCAAACGAATCGATCGAGCTGAAGCCCCCGGGCAAGAAGATCATGATCACTTTCGTTGCCTTCGGCGAAAAATCCGGCTTCGGTTCACGCACCTTCACCGGGGCGGCCTCGGCCAGCATCTGCGCCAGCGCCAGCCCGGCCAGCCCTCCGCCCATCTCCCACAATGCTTCTCTGCGGCTCAGCGGCCGGCTGCCTGCTTCACATCGCTTAGGGGACATACAAAAACTCATTCGTATTAAACAGCGCCCGCGCGTAGAGCGCCAATCCATGCCGCGCTATGAAGTCCCGCCCCAGTCTGGCCTCGCGTTCACTCGGCCGCCGGCCATACACCAACTCATAGGCCCTCTCGATCTGCCGGTCCCTTTGCGGCCCCGCCTCCTTCACCACGCGCTCGGCGAGCAACCCGGCCTGCCGCAGCACAAAGCCATTATTGAGCAGCGTCAGCGCCTGCACCGGCGTATTCGACACGCTTCGCTGCGGCGTTGCCACGCTCGGGTCCGGGCAATCAAAACTGTCCAGCAGAATTCTCTCCCCACCTCGCACCACAAACCGGTACACAGAACGCCGCCACACCTCCGGGCCATCGTTGTCGAGCGCTTCATAAATAAACGCTCCCCGGTCTTTCTTCTTCTGCAGCACAAACCCCGGGCCTCCCGCCGGCTCCAGCCGCAGTTGTCCGCTGACGGCAAGCATCGTGTCCCGTAGCGTCTCGGCGTCCATCCGCTTCAGCGGCATTCGCCACAACAGCCGGTTATCCGCATCCGCCGCGAACGCTTTCTCATTCATCGCCCCCGATCGCTGATACGCCTCGCTCAGCAGGATCTCCCGGTGCAACCACTTCAGACTCCATCCGTTCTCCATAAACCGCACTGCCAGCCAGTCCAATAGCTCCGGGTGGCTCGGCCGGTCTCCATTCAAACCAAAATCACTCGGCGTATTCACGATCCCATTGCCGAAATGCCAGTGCCACACCCGGTTTACAATCACCCTTGCCGTCAATGGATTCTTCTCGCTGGCAATCCAGTCCGCCAGACCCAGTCTTCTCTCCCGGTCCCCCGCTTCCCGGCTTAGGCCCATCCCCGGGTCCAGTTGCCTTACCGCGCTCAGTGCCCCAGGGCTGACTTGCTCCACCGGCTTTGCCACGCTCCCCCGCTCAAGCAAAAAAGCACGATCCATCGCCTTTGGCTTCGCGGCATAAATGCGCTCGGGCGGCGGTATCCCCGCCAGTTCCGCCTCGATCCGCTTCCGCTCCGCCAGCAATTCCTTCCGCTCGGGCAACTCATCCTCGCGCACGCGTGGCATCTCCAACTCAAGGTCCCGCACATGGTCGAGCGAGGAACACAACTCCCGCCACTGCCCGTCCCCATCGAGCGCCTCCAGCCGGAATACCTTTGGCATCCCAACATTCCGCGCGGTCTTCCGGTCGCTCCACCATTCCACGCGCTCCACCGCCGCGCCGGCCGGGTTTGCCAGCTCCACCAGCACCGGCTCTTCCACGCTCGCCTTGCGCTCCGCCTTCCAACCATTCCACTGCAGTCCCGCCGGCTTCAACTCCAAATGCTCCAGCTGCGCCCGGTCCCCCTGCGCGCTCGTAATCACTAGCCGGAATTTCCGCGCCCGCGTCGATGCGAACTCATTCCAGTTCCACACCGGATTCAGCGGAATCCGCCGCCCACCTTTCCCCCGTTGTGCATCAAACGCCTGATAGCGCTCGAGCAGCAGCCGGGCCCGCGTCGGGTCTTCCACGGCGGCAATCCGCTGGTTTACTCCGGCCAGTCTCTCCCGGATCGGCTTCACCTTCGCTTCATACGCCGCCGCCTCGGCCTCACTGGCCACCTGTCTCGTCCCAAAAGTCACGCCCCCAAACACCGCCGTCAGCCGGTAAAAATCCTTGCTTGGAATCGGGTCAAATTTGTGGTCATGACACCGCGCGCAATTCACCGTCAACGCCTGAAACGTGTGGAACGTCGTCGTCGCCATATCGTCGAGCTCATCCACGCGCGCCGTCATCGCCAGCACCTTGTCCTTGTTCAATTCCGCGCTCACTTGGTCCCAGGGCCCAGCCACCAGAAAGCCCGTCGCCGCCACGCCCCGCGCCTCTCCCGGATACATCAGGTCCCCGGCAATCTGCTCCTTCACGAACCGGTTGTAAGGCTTGTCCTGGAGCAACGACTCGATCACATAATCCCGATACGGCCAGGCATGAAAACGCTCGTAGTTATGTTCGCCACCATCGGTCTCCCCAAATCGCACCACATCCAGCCAGTGCCGCGCCCAGCGCTCGGCATAGCGCGGTGAAGCGAGCAGCTTTTCCACCGTTTCCCGGTAGCCCAACCCATAATCCTCCGGCTTCGGCGGCAAGCCGGTCAGATCAAAAAACAGCCTGCGGATCAGCGTCCGGTCGTCTGCCCTTGAGTTCGCTTCGATCCCGCGCACCCGCAACTTCTCCGCGATTGCTTCATCGATGGATGGCAGAGTCTCCTTCTTCGGGCTCATAAACGACCAGAATTCCCGCTTGTAGAGCAATGTCGGCGTACCGGCTTCGACCCACTGCCGGATTAATCCCAACTCTCCCGCCGTCAGCCGCCCCCCCGTCTTCGGCATTTTCCCGCTCTCCACCATCGCCAACACCTTCGGACCCGCCTCGCTCAGCATCCGGGCTTGATGACAACCAAGGCATCGCGTGCCAACCAGTTCCTCCACTTGTGCTCCCATCGGGAGCACGAACAATGAGACCGTAAGCGCGACGATTCGCATCGCCTATTACACTTATCACACGACCCGGCGCCGCATCTTCCAACCCAGCAGCAAAAGCGCTCTTCCCCTCATCGCCCACGAGCCCGGTGTACCCACAATCAGATCCTGTAAGTCCACCTTGCACAGCGCCACGATGCTCCCGTTTGGAGTGCCCACCCGATCCAGTGCACTGTCCAGCAAATTCCATGCCGCGGTCAGATAGCCAGTGTCCGATCCTGCTAACCAAATTATGCACAGCAAGCGCAGCCTGACCGCTAAGCTTTGTGGCAACAGCGCATCCGCCATCGGCAGCCGGTGATTGTGCCAGTAATTTGGTCTTCGATATCTCTCCATTCGGCCCCGTTTGGCGCCGGGCCATCGCGCCATGAGTTGGTCGAAGCGATTGCGTTCCTGATACCGGGCCCCAAAGTGGATTTTGGTTTGCCCGCCGTGACGCGTAATCCTGGCGGCCAGATACAGCAGGCGCAAACGATTCGTGACAACAGTCCGATGCGTCAACTCGGGTACGGTGAGCGACTCTTCGCGCTCAAACAGCGCCAGCTAACCACCCGACGACAGCCGGTTCCAGAGCTTGTACAGGCTCCCGGTGAGCCGGGCCTCAAAGTCCTGGATCGACTGCCAGCCACCCCAGCCGCCCCTTGGTTGCCTTCACACGTTGAAAAGCCTCCCAGACAGCTGCCTTCGCCATATCAAATGGCTTTACCTTGTTCATGCGGCTCCTGCCGTTGCTGGGTTGCCGCCCGCCAAGGCTCGAATGCCACAACCCCTTCGGTCCAGCGCCATTACAGCACCTTCGCCCCTACTACGGGTTGTTCTGCCCCTGTGTCCTCGCCTCGGTGCTCAGAGCCTGACGGGGATCACCCCCTCGGCTTTCTCCCTTCGCATCGAAGCAATAAGTTCCCATGTTCCGTCAAAGAGCCTGATCCAGAGTCACGCCGCCTTCGAGCCGGATGCCGCCAAGGCCGGGCTTCAGGACTCCGCCATGACTGATCCCAGAGCGACCATCAGCCCCGGTTTCGACATCAACCATGCATTTTCGGCAGTTCATCGACGGTTCGCTTTCGCCCGTCTCTCTGGACCTTGCCTGATGGGATCACGTCCCTTCGTTTCCGCGACGCTCACCAACATCGCTCTTAACGGCAGCAACTCGCGGTGGTTTGAACCCTGATCCTGATCCCCGGCTTCGAGGGGCCCGCCCTCATCATCTCTCTCAGCTCCGCGACGGCCCAGCAGCTTGTCGGCGAACTCGGCTCGTCCATCCTGTCTCTTTCCAGCTGTTTTCAGTTCCTCGTGTGAAATTCGCGATACTTCCACTGGAACCGGCAACCGATGGCCTTTGTCAAACCCTCAGTTTATTCTCTTAACTTTATGCGGCCCATTGCCGCCACCGCGTTCGTGGCACACGATGATGTGCGTACCTGTCGACCAGCATCCGCGCCAACAGTCACGGGCCATCCAGGCCACGATCGATCACCCTGCCCGGGGCAGGCGCCTGCACGATTCGCGAGCAGCATGAGCAGCTCAGCTTGGGCCGCACGATGCGAATCACCTTGAAGTAACCCGGAACCAGGTCGAGCATCTCGCTGGTGTCTTCGCCCAGCCGTCGCAGCGCGCCACCACACTGGCTGCATTGCTGTTCGGCGGGGGCAATCGTCTGTTCTTCGCGGAGCAAGTCCGCCGGCAAAGGGCAGCGGGCAGGCAGGGACCGCGGCGCTGCGTCAGCGATGGGAGATGTTGCCGGACGGGCGGCTTCCGCCGTTTCCAGAGCCTCGAGGCGAAGTTCCCATTAGTGCACTTCGCGCAGGGTCTTCTCTGACTTTGCCGCGATTGATCGAAAGTCACCTGACGAAGTGTAGTTTCAAACGAGAACGGTTTGGGCTGAGCTATGGGGTCCTGAATGACGCGCTCCATGGGCGCGGAGTGGATATTCCGCAGGGCTGCTCGGCAGGGCAAGGAGTGCGAAGCGGCGTCGGCGCGGAGCAAACCACTGACGCGCGAGGGGTAAGGCTTCTCGGCCAGCGGAGCACGATGCAGATGCAGCAGGCAGCTAGACGGGACGAGAGGCCCGGATGAATGGATGCTTTGGCAAAAGTCGCGGTGAAGGTTGAGAGTGATGCTCGCGATGGCAGGCAGTGAAGCGGCGAAGTCCCGCGCAGAAACGAAAACAGCGCCAATGTGGAGGCACTGTTGCATGTTGATTCCACAACAAATTTCAATAAAGGAGAAGAACCAGATGACGTATATCAATGGCCCGGTTCATGAGACTGCGGAGATCCCGCCGGTGGCGACGATCAAATTTGCTGACGGCACGCCTTCGGTGGCCAGTCGTGGAGGTTTGGCGCCTTATCCATCGCCTTGGTCTCGCATGCCGGATTGCAACGGCGCGAGGGTCCGGCATGGTTAGGGGAGGGCCGTGCGGACGTCGCCGTAGGCGAAGGCGAGTTGGGCAAGGGCGAGTTGGGCCTGGTACCGGCAGCGGATTTCGAGGTCTTCGGCGGTGGCGAGGGCTTCCTGGGCAGTGACTGTGTCGAGCGTCGTGGCGAGGCCGGACTGGTAGCGCAGGGAGGTAAGCTCAAGAACCTGACGGGCGGAGCGGGCTGCGGCGGCAGCGGTGGCTTCGGCGCGGGTTTGGGCAGCGAAGGAGGTCTGGGCCTGTGCGGCCTGGCGGGCGGCTGCGAGTTGGAGCCGCTGCACCTCCTGTTTGGCCTGTTCGAGGCGGAGGGTGGTGGAGCGGATTTCGGCCTCGAGGCGGCCGCTGGTCCAGAGGGGGATCTGGAGGGTAGCGCCGATGTTGTAAGTGGCGATGGCAGCGTCGGGTCCGGCGCCGAGGAGGCCGTAGTCGGCGAGGGCGGTGAGTTGAGGCCAGCGGGCGCGGCGGGCGCGGACGAGATCCTGTTCGGCGGCTTTGACACGGTCGCGGGCGGCTTGGATATCAGGCCGTTGGGCGGAAGACTCGAGGGAGGTCAGGCGGAGCTTAGGTTCGGCGAGCTCGCCAGGCAGGGGGGAGGCGAGGAGTTCTTCGAGTGCGGGTCGAAGGACGGCGAGGTCCTGTTCGGCCGCGATCTGTTCGGTTTGTTCAACTTCGCGCCGCTGGCGGTGGCGAGCAAGGTCCAGTTGGGATGCGGCCCCGGCTTTTTCGCGTTCGATCGTTTGAGCGAGGAGAGATTCGGCGGTTTGGAGACGAGCCCCAGCGGCGCGGAGGCGGCTTTGGGCCTGGAAGGTTTCGAGGAAGAGTGAGATAACGGCGGCCTGGGTCTGTTCGCGGACAGCTTCGACGTCGCGGGCGGCGGCCGATTCGGAATGGCGGGCGGCGCGGACGGAGGCGAGCAGGGGGAGGTCGACCACTTTTTGGGAGACGACGGGGCGAGCGTTGAAGGTGCGGAAGGGGCCGATGCGGGAGGGAAAGCCAGGGAAGAGGAGGCCGATGCCCTGCAGGTTGTTGGTCTGGCGGGTAGCCGAGACGAGGAGGTCTGCCTGGGGGAGGTGACCGGCGCGGAGAGCGTCGGTTTGGGCGCGGCGCTCGAGGACGCGGAGGCGGGAGAGTTGGATGCCTGGGTTTTGTTTGGCGGCAAGCTCGAGGGCGGACTCGAGGGTGAGGGTTTGGGCGGCGAGGCCAGCGGCGGCCAAGAGCAGGAAAGAAAGTGAGCGCATGTTAGCCTCCGATGGTGGCGTCGACGCGAAGCCCGATGGGAAGTTCGGTGCCCGGGGCGAGGTCGATGAGGGTTTCGAGGATTTTGGTGTCGACGCGTTCCGAGGGTTCGTCGGTGCGGATGTTCTTACGGCCGAGGATACGTCCGACGCTGCTGACGACGCCGGTGAATGCTTTGTCCCCGTAGGCGGTGGCGCGGAGGGTGACCTTTTGGCCGACAGCGACGCGAGCGGCGTCGGTTTCGTCAACGTCGACGCGGACGCGGAGCCGGGAAGTGTCGCCCAGGACGAGGATGGGGGACGACATTTGGGTGGAAACGCTTTCGCCAGTGCGTTTGCGTTTGCGGAGGACGAAGCCGTTGAGGGGAGAGAGGATAACGGTGCGGGCGAGTTGGGCGCGGGCTTCGGCGAAGCGTGCTTCGGCGGCGGCGAGTTCGGCTTCGGCGCGGCGGATTTCTTCTTCGCGGGTGGGAGCGCTGATGAGATTGGCGCGCTGAGTGGTGGCTTCGAGGCGGGCTTGGGCGACGGCGAAGTCGCGTTCGGCGACTTCGAATTCGCTGCGCGAGATGGCGCCACGGTCGAGGAGGAAGCGGCGGCGGTCGCGTTCAGCGCGGGTTTGTTCGAGGACGGCGCGGGCTTCGCCGGCGAAGGCGGCGGATTCGTTGCGTTCCTGGGGCCGGGCGCCGTTGCGGAGGCGGTCGAGTTCGGCGCGGCGTTCGGCGAGGGCGGCGGCGGCGAGTTGGACGCGTGCGGAGAAGTCGGCATTGGCAAGGGTAGCGAGGATTTGTCCGCGCCGGACGGGTTGGCCTTCTTCGACGAGGACAGCGGTGAGGCGGCCGTCGATCTCGGTGCCGATGGCGACCTCCTCAGAGACGGGTTCGACGCGTCCCGGAGCAACGATGGCGAAGCGGACGGGTTGGGGAGGAGGTGTGGCCGCTGCTGGTTGAGTGGGCTCGGCGGTACGGCGGAAGAGGAAAAAGCCGAGGGCGGCGAGTAAGAGGAGGCTGAAGAGCCCGATGTACTTTTTCATGCGATATCTCCTGGGGTGGGGCGGATGTGACGACGCAGTTCGTCGGAGCCGACACGGCCGTCTTCGATCGTGACGATGCGGTCGCAGTAGTCGAGGACCCGGGGGTCGTGGGTGACAATAACGACGGCGCGGTTGTTTTGGCGGGCGAGTCCGCTGAGGATTTCAAGTACTTTGCGTCCGCTGACGGAATCGAGGGCAGCCGTCGGTTCATCGGCGAGGAGGATGCGCGGATGGCCGGCGAGGGCGCGGGCGATAGAGACGCGCTGTTTTTGGCCGCCGGAGAGGTCGGCGGGGTAGGCGTTGCGCTTGTCGGCGAGGCCGACCGATTCGAGCAGGTTGGCCGCGGCGCGGGCGGGTTGAGGCACATGTTTGAGTTTGCACATGATGGCGACGTTCTCTTCGGCGGTGAGGGCGGGGAAGAGGTTGAAACCCTGGAAGATGAAGCCGAACAGATCGCGGCGAAGGGCGGGCCGCTGGCTTTCGGACATCCCGACGATTTCACGGCCGTCGATGCGGACGCTGCCAGAGGTGGCGCTAAGGATGCCGCCCAGGACGGAGATGAGGGTGGTTTTGCCCGAGCCGGAGGGTCCCATGAGGACGAGGACCTGACCGGCGTGGATGTCGAGGGACACATCGTTGAGGGCGCGGAAGCGGTTGGCGCCGGAGCCGTATTCCTTGACGAGGTGGGAGACGGAGACAAGTGGCTGCATGGGAGTGTCCTAGCCGCGGAAGACCATGGCGGGGTCGATGGTGGTGGCTTTGCGGATAGAGAGCAGGCTGGCGCTCATACACATAAAGAGCGTGAGGCCGAAGATGCCGAGGGCGACGGGCCAGGGGAGTTTGATCAGCAGGTCGGTGTCAGCGGTGGAGTGGACTATGGCGAGGGCGACCGAGATACCGAGGACGTAACCCATGACGGCGGCGAGGGTGGACTGGAGAATGATGACCTGATAGATCTGGCCGTTGGTGGCCCCCATGGCCTTGAGGGTGCCGAACTCTTTGAGATGGTCGATGGTGGCGGCATAGATGGTTTGGGCGACAACGACGATGCCGACGAGGAGTCCAAGCATGGCCCCCATGAGGGTGGTGGTACCGGCGCCGGTGCCGAAGACCCAGTAGTTGCGGGTGCGGGAGAGGATTTCGTCGCGGGTGAAGACTTCGATACCCGGGATAGTGGCCAGCAGGCCGGTCTTAATTGCGTTGCGGTCGGCGCCAGCGGCGGTGCGGAGCAGGATGAAAATGGTTTCCTCCTCCCGCATGGGGATGTAGTTTTGGGCGTTTTTGAAGCTCGTGAATACGTAGGGGGCGGTGGTGAAGGAGCGGATACCGTGCGTGAAGCCGACGATGCGGGCGCGTTTGCCATTGATTTCCAGCGTTTCCCCGATGTTGTGGACGCCGAGTTTCCTTTTGTAGAGGTCGTCGATGATGACGGTATCTTCGCCGCGGAGGTCTTCGACGCGTCCGGCAACGAGGTTCCAGGGGCCGCCCATGCCGGAGTCGAGGTCGAAGCCGGCGATTTGGCAGGTTTCAAAGGCGCCGTTGGGGAGCTTCCAGTTAACGAAGAAGATGCTGAAGTTGGCAGTGTGGGTGACGCCAGGGACCTGGAGAGCTTTCCAGCGCTTGGCTTCCTGGATGGGGGAGCCGCCGTTGACATGGGGGATGCCGGGGGCGGAAATCCAGAGGTCGGCTGAGTTGTTTTCGACGATGTTGGCGGCGGTATCGAGGAAGCCGAGGAACATGCCGAACTGGATGGCGATGAGGACGAGGGCGAAGACGATACCGGTGAGGGTAACGATGAGGCGGACGCGATCGTAGAAGAGGTTTTTCCAGGCTAAAATACCCATAATTGCTGTCCAATCGAAAAAACTGAACTATGTTCATGATTTGACCGTAAACAGGAATTGTCAAGTTCTTATGAGCATCGTTCGGAAAAAATTTTGCGGGGGCTGAAGGGAAAGGAATCAGGGGGTGGCGGGGGACTGCAAACCTTTTGTAATGAGATCGATACTGCGCTGGATCATGAATTCTATCGAGGGCCAGGGCAAGTTATAGCGACCATGGTCATTGATGAGGATGGAGGTGGTACCGTGAATGTGGGACCAGACGATCAGGGCGTCGGAGGCGGGGTCGGTGGTGGCGGGGAAGTGTCCGGCCTGCTGGCCGCCGGCGATAATGCGGACAAGGTGCTCGAGGGCTTGGCGGCCGAGAAGGTTGGATTCGGCGGATTCGGTGAAGGAATCGGAGGCGACGTTGCCAAAGACGAGGCGGTACTGGTGGGGGTACTCGATGCCGAACTCGATGTAGCAACGGATGCCGGCGGCGAGGGGGGCGCCGGGGGAGGGGAATTTTTGTTCGATCTGGTGGAGGCGATCGATAAGGACTTCGAAGGTTTCGACGCAGATGGCATCGACGATTTCGATTTTGTTCTTGAAGTAAAGGTAGATGGTGGAGGGGGCGTATTCGATGCGGTCGGCGATGGCGCGCATGGTGACGCTGTCGAAGCCGTCTTTGAGGAAGAGTTCGGTGGCTGCCTGCAGAATTTTTTGACGGAGCGCATCTTTTTCGCGGGCGCGGCGTTCAGAGGTTCCCATTACCCCCAAGTGTTTGCCGATTCCTGAAGGATTGTCAAACTCGAGTCCTGTCTCATGCAAGATGAGACTGAAGCAGTTCCCGGATGTTTCTTGACGCCAGCGCGGATGGGAGATTTCAAGCGCGGGAGCGCCCTGAGATTTACCGCAGGGTGGAAATCACTTTAGGACATCATAATTGTCTGGAATGGCGATTGAGCCACTGTTCGACCTTTGGATGCTTGTGCGCGAAGTAGTTGTCGGCGATGAAATGGAAATCCTTCCCGGACGGTGTGGCATCATCCAGCAGCCGCAAGAACTTGATTCACTCCTGATGCCGAAGCCGCTGTTGGCAGAGACTGATCACTTTGCCGCTGGCGGCATTCAGCGCCGCAAAAAGCGTAGTTGTTCCATGGCGCCTGTAATCGTGCGTCATCGTTCTGGCCCGGCCGGATTTCATTGGTAGGTCCGGTTGGGTGCGATCCAAGGCCTGCACTTGGCCCTTCTTGTCCACACAAAGAACAATGGTCTGGTCCTCAGGATTGAGGTAAAGCCCCACGATGGCTTCTAGCTTCTGGCCGAAGTTCGGGTCCTTGCTCAGCTTGAAGGACTCAATCCGATCCGGCTTCAGGCCATGGGCATGCCAAATGCGAAGAACGCTCGAGTCGCTGATGCCGACCACCGCCGCCATGCTGCGCGTACTCCAGTGCGTGGCGTTGGCTGGCTTTTCCTGGGTAGTCAGGCGCACAATCTCCGCAATGGCCTCACGCGGAATGCTGGGGGCGCTGCGCATCCTCTTCCAGGCCTGCGATGCCTTTGTCCAGAAACCGCTTCCGCCAACCGGCCACCTTCTTGGGGGTGACAAAAAGTCGCGAACTGATCTCCGTATCCTGCACTCCGGCGTCAGCCAGCAGCAAGATACGAGCTCTTTCCGCCATCCGCACTGGCGTCTTGCGGCCATTAGCCCAAGCCGGCAAGGTCGCCTTTTCTTCCGTGCTCAGTTCAACTTTGGGCGCAACTCGCATCGAGAGTCCAACTACTCGATTAGTGAGATGCGCGAATCGCTCTTCCCGTCGCAACTTCTGAAGCACTACCCTAAATGGGCTGGGCGTTGCGGCGGACGAAATCGTCGACGGGATGGGGGCCGGGGAGGATGTGGTGGTAGGCCTCGGCGTATTGCAGGCCGTGGGCGGCGCCCAGGTTGCGGTCGCGCTCGAGGACGAATTGGCGGATGTAATTGCGGTTGGCTGTGCGGTCGTCGCCGTCGAGGAGGGGGAGTCGACGGCCCTCGGCCGCGAGGCGCCGCTTGAGGCGAACGCCCGCGTTGCCGGCGGGACCTTGGGCAAGGTTGAGGAGGTTCGCGTCGATTTTGCGGTCGAGCCAGGGTTCGATGTCGACTATGCGGTTGATGCGTTGCTGGAAGCGGGCGAAGTAGTATTTCTCCTGGACGGCCTGTGGCTTGAGGCCCGCGTAGAAGTGTTCGGGGTAATCCTTGTCGCCGCCGGCCATCCAGCAGGAGGCTTCGACGCATTGGGCGGTGACGTAATGATCGGGGTTTTCCTCGTAGTGGCTGGAGGGATCGTAGGAGATGATGATGTCGACTTTGAGGAGGCGGAAGAGGTAGATGAAGCGGGCCTTGAGTTCGGCGCGGGAGGTATTGTCCATGTTGTGGTTGGGGTAATTGAGGTCGAAGGTGGCTTTGGCGCCCATGAGTTCGGCGAGGGCCTGATTGTCACGGTCGTTGGCGAGAACGGTTTCCGGGACGCGGCCGGGGCCGGCGGAGTCATCGTTGGTGACGCGGATGAGGTAGGATGTGCAGCCCTCGTCGGCGAGTTTTGCCCAGAGGCCGGTAGCGAAGATGGGGAGGTCGTCGGAATGGGGCTGAATGGCGGCGACGACTTGGCCGGCGCGGGGTTTGCCGTCGCGCTTGCGTTCGATCACGAGGGGGCCATCGGCGTGGAAGTCGCGCGGAGAAGGGGCTTGGGCCTCGAGAGCGGCCGCCGCAGCGGGCAGGGAGAGGAAGGATCGCCGGTGCATGCGGTTATTTTGTCAGATGGGAGATGCCGCGGCTCGAGTGGAGGGGGAGTCTTGATTAAGGGATACGAGGCAGCATGGAGCAGGACGAAGAACAGGAGCGGGACCGGCCCGCGTGAAGCAGCGCTTTGCCGAGGCGGTCCCCGAGGGAGAGAGAAAGAGGCTAGGCCGGCGGGAAGGCTCCTGCCGTAATTAGGTGCGGAAGCGGCGAGCAGCGAGTTCGAGCTGATCGGAGACGGTGGTCATTTCCTCGATGCTGGTGCGGAGCGCCTCGCCGGTGGCGGCGATTTCGCCGGCGGCGCGGTTGACGACAACGATATCGCGAGCGATCTCGTTGGAGGCTTGGGAGCTTTCGGCAACGCGGTTGCTCGCTTCCTGGACGCCTTCGGAGGCTTGGGAGATGCTGCGAGCAATCTCCTTGGTGGCGGTGGCCTGCTCTTCGATGGCGGCGGCGATGGAGGTCACGATGGAGTTTACCTCGCCGACGACGGCAAAGACGCGTTCGACATCGGCAATGCCTTGATTGGTGGCGGTTTGAACGGTGCTGATGCGCTGGCGGATGTCCTCGGTGGCGGCAGCGGTTTGTTGGGCGAGGGTTTTGATCTCATTGGCGACGACGGCGAAGCCTTTACCAGCGGCGCCAGCACGGGCGGCTTCGATCGTGGCGTTGAGGGCAAGCAGGTTCGTTTGCGAGGAGATTTCGTTGATGACCTCGGTGACGCGGCCGATTTCGCGAGCGGCCTGACCGAGTTGTTGGATCTGACCGGTGACATGCATGGCCTGCTGTGTGGCGCCGGCGGTGATGGAGCGGGCCTGCTCGGAATTGCTGGCGATCTCGCTGATGGTGGCGGTCATCTGGCTGGTGGCGCAGGAGACGGCCTCGAGGCTTTGGTTGGCGAGAGCCATACCGGCGGCGACAGAGCTGACATTGGAACTCATCTCTTCGGTGGCGGCGGCGACCATCTGGGCTTTGTCGGAAGCATCGCGGGAGCCGACCTTGACGGACTCGGAAGCTTCGACGAGGCCGGAGGAGGCGACGGTGAGCGAACCGATGCCGGAGCGAATTTCGCCGATCATGGAGCGGAGAGTGGTGAGCATGGAGCCGATCGATCGGCTGAGCTGGCCGATTTCGTCACCTCGCGCCTCAAATTCGGCGGGCAATTCCTGGGAGAGATCGCCTTGGGCAACGTTCTCCAAGTGGCTGACGGTAAGAGTAAGAGGTTGAGTGATACTCCTGAGAACGAACCAGAATAAGAGGCTGGCAATGAGAACGGAGCAAAGAGAGCCGATGATCAAAGTCCAGCGGTAGACCACATAGCCGTGGATGCGAGACTGAAGGACGGCATCGAGTTCGTTGACCGTTTTGGCGGCGAGATCGACGGTGGCGGCACCTGCCTCATCAAAGCCTGCCTGGAGATCGGCTCGGGAAATGCGTTTACCTTCGGCCAAGGCGTTGAATTGATTGAGCAAGGCGGTGAGACTTCGTTCGTAGTGCGCCTTGGCAGGTTGAACTTCGGGTTTAAGCGACGGGCTGACGCCGCGTTTGGCCTTGGCGTTTTCACGGAAAGCGATGTCTAGATCTCCTACAATACGGTCGTAGTCGGATTCCTTGAGTGTGGCGGCGAAGATAGCCATTTGGGTGCGGCTGGAGGGCGGGACACCGCCTTGGGAATGGAGTAACGGCATGACGTAGAGAGCGGCGGTGCGAAGTCTTGCCAGGGATTGTGCGGCGACCAGGGAGGTGACGTCCATCAGGTAGTAACTGTCCATGTCGGGATCGAGGGTTAGGTTGGACATATCACCGGCGCGCATGATGGCAGCACGCACGTCGGCGATCAGGGAATCCCCGGTGTCAATCCAGATCTTGGAGCGTGGCTGGGCGGATTGGTCCTTAAGCGTCTGCCATTTGGTGCGCAACTGGCCGATGCGGAGCGGCTCGAGTTGAGCTTCCTTGAGGGCCGCGGCCCCGAAGCCAAGGCCTTCGCCAACGGTGCTTTCGAGTTTATCCATTTTCCCGAGTAGGTCGTCTACTTCCTGCTGTTTCGTGGCAGGGGCGCAATCGTGGCCAGCGGAATTGGCTAGTACGCAGACCTGGTAGTCGCCGACTGCCTTGACCAAGCGAACGAGGGGGCGCTGGTATTTGTTACCGTCAATTTCCATTGAGGAAAAAAGGATGTCACTCGAGAGTTGGTCGAGATTGAAATAAAACAGCACGCCTAACGGCAAGGCAAAAAGCCCAACGCTAGAGAGCGTGCGCTGGCTGATGCTCAGATTCTTCAAGAGGCGGCTAATACTCATTACGGTTCTCGCTTTCGTACAGGTGATGGATTGTTGTGGCCAGTAAGCGACCCTGGATCCTTAGCTCTGCCCTGGATCCTTAGCTCTGCCCTGAATACGCTCGACTGACAAGAGGGGGCCTCGCGGCCGTGACGGCGGCGGAATGCTGTCAGGCGGGGAGCGGGAGAGGCAGCGGATTGTGCAGGGAAGGAAACCAGGACAAGCAAATCCCAGGGATGCGGATTCCTCAGCGGATGCGCCGGAGCGCTGGGGAGAACTTCGCGGTCCTCAACAGGGAAGCGGCAACTCCCATGGCGAGGTCTAGCGGCACCGCGGCAAGGAGTAAGCCCCGTACTGGGAAAGATAAGGATCTTGCCGTAGGAAGGGACGACGAGCAGCGAGGCCGCAAGCGGGATTGGCCCGGGCGTGACAGGGCCTGGGAACGTTGCCTGATGGGGATAAGGTGCTCGAGGGGTGGATCGCAATCCGTACCCTGCGACGAGGCTGTCCAGCAAAATCGGCATGGTTGAATCGAAGGCAGTGGGGAATCTCCGAGTTGAATCAGGTCATCCCCCCACGGGAAGCATATCGGCGGCAAATTGCGAAGTATCATGAATTGCTAACCGAAAATCTCTAATGTGCTATTTCCAATCTTGGGAAGGATAATTTACAGTCTGATTCAGGATTCTCCTGACAAAGAACTCTAGGAGCGGGTTGTTTGCCTGCTGGCAGTGGCGTGGCCAGGGAGGGGGGCGAACAGAATGTTCGCGGCAGCTTGAGTTCGCTTACACTGGAGAGCAATGATGAGCAGACTGGTTGTATTGGCATGGATGGCGGGTGTGATGGCATGGGGGCAGGGGCCCGCGCTTGAGGAGTTAAAGAAGGAAGCGATTGCCGGGGTGGAGGCGCGCTCGAAGATGGTGCAGGAGATCGTGGACATGGTCTTCAGCTTTGGGGAGTTGGGTTTTCAGGAAGTGGAGACTTCGAGATACCTGACGGGGATCCTAGAAAAGAATGGATTTCGGGTGCAACGAGGGGTGGCAGGAATCCCGACGGCCTGGGTGGCCAGCTGGGGGGAAGCCAAGCCGGTGATTGGGTTTATTACGGATCTGGACGGGATTCCGCGGGCATCGCAGAAGCCGGGAGTGGCCTATCATGATCCGTTGATCGAGGGGGCGCCGGGTCATGGAGAGGGGCACAATTCGGGCAATGCGGTAAACGTGGTGGCGGCGCTGGTGTTGAAAGAAATGATGGTGAAGTACAAGATCGCGGGCCAGATTAAAATTCTCCCGGGAGTGGCCGAAGAACTGGTGGCGACGAAGGCGTTCTATGTCCGCGCGGGGCTATTGAAGGATGTGGACATCATGCTGGGCTGCCATGTAGGGAGGGAATTGGCGACGAGCTACGGGCATCCGGCGATCAACAGCGGACTGGTGAGCGTGCAATACACCTTCAAAGGGGAGGCAGCGCACGCGGCCGGGGCACCGTGGAAGGGCCGGAGCGCACTCGATGGAGTGGAGCTGATGAATGTGATGTGGAACTACAAGCGGGAGCATCTGCGGCCGGAGCAGCGCTCGCACTACGTGATCATCAATGGGGGGGACCAGCCGAACGTGGTGCCCTCGGAGGCGACAGTTTGGTATTTCTTTCGGGAGCAGGATTTTCCGCGGATCAAGGAACTACATGAATTTGGTTCGACGATGGCGAAGGCGGCTGCGCTGGCCTCGGGCACGACGTATACGCAGAAGGTGGTAGGTTCGGCGTGGCCGAATCATTTCAACAAGACGGTGGCCGAGGTGCAGCACAAGAATATAGAAACGGTGGGGATGCCGAAGTGGACGGAAGCCGACCAGACGCTGTCGCGGGAACTGCAACGGGAACTGGGAGTGGCGAAAGTGGATCCGTTACCGGAGAAGGTGAAGGCGCTCGAAGCGGCAGGGCCGTGGAGGGGAGGTGGCAGCGACGATGTGGGCGACATCAGTTGGGTGGTGCCGATGACGTATTTGCGGTATCCGGCGAATATTCCGAACTTACCCGGGCATCACTGGGCCGATGCCGTGTCGATGGCGACGCCAATTGCGCATAAAGGGTCGACGGTGGGGGCGAAGGTGCAGGCGGCGACAGCGCTTGATTTTCTGTTGCGGCCGGAATTAGTCGAGCAGGCCTGGAAGTATTTTCGCGAGGTGCAGACCAAGGACCTGCGGTATCAGCCGCTGATCAGCGACAGCGATCAGCCCGCGATTGAGTTGAATGCCGACAAGATGGCGCGCTATCGGGACCAGATGAAGAAGTTTTATTACGATCCGGGGAAGTACGGAACTTATTTGGAGCAACTGGGCATTGCCTATCCGACGGTGTTGAACAAAGGGCCAGGGAATAAGCCTGGAGCGCCGGCGCAGTTGCCTTGAGGGTTGATATGCTGAATGCGCGCAAGGCGAGAGGAGGGAGGAGGAACGTATGAATCAGGTACTTACCTATGCGGCCTTGTTGGGGGTATTCGCGGTTTTGTTCGTGCTAGGGCGGCTGATTCTGAACCACTGGTCGCGCACGGAGGCCGACAATGACACGGCGGTGCTGGCGGGCGCGGGCAATATGGCAGTGGCGCTGCGGCATGGCAGTTTTTATATCGCGCTGGGGATTGCCTTGATCTCGACGATTGGGTTGGCGGGGCAGGCGGGATCCTGGGGGCTGATGCTGGTCGAGGAGTTTGGCTGGGGGTTGGGGATTCTGGGGGCGCTGACGATGTCTTTGTGGGTCAACGAGAGATTTGTCCTGCCGCTGGTGAACAATTCCGAGGCGCTGGGGGAGGGCAATGAAGCGGTGGGGGTGGTCGAGGCTGGATCGCTGCTGGGCACGGCGTTCATCATGACGGGCACGCTGCATGGGAGCGGGCCGGTGGTGGCGACGGTGGTGTTTTTTGTCTTGGGACAGATGCTGATGCTGACGATGGTGCGGCTTTATGACTGGAGCCGTCCAGTGGACTATCAGGCTGAGGTTGGAAGCAAGCGAAATCTGGCGGCGGCCGTTTTGCTATTTGGCAAGATTGTGGCAATTTCGCTGGTGATCCGGAATGCGATCACGGGGAGTTCGACGGGGTGGATCAGCGATTTGACGGGGAGTCTGGTGAGTTTCGCGGTGGGATTTGCTGCACTGGCCGGAGTGGAGTATCTTGTGGACCGGGTTTTGTTTCCGGGGGTAAACGTCGATGAGATGGTGCGGTCGGGTAAGGCGGCGCCGATGGTGCTGCTGGCGGCGATCTCGATTGCAACGGCGTTGTTTGTTACGGCAGTGTCCCCGTATTAGAGGCGGTGGGCTGAGGCGGAAGCCCGACTTGCTGTATGATGATGCGCATGTTTCCCCGATTGGCCCAAGTGGCAATGATGATGATGATCGCCTCGACACTGCCGGGGCAGCCTCCCGCGGGGGGGCCGCCGCCGGGCGCGAAACCCCGGGGCGGAGGATTGCGATTTCCGGACCCGATCGTGATCGACGACAAGGCGGGCTTTGAGCCGATTTTTGATGGCACGTTAAAGAACTGGGACGGGGATCCGGCGTTTTGGCGCGTGGAAAACAACACGATTGTCGGCGAAACGACGACGGAAAACCCGCTGAAGATGAACACCTTTCTGATCTACCGCGGAGACAAGCCGAAGGACTTTGAGCTAAAGCTGGAGTTCCGGATGAACAACACGAATAGCGGTGTGCAGTATCGGAGCGTAGAGTTGCCGGAGGTGGGCAAGTGGGTGTTAAAGGGCTATCAGGCGGATATGGATTTTGTGAACACATTCACCGGCATGTTGTATGAGGAGCGGGGCCGGGGGATCTTGGCGCTGCGCGGGCAACTGACCTACACCGAGACGGGCAAGGCTCCGCGGGTGATCGGCCAACTGATGGACGGCACGGCGCTCAAGGGGCATGTGAATGTAAATGGCTGGAATCAGTTTCACATCATCGCGCGGGGCAACCGGGTGACGCATGTGTTGAACGGGCAGGTGACAGCGGAACTGGTGGATGACGATGTGGATAAGCGCAGCCTGGAAGGATTAATCGGATTGCAAATTCACACGGGGCCTCCGATGAAAGTGGAGTTCCGGAACCTGTATTTGAAGAAGTTGCCATAGGGGCGGTGCAGGAACAAAATCCCGTCCCCCTTCGGACGGACGGGATTCGATGAGGGGCGTTGGTCAGCAACTAGGAGCGGAAGGGTTTGTCGGAAACCTTCCAGGTCTTTTCGTCGAAGTACATGACCTTGCCTTCGCGGAAGCTGCGAACGGCCATCGTGATGAGAACCTGCGCCCGGGCGCCGGTTTCGGCGTCGAGTTGAGGTTTTTGGCGGGTGCGCATGCAACTGAGGAAGTTATTGACGTGGGCCTGCATGGTGTTGTTTTCCTTGACGGGAATCTGGATTTCGTCCTCGCCCTTGAATTTTTCCTCGAGTTCGGGGACGACCCACTTGCCGCGGCTCTTTTCTGCCTTGAGGGTAATAAACGGAGAGTAGCCTTCAAACCGTCCGTGTTCGACCATGGTAAGAGTGGCACCATGACCGCGGATTAAGCCAGGGATATGCTGGGAATTGGCCATGGAGGCGCTCAAGACAAGGGAGTGACCCTTGGGGTATTCGCCAATGAGGCTGAAGGTGTCGGGAACTTCGCGGTCCGGCCTGGAGGGGTCTTCGGGAAGTTTGTCGAAAGAATAGATACCACCGCCGGAGACGACCTTGGAGGGGAACTGCGGTTCACCCCAGCAAATGTTCATGGGGGCGACGACGTGGTAGTAAAGATCAGTGGCAATCCCACCGGAGTAATCCCAATATTTGCGGAAGCGGAAGAAACGGTCGGCGCCCATATCCTTGACCCAATCGCGCTTCTGGGCTGGACCGAGCCACATTTTCCAATCGATGAAGTTTTCGCCCTTTCCATCGGGGCCGGCCTCCTTGTCGATGGGCCAGTTCCACTCGCCTTCGATTGAATTACGATGATAACTGCCTTGGCTGAGAAGGATCTTGCCGAGCATGCCATCGGCAATCACCTTACGCGCCTGAGCCCACTGGTCGCCGGAGGTGGTTTGGGAGCCAACTTGGAGAACGCGTTTGGTTTCGCGGACGGTCTCGGTGAGCCGACGGGCTTCCTCGATGGTGTGGCACATGGGTTTTTCGAGGTAGACGTCTTTACCCTTATCCATTGCTTCGAGGGCGATCGTGGCGTGCCAATGGTCGGGGGTGGCGACGATGACGGCATCCACATCGGAGCGGGTTAGGATCTCGCGATAGTCAAGTGTGCCGTCGCACTGGAATGCTTCCTTGCCGCGGTTGACCCGTTTTTGGTAAACGTCGCAGACGCCGACAATCTGAGCATTCGCTTCTGCCTTGCCTGCTTTGTTGAATTCACGGGCGACATAGAAGCCACGGCCGCCGGCGCCAATCACGGCAACGTTGATGCGGTCGTTGGCGCCGAGGACACGGCCTGAGGGCTTGGCGGCGAAGGCGCTGGAGGCGCTGAGGGCTCCGGTACTCACGAGGAAAGAACGGCGATTGAGGAACTCGTTGGGCATAAAAGGAAAAAACCTCACGATAGTCTATCGCGTAATTTCTTCTAGTTCAAAGCAGGATTTCCGTAAGCGTCGGTTTTGCCTTCAAATACCCACAATCTCCCAGGGGGCCGGGGAAGTGTCAATAGTTTTGTGTAAGCCAGTTCTTCCTGGTTAGTTGCCCTTGTCAAGAACCATGCCGGATGGGGGCCTCCGCCGCAGGGCTTCGCTTCCCTACGCCCTGCTGCTACGGCCCTCATCCGGCGCGCCCTATGCAGCCCGGGCGGCTTCCCACTAATCCTCGTTCCCCATTCGGGTGCCTCCTGGGCGAGCTCGCAAGTCTCTATCGCCTGCATGACCTCACACTGTTATAACCCAATGTTCTTCGCTGCACGATGGTCGATCTCATCCCAAGATCGCCCCTCATCAGGCTTCCAATCACCCCCAGCGTGCATCATTTAGGCACTATTCTGCGTCCCCCGCCAATCACCCCTCAGCGGCTCGCCCCCAGAGTCTGATCAAAACTCGCCAGCATCGTCTTGACACTAACCAAAAAGAGTACGATGCGACAATATTTCAAGACCAAGAGCGCAAAACGCAGGTCCGAAAGCGGGCCAAATTATTGTTGCAAGCCAAAGAGTTCGGTCTTCAACTCGTGCCCGTGGAGGTTGTTTCTTAGGAGAGCCCGCTTCCGTCTCTCCGACTATTGCGATTCTGCTAAACCTAAACCTAGCTGTCCAGTGCTTTTTCGTCTCATCCCTCCCTTTCACGCTCCGCATCGCGACTCCTTTTCCCCTCGCTCTATCTGGTCGCCTCTCTCTTTCCTTTGCTCCAGACAGCATTCACAATGCTGATGACCCCAACATCCTGTTTGGCAATAACAACCGTATCATCGATTTCACGATTCCTGCCCGCGCCACTGCCATCACGATTCCGGCCACTTCAACGGCTATTGCCACCGGTACCTTGGCTGGCACCATCCGCGTTGCGTCAACTCTCAGTATTGCGGGTGCCAGCTTAGTCGGCCCCAATCGTACTGTCCTCATCCCTCGCGCCCCTCCCACGATCCCCAACATCCACTTGACCCGTCCCGCTTGTACGCCTGAAGTCCGCGCCGAACGCTTCACAAATACCCGCATGCTCTCGGATGCCCGGCTCTCCTTCACCGCTGGCTCCAACCTGGACCTCTCCACCTCCACGGCTACCGTGAATGATATCCGCCTGGCTCGCCAGCGATGCCCGTAATTCCTTCGCTGGGCAGTTCGCCCTCACCCTTCCCTTTACCGTTTCGGGCGAATCCGCCAATATCACCGGTGTCAGCCTAATCCTGGTCAACGGCGAGGGTCCTTCCCCTGCGTCCAACTCAAACTAATCTGCCTTCGCTCAGACTCCTCAGTGCTCAAAGTCCCGGTTTTATTTCCGCGGAAAAGCTTGTGCCTGGCCCTCCGTTCACCTCGGCCGCCTCCTCTTGGATTTCGTCTCATACCGGAATCTCTATTTCACAAGCTGCACTCTTCGGATGGAACTTGACATTAACTGTAGTTAAATAAACAATTAGAGTAGCAGTTATTCTAATGCGATTGTCCGCAGTTTCTTTTCTCTTCTGCTCCCTTCTCGCCGCCCAAAGTGGTGCTCTTGTTGAAGTGGCTGTCGTCGATCCCGCCGGTGCACCCATTCCGCGGGCCACCGTAACGCTCGACCTTGTCTCCGGCGGTACGCCCTCCTCCCGTCTCACCTCCTCAACTGGCCTCGCCCGCTGGTCTGGCCTCGCCTGGCAACATTATCGTCTTCATGCTTCCGCTCCGGGCTTTATGGCCACCTCCGCCTCGGTCAGTCTCCGCTCCAATGTGCCGGTGCGGCTTACCCTCTCGCTGCCGCTCCTTGCTTTTTCCCAAACGCTTCTCGTGACGGAGTCTTCCTCGCTGCCCCCCGTTGACCCCGAACAAACCGGCTCACGCACACTCATCTCGCGCGAATCCATCGACCAACTCGCGCGTCCCGGCGCCAGCCGCGGCATCGAGCAAGTCCTTGCCACTTTCCCTGGCTTTGCTCCCAATGCTAATGGCGCGATCCATCCTCGCGGCGCTCATAATCAGCTCACTTACATCATCGACGGCATGCCGGTCTCCGACCAACTCGGCGGCGCATTCGCCAACTCCATCGACCCCGCTCTCGTCGAAACACTGGAGCTTTACACCGGCAACATCCCCGCCGAGTACGGCAATAAGGTCTCCGCTGTTGCCCAAATCACCACCCGCTCCGGCCAAGGCCTTGGCCGCCGCTTCTCCGGCAACCTCAATACGCAGACTGCCCAGTTCGATAACCTCAATCAAACCCTCCAGTTGGCCGGCGAGTCCGGCCGCCTCGCCTGGTCCACGCTCCTGCTCGGCGTCAAGTCCAACCGCTATCTCGACAGCGTCTCACTCGACAATCTCCACAATGGCGGCAACAGTCAACGCTTCTTCACCCGCCTCGACTATCAGGCCAGTTCCCGCGACATCCTTCGCCTCGCTCTCATGGGCGGCCGCTCCCGCTTTGCAAGCGCCAACTTGCGATCCCAACACGCCAACCTCATGAACCAGCGACAGGCCCTGGATGATTCGAGCCTCGCCGCCACCTGGCTCCGCACCCTCGATGCCAGCTCCACGATCGAGTCTCATTTCAGCTTTCGTCCCAGCCGCGCCCGCCTCTTGCCCAGTCCCGGCGATACCCCGGTCACTGCCTGGCAGGACCGCCGCGCCGCCACTCTCACCCTCAATTCCCGCTACTCCAAAATTCTCCACCGTCACAACCTTCGCTTTGGCCTCGACTATCAGACCTACCCCCTCACCGAGTCCTTCCGCTTCGCCGTCACTCACTCTGGCTTTGAACCCGAACTCCCTACCCGCGCCTTCTCCTTCCACGATTCCGCCCGCGGTTCGATGCGCAGCGCCTTCTTCCAGGATCAACTGCGCTGGGGCCGTTTCACCGCCACTCTCGGTCTCCGCTATGATTCCTACCGCTTCCTTGTCAACGGCGCCCAGTGGCAGCCACGCCTTGGGCTCGCGTATCACCTCCGCGAGACGAACACGGTCTTCCGCGCCTCCTACAATCGCCTCTACCAGACTCCTCCGAACGAAAATCTGCTCCTGTCCTCTTCCCCCACAGCCGCCAGGCTCGCGCCGCCGCTCGTGCGCGAAACCTTTGGCGATGCCGCGCCCCGCCTCCGTCCCGAGCGGCAAAACTTCTACGAGATCGGCTTCCAGCAGGGCGTCCGCTCCTGGTTCACTGTCTCCGGCGCCTTCTACCATAAGTCCGCCACCGACCAGCAGGACAACAATAACTTCTTCAATACCGGCATCATTTTTCCTATCACGCTTTCCCGCATCCGTGTCAATGGCGCTGAAGGCCGCATCGAAATCCGCCCCCGCCGCCGCTGGTCCGCCAACTTGAGCCTCACTCACGCCCGCGCCGTCTCCACGCCCCCTTTTACCGGTGGCCTCTATCTCGGCAACGAAGCCGTCATTGCTCTTTCCGCCGGCCCTTTCCTAATCGATCACGATCAGGTACTCGGTGCCTCCGGTCTCCTGGCCTACACCCATCCCAAAGGCTTCTTCGCGAACCTGACCCTGCGCTACGATTCCGGTCTCGTCGCCAACCCTTCAGACCCCGCCGAAGTCGCCGCTGACCCCGACTTTGCCGATCTTCTTCCTTACGTTAACCTCACCTCCCACCCCGCCCGCGTCCGCCCTCGCACCCTCTCCGATGTCGTTCTCGGCTACCGCCACAAGCCCGCCGACACCACCCGCTGGGAATTCGCCCTTCAGGCTACCAACCTTACCAACCAAACTGCTCTTTATTCCTTTCAGAGCATCTTCACCGGCACCCGTGTCGTGCAACCCCGCACCCTTGGCCTCCGCTACCGCTTTTTCTTTTAACCTTCCCAAAAACAATGAAAGCCCCGGGCTCACGCCTTTTCAACGCCCGCTCCGCCTGCTTTTCGAGTTTCCCCCGGTCCGCCGCTCGCCATCACACCTTCCGCTTCAACACCCTCCGCTCAAAATCTCCTTTTGTGAGCGTGTTCAATACATCTCCCCTCTCGAGCCACCCCCTTCGCGCCATCTTCACCCCATACTTCATGTTCAGAAAATGCCGCGGGTGATGCGCATCGGTTGAAATCGTAAACCTTACCCCCTTCGCCTTCGCCGCGCGAATCAATTGCGCATGCAGGTCCAACCGCTCCGGGCTCGCATTGATCTCCATCGCCACGCCCTTTTCCGCCGCGCGCGCCGCGATCTTCTCAAACGCATACCCATACGCATCCCGTTGCAGCAGCACCCGCCCCGTCGGATGCCCGACCACCTTCACAAAAGGGTTTTCGAGCGCCGCCAACAACCTCTCCGTCATTGCCCCCTCATCGAGATTCATATGACTGTGCACGCTGCCCACGACAAAATCCAACTGCTCCAGCGCCTCATCGTCGAGATCCATCCGCCCATCCTTCAAGATGTCGCACTCGATTCCCGCATACACCTTCAATCCAAACTCTTCCACCTCGATTCCCCGCACCATCTCCGCGAAGGCAATCGCCCTCTTCTCATCAAGCCCATTTGCCATCGCCAACGCCTTCGAATGGTCCGTGATCACGATGTACTCATAGCCAAGTTCCCGCGCCGTCCGGGCCATCTCCTCGAGCGTCCCCCGTCCATCGCTCTCGCGCGTGTGCATATGCAGGTCCCCGCGGATATCGTCCAACTCGATCAGCCTCGGTAGCCTCCCGTGTTCAGCCGCCTCGATCTCACCGGAATTCTCCCGCAACTCCGGAGCAATCCAGTCCAGTCCGAGGGCCCGGTAAATTTCCTCTTCCGTGGCGGCCGCGACAATCTCCCCCGTCGCCTCCCGCGCCAGTGCATACTCGTTGAGCGTATAGCCCATTCTTACGGCCCGCGTCCGCAGACTCACGTTATGCTCCTTCGAGCCCGTGAAGTATTGCAGCGCCGCCCCAAAACTCTCCTCTGGCAGTGCCCGCACATCCACCTGTATCCCCTCTACTCCCACCCGGGCCGAAGCTTTATTCTCCCCCTTGGCCAGCATCTCCTCCACCTTGCCCCAGCCCGCGAACACATCCAGTGCCTCCACCGCCCTAGGGCCCGCCACCAGTATGTCCACGTCTCCCACCGTTTCCTTACCCCGCCGCAAGCTCCCCGCTGCACTCACCCGCGTGATCCCCTCCCGTCCCACGAACAGCTCCATCACTTCCTCCGCCGTCCCACTGGCAAAGTCGATCAAGAATCGGCCCGAACTCCGCCGGTACAGCGCAATCGATTTCAGGATCTTCTCCTCAAGCTTCACCCCCATTCGCGGAATATTCCGCAGTTTTTGCTCCCGGCTCAAGCGCTCCAAATCATCAATGGTCGTAACCCGGAACTGCTCTATCAATAGCTTGATCGATTTCGGCCCCAGCCCCTGTATCTTCAGCATTTCAAGCGCCGTCGGCGGATACTTTTCCATCATCTCGTCACGCCGTTCAAAACTGCCCCGCTCGCGTATCTCCCCGAGAATCGCCGCAATGCCCTTGCCGATGCCGGCAATGTCGGTGACCTTCCGGGATGCGTCGCCCACGATTTCCAGAACACTTTCCGGATGCCCCTCGATCGTCGATGCCGCGTTGCGATAGCTGCGGATCCGGAAGGCGTCCTCGCCCGCAATTTCCATCAGGTCCGCTGTCTCGGCTAGCAGTTTCGCCACGTGCTGGTTATCCATGCTTCTCATTCTCCGCGGGGCGCCGGCTCTATGTGCACCAACACATCGGCTACCCAATTCACTCTTTGCTTCACCGCTGCCCGTACCGCCCCGGATATCTCATGGGCTTCCCGCACGCTCAACTCCGGCGCCACCTCCAGGTGCAGGTCCACGTGGTATTGAAATCCCGTTTTGCGCGCCCTGCACTTTTCCACCCCCAGCGTCCCATCCACTCCCAGCGCCGCCCGCCGTATCTCCTCAAGCATGCCCGCCGGCGGCATCGTGTCCAGTAACTCCCAACTCGATTGCCGCAACACGCCAAACCCCAAATACACTACCAGTCCCGCGATCAACAACCCCCCGATCCGGTCGGCCTGCCCAAATGCCCCCGGCACTGCTATGTTCATCCCCAACGCCACCAACGCGATCGTACCCGACAAAACGTCCAGCCAGTCATTGGCCGCATCCGCCTCCATCGCTGCCGAACGAAATTCCCATGCCGCCTTGCGCTTCTTCCGCACCAGCAATAGCTTTACCGCGATCGACACCACCAGCGGCGCCACCGCCAGCGCATGCGGCGCCTCCTTCGCTTCCCCCATCTGCTCGATCGCCTGCCGCCCCAGCAAGACCCCGCTTGCAATCAGAAACGCTCCGATTGCCTGCCCAGCGAGAATCTCCACCCGTCCATGCCCATAGGGATGATTCTCATCCGCCGGCTCCGCCGCGATTCTTAATCCCAGCCACAAGATCATGCTCGCGACTACATCCCCCGCGCTCTCAATCCCGTCCGCCACCAGGGAAAAGGAATGCGTATACCAACCCAACCCCACCTTGCTGATTGCCAGCACGATTCCTGTCCCCACGCTCCACTGCGCCAGCCTGAGTGCCCCCTGCGTCATACCTACCTCAGTCTAACCTCTGTCCTTGTTGTACAATCCAGGTATTAGCGTGAAATCGATTCGGGGATCCTTTTCATTCCGCTCGTTTTGCGCAAAAAATCAGATAGAGGCGACCGGATGGAAAAGCTGGCACAACAGCAAAATATACAAGAGGCTTTCCTCAATAACGCCCGTAAAGATAAAACCTACTTGACCATTTATTTAATGAGCGGTGTCAAGCTTTCGGGCCGGATCAAGAGCTTCGACAAATACTCAGTCGTGCTCGAAGCTAACAGTCAGGAACAATTGATCTTCAAGCACGCCATATCCACCGTGGTGGTTTCCAAACAGGGTCACTCTTCTCCCCATGGTCCTTCCTCTTCACCACCCATCCCCATGGAGTCCAACGGGAACTGATTGTCCGAGGTTGCTATTCTCGTCGGTGTAGAACTGCGGCGGTCCAAACAGACACTCGCCGCCATCGACGATTTGTCTCCGGCCGAATCCCTGGCTGAACTTCGTGCTCTCGCCGAAAGCGCCGGTGCGGTGGTCGCCGCCTCGATTCTCCAAAGCCGTGATAAAGCCGATCAGGCTACCTTGGTAGGGTCTGGCAAGCTGGGCGAAATCGAAAGCCTGGTCGCTGGTCTCAGCGCCGATACCGTTCTCTTCGACGCCGAGCTCACTCCCACCCAACAACGCAATCTCGAACGCGCCCTTGGCGTTAAGGTCCTCGACCGCACCCAACTCATCCTCGATATCTTTGCCTCGCGCGCCCGCACCCGCGAAGGCCAACTCCAAGTGGAATTGGCTCAACTCAACTACCTTATGCCCCGCCTCGCCGGCCGCGGCATTGCTATGTCCCGCTTGGGCGGAGGGATCGGCACCCGCGGTCCCGGCGAAACACAACTCGAGGCCGATCGGCGCAAGATCGCCCGCCGCATCCAGTCCATTAAATCGGATCTCGATAAAGTCCGCGCCGCTCGCGGTATCCAGCGCAAACAGCGCCAAGCCGTTCCCCTCGCCACCGTCGCCCTCGTCGGTTATACCAACGCGGGCAAAAGCACCTTGTTCAATCGCCTCACCCAGGCTGGCGTCCTGGCTGATGCGAAGATGTTCGCCACTCTCGATCCCACCGTCCGCCACATCATTCTCCCCAGCCGTCGCAAGGTCTTGCTGGGCGATACCGTCGGCTTCATCCGTAAGCTTCCCACTACCCTGGTCGAGGCCTTCCGCGCCACGCTCGAGGAAGTCACCGACGCCGCTCTTCTCCTGCACGTCGTCGATGTCTCCAATCCGCATGCTCCCTCCTATGTCGAACACGTTCAGCAGGTCCTCGAGGAAATCAACGCCGGATCCACCCACCAGATCCTCGTCATGAACAAGGCCGATCTCGTCGAAGATCCCCAGGACCAGATCACCCAAGCCCGCCGCATCCTCAAGGACTCCCAAGCCGAACTCAGCGTCATACCCGTCAGCGCCCAGACCGGGACCGGCATCGATCGGCTCCTCGATGCCATTGATGCCGCCCTCACCCTCGATCCCATCTGCCGCTCTCACTTCCTGATCCCCGCCGCCGATGGTCGCGCGCTTCATCTGCTCCACGAGCGCGCCGTCATCCTCTCCAGCCGTTATGTCGGCGATCAATGTGAAATCGTCGCCGATCTTCCCGCCAGCCTCCGCCGCGAACTCAAATCATTCGAGCTACCCACTTCCAACTGATTTCTCCCGCTGATATGCTCCCGACCTAGGTCTGCCCCAACCCACAACTGGTCTGGGATGCCATCCTTGGCCATCAACTCACTGATGCCCTTAAGGCCGGTGTTGAAATCGGCCTCTTCAACGCGCTCGGGGACGGCACCCAATCCGCTGCGCAAATCGCTTCCCGTGCCGGCGTCGCCGAACGGGCCATGCGGATCCTGTGTATTTCTCTGCTGGCGCGTGGTCTCCTCGACAAACAAGGTGATCTCTGCTGCCACACGCCCACCAGCGCCGTCTTTCTCGACCCCCGATCCCCGGCCACCATGGCGCCGGCTCTGCCTTTTCTCATGACCGACAAGATGCTCCTATCCTCCCGCCTCATGACCGAAGCCATCCCCCCAAATCGCACCGCCCTGACCGAACCCTCGCCAGGGAAGAAGTTGCCGAATGGGTCACCCTCACCAAAACCATGCAACCCATGATGCACGGCGCCGCTAGTTTCCTGGCAGCGCAACTGCTGGCTGACGGCCAAGCCCCCCGCAAGATGCTCCACATTGCCTCCAGCCATGGTCTCTTCGGCTTCGCTGTCGCCCAAGCCGCGCCGGATAGCGAAATCGTCGCCCCGCACTTTCCCAGTGTTCTCGAAGTCACCCCGGCCCATGCCCGCGCCGCTGGCATCCCCCTCACGCTCCTCCCCGGCAGCGCTTTCACTGCCGAACTCGGCTCCGCCTACGACGTCATCCTCGTGACCAATCTCTTTCACCACCTTCTCCATGAGCGGCAACTTTACCCTCATGCAACAATTCCGCTCCGCTCTGCGGCCGGGCGGCAAGTTGCTGATTCTCGAATTCGTCCCCAACGAAAATCGCGTCTCGTGCCTCCTTTGCCCTCACCATGCTGGTCCATACACCCGCCGGCGGCGCCTACACTTTCGCCGATCAAAATAACATGCTCGATCAAGCCGGATTCGGTACCAGCGGGATCATCGACGTGCCGATGTCCGCCAATCGCCTGATTACCGCAATCGCTCCCCAGCACTTGCTGCCCGCTCCCGTCCGTATTGTTATCCTGAGTGCCAGTGCTCGCGTGAATCTGCCAAATCTCCTCACTCTGGCTCGAATCTTCTTCGTGCCGCTGGTCGTTGCCGCGCTCGTTCAGGAAAAGCGCGTATATTCCCTCGGCTTGCCCTTTGATTTTGGCAACGAAATTCTCGCCCTTGCCATCTTTGCCGTCGCTGCCCTAACCGACCTCCTGGATGGCTATCTGGCCCGTAAGTGGAGTCAGATCACTACTCTCGGCATGCTGCTCGATCCCATTGCCGACAAACTCCTCATTTCCGCTTCCCTCATTGCTCTTGTCGAGGTAAAGGCCGTTCCGGCCTGGATGGTCATCCTCATCATTGGCCGCGATTTTGCCATCTCCGGCCTTCGCTCCATCGCCGTAACGGAAGGCTACCTCATCCCCGCAAGCGACCTCGGCAAGTCGAAAATGATCCTCCAGGTTCTTGGTGTCGGCGCCTCCATGGCTAGTCTCCGATTTCCTGCCTGGCAACAGCCAGCACATATCTTGATGTGGGGCGCCGTGCTCTTCACGCTTATCTCCGCCATCGATTACGCCCGCCAATTCTGGATCAAGATCGATATTCGCGTCAAACGCCGCCGCCGCCGCGAACTTCTCCTACTCGAGCGCACGCGCCGCCGGGACTCCCGCGCTACCCTCACCAGCCGTTGAAGTTGGGGAAACGGCAGGCTCCGCGCTTGGCGCTTTCGGCTTGTACTTCCAACCCTCCGGGCTCAATAACAAGGTCTTCACTTCACCCTTATTGCCGTAAGTGATCGGCTTCCCATTGTAGATCACATCCAGCGTTCCCGCGTTTCCCACAATTAACTCCACCGAAGCCGCCGACACCGTTCGCTCCTGCCCCGGATCAAGCGTACCCCCATGAACCTTGTTGCCATCCGCTGTCAGCCGAATCCAGGTCATCTCCCGAGCCCGCACCGTCAGCATAAATTTACCCGCCTCCGGTCCCGCCGCCACTGCCTCCGCCCGCTTTTCTTCCGGCTTTCTCTCCTCCGCCTTGCTCTCCGCGGGCACAACCGTCTCCACCGGCGCCGCTTTTTCCTCCACCACGGGTGGCTTGGCCGCGACCTCCACCGCCGCCGTCCCTTCGCTGCCCGGCTGGAAATTCCGCCACCCAAAATACGCTCCGCACAAAACCACTACAGCCGCCGCGAATACCAACCATCCTTTTGACATCCCATCGTCTTGCGGCGCACGCATCGGCTTGTCTTTCAGCGTATTGCGCAGCGCCGTCATCTGCTCATCCCCGGTCAATCCCAATAAGTCTCCGCTCGCCTCCGTCGTTTCCGCCGTGAACGCCGACGTTATCGGCCGGATCTGCCGCTCTGCCTCCTCCGCATTCCACCCTAAATACTTCGCATACTGCCGCACAAACGCCCGGTAAAAAAACTCTCCCGGAAGCGAAGCATGATCGTCTGCCTCGATCGCTTCCAGGTAGCGCTGGTTGATGCGCGTATCGCTCGCGATCTTCTCGATGGCAATGTTTTGCCGTTCTCGCTCCAGTCGCAGCTTGACTCCAAGGGTCTGCATGGGCTTCTGTGGGACGTTCCTTACCGATATAATACATGAGTTTGGGTGAAAAAGACTCTTTGCCAGCGATCACCGTCATCGTGGTTAACTTGAATCGGATGAATCTTTTACGCGAGTGTCTCATTTCGCTCCGCCGCCAAAGCCTCCCCCCGGCGGAAGTGATCGTCGTCGACAATGCCTCGACCGACGCCAGCCGCGACATGGTCGCCCGCGAATTTCCCGGCGTGCGCCTGCTCGCTCTCGACTCCAATCAGGGCTTCTGCGCCGCCAACAACCTCGCCATCGCCATCGCCCAGGGCGATTTCATCGCTTTGCTCAACAATGACGCCACTGCCGAGCCCGGCTGGCTCGCCGCCCTCCTGGCCGCTACCGGCGCGAATCCCCGCGTCGGAATGGTCGCCTCCAAGATTCTCGTCGCCGGACGCCCCGGCATCATCGACAAGGTCGGCCACGGCATCTATCTCGATGGCCAGAATCGCGGCCGCGGCTCCGGTGAGCCCGACCACGGCCAATACGACCACCTCTCCGATGTCCTCTGGCCCGATGGCTGTGCCGCCCTCTACCGCCGCGATATGCTCTCTCAAATCGGCGGCTTTGAAGAAGCCTTTTTCGCCTACGCCGACGATGCCGAACTCGGCCTCCGCGCCCGCTCCGCCGGTTGGATCACCCGCTTCGCGCCTCAGGCCATCGTCCACCATCACCGCGGCGCCACGCTCGGCAAATACAACCCCGCCCGCATCCGCCTCATCGAACGCAATCGCCTCTGGCTTGCTGTCATCCACTTCCCTCTCTGGCTTCTGCTTCTCAACCCTTTCTTCTACGCCCTCCGCCTCCTCTCCGGCGCCCTCGCTGCCCTGTCCGGCCAGGGCGAAGCCTCCCAGGTCTCCGGCCTTCGCGCCAAAATCTCTCTGGCCGGGACCCTTCTCGCCGCCGATTGGGAAGCCCTCCGCGGACTCGCTCCCATCTGGCGCAAGCGCCGCGCCTGGCGCGCCCGCCGCTCCTTCTCGGATCTCGAAGTCTTCCGCCTGCTCTGGCAGCACCGCCTCTCCCTTTCCGAATTAAGCCGCAACCTCGCCTGAATCATGCCTCCCTCCCCTTCCCCCGCTCCCTCCAATGCTTGCCTTGCCTGCGGCTCTCCCGATTCCCACACTCTCTTTCATGCCTCGGACCGTCTCTACGCCACAACTGAAAAATCCTTCCTCGTCGTCGAGTGCGCCCGCTGCCGTCTTCTCCGCCTCTTCCCCAAACCCACGCCCGAGGAACTCTCCTCCTACTACCCCACCAACTACTGGCACGCGAATCCCGGTGACCAGATCACGGCGCTCGAAGACCTCTACCGCCGTTTCGTCTCCTGGGATCATGTCCGCTTTCTCGAATCCGCGATTCGCCACGCCGGTCCCGGCCTCGTCCTCGATGTCGGCTGCGGCGGAGGCCTCATCCTCCGCCTCCTGCGTGAGCGTGGCCATCAGGTGCTCGGCTCGGACTTTTCTCTCGACGCCGCCCGCGTTGCCTGGATCCAAAACCACGTGCCCGTCTTCTGTGGCACCCTCTCTCAGGCCCCCTTGCCCCCCGCCAGCCTCAGCGTCCTCAGCATGTTCCATGTCCTTGAGCACCTTTACGAGCCCCAGGACTACTTAAACGCCGCCCACCGTCTCCTCAAACCCGGCGGCCGCCTCGTCGTCCAAGTCCCCAATGCCGCCTCCTGGCAATTCCTCCTATTCGGTGAAGCCTGGAATGGCATCGATGTTCCCCGTCACCTCCACAACTTCCGCCTTGCCGACCTCACCGTCTTGCTCGACCGCTGCGGCTTTACCCCAGTCCGCGTCAAACATTTCTCCCTCCGCGATAACCCCGCCGGCTTTTCCACTAGCCTCGCCCCTTCCCTCGATCCCATGGCCCGCCGTGTCCGCCGCATTCCGGAGTCCCCCTCCCTTCGCCTTGCAAAAAACATCGGCCACCTCTCCCTGGCCCTCCTCGGCCTTCCCTTCACTTTGCTCGAAGCTGCCTGCCGTGCCGGCTCCACCATCATGGTCGAGGCCCGTAAAACCTCATGACCTACGCCGGCCTCCGCTCCCTGGTCCCCCCCTGGCTACGCCGCCAGGTTTTTCACTTTGAGACGCTCATCCTCGAGCATGTCACCGCCTTTGCCGCCCAACTACCCCCCCAAGCCCGCCTTCTCGATGCTGGCGCCGGCGAAGGCCAGTACAAAAAATTCTTCCCGCGCCAGCAATACATCGGTCTCGATCTCGCCATCGGCGACACTTCCTGGAATTACTCCTCCCTCGACACCCTCGGCGACCTCCTCCGTCTTCCTTTCCGCGACGCCTCCTTCGACGCCTTTCTCAGCGTCGTCACCCTCGAGCACGTCACCGACCCCGCTGCCGCCCTCCTCGAACTCGCTCGCACCGCCCGTCCCGGCGCCCGCCTCCTCCTCGTCGCTCCCGCCGAATGGGAGCTTCACCAGCATCCCCACGATTACTTCCGCTTCACTCACTACGCCCTCCAACACCTGCTTTCCCGCTCTGGCTGGCGGATTGATTCTCTTCTTCCCGGCGGCGGTTTTTTCCGCCTCCTCTCCCGCCGCCTCATGAACTCCCTCCAGTTCTTTCCCCCCTGGCTCATCCCCCTGCTCGCCATCCCCGTCGTTCCCGCCGCCCTCCTCATCGCCCAACTCGACTTCCTCGACTCCCGCCGCGACTTCACTCTGGGTTACATTGTTTACGCTAGGAAGATCTGAAATCATGAAAAACGCCTCCCGCCGCAAGTTCCTCCCCGGCCTCCTCGCCCCCATGGGGCTCATGGCCGCTCCGCCCAACAAACTCCCCGACTTCACCTACACCGTTACGGAAACAACGGAAGTCAAGGAATCCTTCGGCCTCCACCGCAAGTACTTCGAAGGCCCCACCGGCCAGCTTAAGCTCATGGTCGCCGGCAGCGTCACCCTCCATCCCGGCGCCACACCCCACCCTCCCCACTCTCATGAGGAAGAGGAAATCATGGTCGTCACCGAAGGCACCGGTATCATCGGCCTCAACGGTCAGGATAAGGCCGTGGGTCCCGGCACGATGATGTATTCCGCCGCTAACAAACCCCACGATATCCGCAATACCGGCAAAACTCCGCTCACCTTTTACTATTACAAGTGGAAGGCCTGAGCCCCCTCCATCCATCATTTTTCTCGCCCCATCCTCCACCTCCCGGTGAGAGCGCCGCCCCCCTTTTTCCACTTCCTACTTGATGAAATTCATCCTGTTGCTCCTCCTCCTGGCCCAGCCCGCCGGTAAGGCGGAACTCCGCCAGAAAATTGCTGACCTCAAGCTCAAGGCCTTCGAAATGCAGATGCAGATTGAGTTGCTCGAAAAGCAACTCCACGATGTCGAAGAGGCCGAAGCCAACTTACCCCCTCCCACCATACAAGCCAAACCCCCCGTCAAAACCCGCTGCTCCGGTCACAACAAAAACGGCGCCCGCTGCTCCCGTAACGCCGAAGCCGGCTCCCGCTTCTGCTGGCAGCACAAGCCCCGCCGCTAAGCCCAGCCCCCATATCGACTCCCTGCTTGCAAACCTCGCCCCTCGCATATAACCTAATCCCATGGATCGCAGAGATTTATTCCGCTCCGCGGCTGCCGCCGCGGTTGCTTTCTCGAGCGACGCCCTCCCCCGTCTGCAGGCCGCCCTCGCCGCTCAAGGCGCCAAACCCGCCGATTCCCTTGCTATTGACGAAGACTTCTGGTTCCAGGTGCGCCACATGTTCACCGTCGATCGCAACATCATCAACCTCAACAATGGCGGTGTTTCTCCTTCCCCTAAGATCGTGATGGAGTCCGAAAAACGCTACCTCGAAATCTCCAACATGGGCCCCGCTCACTTCATGTGGAAAGTCCTCGGCCCCGAGCTCGAAAGCGTGCGCCGCCGTCTGGCCCAATCCTTCGGCTGCGATCCCGAGGAAATCGCCATCACCCGCAACGCCAGCGAAGCCCTCGAGATCGTTCAACTCGGCCTCGACCTCAAGCGCGGCGATGAAGTGCTCACCACCGACCAGGATTATGGCCGCATGCTCACCACCTGGCGCCAGCGGGAACGCCGCGAGGGCATTGTCCTTCGCGAAGTCTCCTTCGACGTCCCGGCCCAGTCGATGGATTACCTCTACAACGTCATCACCAGCGCCGTCTCTCCGCGCACCAAAGTCATCCACATCTGCCATATCACCAACCTCACCGGCCAGATCTTCCCCGTCAAACGCATCTGTCAGTTTGCTCGTCCCCGTGGCATCGAGGTTGTCGTCGACGGCGCGCATGCCTTCGGTCAGTTCCCCTACAAGCGGGACGACCTCGATTGCGACTACTACGGCACCAGCCTCCACAAATGGATCCTCGCCCCGGTCGGCACCGGTTTCCTTTACGTCAAGCGAGAGAAGATCGCCAAACTCTGGCCCCTCATGGCTGCCCCCGCTTCGATGACCGATAACATCCGGAAATTTGAAGAGATCGGTACTCATCCCGCCAGCCAGCGCAATTCCATCACCGAAGCACTTACTTTCTCGGAATCGATTGGCATCGAACGCAAAGCCGCCCGCCTTCGCTACCTCCGCAAACGCTGGTCGAATCGCCTCCGCACTCTCCCCGGCGTCACCCTCCACACCTCCGACGACCCGGAACATTCCTGCGGCATCGGTACCATTGGTTTTTCTGGTTTCAGTATCCCCAAACTCGCTGAATACCTCATGGAAAAACACAAAATCATGGTGGTTCCCATCGTGCGCGGTACACAATATAGCGGTCTTCGCGTCACTCCTAACGTCTACACTACGCTCGAGGAAGTCGATACCTTCGCCGAAACCATGGAGACCATCATCCGCAAAGGTCCCGCCGCACTTGGCCTCGCCTGATTTCAAAGCGAAAAAAGTTGGCCTTATGGAAAATCATAGATTGCCATAAGGCCAATCCTTTGTTATGGTTATATAATTCGCGTCGTCCTCGCGGACGGCAAATTTTTTGGCAGTCGCGCCTTCCCGGTTAGGATTTTTGTTGAGTCCGCCGATAGGCACTGTAAGGACGGTATGGTCTTTAAACGAGTTCTCATCCCCGCACTGCTCGCTTTACTAGCCTTGGTCGGCCCCGTTTCCCTCCCAGCGGCTACCGCCAAGAAGCCTTCTCCCCGCCAAGTTGCCATCAGGAATACTGCAACCCGGACTACGGCTTCCTCCCCCCGCACCGCCAAGCCGCTGCTCAAAAAAGCCTCATTCACCCGCGGACGCGCCCCGGTTTCCCGCTACCGCCAGCGTCGCAGCCCCTACGCCGGCTTCTGGACCGTTCCGAATTTCGCCGACGCCACCGCAGGCGACAACATCGACGGCGAAGACCTCGCGATCCGCCGCGCCGCCGTGGAAGCCCTCAATGGCTTGAACGGTGCCGTCGTTGTCTCCGATGCCAACACCGGCCGCATCCTCACCATGGTCAACCAGAAGCTCGCTCTCCAAAACGGCTTCCAGCCCTGCTCCACCATCAAAATTCTTGCCAGCGTCGCCGGCGTCATGGAAGGTGAATACAACCGTTCGAAAGTGCTCAAGCTCAGCCGTCGTGAATACATGGACATGACCGTAGCCCTCGCCCGCAGCAACAACCCCTATTTCGCTACCATCGGCCGCAAACTCGGCTACGAGAAAATCTCCTACTACGCCAAACTGCTCGGCCTCGGCGAAACGGCTGGCCTGAATATCCCTGGCGAACAACCTGGTATCTGGCCCGATAAGGAAGTCGCTTCCGGCATCGGCATGATGACCAGCTTCGGTGATGGCATCAATCTCACTCCTCTTCAGTTGACTTCTATTCTGACTACTGTCGCCAACGGCGGCACTATGTACTATCTGCAATATCCCCGCTCCCAAGCCGAGGTGGAATCTTTCACTCCTCAGGTTCGCCGCCGACTTGCTCAGTTCCAGACCGCTTTTGACGAAATTCGCCCCGGCATGCAGGGCGCTGTCGAATTCGGCTCCGGCCGCCGCGCCGCCTACGAAGACCACGAACCCATCTTCGGCAAAACCGGCACCTGCACTCACTCCGATCACAAGACTCACCTCGGCTGGTTCGGCAGCTTCAACGAAGTCGGTGACCGCAGGCTGGTCGTCACCGTTCTCCTTACCGGCGGAAAACTCGTCTCCGGCCCTGTCGCCAGCGGCGTCGCCGGCCAGCTCTTTCGCATCCTGAACGAGAGCCGCTATTTCGCCTCCAATCCCCAGCCCCCCTCTCCCAACGCCGTCGTCTCGGCCGACGCCCTGCCGGCTTATTCCCCAGAAAACTAACCGCAATCCAAAATTGTCCCTCCCGGCGCCCGGCTTTACCGGGCGTCTTCTTTTTTACCCAAATCATCCCAGCCTGCCCCTCACCTCAGCTAACTCGAAGGCTTATACTGAGGATGAACTCTACTCCCCTGCTGGCGTGCGGCCCCGCCCCGTCGCAGCAATCTCAAGCGAGGAATACCATCATGAACTTCACCAGGAGACTTCTGTTGCTCTCCTTGGCCTCACTGGCCTCATGGGCGCAGCTCAATGTCGGTACGCAAAAGCCCGAACCCTCCCTGCCCTTCAAGATGACCACCACGGCTACCTTCTCTCTGCCCTGGCGCATCGCCTTCCTTCCCGATGGCCGCATGCTGGTCACCGAAAAGATCGGTCCCATTTGGCTCGTCTCCGCGGAAGGCGAAAAAATCGCCCCCCTCGGCGGCACGCCCCCAGTCTACTGGCAAGGCCAGAATGGCATGCTTGGCATCTATCTCTCTCCCACCTACACCACCGATGAGCGAGTTTACATTACCTACATCGAGCCCGGTGAGTACGGTGGCAGCCAGGTGCTCGCCCGCGCCCGCCTTAACGCCGGCCGCTCCCCGCGCCTTCAGGATTTTGAAGTCATCTGGCGCCAGATGCCTCGCGGCAAGGGCGGTCAGGCTGGTGGTCAAATCGCCTTTGCTCCCGACGGTAAATCCCTGTTCATGTCCGTTGGCGACCGCCAGCGCATGACCCCCGCCCAGGACCCCAACCAGCCCGTCGGCAAGGTCGTTCACCTCACCCTCGATGGCAAGCCCGCCCCCGATAACCCCAATGCCGGCAAAACCGGCAGCCGCACCATCAACCTCATCGATCCCCCCCGAGACACCGAACTGGCCAAAACCGCCAAAGTCGTCAGCACCTACACCTTCCCAGCTGAAAACCTCACCCCGGCGGAAACCTGGGCCAGCGGCTTCCGCGCCCCCTACGGCCTCGCTTTCTCCCCTTCCGGTGAACTCTGGGAAGTCGAACACGGCCCCAGCGGCGGCGACGAACTCAACCTCGTGCAGAAGGGTAAGAACTACGGCTGGCCCGAAGTCTCCTACGGCAAAAACTACAACGAAGTTCCTATCCCCCACCCGGACACCCGTCCCGAATTCACCAAGCCCGTCCTCTATTGGACCCCCGTCATTGCCCCCGGTAACCTCATGTTCTACAAGGGCAAGAAGACCTTCCCCCAGTGGGATGGCAGCGGCTTCATCAGCGGCCTCGGTAGCCACTCCCTCAACCGCATCATCTTCGACGGCAAGGGCGGTGCCAAAACCGCCGAGCGTTGGGATGTCGGCAAGCGCATCCGCGATGTCGAACAGGCCCCAGACGGCTCGCTCTGGATGATCGAAGACTCAAACCCCGGCGCCCTCATCCACATCACCCCCAAATAAACTCCCCACACCAGATCCATTCTCCCCATCAAGGCGCGCCTCGGCGCGCCTTCTTCATTTGCAAACCGGTGAATTCAATCCGATATTGATTACATGAGTAAATGCGCATATACTTAAATCGGATGTCCTCCCCGATCCTCCTCCTCGCCCTGTTCGCCGCCGACCCCCTCACCCTCGCCGATGCCGTCCAGCGCGCCGTCTCCTCTCACCCCACCGCCGCCTCCGCCCGCGCCGCCCTGCGCGCCGCCGCCGAAAAATCCTCTCTCGCCGCCGCCTCCCGCAAGCCGCGCATCGATTTCCAGGAATCCTGGGTCAACTCTAATAATCCCGTCTTCGTCTTCTCCAGCCTCCTCACTCAACGGCAGTTCGGCCCGGCCAACTTCGCCATCCCCACTCTCAACTCCCCCGGCTTCCTCAATAACTTCCAAAGCCTCATCACCGCCGAACAACTCCTTTTCGATTCCGGCCGCACGCGCAAATCCATCGAAGCCGCCTCCCTCGAGCGCCAACTCGCCGAATCCTCCCTCGAGCAAGTCGAACTTGCCCTCGCCGCCCGCACCGCCCGTGCCTATCTCGACGCTCAACTCACTCGCGCCGCGATCCCCGTCGCCGAGCAAGCCCTACTCAGCGCCCGCTCGAGCCTCATCCAGGCCGAAGCCTCCCTTGCCGCCGGCCGTACCACCCCTGCTGACCCCCTCAGCGTCAAAGTCCAAATTGCCACACTCGAAGAACAACTTCTCGAGCGCCGTGCCCAATCAGCCATCGCCAGCCGCGTCCTCCATGAGCTCATCGGCGCCGCCGACGAGGCGGCCTTCGATCTCTCCACCCCCCTTTCGGCCTCCCCCTCTCATCCCACGGCCGCCCTCCTCCGGCCCGAACTGGCCCAGGCCCGCCTCACCCTCGCCTCCTCGGCCAAGCAAACTGAAATCGCCCGCCTCGCCTGGCTGCCCACCGTCGGCCTCCGCCTTGGCTTTGAAGCCGACCGCCAGCGCTTCGTCACTCGCGCTGGCTCCAATTGGCTCGCCGCCCTCAGCCTCAAATGGACGCCTTACTCCGGCGGCGCCGACCGGGCTCTGCTCCGCATCGCCCAAGCCTCCCGCGATGCCGCCCAAGCCTCCCTCACCGCCACCGAACGCCGGCTCAAACTCGAGGTCTTCGAAGCCCAAACACTCCTCGATTCCTCCCGCGCCCGCCTCGCCACCTCCCAATCCGCCATCGATTCCGCTCAGGAAACCCTCCGCATCACCCGCGACCGCTATGAGGCCGGCCTCACCACCATCACCGAACTCCTGCGCGCTGAATCCGCTCTGAACGATTCCCGTCTCCGTCTTCTCATTGCCAATCACGGCCTCCGCGCCGCTCAATTGAACCTGGCCGCCGCCCTCGGCTCCCTCAAGCCGGGCGCCGCGCTGCTCCAGTGATCCGCCAAAGGACTTACCCCATGCGCTATTTCGTTGCTACCGCAATCATTACCACTCTTGCCGGCTGTGGCGGATCTCACCCCCCCTCTGCTCATTCCACTGCCGTCCCCCAGCGCTTTACGCTTCCGGTCGAAGTTCTTCGCCCTGCTCCCGCCCCTGTTCTTGCTCACGCCTCCGGCCTGATCGAGTCCCAAACCCGTACCGTGATCGCCGCTCAAATCCTCGGACGTATCCGCCAGGTCCACGCCGCCATCGGCCAAACCGTTCAGCCCGGTCAAACCCTGATCACCCTCGACAGCCAGCAACTCGACGCGGCCACCGCCCAAGCCGAGGCCTCCCGCCTCGAGGCGGCCAGCGCTCTCGATGAAACCACGGCTCTTCTCTCCTCGGCCCGCGCCCAGCTTCAGATTGCTCAATCCACCGAGTCCCGCCTCCGCCAGTTGTTCTCCCGCCAAAGCCTGAGTGCTCAGGAAATGGACGAAGCCGCCGCCCGCCTCGCCCAGGCCCAGTCTCAACTCGCCGCCGCCCAAGCCCGCAAGTCTCAGGTCCAATCTCGCCTCCAGCAGACCGAACAGGCCCTCGCCTCAGCCCGTACTCAGCGCACCCACACGGTCCTCACCGCTCCTTTCGCCGGCATCGTCACCGGCAAGCAGGCTCAACCCGGCGCCATCGCCCTGCCCGGTGCTCCTCTGCTCACCCTCGAACGCTCCGGCGCCCTCCGCGCCACCCTCAATGTCGAGGAATCCCAAGCCTCTTCGCTCCGCCTGGGTCTCCCCCTAACCCTCCTCCTCGACGGCTCAGCCCCAGTCCCCTCCCGCATCACTGAAATCGTCCCCGCCCTCGATCCCGCCTCGCGCACCCTCATCGTGCGCGCCGCCCTACCCCAATCTCCTGGCCTCCGCTCCGGCCAGTTCGTCCGCGGCGAGTGGACCACCGGTCAGCGCGAAACCCTCTCCCTGCCCGCCTCGGCCGTCCGCGAATCCGGTCAGATCCAACTCGTCTTCGTCCTCGACAATGGCTTGGCCCACTCCCGCATGGTCACCCTCGGCCCGATCCTCGCCGGCCGCCGCGAGATCCTCAGCGGCCTCTCCGCCGGCGATAAAGTCGTCTCCTCGCTACCCCCGGCCCTCAACGACGGCGCTCTCGTGGAGGCCAAATAAATGACCTCCCCACTTGGTCCCGCCGGCCGCATTGCCGCCGCCTTCGTCCACTCCAAGCTCACCCCCCTGCTCATCATCGCCTCCCTCGCCCTCGGCTTCTTCTCCGTCCTCCTGCTGCCCCGCGAAGAAGAACCCCAGATCGTCGTCCCCATGGCCGACGTCATGATTTCCATGCCCGGCCTCTCCCCGGCTGAAATCGAGCAGCGCCTGACCAAACCCTTCGAAAAAATCCTCTGGGAAATCCCCGGTGTCGAGTACCTCTACTCCACCTCCATGCCCGGTCAAGCCCTCCTCATCGTTCGCTTCCTCGTCGGCGAGGACGAAAACGCAAGCATCGTCAAACTGAATCAGAAGCTCGCTGCCAACGCCGCCCTCCTGCCCCCCGGCGCTTTTCCTCCGCTCGTCAAACTTCACTCCATCGACGATGTCCCCATCCTCGCCCTCACTCTCCATTCTTCTCAACACTCCCCCTTCGCTCTCCGCCGCATCGCCGCCCAACTCGAGGACACAATCAGGGAAGCCGATTCCGTCTCCTCCGTTACTCTCATCGGTGGCCAGCGCCGCGAACTCCGCCTCACTCTCGATCTCGAAAAACTCAACTCCTACCGTCTCTCTCCCCATGCCATCCTAGACGCTCTCCAGGCTCACAACCAGCGCTTTGACTCCGGCCGCATCACCCACGGCAACACTGAGTTTCTCGTCTCCGCCGGAGACTTCCTGCGCTCCGCCGAACATGCCTCTCGCCTCGTCGTTGACGTCCACAATCAGCAGCCCATCTTCCTCCGGGATGTTGCCTCCATCGCCGACACCGGCACTGAACCCTCCGAGTATGTATTCCACCTCGACCGCTCCGGTTCTCAATCCGCCGTCACCATCGCCGTCGCCAAGCGCAAGGGCGCCAACGCCATCACCGTCGCTCGCGATGTTCTGCGCAAGGTCGAACGCGCCCGTCCCCGCCTCATTCCTTCCGCCGTCCAAATCACCACTACCCGCCAGTACGGTGAAACCGCCGCCGAAAAAAGCAACGAGCTCCTTGAGCACATGGCCTTCGCCGTCCTTTCCGTGGCACTGCTGATCGCTCTCGCCCTCGGCTGGCGCGAATCCCTTGTCGTCTTCGCCGCTGTTCCCGTCACCCTCGCCCTCACCCTCACCGTCTTCTACCTCTACGGCTACACCCTCAACCGCATCACCCTCTTCGCTCTCATCTTCTCCATCGGCATCCTGGTCGATGACGCCATCGTCGTGGTCGAAAACATCGTCCGCCACGCTCGCCTCCCCCAAAATCACCACCTCCCTTTTCCCCAGGTCGTGATCGCTGCCGTCAATGAGGTCGGCAACCCCACCATCCTCGCTACCTTCACCGTTGTTGCCGCCATCCTTCCCATGGCCTTCGTCGGCGGTCTCATGGGCCCCTACATGCGCCCCATCCCCATCGGCGCCACCGCCGCCATGCTCTTCTCCATGCTCGTTGCCTTCCTAGTCACCCCCTGGGCCGCCGTCAAACTCCTCGCCGGCCACGCCCACCTCCACCAGGAGGGCAGGGAAGACCTCATCACCCGCCTCTACCGACGCTACATGCACCGGCTGCTTCACCAACCACTCTGGACGGGCGGATTCCTCGTCTCCGTCGTCCTGCTGCTCATCGCCGCCATGCTCTTCTTCCCCCTCGGCTGGGTGAAGGTTAAGATGCTTCCCTTCGACAACAAGAGCGAATTCCAGGTCATTGTCAACATGCCCGAAGGCGCCTCCCTCGAGCAAACTCAGCACGCCGTCTCCACCCTCGCCCGCGCCGCCCTCGCCCAACCCGAGGTCCTCCACGCCCAAACCTACGCCGGCGCCGCCGCTCCCCACAACTTCAACGGTCTCGTCCGCCACTACTACCTCCGATCCGGCGCGAATGTGGCCGACATCCAGCTTAACCTCCAGTCCCGTCACGACCGCCAGCAACAGTCCCACGAAATCGCCAAACAGGTTCGCGACCGTCTCCTGCCCCTTGCCCAATCCCTCGGCGCTCTCATCCAGGTTGCTGAAGTCCCCCCGGGCCCCCCTGTACTCGCTACCCTGGTTGCCGAAGTCTACGGACCCAGCCCCGATGGCCGCCGCCGGATCGCCGCTGAACTCCGCACGATCTTCGCCCGCATCCCCGGTATCGTCGACATCGATTGGTATGTCGAGGATCCCCAACCCAAATACCACCTCTCCATCGACACGGAAAAAGCCGCCCTACACGGCATTTCTCCCCTCGCCGTCGCCGAGGCCCTTCGCCTCGCCACCGCCGGCCTTCCCGCCGGTCTCCTCCACCAGGAATCCGAGCTGGAACCCTTGCCCATCTCCCTCCGCCTCGCCCGCGCCGACCGCGCTTCTCTCGACCGCATCCGCCGCATCCCCGTCGCCGGCCCCACCGGGCCACCCGTACCCCTCTCCTCCCTTACGACCGTCAGCGAAACTCGCGAGGGCCCTTACATCTATCACAAGAACCTGATGCCCGTTACCTACGTCACCGCCGACGTCGCCGGCCGCATCGAAGCCCCCGTTTACGCTGTCCTCGCCGCCGGCCCGGAAATCGATAAGTTCCGTCCCGAAGGCTATGCCATCGAACAATATGTCGCCACCCAGCCCTTCGATACTTCTACTTACTCCATGAAATGGGATGGTGAGTGGCACATCACCTATGAAGTCTTCCGTGATTTAGGCCTTGCCTTTGCTGCCGTTCTCGTTCTTATCTATGTCCTGGTCGTCGGTTGGTTCGAAAGCTTCCTCACCCCCTTCGTCATCATGGTCGCCATTCCCTTCTCGCTGGTGGGCATCCTCCCCGGACATGCCCTTCTTGGCGCTTTCTTCACCGCCACTTCCATGATTGGCTTCATCGCTGGCGCCGGCATTGTCGTTCGCAACTCCATCATCCTCGTCGACTTCATCGAACTCCGCCTCGCCCAGGGCATGCCCCTCGATGCTGCCGTCATCGATGCCGGCGCCGTGCGTTTCCGCCCGATGATGCTCACCGCCGCCGCCGTCGTCGTCGGCTCGGCCGTCATCCTCTTCGACCCCATTTTTCAGGGGCTCGCCATCGCGCTGATGGCCGGCGAGATTGCCTCCCTGCTGCTGTCCCGCGTCACTGTCCCGGTTGTTTACTACTTCCTTCAGAACTTCCAAAGGAGATCAATATGAACGTCGAAAGACTGCTCCGCTTGATCGCGGGCACATTTATCCTCATTAGCCTTGCCCTCGCCCACTATTTCGATCCCAGATGGTATTGGTTCACCGCCTTCATCGGCGCGAATCTCCTGCAGTCCGCCTTCACCAACTGGTGCCCCATGATGACCATCCTCCGCAAGATCGGCGTCAAGGGATAATTGAGGCAGTGGTCAAACATTCCATGCCGGAAGCCTTCCTCGATTCCATCGCCCATCGCTTCCGCGCCCTCGGCGAACCCACCCGCCTCCGCATTCTCAAAACCCTTCTCGAAGGCGAGCATACCGTCTCCGCCCTCGTTCAATCCCTCGGCCTCACCCAGTCCAACACCTCCCGCCACCTCCAGGCCCTCCACGATGCCAACCTCGTCAACCGCCGCAAATCCGGCCTCGAAGTGATTTACTTCGTCGACGATCCCCTCATCTCTCAGCTCTGCCAAATCATGTGCGACAGCGAACTCCGCCGCCTTGAAGATACCCTCGCGGCCGCCCGCCGCACCTCCAACTCCTAGCCCTTGGGCTCCGCTAACAACTCCATACCTCACCTTCATCCGCCACACCACAACGCAATTCTGCTCCAGTTTCATCCACGCTCCCCAGCCTCATCACCCCTGCTATCGGCGCCTCTGGCCGCCAGTTCCGGCGACGCACTCAATCCAAGCCGCCACGCTCAAGAACTTCGCGATAATAACCCTTCGTGCTCTTTACGCTCCCCCTCTTGCCCCTCGCCATCCTCATTGGTATCGTTCTTGGCGCTCTTGGCAGTGGTGGAGCGATCCTCGCCCTTCCTGTCCTGGTCTACGGCGTTTCTCTTTCTGTCCCCCAAGCCATCGCGGTCTCGCAAATCGTGGTCGGCTCCGCTGCCCTCATCGGCGCGCTGCTACAGAGTCGCCGCGGGGCCGTGCGCTGGCGCGAGGCCTCTCTCTTCGCCCTCTCGGGCCTTCCTGCTACCACCCTCGGCGCCTATCTCGGCTCCCACCTCGAAGCTCGCCACCTGATGCTCACCTTCGCGGTTCTCGTTTTCCTCGCCGGGGCCCGTCTCTGGTTCTTTGATTCTCAAACCCCCTCTCCGCGCCCCCGCCTCCCTCTCTGTCTCGCCCTTGGCGCTCTCGTCGGTCTCCTCACCGGCATGCTTGGCGTCGGTGGCGGTTTCCTGCTCGTCCCCGCCATGATTGCTTTCGCCGGCATCGATACCCGCGCCGCCACCGCCACCAGCCTCCCCGTCATCGCTCTCAACAGTCTCACCGGCGCTCTCCAGCACGTTCCTCTCTGGTCAAGTCTCCTCCCGCTCGTCCTCACATTCCTCCTTGCCACCCTACTCGGCACCTTCCTCGGCCTCGCCCTCGCCCGCCGGGCCTCTGAGCGCCACCTCCGTCGCTCGCTCGCCATCCTGTTGCTGGCCGTGGGTGCTGCCGTCGCACTAAAAAATCTCTAGCTTACAATTCACGTCTAGAAACGGCAGTTGGCTGGCCCCTCACTGAGCGCCACTGATGGATACGGAACGGGATCAGCGCGAACGAAGAAAATTTGAGGCTTAACCCCGTTGGGTGACCATGAAGAGGAGTTTGTCCAGTACCCGCCGCCCCGGAAGCTGGACACCTTTGGCGGGGTAATCGAAGTTGGCTGAGAAGAGGACGCCGGAGTGAGCCTGCACGGCGGCTTGGCCTTCCCCATCGAGTTCTTGACTGGGAGCGGGATCTGGGAGAAGTTCGTTGAAGGTTGCCCGCTGAAGTATGTCTCGCCGAACGCGCTACGCTTCCATCACGGGGATGCGTGGGGACCAAGTATTGCCGCGGTTGCTGGGCATCGCGAAGTTCCGCCGCGAGGACTGCGTGCGGCGGGCTTTCGGGAAGCAGAACGAAGACGGTGAAGACCTTGTATGGGCGTCAGGAGCAAGCCCGCGTTGGGTATAACCATGCGCCTGAATGGCGCAGTTTATCAGTGGGTGAGTGTCCCACCCCAGGAGGAATCGGTATGACTGGGCAGCTGGCGAGCGGCTCAGCCGGGTAATGGGCTGGGTCGGAGCCTCGTGACAAGGTCCGCTCGATCTCGATCTTTCCTTCGGTGGCTTCGGCGCCGGCCCCCTGGCGCCGATTGTGAAACCCTGGCGCGGCCAAAGTCGCTTCCTCGAACGCCTCTTCTCCCTCGAGGCCTTCATTAAGTTCTATAAGTCTCATCTCGCTGCCTACAACAACACTCTCGGCCAGCCCGAACGCCTCGCCGCTCAGGTCGACGCCTTGGCGGCTCTCATCCGGCCCGCTGTCGCCGATGAGTCCGATGTGAAGCCAACTGCCTTCCATCGCCGCATTGCCGCGAACCCCACCGCCGAGCCTCTCCCGCCGCCGCTCGCTCAGATGGGCCCCCCGCCCGGTCCGGCCCGACCAGGTGGCCCCGGTGGCCCGGGCGGCATGCCCGTCAAACTCTTCGTTCCTGCTCGCGTTCAATCCGTTGCCGGCCAACTTGCCGGTAAACAAACCCCTGCCACCCCTCCGCAAGGCGCCCGCGGCGGCCCGATCTTCTTCGCCGGCGCCGCCCTCCATCGCTCCCTCGATGCAGACCAGGACGGCGCCCTCTCACGCACCGAAATGCTCTCGGCCTTCTCGCGCTTCTTTGCCGATTGGGCTGGAACTCCCGAATCCCCTCTCACCGCCGACCAACTCCGCGCCGGCCTGGAAAATCTGCTCCCCCCGCTGCCCGGCCCGGGCATGATGATCATGGGAATCCTACCGTGAATCCCATGCTCCCCGATACTCTCATCCGCTTGGCCCTTGCCTTCCTGATGGGCCTCGGCGTCGTCGCCGTTTATGCCTGGGCGCGCGCCCGCATTCTCGCCAGTTCCTCTTTCCCGCTCACGCTGCTGCTGCTGTGCGTCCTCATTGCCATGGTCACTCAGGTCATCGGTGACAATGTCGCCCGCGCCTTCTCTCTCGTCGGCGCCCTCAGCATCGTCCGCTTCCGTACCGTTGTCCGCGACACCCGGGATACCGCCTACGTGATCCTCGCAGTCATTGCCGGCATGGCCGTCGGAGCAGGGAACACCTGGATCGCCTCCCTCGGGATTCTCTCGGTCGCTCTTGCTGAATTTCTCTTCCGCTTCCGCCCCGCCATCGGCGCCGACATCAGCCTTACGCTCCGCGCCGCCCCCGGCACCGACCTCGACCAAATCTTCACCCAAACCCTCAACAACCTCGTTTGCACCCGCCATCTCGAAAGCTTGGCTCAGGTCAAACAGGGCGAATCCGTGGAGGCCCACTACCACCTCCATCTCGCCCCCGGCGTTGAGCTTTCACGCATCCTCGCCGCACTTACCGCCATCGGCGGCATTCACCACGTCACTGCCTCCCGCCGCTCTCCCGAACAGACCTAAAGTCCCAGCCGCTGCTCCACATCCTCCTCGCCCTCAGCCGCCTCCATCTTCTCGCGTGCCTCGACTACCGCTGCCCACGCCGCTGCCTTCAGTTCCGTCAGCCCCTCTCCCGTGATTGCCGAAATCTTATATAACGGCAACTCCCGCTCCCGGCAAAATGCTTCCAGTTCTTCCCAACGCGTCCCGTCCTGTGCCGAATCCGCTTTGGTCGCCACCACGATTTGCGGCTTCTCCACCAACTCCCCGCTGTAGCTCGCCAGTTCGTTTTGGATGATCTCGTACGCCTCCACCGGCCGGTGCTCGTTGAACTCCGACAAGTCGATCAGGTGCAGCAATACCCGCGTCCGCTCCACGTGCCGCAGAAAAGTCGTCCCCAGTCCGTGTCCTTCGCTGGCCCCCTCGATCAGCCCCGGAATGTCGGCCATGATGAACGTCTCGTTCCCATACTCGTCCATCGTCACCACCCCCAGCACCGGTTCTTTTGTCGTGAAAGGATAGGCCGCAATCTCGGGCTTCGCCGCCGACAGCCGTGAGATCAGCGTACTCTTACCCGCGTTCGGAAATCCCACCAGCCCCACATCCGCCAGCAGCTTCATCTCCAGCCGTAGCGTGAACATCTGCCCGGGTTGCCCATCTTCCTTCTCCGTCGGCGCCTGGTGCGTCGGCGTCGCAAAATGCTGGTTGCCCCGGCCCCCTCTTCCCCCGCGCGCCACCACAAATCGCTCTCCATCGTGCGTAAAGTCATGGATCTGCTCCCCATTGTCCCAGTGGTATACCACCGTTCCCACCGGTACTCTCACCACCAGACTCTCCCCATTGCGCCCCGTCCGGTTCGATCCCTCCCCGTGCCGGCCCCGGTCCGCGGTGTGCTCCGGGTTCATCCGCAAATGAAATAGCGTGTTGTAATGCCGCGATGCCTCAAAGATCACATCGCCCCCGCGGCCTCCATCCCCTCCCGACGGACCCCCGCGCGGAATAAACTTCTCCCGCCGGAACGCCGAGCACCCGTTGCCACCGTCCCCACCCTTCACATAAACTTTCGCTTCATCGATAAACTTCGAGCTGTGCAGCATAAATGGAGAAAGGCCGCCATGCCTTCGCCTGGCGACCCTGCTTTTCTTTCATTTCTGTCTGGAACTAGTTCAGACTCAGTTCCTTGATCGACACATACTTGCCCATCCGGCCCCGGTCGCGGAATTCCACCATCCCCGGAATCCGGGCATACAGCGTGTCGTCCTTGCCAATACCCACATTGTCGCCGGGTTTGATCCGCGTTCCGCGCTGGCGCACCAGAATCGAACCGCCAGTTACGATTTCGCCGCCAAAACGCTTTACCCCCAGCCGTTGTGAGTGGGAGTCGCGACCATTCCTTGTTGAGCCTGCGCCTTTTTTACTTGCCATTTCTTCAACTCCTCCTGCGCCGCCCTAGGCGATCGCGTTAATCTTCACTTCCGTAAAGTTCTGCCGGTGTCCCTGCGTCCGCTTGTACTGCTTCTTCCGCTTGAATTTGAACACGATCACTTTTTCGCCGCGGCCATGTTTGGTTACCGTCCCGGTCACCTTCACGCCAGCCGCATCGGCACCGGTCTGAATGCCCGACTCCCCGGCTACCATCAACACCTTGCCCAATTCCACTTCCGTCCCAGGCTCGGCATGGAGCGTGTCCACTCGAACCAAATCGCCAGGAGCGACGCGGTATTGCTTACCGCCGGCCTCTATCACTGCGTACATAACTCTATCTGTTTCCTTCTCGTGCGGGTCAGATCAGCCCTGCGCCAGGACGCAACGCCACCTCAACCTTCTATCTTACCGGATCGTCCACCTCCTTGCAACCTTCGGTGCTAAGCTGCCCGAAAAGGCCTTTCCATGCAACATTTTCTCGTCTTCGGCGACTCTCTCAGCTGGGGTATCATCCCAGGCACACGCCGCCGCCTGCCCTTCCTCGAGCGATGGCCCGGAGTTCTCGAAACCGAGCTGGTTTCCCGTTGCTTCCCCGTCCGCATCACCGAGGATTGCCTCAATGGACGCCGTAGTGTCTTTGAGGATCCCTACAAGCCCGGCCGCAATGGCCTCCTCGGCCTTGCCCAGCGCATCGAGTCCGCTTCCCCTCTCGACCGCATCCTTCTCATGCTCGGCACCAATGACTTCCAATTCAATCATCCCTTTAATTCCGCCTACTCCTCCGCCCAGGGCATCGCCGCCCTGATTCAGGAAATCCGCCGCGCTCCCATCGAACCCGGTATGTCCATTCCTCCCATCACCATAATCTGCCCTCCCGCCCCACGCGATGACGCCTCCCAACCCATGCCCAAATTCGTCAACGCCACCCTCCGCTCCGCTGGCCTCCCCGCCGCCCTCAACCAGGTCGCCCGCGACCTCGATTGTGATTTCTTCGACGCCAGCCTCATCGTCAAATCCAGTCCCATCGACGGCATCCACCTCGACGCTCCCGAACACCTTACCCTCGGCCTTGCCCTCGCCAACTATCTCCTCAAGCGATAAGCTTCCTCCATGCTCTCCCGCCGCGCTCTTCTCGCCGCCCCCGCTCTCCTCGCCCAGGACAAACCCTCTTGGGCAGCCCCCGTGATCGATATCCACCTCCACTGGCGCCACGACCTCCGGCTCAGCCGTGATGCCAACCTCACCCACATGGACGGCTGCGGCGTCTCGCGCGCCGTCCTGCTCACCCGCTCCCAGGCTGCCGATGCCGCCGCTGCCCTCGTCGAAAAATACCCCCAACAATTCATCTGGTCCGTCTCGGCCGATATCACCAAGCCCGAGGCCGAAATTCTCTTTACCCAAGCCGTCCGGCGCGGCGCCCGCGCCTTCGGAGAACTCAAATTCCATGTCGCCGCCGATGGCCCCGAACTCCGCCGCGCCTATGCCCTCGCCGCTGAACTCGATGTCCCCGTCCTCGTCCACTTCCAGGAAGTCGACCACTTCCCCGGTGAAGGTAAATGGTCGGCCGGCTTCAAAAACTTCGCCTCCGTTCTCAAAGCCTTCCCCAAAACCAAATTCGTGGGCCATGCCGATGCCTTCTGGGCCAACATCAGCGCCGACTACCAGGAGGATATCGATTACCCCACCGGTCCCGTCCAGCCTGGCGGCGTCACCGACCGCCTCCTCTCCGACTTCCCCAACCTCTACGGCGACCTATCGGCGAATTCCGGCAACAATGGCCTCTCCCGCGACCCCGAATTCACCCATGGCTTCCTCCTCCGCCACCAGAATAAACTCCTGTTCGGCTCCGATTGCCCCTGTACAGACGGGCGCGGCGCCAACACCGAACGCGCCGCCAAACGCCTCCAAGGAAAATGCGTCGCCCGCCAAACCTTATCCCTGCTCCACCGCCACCTCAAAGGCTCCCCCGCCCTGCGCAAAATTACCTGGGAAAATGCCCACCGCCTCTACCGTATCCCCCCCTCAGCCGCCCTCTAAACTGCGCTCCCCCTCAACAAGTACAGCCGCCCCGGATTCACCCAGCAGCCCCAGTTCCGCCTCCCTCACCGCCAATCCTTCCAGAAGTGCCACCTCGATGCCTCCCAGCTTCAACGCCTTCAAATGCGCAATCCGCCACCTCCAGGCCGGTACCAGGCAAAAGCGCAGCGCCCGGAACGCTGTCCCGGCCCGCCACACGAATCACCTCTCAATCGCTTGCCACGGCGCCTCATCTTCACCCCCCAATTCCGGCTCCCCTGCGTCCATCGTCAACCTCATACTATGCTTGAGCTAAGCCCCGCCCGATGCGCTTGCTCCTCGCCCTCGTCCTGCTCGCCCCCCCCACTCCCGACGCTGATCAGGACGGCCTCGCCGACGCCCTCGAGCAAACCCTCCTCGCCCAGTTCGCTCCCCGCTTTCTCATCTCTCCCCACGACTGCGATGGCAAACCCGCCGAATTCGAGCCCGATCGCCCCGCCCCTGCCGTCAAGGCTCGTAACGGCGTCATCTACACGCAGGCCTTCCCCCTTCCCGGCGGCATCGAATTGCACTACTACCACCTCTGGGCGAGGGATTGCGGCCGCAACGGCCACGCCCTCGACCCCGAACATGTCTCCGTCTTTCTCATCGAGGACCAGGGCCAGTGGCGCGCGCGCTACCACTATGCCGCCGCTCACGAGGACACCGCCTGCGACCGCGGCACCGCTGTGCGTGCCTCCACGCAGTTCGCCGAATGGCGCGGCGTCGAGGTCTGGATCTCCCACGGCAAACACGCCTCTTTTCTCTCCCCAGATCATTGCGGCCGCCTCGGCTGCGGCTCCGACCGTTGCGACAAGCCCGACCGCCTCCTCGTGCCCCGCCTCATCAACCTCGGCGAACCCGGCCGCCCCCTTCATGGGTCTGTCTGGGCCGCGAGCCCTCTTTGGCCCCTGGCGGCCAAGATGCAGTCGGACTTCCCACCCTCCCTCCGCGCCCAACTCGATCAGTCCCCAGGCGTCATCCTCGCCGTCACCCCCAATTACGTCGCCCAACCCGTCGCCCTCGCCGCCAGCAAAACTCTCGACTCGCTGTCTCTGGCCAACAAGAAAACCGAATCGGCCCTGATCAAAGCCAAACGCTGGGTGAAGAAACGCCTCGACTAGCTCGCCAGCCGCGGCGTCAGATACCACTTCAAAACCCCAACGGGCTGGCTGCCGAATCCCTCCACGTCGATCCGCAGCATCGACCCCTTCTTCACATCGATCCGCAGGCCCGGCGAGTTCACAATAAAGCCCGCCGCTTGGCCCATCAGCGGCTCATGCGAGGCCACCAGCAAACTGCTTTCCCCCTTATGCACCCGCACCTCTTCCCACATTTCTTGCACATGCGCGTAGGGAACGAGCGCCCCCGTCTCGACGATCTCGCCTTTGTAGCCCAATTCACTCGCGGCCATCTCGGCCGTTTCCCGCGCCCGCCGGTACGGGCTGGTCAAGATCAGCCCCGGCGCCACTCCCGCCTTGGCCGCCGTCCGCAGCACCTCCTTCAGCCTCTTCCGCCCTTCCGCCGTCAACGCCCGCTCCGCGTCCCGGCCCCCAACAGCCGTCTCCTCGGCAATGCCATGCCGCATCAGATAAAGTTCCATCATCTTCCGAACTTTCAATACTACGATGAAAGCTGTGACTTTTACGCGACAACTGGCCGCTGAATTCTCACTCGCCTGTTCCATCGTCCTCGCGTTCTGCTCCATCGCCGCCAGCCAGATCTTTCTGGGCCTCGCCCTCGCGCTCTTTCTGTCCCTGCGCCGCCGCCCCTGCTGGCCGCCGGGCATCCTTTGGGCCGCCGCCTTCCTCGCTCTCACCCTGCTCGCCGCGCTGGCCAGCGGTGAGCCCCGCTCGGCGCTGCCCCAAATCAAAAAACTCTTCCTCTGGTCCCTCCTCCCCCTCGGCTCCACTCTCCTCACCCGCCGCTTCCCCGGCCCCGCCCTCGCCTGGCCGCTTACCTTTGTCTGCCTCGCCTCCGCCCTCTGGAGCTTCATCGAATACAGCACAAAGCTCAACGCCGCCCGCCTCGCCGGCAAGGACTTCTACCTCGCCTACGTCGCCGACCGCATCACCGGCTTCATGAGCCACTGGATGACCTTCAGCGCACACATGCTCCTCGCCTTCTGCCTCGCTCTGAGCCTGCTGTTGTTCACCCGCCAGCCGCTCGCCCGCCGTCTGTTCCTGCTCGCCGCCGCCGCGGTCTTCGCCCTCGCCATCCTCCTGGCCCAAACCCGCTCCGTCTGGCTCGGTGCCGCCTGCGCCCTCGCTTTTCTTCTATTCCGCTGGCGGGCGATTTCCTTGGCCGCCCTGCCGGCCCTGCTCGCCGCCGCCTATTGGCTCTCGCCCACGCCGGTCCAAACCCGCATGCTCAGCATCATCCGCCCTCAGGGGCAGGTCGATTCCAACTCCCACCGCGCCATCACCCGCGAAACCGGCTTCCGCATGATCGCCGCCCACCCCTGGCTCGGCCTTGGCCCGGAAGGCCCCGGCAAGCAATTCGATCAATACCTTGCCTTGCCCCGCGCCCTCCGCCCACTTCCCGACGGCTACTACGGCCACCTGCATAACCTCTACTTGCAGTACGCCGCCGAGCGCGGCCTCCCCGCTCTGGCCTGCTTCCTTATCTTCGTCGCCATCAATGCCCGCTCCTGGTGGCGCCACCCCTCGGCCCGCTCCCATTTCGCTCTCGCCGTCCTCATCGGCTTGGCCGCCGAAGCACTCTTTGAATACAACCTCGGCGACTCGGAAGTCCTTACCCCCTTTCTCGCGCTCTTTGGCCTCGCCGCGCCTAACGATAGCCACTCCGCATGATCCCCCCTCTTTACTTCCCCCTCTCCTCTCCCCAATACGATCTCCGCATCGGCGCCTCCCCTCTCCCCGCCGGCCAACTCATCTTTGAGCCCGATGAACACTTCACCCACGAACTAGCCCTCAAGCGCCACTGCCTCGACTTTAATCCCCACTACTACTGCCAGTCCCTCCCCGGCAGCGAAGCCGCCCAAGCCGAACTCGCCCGCCTCCTCGGCCTCTCCGAAGGCGGCATCCGCGCCGCCGGCGACAGCGTTCAGGAAGACCTCCTCCTGCTCGACCTCTCTCAGCCCGGCCTCCCCCTCATCGCCGGCCACCTCTGCTTCGCCAACGCCTGGTGCCTCGACGACAAAATCGGCCGCCCCTTCCTCTCCATCCACGCCCCCGTCCCCGATTTCGAAAACACCATCGGCCCCTCCAGTCAAAAACTCATCGAACGCCTCAAACCCGGCCGCCCCATCTCCCGCCTCAATTGGGCCGTCAAATCCACCGGCCAACTCGACCTCACCTCCCGTTGGGACGCCTTTGTTGCTTCTTGCAACGCCGCCATCACCCCGCAAAACGCCGGCACACATTGCTGGATGCGCGCCGAACGCCAAACCCTCTGCCTCCTGCCCCAATCAAACACCGCCCTTTTCACCGTCCACACCTACACTCAACCCGTCTCCACCCTCACCCCCGCTCAACAACTCATCCTCCGCGGCGTCCTTCTCACTTGCCCCGATGACATGCTCCGCTACAAAGGCATCTGGCCCTTTCTAAAACCGCTCCTCGCCTGGCTTACACTGATTCACAATTCCGCGCCTGTCGCTTTCCCTTCTCCCCCGTCTATCGGTACATGAAAGCAATCCTGCTCTTCCTCGCGCTCCTTCTCACCGCTTCCTCGCCCCGCCCTATCGCCTCTCCCCCTCTTTTCACCCAAGTCTCCCGTCTCCTCTCGGCCACTCAACTCGCCATCCGCCTCCTGCAACTCCACCGGCCCCCGCGAGAAAGCTGCGAGTATCGCCAGTTTCTGCAAGACGTGCGTTCGCTGGCCCGCGATCTCGGTCAAACTCAAAACAGGAGCTGATGTTTCTTCTCTTCTACTGCGACCACCACGACATCCCCCTCCCTCCCGGCCATAAATTCCCGATGGAGAAGTATAAGCTCATCCGCAACGAACTCGAACGCCAGTCCGGCTTCCGCTTCGCCCCCGGGCCGCTGGCCTCCCGCGAAGACCTCCTCCGCGTTCACGACCCTGCTTATGTCGACGCTTTCCTCGAAATGCGCCTCGATCCCGCCGCCATCCGCCGCATCGGCTTTCCCCAGGTTCCCCGTCTCGTCTCGCGCACGCTGTCGAGCGTCGGCGCTACCGTCGCCGCCAGCTTCCGCGCCCTCTCCGATGGCTTTTCCGGCGTTCTCGCCGGCGGCACCCACCATGCCTACCGCGACTTCGGCTCCGGCTTCTGCGTTCTGAACGACATCGCCGTCGCCGCCCGCTGCCTCATCGACCGCCGCCTCATCGAGCGCGCCCTCGTCATCGACCTCGACGTCCACCAGGGCGATGGCACCGCCTCCATCTTCCGCGAGGACCCGCGCGTGTTTACCTTCTCCGCGCACGGCCGCCACAACTTCCCCTTCCGCAAACAACAGTCCGACTTCGATCTTGAATTCGACAATGGCGCCACCGACGAAATTTATCTCGACCGCCTCGCCGCCGCTCTGCCCAAGGTGCTGTCACAACCCGCCGGCATCGTCTTCTACCAGGCCGGCGTCGATGCCCTCGCCTCCGACCGCCTCGGCAAACTCGCCCTCACCCACTCCGGCCTCGCCCGCCGCGACCAAATGGTTTTCTCCGCCATCCGCGACCTTCGCCTGCCCTGCGTTGTCACCCAGGGCGGCGGCTATGCCTCCCCCATCACCGATACCGTCCTAGCCTCCGCCAACGTCTTCCGCGCCGCCGCTCAAATCCTCCGTCCGATATAGCCCACGTTTTCCCGCCCGTCCCAGCCTAGGCTCGCCGGCAGATCCCGCCGCCGGAACAACCACACCCGCTCGCTGTCGAATCCCGCCCCCCGGAACACCCGCTCGAGCACTTCCCCATCGAGCAAATGCACGCTCTTCGGCAATTGCCCCAACATCCGGTGCCCGGAATATGCGCGCGTGTTTTCCACCCAGCCCGGCCAAGCCTCGCCCCGTTGCCCCCGCGCCTCGTACTCGCCTATGAATTCCGCGAAGGGCTTCATCCACGGCGTCGCCGCCAGTACAAACACCCGCCCGCCCGGCCGCAGCCCATGCCTCAGCCATTCCGCCGCCCGCTCCAGTTGCCTCCCCGTCAAAAAATGAAACACGCACGAGGCATGCGCCAGATCAAACTCCCCCTCTCCCGTCTTTACATCCCGCGGAAACCGGCCCGCTCGGATTTCCAGTTCTCCCCCTGCCGGCCGTTGCTGCTGCAATTTTTCGAGCGCCCCCCGGTCCAAATCGTTCGCCACCACGCTCGCTCCCCGCTCGAGCGCCCGGTGCGCCGCTACCCCGTAGGCCGCGCCAATATCGATCACCTTCATCCCCGGCGCGCATGCTTCCACAAACAACTCGCTCAGCTCATTGACCGTATTCGAGCTCCACCCCATCGCATTGCCCGTCGCCTCCCGGCGGTGCGGCATCATCGCCCCACCGTCAGCCAGACGCGGAAGGTCTCGTCGAGCCCGTTCTCCTCAAACCGCACCTCGCGCAGCTTCTGGTGCGGGTTGTAAGGGTTCTGCGCGGAGTTGTCGTACACGGCCTCCACTTCCAGCTCGCGCCCGCTCAAGGGCCTTGCCGGCAGGTAGCTCGACATCAGATGATGCTCAAACGGTTCCACCCACAAAAAATAATCCCGCTCGTCCCCCCACTTCATGCGCACTTGTGTTGCCAGCAGTTGAAACACGGGCAGCACCGCGTACACGCGGGCCCCGGACGGCAGCCTGAAGCGCATCGCCTCCCGGTGCACGTTCGCCCCGGCCGGGATCCGCAGCGCCTCTTTCTTGAGTTCCAGCAGCCGCGCCACCCGCCCCGGCTTACCCTTCGCCCAATACAGCGCCACCCGCGTCAAATCCCGCGCCGGCCGCAGATTCCGCTTGAAGTAATGCAACTCCACTTCCAGCTTCTTTCCCGCTCCGATCTTCCACGCAACCCCGGCCGGCAGCCGCAATCCCCCATCACTCATCGCCCATGCCGCAATCGGCTCCCCCTCGACACGCAGCAACGCATGGTGCAGCAGCGCGCGGTTCGACGGCCGCAATTCAAAGCCGTCAAAGTACACATCCTTCCCCCCATTGCCCAATTCCTCCGGCCCTGCCGTAAACCGCACAATGTCCACCGTCCGCTCCGCCGCCACCGTGTGTTCCCGCGGCTGACTCAACACCACCCCCGGCACGCCCAAATTCCACTGTGGGTGCCGCTTCTTCATCACGGCCTTCCCCGGCTTCATCCCCGTATTCGTCCACGCCAGTAGCTTTGCCGTCACTTCATCCGGCAACCCCCGCGAATTCGCCCACTCCACCCCCGATGGCTTCGCCCGCCACGGCGGCATCTTTCCCCCCAACACATAGCGCGCAATCTCCGGCGCATAGGCCACGGCGCCCTCGTAGCTCGTAAAGTCAAACGGCCCCACTTGCCCCGCCCGGTGACAGTCATTGCACCAGCGGTCGAGCAACGGCCCCACTTCCCGCCAACTCGGCTCCCCCGCCCATTGCAGCACCGCCATCACCGCGACCATCATAAGTGGGGAATCAGATCTTCCATCCGGTCGAGCAGCAGGTCGGGCGGCACTTCCCGCAAGCTCTCCGGCTGCAGCCCATACGTTAATCCCACCGAGTACACCCCGGCATTGCGCGCCGTCTCAATGTCCACCCGCGAGTCCCCGATCATCACCGTCGCCAACGCCTCCACTGTCAACTCCTCCCGCAGCGTATGTATCCCCACCGGGTCCGGCTTCTTCGCCGCGAAACTGTTGCCCCCATAGATCCGCGCAAACCAGCTATCCACCCCCAGTCCCCCCAGAATCACATGGCTGATCTTCACCGGCTTATTCGTCAGCACCGCCAGATGGATCCCCTTCTCGCGCGCCCGTTCCATCGTCTCGCGCGTGCCCGGGTAGAGCCGCGTCCGGTCGAGACAATGCTCGTGGTAATGGCGGATAAAGTAATCGAGCGCCTCTTCCACCTCCGCTTCGCTCGCCTCGGCCCCCATCGCCCGCCGGATCAGTACTGGTGCTCCGTTGCCAACATAGCTCGCCACCAGCGCGCCCGGCAACTGGTCTCGCTTCATGTATTCCCGTGTGGCGTTGACGCTCGCGATCAGGTCCTCCTTCGAATCGATCAGCGTGCCGTCCAGATCAAAAATCAACAGCTTCGGTGCGCAAATCAGCGCTACTGCTCCAGTAGCTCCGGCGCCTTCTTCCAGGTGTCCTTTACGGTTTTCTTCCACGTCTCTTTTATCTTCTCGTAGTTTTCATTAAACCCGTCGCGAATCTCCCGTGGCGTCAGATACACCAGGATCCGTGCCCCCTCCATCACATATGGGGCCAGACGCGATTCCCCCACCGCGGTCGGGAACGCCGTCCAGGAAAACGCCGTCAGCATCAGCACCACAACGCTCCCGATCAACACCGCCCGCACCAGCCCAAACACTCCTCCCAGCGTCCGGTCCACCCACCCCAGCCCGGCTTGCTTGAAAAAGTGCGCCAGCAGCTTGGCCAGCAACACTCCCGCTGTCTGCACCCCCACCAGAATCACCAAAAATCCCAAAAAATTCGCTAACTGCTCCTGCTTCAGGTACGGCGTAAACAGCGTTGCCGCGATGCCGTAAAACCACATCGCCGCCAGGATCGACACCACCGTCGCCGCCAGTCCGATCGACAGACGGAAAAAACCCTTCCAAACGCCTGTACCCACCGACACCCCAAGAATCACCGCCAATACCAGGTCGAGCCAGTTCATAGCCCCTCGATCCGCTTTCCCGTCAATACCTGATAAGCCTCGTGGTACTTCCGCGCCGTCTCGATCGCCACCTCTTCCGGCAAGCCCGGCGCCGGCGGTTGCTTGTTCCATCCAATCCGCTCCAGATAGTTGCGCACATACTGCTTGTCGTAGCTAACCTGCGCCCCGCCCGGCTTCCAGGTCCCGGCCGGCCAGAATCGCGACGAGTCCGGCGTCAGCACTTCATCCCCCAGCACCAGCCTCCCCTCCACAAAGCCGAATTCAAACTTTGTATCCGCCAGCAGGATCCCCTTGGTCGCCGCATAGGCCGCCGCCTTCGCATAGATCGCCAGCGTCCGCCGCTTCAATTCCATCGCCAGTTCCACCCCCAGCTTCTCCAGAACAATTTCAAAGGAAATGTTTTCATCATGCCCCGTCTGCGCCTTCCTCGCCGGCGTGAAGATCGCCTCCGGCAACCGGCTCCCGTCCAGCAGCCCTTCCGGCAGCCCGATCCCGCAGATCGCCCCCGTCGCCTCATAGTCCTTCCATCCCGACCCGCACAGGTACCCGCGCGCCACGCACTCCACATCCACCATGCGCGCCCGCTTCACCAGCATCGACCGCCCCGCGAGTTGTTCCTCATGGGCCCGCAGCTTCGCCGGATATTCCCGCACATCGGCCGTCAGCAAATGGTTCGGCGTCAGATCCCGCAAATAATCAAACCAAAACAGCGAAAGCTGTGTCAGCACCTTGCCCTTGCCCGGAATCCCCGAGGCAAGAATGAAGTCGAAGGCCGAGATGCGATCCGTCGCAACAAAAAGTAGCGTACCCTCGTCTATGGAATACACGTCACGGACTTTTCCGCGCACAAGCAGTTCGAGATCGGGCAGGTTGGTTTCAAGCAAAACGGGAGTCAATCGCGGGTTTCCTTCAGCTTTCGTCTTTTTATTTTCCTTCAAAGGAGCACTCTTGTCCCGCCTAATCCTTACCCTCCTGGCCGGCCTTCCTCTCGCCGCCGCTCTCACCGAGGCCCAGCGCGTCGCCGATTTTCAAGCCCTCGCCAACACCTACGCCAAGGGCTACGCCCCGGCCAATTGGAAGCTCCTGGCTTTCGGCATCAATATCTTTGACACCGCTCCCTGGCTCCAGCGTGTCCGCGCCGCCAAGTCCGATCTCGAGCACGTTCAAATTCTCTCCGAATACGCGGCCAGCTTCCGCGATACCCATACTCAGGTCTCCCTCACTTCCAATTTCCTCGCTGATCTCGGCTTCTACTGCGACCTCTACGACGGCGAAGTCCGCATCGACCAGATCAACCGCGCTCTGCTCCCCCAAGGTACCTATCCCTTCACCACCGGTGACGAACTCGTCAGCATTGACGGCCAGCCCGCTCTCACTGTCGCTCGTGCCCTCGAGCGCAACATTGGCTGGGGTAACCCCCGCGCCTCCCTCCGCTATGCCATTCAGGGAATCACGTTCCGCCCGCAGTCTTCCTATCCTCTAGCCGTGCTGCTTCCTGAATCGAGCCGCGTTGTCATCCGCCGCGCCAGTGGCGAACTCGAGACCTACACCATCCCCTGGACCAAGACCGGCTTTCCCGTCCGCGACCTCGGCTCCGCCTCGGCCCTGGCCGATGCTCCACTCGCAACCACCCCCGCCTCCGAATCCGAAGAGCCACACTGGGAGCGTCCCGCCTGGCGCCGCTCAAGCCGCCCCCAATTGCTTGCCCGCGCCCCGCGTAACCTCCAGTCCCTGCGCGGTTTTGGCCGTCAGACCCCTGTCTGGGCCCTCCCCGCAGGCTTCCTCCAACGCCTCGGCCGCGGCGCCAACGATGTCTTCTTCTCCGGCACCTACCTTTCCGATGGTCTCCGCATCGGCCTGCTTCGGATTCGCGATTTCTCCTTCCTCAGCAACGCCCAGCTCAACCAGCTCGCCAGCGAAATCAACTTCATGAACAACAATACCGACGGCCTCGTCCTCGATGTCATGCGCAATCCTGGCGGCTATGACTGTGCCTCCGTCGAGGCAGCCGCCATGCTGATTCCCACCAATTTTCGCGTCGGCGGCGCATCCATTCGCCCCTCACTATCCTGGCTCCAATACTTTGACTCGCTCGTACTCAGCGCGGAGTTCTTCTCCGACCCCCAATACGTCATCGATACCTTCACCTTCCAGCGCGACCTCGTCTCCTCCGCCCTCGCTTCCCCCGGCCGTCCCATGACCGGTGCGATTCCCAGTTGCTCACTCGATACCACTGAGCCCAGCTACTCCTTCGCTTACCGCAAGCCCATGATCCTTCTCGTCGATGATTTCTCCACCTCCGCCGCCGATGCCTTTGCTTCCTACATTCAGGACAACCGCCGCGCCAAGCTCGTCGGCACCCGCACCAATGGCGCCGGCGGCAATGTCACCCAAGTCAACGCCGGGCCTTTTTCTGAAGTCACGACCTCGTTTACCCAATCTCTGATGGTTCGCAATACCACTATTTCCGCAAACGGCTTCCCCGATAGCCCCTTCGTTGAAAACGTAGGGATCCGCCCCGATGTCGAATTGGACTATATGACCCTGGAAAACCTGCGCCTGAACGGCCGCCCCTTTGTCGAAGCGTTTACCAAGAAAATTGTCGAGGAAATCCGCGCCAGCCGTTAGCAACATTCTTTCCCCGCCTCGGGGTTCACCGTTTCAGGTTCCCCAAGGCCGACGCCAAAACACTCCTTCCCGGTTTCGCTTGCCAAAACAATCCGCGCAAGCCACCCCTGGCAATCAGCGAAACTAACCCTTCGTAATCCGGTCCCAGGTCACTTCCTTGCCGCTATAGATCGCCTCTCGGGCCATAATCGCCGCCATCGTCGATTCCGCGCCCCACATGGCCGCGTTTTCGATTTGCCCCGTGCGCGCGCCTTCCACAAACTCGTTCACCGCGTCGATCGTGATGTCATAATTCGTCGGCCAGTTCTCCGGTTCCTTCTTGTCCTTGCGCCATACCGTGATGCCCGTCCGCGAGGTACGCACCGTGCCGTTTTCGCACATGAATGTCTCGCTGACATCCTGAAACGCCTGCCCCCGGCCCAATTGGTTCGCCGAGTAGCTCGCCACCAGTCCATCGGTATACTGGAAGGTCACCGAAAGCGTGTCGAGAATGTCCCCTTCCTTGCGCAACGCCCGGTTGCCATAGCCGCTCGCCTTGGCCGGGTTCCGGTCCGTGAACCAGTGCAGCACGTCGATGTTGTGGCAATCCTGCTCGGTAATCATGTCGCCCGACATGTCCTTGTAGAAATACCAGTTGCGGATCTTCTCTTCCTGCCCCGTGTAGTTCGGCTTATACGCCGGTCCCGATCCTAGCCAGGCCCCTCGGATCATCCGGATCTTACCGAGCTCTCCCGATTGAATCAGTGCATGTGCCCGGCGGTAATCCTTGCCGTAGCGCTGCTGAAAGCCCATCGAGATCCGCTTGCCCGGGTCCGCCGTGCGCGCCGCCCGCAATACCCGCTGGCAGCCCTTGATGTCGATTGCCGCCGCCTTCTCGAGGTATATGTGCTTGCGCGCCCGCACCGCCAGTTCAAAATGCTCGGGATGATACACGATCGGCGTTGCGATCAGCACCGCGTCCACCTCGGAGGCCAGTAACTCCTTGATGTCCCTGTATTCCTGCACCCCGCTGTACTTGGCCCGCCCCGCCTCGAGACGGTCGTCGTAAATGTCACAGATCTTCGTCACTTTCGCGAATTCATTCTTCGCGAAAATGCCGCTTACATACATGCCGCGGTTGCCGCAGCCCACCAGTCCCAGAGTTAAGGCTGAATTCGCCTGGGATCCACGCACCGCCTGTGGCGCCACGATGCTGAAGGCCGTCGCCGACGAGGCCAGAAAATTTCTACGAGGGGTGTTATTTTCCATGTCTTTGCCGATTGTATCCGAAGAAGCAATAAGGGCGGTTATAGTAGGAAATTGCGCATGAAAGTCTCGATTCTCATCCCGGTCTACAACGAGCGCGCCGTGGTCGAAAAAAGTCTGGCCATGGTCCTGGCTGCTCCGCTGCCGGAAAATCTCGAGCGCGAACTCGTCATTGTTGACGATTGCTCCCGGGACGGGACCTCGGAGATCCTGAAGCGTTTTGCCGCGGAACACCAGCAAGTCCGGCTCTTTCGTCATGAGGTCAACCAGGGTAAAGGGGCTGCTGTTCGATTCGCCATCGAACAGGCCGAAGGCGATTTCTGCCTCATCCAGGATGCCGACCTCGAATATGACGCCAACGAGTATCCCGCTCTCATGGCGCCCCTGCTCAGCGGCCGCGCCGATGCCGTCTTCGGCAGCCGCTATCTCTCCGGCGAACAACGCCGCGTGCTCCCCTTCTGGCATTCGATGATCAATCTCTTTTTGACCCTGATGTCGAACATGCTTTCCAACCTCCACCTCACAGACATGGAGACCTGCTACAAAGTCTTCCGCACCGACCTGCTCAAGAGCATCCCCATCCGCAGTGACCGCTTCGGCTTCGAGCCCGAGATCACCATGAAGTGCGCCAAACGCAAGTTCCGTATCTATGAGGTCCCGATCAGCTACCACGGCCGCACTTATGAGGAAGGCAAGAAGATCGGCTGGCGCGATGGCGTCAAGGCCCTTGGCGTCATGCTCTACTTCTGGCTCGTCGATGATCTGTATAAGGACAGCTACGGTAAGAACTACCTCAACACCATGACCGGCACTCCGGCCTATCTGAACTGGCTTGTTTCGCTGGTTCGGCCGCAACTGGGAGACCGTGTTATCGAACTGGGCGCCGGCCTTGGCAGCCTCAGCGGCATGCTGATGGGCAAGCGCCTGCGCTATGTCGCCGGTGAAAAAGATCCCCTCAGCCTGCACTCCTTGCGGAATCGCTTTCTGCGCACCCCCAATGTCGAAGTGCGCGAACTTTCCGCCGGCGATGCCGCCGGCTTTGATGGCCTCGAAGCTCAGTTCGACACAGCCCTTCTTCTCAAGACTCTCGAGTACACACAACGTCCCGAAGACGCCCTCCGCCAGATGCACCGCTGCCTTGTCCCCGGTGGCAAGCTGATTCTTTCCGTCCCCCAGGGCGCTGCCCTCAACTCCCTCGACCGCGGTATGGGCTACCAGCACCGCTTCACCCAAGCCCGCCTCCAGCCGCTGCTCGCCCAAAGCGGATTCACCCTCGTTGAAACCCGCCAAGTGAACAAACTCGGCCGTCTCGCCTGGGCGATTTTCGGCGGCGTGTTCGGTCAAGATAGCATCAATAAACTCAGTCTCAAGATTTTCGACAAGACCGTCTGGCTGACTCGGATGCTCGATGCGGTTCTCCCTTGGAACGGCCTCAGTCTCATCCTCGTCGCAAGGAAAAACTAACTTATGAATTTTCGTCATGCGATCTGTAATGAAGCCTTCGATAAATGGGACTTCGCTGAATCCTGCCGCGTCATGAAGCGCTTTGGCTACGAGGGCATCGAGATTGCCCCCTTCACCCTCGCCGAGTTTCCCCCGTCGCTCAGCGCCGCCCGCCGCCGCGAGTTGAGCGACATCATCCGCTCCGAGGGCCTCGAATTCGTCGGCCTCCACTGGATCCTCGTCGGCCCCAAGGACATCCATGTCACCACTCCCGATGCCGCTCGCCGCGCCCGTAGCTGGGATTATATCCGCGGCCTGATTGATCTTTGCGCCGACCTTGGCTCCAATGGCGTTATGGTTTTCGGCAGCCCCAAGCAGCGTTCTTCCGAAGGCGGCATCTCCGCCGCCGAGGCCACCCGCAATTTTGTCGATGGCCTGGCCTCCGTGGCCCCCCTCGCCGAGCAGCGCGGCGTCACCATCCTCATTGAGGCTCTGCCCCGCGAGCAAACCGATGTGGTCCTTTCCCTCGAGGAGGCCGTCGGCTATGTGAACTCCATCGCTAGCCCCGCCATCCGCTCCATGTTCGATACCCATAACGCCGTCGACGAGGTCGAACCCCATGCCAGCCTCATCGAAAAATTCTTCCCCTACATCCGTCACGTCCATGTCAACGAGACCGATGGCCGCCATTGCGGTACCGGCAATTACGACTTCGTGCCCATATTCCGCAAACTCGCCCAACTTCAATATCAAGGCTGGGTCTCCCTCGAAGCCTTTGACTTCACCCCCGGCGCCGAACGCCTCGCCGCCGAAAGCATCCAATACCTCAACCGGCGCATCGCCGAGGCCCTTGTCGCATGAGAGCCGTCGTTACTGGTGGCGCCGGCTTCATCGGCTCCGCGCTCCTGCGCCACCTCCGCGCCTCCGGCGCCGATTCCGTCGTCGCCTTCGATAATCTCAACAGCGGCCACCGCCACAATCTTCCCGCCGCGGACCCGGCCGTCTCTCTCACCCTTGGCGACATCCGCGATTACGACGCCGTCTGCGCCGCCTTTGCCGGTGCCGACTTCGTCTTCCATCTCGCCGCCATCCCCAGCGTGCCCCGCAGCATCAACGACCCTGTGCCGAGCCATGACGTCAACATCAACGGCTCTTTCAATGTCTTCCGCGCCGCCCAACATTGCGGTGTCCGGCGCGTTGTTTACGCTGCGTCTAGCTCCGCCTATGGCGATACTCCCACTCTGCCTAAGGTCGAGTCCATGCAGCCCAATCCCAAAAGCCCTTATGCCGCTCAAAAACTGATGGGCGAGCATTACGCCAGCGTCTTTGCGTCCTGCTTTGGCCTCGAAACCGTCTCGCTGCGCTTCTTTAATGTCTTCGGGCCCAGACAGGATCCCGGCAGTCCCTACAGCGGTGTCCTCAGTCTTTTTATGAAGGCTCTCATCGAAGGCCAGCCTCCCACCATCTTCGGCGACGGCGAGCAAAGCCGCGATTTTACCTATGTCGAAGACGTCGCGGCACTGGTCTATAAAGCCGCCTTGGCCCCCTCTGTCAGCGGCATGGTGTTCAATGCCGGCAACGGCGACCGTTATACGCTCAACCAGACTTGGGATTTCTTGAAGCAGATCGCCGGCAGCGATCTCGCTGCCTCCTATGGCCCCTCGCGCCCCGGCGACGTCCGCGACTCACAAGCCGACACCACGCTCGCCCGCCGATACCTCAATCATGCCCCCCAGTTTACTTTCGAAGAGGGGCTTCGTCGAACCTTTCAGTGGTATCGCGAGTCTCTGGCTTAAGCACAATCACCCCCAGCGGCGGCAGCATCAGGCGAAACCGCTGCGGATGAAAGTGGCTCTCCACCGGCTCGGTCATCACCCCCTCCCGCTGCACTACACCGCTTCCGCCATAGCGCGGATCGTCCGTATTCAGAATTTCCGTCCAGCGGCCCGCGAGCGGAGCTCCCAAATGGTAGTTGTGCCTCGCCACGGGCGTGAAGTTGCACACAAACACCAGCATTTCCTTCTTGTCGCGCGAGTAGCGAATGAAGGCAATCACCGAGTTTTCCGTGTCGTTGAAGTCGATCCACTCGAAGCCTTCATGATGCGCGTCGACCTCATGCATCGGCGGCTCCTCGCGCAACAGACGGTTCAAGTCCCGCACCATGCTTTGCAGGCCACTGTGCAGGCCATATTGTAGTAACTCCCAACGCAACGGCCGCGCTTCGCTCCACTCCTCGTATTGGCCGAACTCCTGCCCCATGAACAACAGCTTCTTACCCGGATGCCCATACATATAGGCCAGAAACGCCCGCGCGTTCGCAAAGCGCCGCCACTCATCCCCGGGCATCTTCCCAATCAGGCTCGACTTGCCGTGCACCACCTCGTCGTGGCTCACCGGCAGCAGATAGTTCTCATTGAACGCATAGTAAAGACTGAACGTGATGTTCTGCTGATGGTAGCGCCGGAAGAATGGATCAAACCGGAAATAGCGGAACATGTCATGCATCCAACCCATGTTCCACTTGAACGTAAATCCCAGCCCGCCCAGAAACACCGGCCGCGTCACACCGGGAAAATCGGTCGACTCCTCGGCCGCCGTAAACGCTCCCGGCACACTGTGGCAGACTTCGTTGAAACGCCGTAGAAACTCGATCGCCTCCAGATTCTCGCGCCCACCCATGGCATTGGGCACCCAATCTTGGCCTTCGCGCGAATAATCAAGGTAGAGCATTGAGGCCACCGCGTCCACACGCAGACCGTCGATGTGATACTCCTTGAGCCAAAGCATTGCGCTCGACAGCAGGAAGCTCTTCACTTCGTTGCGCCCGAAGTTGAAGATCAGCGTGCCCCAGTCCCGCTGTTCGCCCTTGCGCGGGTCCTCGTGCTCGTAGAGCCTCGAGCCGTCGAACAGCGCGAGGCCATGCGCATCCTTGGGAAAGTGTGCCGGGACCCAGTCGAGGATGACGCCAATGCCAGCCTGGTGGCAGGCATCCACCAGGTGTTTAAAGTCATCCGGCGTACCGAAACGCGAAGTCGGGGCAAAATACCCGGTCACCTGGTAACCCCAGGAGCCGGAGAATGGATGCTCGAGAATCGGCATCAGCTCGATATGCGTGTAGCCCAAGTCCTTTACGTAGGGCACCAGGCGCTCGGCCAACTCCCGGTAGCTCAGAGGCTGGTTATGCGCCCCATGCATCCAGCTCTCCAGGTGCACTTCGTAGATCGCCACCGGCTCCCTGGTGATGTTGCCGTTTGCCCGCGCCGCAAGCCACGCCCCGTCCCCCCAGGCATAGCCGTCTGAGGCCCAAACCACGGAGGCGTTTCGTGGCGCTACCTCGGCGTAGGCCGCATACGGGTCCGCCTTCATCTGCTGATGCAGGTTCAACCGCGACCGCACAAAATACTTGTAAATCTCCCCCGAGCCCACCCCCGGCACGAAGAGTTCCCACACTCCCCCCTCGCGCGGCATCATCGGATGGCTGTTCTTGTCCCAATGATTGAAGCCGCCGCACACCTGAACCGACTCCGCATTCGGCGCCCAGACGGCGAACCGCGTTCCCCTTACCCCGCCGATCTCCACCACATGCGCCCCGAAGCTGTTCCAGGATTCGTAGTTCGTGCCTTCAAGAAACAGATGCAGGTCATGGCTCGACAGCAGATTCTCAAACCGGTAGGGGTCGTCGATTTCCTGCTCTTGGCCCTGCCAATTGGTCAGGCGCAGGCGATACGGCGCGATCGCACCCGGCAGACGGGCCGAGAAGAACCCCGCCGGGTCCTCGCGTTCCATCGCCGCCAATCCGTCTGGCAGAACCACGCTCAGCCTCTCGGCATGCGGAAGAAAGGCCCTGACCTCCCACTCGCCGGCGCGAAACTGTTGCGGTCCGAGGACCTTGCGTGGATCGCCATGGTATCCATGAACGATCGCGTGAATCTCGCCTGGGAGCATTATCAGTATTATGACAACTTCATCGAACTACGCTGAGTTGCACCTCCACCTCGAAGGTTGCCTCGACGTGGAAACCCTCCTCGAAATCCAGCCTTCGCTTGATCGCAACGAGGTCGAGGCCCAGCTCCGTTTCGATGATTTTGCCGGATTCTTGGCCAGTTTCAAGTTCGCCGTGATGCAACTGGAGACCCCGGAGCACTACCGCCTGCTCGCGCGGCGGGCTCTGTCGCGGCTACGCTCACAGGGCATCATCTATGTCGAGATGATTCACTCGGCCGGTATCTGTCTTTGGCGCAAGCAGGATGCCCGCGCCATCGTCGAAGCTCTGATCGAGGAAGGGCGCCGCGCCGATGTCACCGTGCGCTGGATCCTCGATGGCGTCCGCCAGTTTGGCGGCGAGCGCTTCCTCGAAGTTGCCCGGCTTGCCGTTCAGTACGCCGGAGAGGACGTGGTCGGCCTCGGCATTGGTGGCGATGAACAGGGCTGTCTGGCCAGCGAGCTCGATGCAGGCTTCCGGCTTGCCCGCGCTCATGGCCTGAAGGCCCTGCCTCATGCCGGGGAGACATCTTCCCCCGCCAGCGTCTGGGAAGCTCTCGGCTTTGGCGCCTATCGCATCGGACACGGTATCCGCTCCGTCGCAGACCCGCTGCTGCTAGCCGAACTCGTCCGGCGCGATGTGCCGCTCGAAATCTGTATCAGCTCCAATCTCGGCACCGGCGTCTGCTCCCGGCTCGAGGATCATCCGCTGCCCGCGCTCCTCGCGGCCGGAGTCAAAGTCGTGCTCAGCACGGATGACCCGGCCTTCTTCGCTACCACCTTGGCTCACGAATATGCTCTCGCCGCCCGGCTCGGCCTCAGCGCGGAGGACTTGGCGCAGATTCGCCGGAACGGCTTTCATTACGCTGCCGGCGCAGCGCCCACGCCTTGATCTGCTTCACATCGTTTGCCGAGAGCGGGCTGACTGATTTCATGTCGGCGGCCGACTTCAGCCGCTGCCGGTAGCGCTCGAAGTAGGACGCAAGGTCGCCTCCGTACTGAAACGAATACATGATGTCGGCGAAGTTGCGCGTGTGCTCGGGGCCGAGGGCGTGGCCGGATTCATGCACGCACGTCAAGAACAGAATTACTTCGGCCAGAAGAGCGTCCGGCTCGCGGCGGCTCATCGCCGGGTTGATCACCACCTCGTTCACCACCCGTCCGTTCAACTCATGCGTCAAGTTCTGTCCATACAGCCCCCGCCGCGCCGGTTCCATGAAGCGGAAGCGGATCTCGGCGTCCTGCTCGCGGGCAACCTTGCGCACCTGGATCAGCCCTTCGCTGCCGCGGGCCCAATGCTCCATGGCCCACTCCGCCAGCTGCGCCTTCGGGTGCTCGCCTGTCCAGTAAGGCACGCTCACTTGCGCGGTCAACAGCAGCAGTGCCATCGTCATGGCCTTGTCCTTTCCTCGAGCAGAGTGCGGATCACGCTTTCCAACTGATCGACGCGCTGCTGCATGTTTTCTAGATCCTGACCCTGCGGATCGGGCAGCTTTCCGTGCTCGAGGTCGTCCGCAATCTGGCCGCGTGTGCGCACGACCCGGCCCGGGATGCCAACAACGGTCGAGTCATCCGGGACCGAATAGACGACAACGCTGCCTGCCCCAATCTTGACGTTATTGCCGAGCGTGATGTTGCCCAGAACCTTCGCGCCCGTGCCAACCACAACCCGGTTGCCGAGCGTCGGGTGGCGTTTGCCCCGGTCCTTGCCGGTGCCGCCGAGCGTGACTCCCTGATACAGGATCACGTCATCGCCGATCACCGTTGTTTCGCCAATGACGATCCCCATACCGTGGTCGATGAAAAAGCGCCGCCCGATCATTGCCCCCGGGTGGATCTCGATGCCGGTCAGGAAGCGGCCGATCTGCGACAGGATGCGGGCGAGTAGTCGCAGTTTCATCCGGTAGAGAACATGCGCGACACGGTGTAGCATCACGGCGTGCAGTCCCGGATAACATACCAGCACCTCGAGCAGCGAGGTCGCGGCGGGATCCTCGCGGAAGATGACATCAATCTGTTCCCGGATGGTGAGCAACATGCCGTTCATTGGATGCTAACACTTCGAAAAGGGATTGCACGCCGAGCCAATTCTGCTATGCTGTTGTCATGCTGGAAGGCTACTTGCCGATTTTTTTCCTTCTAGCCACTGCAATCGCGTTTCCCGTCATCGCGCTGATTGTCGCCCGTCTGCTTCGTCCTTCTTCCCCTAATGCGGCCAAGCAAGAGGCCTACGAGTGTGGAATCGAGGCAGAGGGCAGCTCCCGCGGCCGCTTTACTGTTCGTTTTTACATCGTCGCGATTCTCTTCGTGATCTTTGATGTGGAAACGATCTTTCTATTCCCCTGGGCCGTCCGTTACAAACAACTGGGATGGTTTGGGGTTGCGGAGGTGACGTTATTTCTTACTATTCTCATTGCCGGCTACATCTGGGCTCGCAGGAACAAAGCACTCGATTGGGTGTAGTTCCAGCCGGCGTCAACAGAGCTATTCTTTCCCTTTTCTTCCTTCTCAGTCTGGCCTCGAGCGCTTTGGCCCAGCCGCGGCTGCGGCTGACGGAAACCGCGCTGGGTCCGATCTCGGTGGCGGTGGGCGCCAATGGCGCGGCACAGACGGTCGAGGCCTCCAATATCGGGAGCGGCAGTCTGGCGCTCTCCTTCAGCTCGAATACCACCTGGCTTGCTGCCTCGGCCGGGGCACAGCGTCCCTGTCAGGTCGCATTGCAGCAGAGCGTTTGCATACCGGTTGTGATCAGCCTGAGCACGGCGGCATTGGCTCGCGGTTCCTACACCGGGGCGATTACAGTGCGCGACCCGAACGCGATTGATGCCCCGCAGACGATTACCGTCACGGTGCAGGTGGGCGGCGGCGTGCCGGACACCATCTTTCTTTACACTCAGCCGAATGGCGGATCAGACAGTGTTCGGTTCTCGACCAACAGCGTGTTGACGACGAACGTGACGACCGCTACGGGCGGCAGTTGGCTGACGGTGGCTTATGAGGGGCAGGGAAGCTTTCGCTTTGTGCAACCTTACCGTATCAGCGGAACGCACCAGCCGGGAATGCCGGAAGGCACTTACAACGGGACGCTGCAAGTCGGGGGCTCGGCCTTTGCCGGCGACAACAAGAGCGTACCGGTGCGGCTGGTGGTGACCTCGCAGCCGATCGCGTTTCTGGGCCCGGAGCAGGTTCGCGTCAAATACCGCCAGGGAGGTGAGCCGCAGGTCGTCAATATCGGCGTGGGCAACCGCGGTCGCGGGACACTGACGGTTGGAGCGGTGACGCCGACGCTGGCAAACGGGAGCGGCTGGATGACGGCGGCACCGGCAAGCGGCTTTACGGGGCTGTCCATCACGCTGACGCCGGGCTCGCTTGCTCCGGGTACGTATCGCGGCTCGGTGGCCGTGGCAGTGAATGCGATCAATGGTCCGACGCTGACGGTTCCGGTCGAGATGGAGATCGTGGCGAATCCCGTGCCGACGATATCAACGGGCGGCGTGCTGAACAATGCGAACTTCGCGGCAAATGACCCGCTGGGCGTGGGTACGATTGCTGCTGTGTTCGGCGAGTTTCTGGCAGACCAATTGGCCGCCGCGCCGGGCGCGCGGCTGCCGACGACCTTAAGCGGAGTGCGTGTGCTGGTGAACGGCCGCGCGGCGCCGCTGTACTTTGTTTCGCCGGGGCAGATCAACTTCCAGGTGCCGTTTGAGACATTGGGAGGGGATGCGATCGTGCAGGTGGAGCGCGGCGGGGCGGTGGGCAACCGAGTTGCCGTGAACATCGTGCCGCAGGCCGGGCGCATTCTGGTTTGGCCGGGACTTCGGCACGGCATCATTGTGAACGCCGATGGAAGTCTGCCGTTGCCGCCGGGAGTGCAACTGGGCGCATTTCCGACCAAGGCGGCGCGGCCCGGCGATGTGCTGGTGATCTATGCCATTGGTTTTGGCCAAACGGCGCCGGCAGTAGCTAGCGGCGCGGCCTCTCCTTCAGGGCCGCTGGCGCAGTTATCGAACGTGATTGTGCGCTTTGGCGCGACGACGCTGTTTGACACGACGATCCCGGTGGCGGCGCAGTTTGCCGGCCTTTCTCCGGGCTTTGTGGGCCTGTATCAGATCAACGTGCAGGTGCCGCGGGGCGTGCCGGCTTCAAGCGAGTACGATCTGAGCATCCAGTACAACAACCAGTTGTCCAATCAGGTGAAGATCGCTGTCCAACCGTAGTATCTGGAATAAAGAAAGGGCCGGCTCCTCTCGGGGGGCCGGCCCTTTGCTGTTAGAGTAGCGATTTGAGCGAGAGACTTTACTACTACGATTCTTATCTGAGCCAGTTTTCGGGGCGGGTGATTTGGCGGTCTGAGGACGGCCTGGAGGTGGCCCTGGACCGCAGCGTTTTCTATCCAACATCCGGAGGCCAGCCGCATGATTTGGGGCAGTTGAACGGCATCGCAGTGTTGGAAGTAAAGGAAGTGGGGGACCGGGTGGTGCACCGCTTGGAGGCACCGTTGCGGGACGATCAGGTACACGGGGAAATAGACTGGGGCCGCCGGCTGGATCACATGCGACAGCATACTGGGCAACACCTGTTGAGCGCGGTGATGGAAGAGCAGTTCGGGCTGCGCACCGTGAGCTTTCATATGGGTGCCGGCTATGCGACGGTGGATGTCGAGCCGAACCGGGCCGCCGATTGGGGGGCGGTGGAGCGGGCCGTAAACGAGCGGCTGATGGAAGACCAGGCGGTGCGGGTGAGCTTCGAGGACGCGGCGATGGCGAAGGGGCTGCGCAAGGCGCCGGACCGGGAAGGCTTGTTGCGGATTGTGACGATCGAGGGCACGGACCGCAGCGCCTGCGGTGGGACGCATGTACGGCGGACGGGCGAGGTAGGCTGCATTGTACTGGGCGGGACGGAGAAGGTACGGCAGTCGACGCGGGTGGGGTTTTACTGTGGGGCGAGGGCGCGAGTCTATTTGCGCGGCAAGCTCGAGGAGGCGCGAGGGTGGCGGGAACGGTTCGCCGAGGTGGACAAGCAGCGGCGCAAGCTGGCCCTCGAGTTGGCGGGGGTGGCTGGGGAGCGGAAGTATTCCGAGTTGAACACGGGGCAAGGCCGGGTGCTGTGGCGGGAAGAGGTTAAAGAGGTGGGGGAGGAACTGCGGGCGAGCGTGCAGGCTTACCTGGAGAAGCCGGGAGCAATGGTGTTGCTTTCGTCGGAAGGCACGGTGCTGTTGGGCGCTCACCCTGATGTGGGGGTGGATTGCGGGGCGCGGCTGATGGCGGCGATCGCGCTCTGTGGGGGCAAGGGGGGCGGCTCGGCGAAGCTGGCGCAAGGGACAATTGCGAATCGCTCACGCTGGGGTGAAGCCGAAGCGGCGCTCCTGGCCTAGGGTAAAGAAAACACGGCGATGCGGCTTAGACCGGCGAGCAGGAGCAGGGCCACGATGCCGAAGAGCCGTTTCGTGGCGGGAGCGGCTTCGGCGAACTCCTTCCAGATGAACAAGCCGCTGAGCAGTCCGATGACGGCCCCACCTTGGCCGAAGGCATAGCTGAACGCGAACCCGACTCCGGCTTCTCCCTGGGCGGAGCCAGCAGCGAAGTTCGCGCAAGCGCCCGTCATCCAAAGGATGCCGCCGAGCAGGCCGAGAACATGTTGGCCGACAGAGCCGTTGAAGTAGGTAAAGAAGGAGAGTGGTTCGCCCCGCACGGGCAGGTTGAGGAAGTAAAGGTTGAAGACAAAGCTACTGAGCAGGATGCCCGCGGAGAACACGAGGGCGACCGAATAAGGATTGGACAAACCAAGCTCACCGCCAACGCTCATCGTCATAACCGGATAGAAGCAACCCATCAGGAGGCCTCCGGCCAATGCGAGCCAAACGCCGGGGAAACTGGACGTGCCAGCGGAGGAATCATTTATCTTGCGGCGGGCGCCGGGAGTGGCAGCCGAATCCTTGGCGGCAGCTTCAGCCGCGGCTTTGCTGGCGGCGATCTTGCGGCGTAGCCTGTCGATCTGGCTACAAGCGACGGCGGCAACGATTACGGCGAGGAAAACGAGAAAACAGCCCAGATACAAGTTTATAAGCCCTTTGCCGGTTTGCAGAAGAAAAGAATTCCAGATGGCCCCGACTATGATGGCAAGGCCGATGCCAATGGGGAAGACGACGGCCATGCCGGCGACATGCGTGGCCCCGAGCAAGAACATGTTGCCGAGATTGAAGATGACCCCGGAACAGAAGGCGATGGCGATGGGCCGCTTGGCGGCAATGAGAAACGAATCCTGAACAGAAAGGTCCGTGCCCATGGAACCGACGGTAAAGGCAGCGACGAGGGCGGCGAGAACAGCTCCGGTAGAGAAGTCGATGTAATAGAGTTCGAAGCGCCAGCCACTTTTCTTGAAGGTATTGGCCCAAGCGCCCCAGCAGATAGCGGATAGCAGCAGCAGCGCAAGCGTCATGGCGTAAGTGTTCGGTAGGAGCATAGGCGAAACCCGAAAGCACTAAGCTAACACAGCGAGCTAGCGGGTGGATTCGGGAGACTGAGTTTCCTTGCGGTTGCGGACCTCGCGGACGGCATAGATGCGGCGGCCCTGGCTCTCGAAATAAGTGCGCATGAGCATTTCGCCGAGCAGGCCCGTGGAGAACATCATGATGCCGACCAGGAGGAGGAGGGCGCCAGCCATCATCAGGGGGCCGTGGTCGGCGATGAGGTCATTGCCGAGTAACTTATAGATGAAGAGGTAGAGCATGATCAGTCCGCCGAGAAACGTGCCGAGCAGACCGATGCTGCCGAAGAAGTGCATGGGACGGGTGAAATAAGTGAGCAGGAACTTGATGGTGAGGATGTCGTAGAGGACGCGAAAGGTCCGGCCGAGGCCGTAGTGGGAGTCGCCGGCGGCTCGCGGGGTATTCCTGATGGGGACTTCGACGACGCGGGCGCCGTAGAGGCGGGCGAGCGCGGGGATGAAGCGATGGAGTTCGCCGTAGAGGTTGATGTCCTTGATGATTTCGGCGCGGTAGGCCTTGAAGGTGGTGCCGAAGTCATGGAGTTCGACGCCGGAGGCCTGGGCCATGAGCCAGTTGGCGATGCGGCTGGGGATCTTGCGTGTGATGGCATTATCGATGCGGTTCTTGCGCCAGCCGGAGGCGATATCCCAGCCTTGTTCTACTTTTTCGAGAAGGGCGGGGATGTCTTCAGGGTCGTGCTGAAGGTCGCCATCCATGGAGATGATGATCTCGCCCTGGGCTTCATCGAAGCCGGCCTGGAGGGCTGGGGTTTGGCCGAAATTGCGGCGGAGACGGATGACCTTGAGGCGGCCATCGGTTTCGACGAGATTAGCGAGGAGATCGAAGCTGCGGTCAGTGGAGGCGTCGTCGATGAAGATGATCTCGTAGGGGCGGTGGAGGCGCTCGAGGACAACGGTGAGGCGGTCATAGAGCGGGAGGATGGAGGGCTCTTCGTTGTGGATGGGGATGACGATCGAGATCATGCGATAGTGTAGGACTCTACTATCAGTCTAGAACGAGGGGGAAGAGCGAGCGTTGTCACGGCGGCAGGGATTGGGACTAGCGGGGCTGGCGCTGCTTTATTTGTTGATCGCGGAGGTGGCGCCGCGGCCGGAGAAGGTGACGGTGGAGGGCTGGCGGATCTTTGCGATCTTCGCGGCGACGGTGGCGGGCATGATCTGGCAGCCGATTCGCGGGGGCGCGTTGGTGTTGATGGCGGTGGTGGCGTCGAGCGTTTTGGGTGGGCTGACGATGGGGCAAGCTTTGGCGGGGTATTCGGATCCGGTGAACTGGCTCGTGCTGGCGGCGTTTCTGATCTCGCGGTCGTTGTTGAGCACGGGGCTAGCGCGGCGGATTGCCTTGTTTTTCGTGCGGCTGGTGGGGGGGACCTCGATCGGGGTGAGCTATGCGTTGTGCATGAGCGATCTGGTGCTGGCGACGATTATTCCTTCCAACGGAGCGCGAAGCGGAGGAGCGGTGTTGCCGGTGGTGCGGGCGGTGGCGGAGCTGTATGGATCCAAGCCCGGGGAGACGGCGGGGAGGCTAGGTTCTTACCTGATGGTGAGTGTGTATCAGGGGATCTGCATCACGTCGGCGATGTTTCTGACGGGGCAGGCGTCGAATGCGCTGGCGGCGCAGATGGCGGCGAAGATGAGCGGGGTAACGATGGACTGGATGGGGTGGTTTGTGGCGGGTCTGGCGCCGGGGATGCTGAGCTTACTGGTGGGGCCGGCGCTGGTGCACTGGATGTACCGGCCGCAGATCGTGAAGACGCCGGATGCGAAGGAGTTTGCGCGGGCGGAATTGGACAAGATGGGGGCGTTGTCGAGGGGGGAGCGGATCTTGAGCCTTGTATTTGCGGGGGTGTGCGCGGGGTGGGCGACGACGGCGTGGCACAAGCTGGATATCGCGGTGCCGGCGCTGATGGGGGTATCGGCGTTGTTGGTGACGGGAGTGCTGAGCTGGGACGAGGTGAAGCGGGAGGAGTCGGCCTGGGACATCTTCATCTGGTATGGTGGATTGATGAACTTGGCGAAGACGTTGAATGCGACGGGCTTGCCGACGTTGTTTGCGCAGAGTGTGGGGGGGAGCCTGGGGGGGCTGGACTGGTACTGGCTGCTGGTGATTGGCTTGTTGGTGTATTTCTTCGCGCACTATGCTTTTGCGAGTATCACGGCGCATATGCTGGCGATGTATCCGGCGTTTGTGGCGGTGGCGATCGGGCAGGGGGCGCCGCCGGGATTGGCTTCCTTCAGCTTCGCGATTTTCACGAGTCTGGCGGCGGGTCTGACGAATTATGGAACGACGCCGGCGCCGATGTTTTTCGCGCAAGGCTACAACGAGATGCGAGACTGGTGGCGGATTGGCTTTGCTTGCGCGGTGATGAATTTGGCGATTTGGGGAACGGTGGGTTTTGCCTGGTGGAAGTGGATCGGGCTTTGGTGAGGGGGCGAAGCTAGTGTAGTGCTTCACACAGAGTGACCAGTAAGCGCCGATGCTTTGGCACGCATCACTTTGGCAAGAATGCCGTTGGCCTTAGCGGTCCAAATGAACGGCTTGGGGCTTTCGTTATGGAGATCGACGTATTCGTCGAGC
>JAINDK010000044.1 GCA_019931185.1 Bryobacter sp. CoA8 C33
CCCACGTGGATCCAGTTCTTTCTCCCCAGCGCCACGCCGCGCATCGAGTTCTCCGCCAAGTTATTACTAAGTTCCAACTCTCCCTGTTCCAGCACAAGACTCAGCCGCTTCCACAGTGACCGCGTGTAGTTCACGGCCTTGCCGAACTCGCTCGCCGGCAACGCTTCCCGCCCCAGGCGTTCGAGTTCCCGCCGCAACTCATCGAGCAGCGGCGCCATCTTCTCGCGGCGCAACGCCAGCCGCTCCGCCGCCTCGAGCCCGCAGGCCCGCGCCTCCCCAAATCAACGCAAACGGAGCAAAACAACAGGATGGTAGAGCTCTGCGCCGCTACCGCGGACGATGGAAGGTGGAGCGTCTTTTTGCCTGGCTCCAACACTTCCGCCGGCTGGTCACCCGCTGGGAATATCATGCCGAAAACTTCCTCGGCTTTGTTCGGCTCGGCTGCCTTAAACTGCTGCTTCGATATTTATGAGACTGGTTCTAGTGTGTGGTTGATTTGTTCGTGGCGGCGGGATGCCTGTCCTCAATCACGCTGCCAAATTTGGGTAGCGGTGGCAAGGACTCGATTTCCACAATCCGCCATGGCGACGGCTGTGGAAAACCCTTATCTCAACCCTTCTCCTTTGGAGCAACTATAAGGTTGAAATGGCGGCGACTGAAGACTTTTGAGAAGCTGGCGCAGACGCTGCTACGGCACGAAGAAGGGCTACTGAACTACTGCCGGGTGAAGGTTCCGTTTGGTGTTGTGGAGGCCGTCAACGGGAAGATCAAGGCGCTTATGCGGCGCGGCCGGGGATGCGCAGCCTGCGCTACCTACTGCTCAAGGCTAAGCAGATGGCGGCTTTCAAGACCGAATTTGTGGTCATGAGGAAAGTGGCCTGATATGCGGGTTCCTTCACATTCTCGTTCAGAGCCGAAGAATTCAGCAACAAAGCGAATTCACTCTCTACAAATCAACCACTTACCAAATCCATAAACCCAATTCCAAGCCCCTACCGCTGCTCCCGCAGCGACTGATCCGCCAGATCACCCAACACCGGCAGCCGGTACTTTTCGCGCTGGCTCGCCTTCACCATCAGATAAATCGAAACCAGCACATAGACCAGCCGCACCATCCGGTGCAGCATCCTCGGCCACCCCACAACCGTATCCAAAATCTCCTCAATCACCCAGCTATACAGCAACCACGCACCCATCAGATACAAACCCTGAAACGCATGGAACCGCGTATCCCGCTCCCGCCGGTACCGTTCCCCCGCCAAAACAGAAATCGCCGCGATCCAACCCACATATGGCAAATAGCAAAGGACCGCTGCCGTCCGGCCGGAAGGCTGCCCCGCCTCCCCCCCGGCCTTCTGCCCCACCCCGCAACGCAAACAGAACTGATCCGCATCTTGAACCGCATTCCCGCACTGGCTGCAATATGGCATCTTTCGTCCTCCACATTTTATACGCCACCACCCGCTGAAAGGTTCACCCTTCCGGTGCTAGCTTGGATCTATGCGCTGGCTCCTTCTTCTGACCCTCCTCGCCTTCTCCCTTTCCGCCAAAGACCTCAAAATCTACTTCATCGACGTCGAAGGCGGCCAAGCCACTCTCATCGTCACCCCCAAAGGCGAAAGCATGCTCGTCGATACCGGCTGGCCCGGTAACAATAGCCGCGACGCCGAACGCATCGCCACCCAAGCCAAAAAAGCCGGCATCAAACAAATCGACTGGCTCCTCATCACCCATTACCACACAGATCACGTCGGCGGCATCACCACCCTCATGGACAAAATGAAGATCGTCCGCCTCATCAGCCACGGCCCCAATACCGAAACCGGCAAAAACGCCGAACAGCTCAGCCGCCAATACGCCGAAGCCAAGGAAAAACTCCAGGAACTCATCGTCAAGTCCGGCGATCGCATCCCCTTGAAGGACGTCGAAATCGAAGTCATCACCGCCCGCGGCAATGTCCTCAACAAAGCCGCCGCCATCGCCACCGGCGCCGCTGACAACCCCCTATGCGGCGCTGCCACCCGCAAGGACGACGACCCCACCGAAAACGCCCGCAGCATTGGCTTCCTCCTCAAATTCGGCCAGTTCCGCATGCTCGATCTCGCCGACCTCACCTGGAATAAGGAAATGGAAGTCGCCTGCCCCCTCAACAAAGTCGGCAAAGTCGACCTCTACCTCACCAACCACCACGGCCTCTGGGCCAGCAATAATCCCGCCCTTGTCCATGCCCTCGGCGCCAAAGCCATCGTCATGAATAACGGCGACAAAAAAGGCGGCGATGCCCCCGCCATCGATAGCATGCGCGCCGCCCCCGGCCTCCAGCACTTCTGGCAGTTGCACTATTCCATCAAGGCCGGCAAGGACCACAACGCCGACGATCCCTATATCGCCAACCTCACCTCCCCTGGCGGCTTCCACTTCGAGCTCACCGCCAAGGCCGACGGTAAATTCACCATCGTCAATCAGCGGAATAAGTTCACCAAGAGTTACTAGCGTGCTTCTTACCGGGTCCGCGTACTTTGTCTTCCTCGCGGGCGTATTTTTCCTTTATTGGGCCGTCGCCCGCTGGCGGCTTCCGGCTCTCGCCGTTGTGTTGAGTGCCAACTACTTCTTCTATGCCCGCTGGGACCTCGCCTATCTGGCCATCATCCCCATGGCCAGCCTGCTCGACTTTGCCCTCGCCCGTGGCCTCGACGCCTCGAAACATGTCCCCATCCGCCGCCTCCTGCTCGCCCTCAGCCTCCTGGTCAATTTGAGTCTCCTCGCCACCCTCAAATACATCCCCGCCTTCTATCATCCCTGGCAATGGACCCTCCCCCTCGGCCTCAGCTTCTATTGCTTCCAGGCCCTCAGCTACACCATCGATGTCTACCGCCGCGACGCCAAATCCACCCCCAGTCTCCTCGCTCACCTCACCGCCGTCAGCTTCTTTCCCACCATCCTTGCCGGGCCCATCACCCGCGTCTCCAGCCTCCTGCCCCAGCTCGAAAAACCCAAAAAACTCTCCCCCGCCGACGGCAGCCGCGCCCTCTTCCTCATCGGCCTCGGCGCCATGAAAAAACTCCTCATCGCCGACTACCTCGCCGACAACCTCGTCAACCGGGTCTTCGATTTCCCCAAACTCTACAGCGGCTTCGAAGTCCTCGCCGGCGTCTATGGCTATGCCCTCCAGCTCTACTTCGATTTCTCCGGCTACTCCGATGTCGCCCTCGGCAGTGCCCTCCTGCTCGGCCTCAAAATCCCTGTCAACTTCAACATGCCCTACTCCGCCATCAACATCGCCGAGTTCTGGCGCCGCTGGCACATCAGTCTCTCCTCCTGGCTCCGCGACTACGTCTACTTCAGCTTCCCCGGCCTCCGCGGCCCCTTCATGCCCTACCTCGCCCTCACCCTCACCATGGTCCTCGGCGGCCTCTGGCACGGCGCCAGCATCAACTTCCTGCTCTGGGGCGCCTGGCACGGCCTCGGCCTCGCCGCCTGCCGCGCCTGGCAGCAATGGCGCGCCCCGCGCAAATGGGACCACTGGCTCAGCCGCGCCCTCGCCACCTTCTTCACCGTCCAGTTCGTGTGCTGCGGCTGGATCTTCTTCCGCGCCTCCAGCTTCGATAGCGCCCTCGATATCCTCACCCGCATTGCCAGCCTCACCTTCGCCACCGCCAACCTCAGCGGCCCCATCCTCCTCATCGCCGCCATCGCCCTCGCCGGCCACTACGCCCCTCGCCTCTGGCTCGACCGCTCCGAAGCCCTCTTCGCCCGCGCCCCCTTCTTCGCTCAGGCCGCCCTCCTCCTCCTGCTCGCCTTCAGCATCCAATACGTCGCCGCCACCGGTAGCGCCCCCTTCGTCTACACCCAGTTCTAGAGAACCCCATGGATTCCCCCCGGAAGACTCTCGCCACCGTCGCCGCCCTCGCGCTCCTCGCCCTCGCCTCCGGCCGCTTCCCCTCTGCCCAACTCCTTTCCTCCCTGCTCGATTTCCACTGGAGCCGCCTCTGGCCCATGCCCCCCGTCGCCGAAGCCCAACTCCAATCCTCCTCCGCCCCCCAAGCCACCCCCGCCCGCCGCGCCGTCGAACCCCTCTCCGATCCCACCTTCAGCCTCGCCCCCTTCTACGAAGCCATCGAACGCATTGAAAGCGGCCAGCCCGGCGCACGCCTCCGCCTCGCCCACTACGGCGATTCCCCCACTACCGCCGACCTCATCACCGCCGACATCCGCGCCCTCCTCCAAAAACGCTTCGGCGACGCTGGCCACGGCTTCTATCTCATCGATAAACCCTGGGCCTGGTATGGCCACCGCGGCATCGACAGCAGCTCGAGCGGCTGGCAAATCGATGCCTCCAACCTCGTCCGCGACAAGGACGGTTTCTATGGCTACGGCGGCGTCAGCTTCCGCGGCGGCCCTGGCAGCCGCGCTCGCTTCCGCCTCCGCGATACCTCCGCCTCACAGGTCGAAGTCGCCTTCCGCAAGCTCCCCTCCGGCGGCCTCCTCCTCCTCGATGCCTGCCAGTCCAGCTCCACCCCAGTCCCCACCGCCGGCGAGAACGAAGATGGCTGGGCCCTCTTCCCCATCCCTCCCGATTGCCGCGATTTCACCCTCCACGTCGAAGCCGGCCCCGTCCGTCTCTATGGCATCGACTTGCTCAACGGCTCCCCTGGCGTCGTCTACGACAGCCTCGGCCTCAATGGCGCCTACATCAGCGTCCTGTCCAAGTTCCTCGGCCAGCAGCACTGGACCGCCCAACTGCAACACTACGCCCCCGATGCCATCATCATCAACTACGGCACCAACGAAAGCGTCTACGCCGCCTTCGTCGATACCGTCTTTGAGAACGAACTCCGCCAGGCCATCGAACGCATCCGCGCCGCGCTCCCCGGCACAAGCATCCTCTTGATGAGCCCCATGGACCGCGGCGAGCGCGACGGCTCCGGAGCCATCCAAACCGCCCCCGCCCTCGCCCGCCTCGTCGAAATCGAAAAACGCGTCGCCGCCTCCGAACGCATCGCCTTCTTCAATACCTTCGAGGCCATGGGCGGCAACGGCACCATGGCCCGCTGGTACAACGCCGAGCCCCGCCTCGTCGGCGCCGATTTCATCCACCCCATGCCCGCCGGCGCCCGCCTCGTCGGCAACCTCGTCTACAAAGCCATCCTCGATGGCTACAACCGCTTCAAAACCGCCCGCCGCTCCGCCCGCTAAGGAAACGTTTTCCCTCCCGCGCACGTAATAGTAAGTGAATGATGCGCTCCACACGGCCTACCCTCTCCCTCCTCGGCCTCGCGCTCGGCTTGTCCCCCCTCGCCCTGCCCTACCAGGATCCGCCCGTCGTCTTCAAAAGCGATGTCTCCCTCGTTCGCGTCGATGTCCAGGCCATCAGCTCCACCAACCAGATCCTCGATAGCCTCCGCCGCGAGGATTTCGAGCTCCGCGAATCCGGCCAACCCCGCGAGATCGTCAATTTCGGCCGCGAAAACCTCCCCCTCGATCTCGTCCTCCTGCTCGATGTCAGCGGCAGCATGCGCCCCCATGTCGAACGCATTGCCGATGCCGCCCACCAAGCCCTCCGCGTGCTTGGCAATGAAGACCGCGTCGCCCTCCTCGTCTTTGACCGCCGCACCCGCGCCAGCATGCCCTTCAAGTCGAACCACGACGAAATCGTCCGTGGCTTCGAGCAGCTTCTCGATCGCGAAAGCTTCAACGGTGGCACCGATATCACCCGCGCCCTGTTCGATGCCAGCGATTACCTCAAGCGCAACGCCCGCCCCGAGGCCCGCCGCGCCATCGTCATCCTCACCGACGACCGCACCGAGTTCAATCGCGATGACTCCGGCGTCGGCCGCTCCCTGGAAGACAACAATATCGTCCTCAGCGCCTTGCTCGCCCCCGATGCCATCGGCGGCGCCCGCGGCGGGCGCATCCCCACCAGCAGCCGCCGCGGCGGTGGCATGAACTGGCCCGGTGGCCTCGGCGGCATCATCATCGGCGGCGGCCGCATCCCCGGCGGCAATCGCATCCCCGGCGGCCTCGGCGGTCTGCGCTCCGCCGGCACCGCCGAAATCGCCCGCGCCTCTGGCGGCGATAGCATGAGCGTCGACAACGCCTCCGCCCTCGAAGACACCCTCATCCGCATCCGCCAAAGCTACGCTCTTTACTTCCAGGTCCCCGAAGGCGCCCGCTCCGGTGAAAAACGCTCCATCGAAGTCCGCCTCAGCCTCACCGCCGCCCGCCGATACCCCAACTCTCAACTCCTCTACCGCTCCAGCTACAGCGCCGTCGAGTCCGCCCCGAGCCCCGCCCCCCCCGTCATCACCCGCCGCAACCCCGAACCCGCCGCTAGCCCCACCGTCACTGAGCCTGGCAGCGGTCCAGTCCCCACCGTAGCCGCCGAGCCCGAAAACAAAGGCGGATTCCGCCGCATCAAGCCCGGCGAAAAACCCTGACCGTGTCAGCATGGAGGGAATGACCTTCGATTCCCTTTCTCCCGGACAAGCCCTCAGCGGATTCACCGCCGAAGCCCGCTATCGCAACTCGGCCGGTGAGCCCATCGGAGCCCGCTTCCGTCATATTCCCTCCGGCCTCGTGCTCGATCTCATCACCATTCAGACCGTTCCTCAGGCCTTCCTCACCGTTCATACCTTCCCGGTTTCCAACAAAGGCGAGCCCCACACCCAGGAACATCTCGTGCTCGGCAAAGGCAACGCCGGCCGCGCCGTCGCCGCCCGCGAAACCCTTTCGCTAGTCGAATCGACAGCCTTCACCCAGCAGCTCAAAACTTGCTACCCCTTCGCCGCCAATGCCGGCGTCGAGTCTTTTTTCGGCCACCTCGGCCGCGCCCTCCACGCCCTGCTCCACCCCGATTACACCGACGAAGAAATCCGCCGCGAAGTGCGCCACTTCGGCGTCAAGACCAACGCCCAGGGCCAGCTCGAACTCGAGGAAAAAGGCACCATCTACACCGAGATGGTCAGCTCGAGCGCACAGCCCGGCTACCGCGTTCTCCGCGCCATGGGCCGCCTCCTTTATGGCGACCAACACCCTTGCAGCTATGACTCCGGCGGCCATCCCGCCGCTATCCGCGAAATGCTCCCCGAGGACATCCGCCGCTTCCATGCCGCCCACTACCATCTCGGCAACATGGAGTTGATCGCCTGCCTTCCCCGCGGCCTCACCCTCGAGCAAACCCTCGCCCGCTTCGATGCCATTCTCACGCCTCTCGCCGCCGGCCAGGTCCCGCGTCCCGCCTTGCGCTGGCGGGATCTGCCCGCGCCCTCGCCCGCACCCCCCAACACCACGCGGATCGTCGAGTTTCCTTCCCGCAATCCCCAACAACCCGGGCCCGCCCTGATCGCCTGGCCCGTACACCCCCGCCTCGATCTCCAGGAAGAAGGTCTCGCCGATCTCTTCGCCCAGGCCTTCGGCGGCGACCCCTCCACCAACCTTTACAAGCTCTTCATCGACTCCCAAACCCGCCGCACCGACATCGGCGCCCGCTCGATCTCCTTCAGCCTCGACAACGAAACCGATTCCTGCTTCTGCGTCTACATCCCCGATCTCGCCGTCTCGCAAGCCAACCCGGAGCGCCTCGCCGAAATCGCTTCCCTGGTCAGCGGCGAACTGCACCGCATCGCCGTCCTCGAAGACCATGGCCCCGAACTCCTCGCCTTCCACGACCGCATGCACGCCAACCTCGTCCGCATGCGCCGCTCGGCCGACAAGCTCACCAGCTCTCCCCCCGGTTTCGGCGCCCGCGGCTCCCGTGGCATCTGGCCCGGCCTGCTCCGCGACCTGAATCTCGAGCCCGGCTTCGAGAAAAACCTCCTCCAGCCCGAGCTCTTCAACTGGCTCGAAGCCCAACTGGCCACGGGTCAAAATCTCTGGCGCGGCCGCCTCGCCGCCTGGGGTCTGCTCGAACCTCCGGCTTACCACGCCGCTTCCCGGCCCTCCCCCGCCCTCCTCGAGCAGGAAGAACAGCAACTCGCCGCCCGCCTCGCCGCCGAAACCGCCCGCCTTGAGGCCCACTACGGCGCCCCCGGCCCCCAGCAGGCCCTCGCCCTCTACCAGGCCGACTTCGACCGCGCCACCGCCGAACTCGAAGACCAGATCCGCCACGACCCGCCCGCCCGCTTCATCGACACACCCCCGCTCACCCTCGACGATTCCCTCGACTGGTCGGCGAAGACCCTGGCCGGCTCTGTACCCGCCCTCAGCGGCTCCTTCCCTGGCATGGCCAGCGCTACCATCGGCCTCGCCCTCGATGCACGCTGCCTCAGCGGCCGCCAGTTGATCTATGCCGCCCTCTTGCCCAATCTCTGGAGCGGCGCCGGCTGCACCCGGGACGGCATCACTCTCAGCTACGAGGAGACCATGCAGCGCCTGCGCCGCGAGATCCTTGCCTTGTCCGCCTTCTGGTCGGCTAACCCCGCCACGGGCCGCTTCGAGCTGGTCTGGAATGCCTCCGGCAACACGCTCGAGGAGTCCCTAGCCGCCCTCGCCTGGCTCGAGGCCACGCTCCTGGCCCCCAACTGGCAGCCCGGCAATCTCCCCCGCCTGCGCGACCTCGCCGCCCAGTCAGCCAACAGCCTCCGCGGCGTCATGCAGCGCAGCGAAGAACATTGGGTCCACGAGCCCGCCCGCTCCTGGACCTACCAGCACGATTCGCACTTCCTTAGCGCCACCAACTTTCTCACCGAACAGCTTCATGTTCACCGCCTCAACTGGCTTCTGGCCGACCCCGCCTCCGCCCCGGCCTTCGAGGCTGACATCGAATACCTGGTGCATGATCTCCCCGAAGACACCCGCGCCGACGACGAGGCCCTGCTTCGCGAACAAGCTGCCCAGGACTGGGCTACTGCCCCCGCCGAAGTGATCGCCGAACTCAATGAGCTCCGCCAGTTGCTGCTGCGCCGCGCCCACGCTCGTGTCCACCTCACCGGCTCCCCCGCCCACCTCGCCACCCTCGAGCCGCACGTCGAATCGTTGCTGGGCCAACTTTCTCCCGGCCCCGCTGCTCCCCGCCAGAGCCGTCAGCGCACCCGCCCCGTCGCCGCCCGGCTTCTGGCCCGCACCGGCCTCGCCGCCGAACCCCGCTACACCGCTCTGCTCGCCCCCAACATGCAGGGTGGCGTCCACCTTCATTCCGTGCCCGGTACGCGCATCGAAGACACCAGCGAGGACGCCTTGCTCGACTTCCTCGCCTTCAAACTCTTCTCCGGCAGTGGCCCCCACGGCATTTTCATGAAGACCTGGGCGGCTGGTCTCGCTTACTCGAATGGCCTCCGCGCCTCCGCCATGGAAGGCCGCAATCATTACTACGCCGAGCGCACACCCCTGCTGCCGCAAACCATGCGCTTCGTCAGCGAGCAATTGAAGAACGCCCCCCGCGAGCAACCCCTCGCCGAATACGCCCTCGCTCAGGTCTTCGCCGGCACCCGCTCCGGCTCTTCGTTTGAGTCACGTGTCTCCGGCCTCGCCGCCGATCTGGCCGATGGCCAGGGGCCCGAAGTCGTGCGGGCCTTCCGTGAGCGCATCCTCGCCCTGCGCCGCCACCCCCGCCTCAACGAAGAACTCTACGCCCGCATCGATCGCCTCTATGGCCGGCTGCTACCCGGCTACCAACCGCCCGGCCCCGCCTCGACGGAGGAGACCTTCTTCGTCATCGGGCCTGAAAAACAGATTCTCGCCTGGGAAGACTACCTCGGCCAGCCGGTCGCCCGTCTTTATCCGCGCGATTATTGGATAGGGACCGAATGAACCGGCGCGCCTTTCTCGTCTCCCCCATGGCTGCCTCCGCTCAGTCGATCCTCGAGCGAAAACCACCCGCCCCCGGCGAGCGCATCGCCTACGGGCAGGACCCCCTGCAGTTCGCCCACCTCCGCGTCCCCCCTGGCAAGGGCCCCTGGCCGGTGGTCATCAACATCCACGGCGGCTTCTGGCGTGCCGCCTACGATCTCGAACATAACGGCCATCTCTGCGAAGCCCTGGGCGCCAAAGGCATTGCCACTTTCTCACTCGAGTACCGCCGCATCGGCAATCCCGGCGGCGGCTGGCCCGGCACCCTCGACGATGTCCGCGCCGCCGCGCTCCACCTCCGTCGCATCGCCCCCGCCAAACGTCTCGATACGCGCCATTGCATCACCCTCGGCCACTCCGCCGGCGGCCAGCTCGCCCTCTTTCTCGCCGCCGAACTCAGATGGATCCGCGCCGCCATTTCCCTGGCCGGCGTCGCCGACCTCCGCCGCGCCCTCGAGCTTAAACTCAGCAAGGAAGTCATGCGCGACTTCCTCGGCGCCACCCCGGCCGAACACCCCGAACGCTATCGCCTCGCGTCTCCCATCGAACGGCTGCCCCTCGGCCGCCCCGCCGTGCTCATTCATGGCGAGGCCGATGATATCGTACCGCTCGAGATCGCCCGCCGCTACGCCGAGGCTGCCCGCGCCCAGGGCGACCGCGTCATGCTCGACGTCCTGCCCGGCGGCCACTTCGAGCTGATCGACCCCCAGTCCGCTCAGTGGGCGACGGTCGAGCGCCGCGTGCTCGAGATGCTGCGCATCTGATCCATCGTGTACTCGAGCTCTTCCTCGGTCGTGTAAAAGTGCGGTGCGATCCGGATCCCCGCCCCCAGCCGGTAGTCGACCAGCACGTCCCGCCGCAGCAGTTCCGCCGTCACCTCACGCCCGTCCGGCACATCGAAGATCACCACGCCGCCGCGCTCAGCCGGATTCTCAATGCCATTGAAAACCAGCCCCATTTCCCGGCCCAACTCCACCAGCCGCTGCGTTTGCCTCAGACTCTTCTCGCGGATGCGCTCGACGCCGATCTCGCGAATGATTTCATAACCCGACAAGGCCGCATAGAGAGCCGGAATTGCCGGCGTGCCGTTCAACAGCCGCGTTACATCGCCGGCATACTCGATCGCCCCGGGTACGAACTCGAAGGGTCTTTCGTGCGCCATCCATCCGGTCGCCGCCGGCTCGAGCCGCGGCAACAGGTCAGGCCGCGCATACAGATACGCCGCTCCCGGCCCCCCGCATAACCACTTCACACTGCCCCCGGTCACAAAATCGATACCCAGATCGCGCACGCTAAACGGCACCACGCCGCAGGATTGATACGTATCGGCCAGCACCATCGCCCCTACCCGGTGCGCCTTTTCAACAATCGCCTTCAGATCCTGCAGATACGAACTGCGAAAGGTGACATGCGACACCGAAACGAGCAGCACGGTCTCGTCAATGGCGGCCAGCAGCGCCTCGATCGGCACGCGCTTGCCGTCCTCGGAGGCCGGCGCCTCGATGAGCCGCGCCCCATAGCGCGGCCAGTGATGAAAGATGTAGTGATTCGAAGGAAAATTGAGCGACTCCGTCAGCAGGCCGTTTCTCGGCCCCGACCAGTCGAGCGCGCTTAAGATCACCTGCTGGCACACCGACACATTCTGGTGCATCACCACCGAGCCAGCCGGCGCGTCGATGATGCCGGCTATGACATTACCCACCGTTACCGGCATGTCCCACCAACCCTCGGACCAGGCACGGATCGAGCGGTCGGTCCATTCATCGGCGAATTGCGTCAGCCGCTCCCGCACCCGCCGCGGCATTGCCCCGAGCGAGTGGCTGATCATGTGTGTCGTCTTTTCGAGTGTCGGAAACTCGGCCCGCCACCGCAGCAGTTCGTCAGTCACGATCCCTTAGATTCCGGCACGGGCCCGCGCGACCCAGGAATGCACGGGAAAACTCACACCGACGACGGCCAGCACGCACACCGACGGCCACGGACTCTGCATCGTCAGGCTGATCAGGAACCCGAGCGTGCCGGCAAGGAACAGCGCCGGCGTCCACGGATAGCCCCACATACGGTAGGGCCGTGGCAACTCGGGCCGCCGCGCCCGCAGCCGGATCAGCCCGGCGACGGCCACGGCATAGTAAAGCCAGGCCGCGCTGATGGCCAACTGCAGCACGAAGCCCAGGCTCGAGCTGACCAGCACCAGCAGGCTCGACACTGCCGCATGCGCCACAATTGCCCGCACCGGCGTGCCCGTGCCGCGGTGCAAAATCTCGAGCCCGGGCAGAAACAGCCCGTCGCGCGCCTGCGCATAATACAGCCGCGACGCCGCCAGGCCCAAGCCATTCACCGTGCCGACAATCGCCAGCACGATCACCGCCGCCAGCGCCTTGCCTCCCGCCACGCCCAGCACGCGCCCGGCCACATCGGCCCCCACCTGCCCGCTCCGCTGCAATTCTTCGATCGACAGCACCCGCGTATAGGCCAGATTCACCGCCAGATAAAGCACCACCACCAAGAGAAAGCTGATCGCGAAGGCCCGCGGCAGATCCCGCGCCGGCTCGCGCATCTCCCCGGCGACAAAGCCCGCATAGCTCCAGCCCTCGTAGCAAAAGAAACAGGTAGCCAGCGCCAGCCCGAAGTTTCCCGCCGCCACCGCTTGTGGCGCTCCCTGCGCCGGGCTCCCGGCAAAGAAAGCGAGGCCAATCAGCAAGGCCAGCGCCAGGATCTTCGCCACATTCGTGATGTTTTGCAGCCACACGGCCCAGGCCGTCGAAAGCGCCGCGAGCAAGGCCAGCCCCCAGATCAACAGCAGCGTCACCAGCAGCCCGGAGCCTTCCGGCAAAGGCAGCAGCGCCGCCAGATAGCGCGAGAAGCCGCTGGCCACATACGCCGTCGCCCCCGACAGCAAGGCAAACAAATGCACCCAGCCAGAGCTGAACGCCACCGCCGGTCCGAAGGCCGCCTTCAGATAGACATAGAGCCCGCCCGTTGCCGGCAGCATCGCGCTCAGCTCAGCAAAGGCCAGCGCCCCACAGAACACAAGCAGCCCCGAGACCACCCAGGCCAGCGTCATCGCCCCGGTGGCCGGCAGCAGCCGCGCCAGCTCCTGTGGCGTCACGAAGATGCCCGCGCCGATCACGATACCCACGACGATGCTGGCCGCGTCGAGCCACGAAAGCGTGGGCTTGAGATCTTCCGCCATGGTGATATTCTCTACCCATGTCTTCGAGCTTTTTCACCCGCCGGGAAATTCTTGCCTCCGCTGCCGCTGCTCCACTGGCTCTGGCGCAGTCCGCCACGCCGCTCAAGATCGTTGTCATGCAAAGCTTCGATCCGGCTGAAGTCGCCCTGTTCGAAAAAGCCGCGGTCGGCCGCAAGGTCGAGATCGTGGAGGCGCGCCGCTCTGATTTGCGCGAAAAACTCAAGGATGCCGAAGTCGTCTTCGGCGGGCTGAGCGCCGCCGATCTCGACTACGCCCCCAGGCTGAAGTGGATCCAGGCGGGCGGCGCCGGCATGGAAGGCTTCGATAAGAAAGTGCTCGCCTCCCCGGTTACCGTCACCAACATGGCTCGCGTCTTTGCCCCCGGCATCGCCGAAACCGCCATGGGCCTGCTGCTGTGCATCTCGCGCGGCATCAGCACCTACTACATGCCGCAGTTCTACCGCCGCGAATGGAAGGAAGTTGGCACCGTCAAGTCTCCCGATCACATCGAACTGGCAGGCCGCGTCATGGGTATTGTCGGCATGGGCGGCATCGGCACGGAGATTGCCAAGCGCGCCCACTATGGCTTCGGCATGAGGGTCTGGGCCACCGACCCCAAGCCCATGCCCAAGCCCGATTGCGTCGAGATTCTGCGCGAGCCCGCCTGGTTTCCTGAGATGGCCAAACAGGTCGATGTGCTCGTCAGCGCCGCTCCGCTGACGGCCAAGACCACGAAGATGTTCAATGAACAGATCTTCCGCTCGATGAAAAAGGGCTCGATCTTCATCGCCATGTCCCGGGGCGGGCTGTTTGACGACATGGCTCTGGTCAAGGTGCTCAAGGAGGGTCATCTCCGCGGCGCCGGCCTTGATGTGTTCCCCGTCGAGCCGATCCCCTCGAACCACCCGATTTTCGACTGCGCGAACGTCGTCATGACTCCACACACCTCCGGCTGGGGAGTGGAACGCCAGCAGCGCCTCGTGGCTCACTTCGCCGAGAATATCCGCCGCTACACAATTGGTGAGCCGCTTCTCGCCGTTGTCGACAAAGTCGCCGGATACTAGGGGGAGATGGCCCGTTACGCCGCTGTCGATATTGGCAGCAACTCCATGCGCCTGCTGGTGGCCGAGACCAGCACCCCGGCCCGCTTCGAGCGGCTGGTGGAAGACCGGGAAGTCACCCGCCTCGGCGAAAGCGTCTTCACCCATGGCCTGCTCAGCGAGGAGGCGATCCGCCACGCCGAGACCGTTTTGCGCCGCTTCCGCTCGAGTATTGCCGGCGCGGAGGTCACCGCCATCCGCGCCGTCGCCACCAGCGCCACGCGCGACGCAAGCAACCGCGAGGACTTCCTCGGCCGCGCCGAAGCCGCCCTAGGCCATCCTATTGAGATCATCAGCGGCGTCGAGGAAGCCCGCCTCATCGGCCTCGGCGTCAATCACGTCTGGCCACAGGGCGAGGACCCGGTGCTGATCGTCGATGTCGGCGGCGGCAGCGCCGAGTTTGTCCTGATGCAGAACGGGGCCATGGTCGAAGGCTATTCGCGCCCGCTCGGCGCGGTGCGGCTGAAGGAAGTATTTCTCGACAAGGACCCGCCGCGGCGCGAGCAGTTGCTGCGTCTGCAGGAGTTCATCGACGAAAAGATGGATATGGCGGTGCGGCGGCTTGGCCGGCAGTCCTTTATGCGCGGCATCGCCACCAGCGCGAGCGCCGCGGCGATCGTCTGCCACGTCAATGACATTCCCCGCGGCGAGCGGGCCCGCGCCGACCAGCGCCCGGCCACGCTCGAACAGGTGCGCCGGCTGTACCGCGAACTGCTTGAGATGCCCGTGGAGCGCCGCCGCAAGCTGACCGGCATCGGTCCCCGCCGCGCCGAGATCATTCTGGCCGGGGTCGCCGTTTTTCTGCGCGCCATGGAGCGCTTCGACATCCCTGCTCTGTATTATTCCCGGGCCGGTGTCCGCGAAGGTATCATCGCCGATCTGGACACGCGCGAGGACACGGCACGCCGCCCGGGTCTTGCCGGCGAACAGCGCCGCGTGGTGGAAACCTTCGCCAAACGCTACGGTATCTCCCTGGCCCATGCCCGCATTACGGCCGCCTTCGCCGTGGAGCTCTTCGACCACCTCGCACCCTTGCACGGATTGGCGCCGGCCTATGCCCGCCTGCTCGAGGCCGCCTGCCACTTGCTCGATGTCGGGCATTATGTCAGCGACTCGAGCCATCACAAACACAGCCACTATCTCGTCCGCCACGGTGACCTGCCCGGCTTCACGGAGGACGAAAAGCGCTTTATCGCCCTCTTGTGCCGCTTTCACCGCAAGGGTATGCCGGAGGCGCGCCATTCCGAAATCCAGGCCCTCACTCCGGCCCGCCGCCGCGCCCTCGAACTGCTCATCCCCTTTGTCCGCATCGCCGACGCGCTTGACCGCAGCCGCGACCAGCACGTGCGCCTGGCCCGTTGCGAAATCCGCGATCATGCCGTCGTGTTGACGCTCGAAACCGAAGCTGGCAAGGACACCGCCCTCGAGGAATGGGCCGTCGAGCGCAGCGGCGCCACTTTTGGCGACATCTATGGCCGCAATCTGATAGTACAGAAGGCATGATTGCCCTCGTTTCTCTCCTGCTCAGCCTCGCCGCCGAACCCGTCTTTCTGCTGCACGGCGTCGCGCGCGACCTCAGCGAAGGCGTCAGCGTTTTTGATGTCGACCGCGACGGCCGTCTCGATGTCGTCAGCGGCGCTTATTGGTACCAGGCCCCCGGCTGGAAGGCCCATCACTTTCGCGAAGTCGGTTTCGTCAACGAGTATGTAGTGAACTGCGGCGAATTCGCCGTCGACCTCAATGGCGACGGCTACGAGGACATCCTCTCGGCCGGCTGGCAGGAGGACCGTATTTTCTTTTTTGAAAACCCGCGCCGCACCGGCGTGCTCTGGCCCAAGCGGAAGATCGCCTCCTCGCGCGACACCGAGGGCCTCATGATGGCCGATGTCGACGGCGACGGCATCCGTGATCTGCTGGTGTCGAACTACTCCCGCCAGCCGATGTTCTGGGTGCGCGTGCTCGCCGGCGGCGCCTTCGTGGTGCATCCCATCGAGCCCACGGGCCAGGGCAACGGCCACGGCATCGGCTTCGGCGACATCGATGGCGACGGCAAGGGCGACATTGTCAGCGAGCGCGGCTGGTTCCGCCAGATTGATGCGCTGTCCAACCGTTGGGAGTGGCGCCGTGAATGGACTCTCCACGATGCCTCGATCGAGATGATCGTGCGCGACCTCAATGGCGACGGCAAGGCCGACGTCATCTTCGGCCAGGCCCACGCCTACGGCCTATACTGGCTCGAACAACTCCCGGCCGGGCAGTGGAAGAAACACACGATCGACGGGAGCTTCTCCCAGGTGCACACCGTCTCGCTGGCCGATCTCGACGGCGACGGCCAGCCTGAATTGCTGGCCGGCAAGCGCTACCGCGCCCACAACGAGAAAGACCCCGGCGCCTTCGATCCGCTCGTGTTCTACTACTGGCGCATTCGCCCCGGCCCGCGCTTCGAGCGCGTTCCGCTCGCCGTCAATTCCCCCGCCAGCCCCGGCATGCAGCTCATTGTCCGCGACCTTGATGGCGACGGCGACACCGATATCATCACCGCCGCCAAGAGCGGCCAGTATTGGTTTGAGAACCTCACGATCAACCGCGTGCCCGAGGCGAGCCGCCAAACTCTCTACCAGAGCTTCCCCACCCGCCGCTAGCTCTGGTAAAATTCGAGTTGTACCGTTGCTGGGAGATCGTCTAACGGTAGGACAGCAGATTCTGACTCTGCTTATCGGGGTTCGAATCCCTGTCTCCCAGCCAATTCTTTCTCCCCCCCCCCAATACCCCAAGAACAAAGGCCGCCCCCGGACGGGAGCGGCCTTGGCCACAAATTCTCAAAATAAGACTTAGCCGTTCATGCTCGACAGGAAGTCGCCATTCGTCTTGGCCTTCGACAGACGGTCCAGCAGCAGTTCCACCGACTCGGTCGGCGACAGCGGCGAGAGCACCTTGCGCAGAATCCAGACCCGGTTCAGCTCGTCCTTCGGCAGCAACAGTTCGTCCTTACGCGTACCGCTCTTGTTGATATCGATGGCCGGGAACACGCGCTTGTCGACCAGCTTGCGGTCGAGGTGCACTTCCATGTTGCCCGTACCCTTGAACTCTTCGAAGATCACATCGTCCATGCGGCTGCCGGTGTCGATCAGCGCCGTAGCCATGATCGTCAGGCTGCCACCTTCCTCGATGTTGCGGGCCGCGCCGAAAAAGCGCTTCGGCCGCTGCAGCGCGTTCGAATCGACGCCGCCGGAAAGCACCTTGCCCGAGGGCGGCACCACCGTGTTGTAGGCCCGCGCCAGTCGCGTGATGGAATCCAGAAGAATCACGACGTCGCGCTTGTGCTCGACGAGGCGCTTGGCCTTCTCGATCACCATCTCGGCCACCTGCACGTGCCGCGCCGCCGGCTCATCGAAGGTCGAGCTGATCACTTCGCCCTTCACCGAGCGCTGCATGTCCGTCACTTCTTCCGGCCGCTCGTCGATCAGCAGTACGATCAGGTTCACTTCCGGATGGTTCGTCGTAATCGAGTTGGCGATCGACTGCAGCATCATCGTCTTGCCGGTGCGCGGCGGCGCCACGATCAGCCCGCGTTGCCCCTTGCCGATCGGCGTCAGCATGTCCATCACCCGGCCCGAGTAGTTATCCTTCGTCGTCTCGAGCTTCAGGCGTTCGTCCGGATAAAGCGGCGTCAGGTTGTCGAAGAAAATCTTATTGCGCGTCTCCTCGGGCGCCTCGAAGTTGATGGCGTCCACCTTGATCAGGGCGAAGTAGCGCTCGCCTTCCTTCGGCGGCCGGATCTGGCCGGAGATCGTGTCCCCGGTGCGCAAGTCAAAACGCCGGATCTGCGAGGGCGAGACATAGACATCGTCCGGGCCCGGCAGATAGTTGTACTCGGGTGCGCGGAGAAAACCGAAGCCATCCGGCAAACACTCGAGCACGCCTTCAGAGAAAATCAGTCCCGACTTCTCAGCCTGGCTCTGCAATATCTTGAAAATCAATTCCTGCTTGCGCAGACCCGCGGTCTGCACGAGGCCGAAATCCTTGGCGATCACGTTAAGCTTCTGGATCGACATGTCCTTCAGCTCGACCAGATTCAGGTTCGGCGCCTGCTCTTTGATTTCCTTGCGGCGGGACTTGGGCCCGGCAGCCGGGTCCGCCGCGGAAGCGGCGTCAGCAGCGGGAGTCTCTTGTGGCGGGTTTACCGCGTTGTCTTTGATTTCGTTATCGTTTGCCAAATTTCCCTCACTCCCCGGCCACTCAAGGCCGAAAACGGCACCACTTCAATATCCGGCGCTTCGGCCCGGATGGCGTGCAAGTTTTGGTTTTCTTGTTTCCGGTTCAGTTTGTCGATCTTCGTTGCCACCACCACGAACGGCCTGTGGTGATAGTTCAGAAATTCCCTGAGTTGCCGGTCCGCATCCATCCACCCGCGACGCGAGTCAATGAGCAGCAGGGACAGCTCGAGGCAGGTTCGCCCAAGCAGATACGAATCCACCAGGTTCTTCCATTGCCCCGATTCGGACTTTGGAACTCTCGCGTATCCGTACCCCGGCAGGTCCACCAGATGCAGGCGCGTGCCTACACGATAGAAGTTGATGGTCTGCGTTCTTCCCGGCGTGGAACTGACAAAGGCCAGTCCTTTTTTACCGGCCAGCCGGTTTAGCAGACTCGACTTTCCCACGTTGCTTCGGCCCAGGAATGCATATTCAGGAAGGGTTTCAGGGGGGAATTGGTGCGGGTTTGCTGCGCTGGCAAGGAATTCAGCTTCAAACACTCCGTCTCCTCAGAAAAAGAACGAGGGCGTTTGTACCAACGCCCTCTATTCTATCCCATTTTTATTCCGTCTAGTGACGGAGGTCTTCCACCGGTTGGGTATTAAAGTCGAGCGCCGCTGGCGGCACCGGTTCCGGCTGCCGTTCGAGCGCCAGCTTCAACACCTCGTCCATGTGCTCGACGAAGTGCAGCTTCATGTCTTTCTTCACCACGTCGGGAATCTCGGCCAGATCTTTTTCATTCTCTTTGGGAAGGATCGCCTCACTGATGCCGTAGCGGTGCGCCGCCAGCAGCTTCTCTTTCAGCCCGCCGATGGCAAGCACCTTCCCGCGCAGCGTGATTTCACCGGTCATGGCGACGTCGCCGCGAACCGGAATCTTCGCCAGGGCGCTTGAAATCGAAGTTGCCAGCGTGATGCCCGCGCTCGGCCCATCCTTCGGGATCGCCCCCTCCGGCACGTGCACGTGGATGTCGATGTGGCGGTAGAAGTCGCGCGGCAGGCCGAGTTCATGCGCGCGGCTGCGCACATAGCTCATGGCCGCCTGCGCTGATTCCTGCATTACATCGCCCAGCTTGCCCGTCGTCGTCAGCTTGCCCCGCCCTTCGAGGATCGATACTTCCGTCGTCAGGATCGAGCCGCCCACTTCCGTCCAGGCCAGACCGGTCGTCGAACCGATCTCGTTCTTCTTGTCCCAAACCGTGTCGCGGAACTTCGCCGGGCCCAACAACTCAGCCAGGTTTGCCTCGGTCACGCTAACGGGCTTGAACACCGGGGCTGGGGCTGTCTCCGCCGGGGCTTCCTTCGTTTCGATATCCACCACCTCGGCCTTCTTGCGCCCGCGCGCCTTCTTCGGCTTCGGTTCTTCCTCGGTGGCCGCCTCCGGCGGCAGCGTCACCACCACCTGCCGCACGACCTTGCGGCATACGTTGCCAATCTCGCGCTCGAGGTTGCGAACGCCCGCCTCCCGCGTGTAGCCATGGATCAGGCCACGCAGGCCAAGCTCATCAAAGCTCAACTGCTCGGTCTTCAGCCCGTTGCCTTCCAATTGCTTTGGGATCAGAAAGCGCCGCGCGATTTCCATCTTCTCGAGTTCGGTGTAGCCGGAGAGCCGGATCACTTCCATGCGGTCCTGCAGCGGACCCGGGATCGTGTGCAGCACGTTGGCCGTGGCGATAAACAGCACGTTTGACAGGTCGTATTCAACATCGAGATAGTGATCCTGGAACGAAGTGTTCTGGGCCGGATCGAGCACCTCGAGCAGCGCCGCCGATGGATCGCCCCGGAAGTCCATCGACATCTTGTCGATTTCATCCAGCATCATTACCGGGTTCTTCGTGCCCGCCTTCTTCATCATCTGGATGATCTGGCCGGGCAGCGCGCCGATATAGGTGCGGCGGTGGCCGCGGATCTCCGCCTCATCGCGCACGCCGCCGAGCGACAAGCGCACGAACTCGCGCCCGGTCGCCTTGGCAATCGACATCCCGAGCGAGGTCTTACCGACGCCGGGAGGTCCGACGAAGCACAGAATCGAACCCTTGGGCTTTTCCACCAGCCGCCGCACGGCGAGAAACTCGAGGATCCGGTCCTTGATCTTCTCGAGACCATAGTGATCCCCTTCGAGCACTTCGCGCGCGAAATTCAAGTCGCGGATTTCCTTCGACGCCTTCTTCCACGGCACGGCGAGCAACCAGTCGAGGTAATTGCGGCTCACGGTCGACTCGGCCGACATCGGTGGCATGTTCTCGAGCCGGCGTAATTCGCCCATCGCCTTGTCGAGCGCATCCTTCGGCATACCCGCCGTCTCGATCTTCTTCTTCAGATCGTCGAATTCGCTCTTCTCACCCCGGCCCAATTCTTTTTGGATCGCCTTGATCTTCTCGTTTAGGTAGTATTCTTTCTGCGCCCGCTCCATCTGCCGCTTCACGCGGCCCTGGATCGTACGGTCCACCTGCAGCTTTTCGATCTCGATGTCGAGCATCTCGGCGACGCGCGTCAGCCGGTCGATTGGATCGAAAATTTCTAGCAGTTCCTGCTTTTCCTCAATCGTCAACTGCAAATTCGCGCCAACCGTGTCGGCCAGCTTGCCTGGATCATCCGGCCGGATCGCCGCCACCATCGTCTCGTAGTTCAGATTCTGGCTCAGCTTCACATACTGCTCGAACTGCGTCGTCACCCGGCTGACGAGTGCGTCCAACTGCGGCCCGCCTTCGATGCGGAAGCTGCGCGTCCGCACCACGGCCCGGAAGAATCCGTCCTCGTCGCTGACACTGATCACTTTTCCCCGCTCGACGCCCTCCACCAGCACCTTGATGTTGCCATCCTGCTGCCGCAGGCTTTGCACGATATTCGCCACCGTGCCAACGGCATAGATTTCATCCGGACGCGGCTCATCGATCGAGGCGTCATGCTGCGTGGCCAGAAATATCTGCTTGCCGGTGGCGTTGGCCTCCTCGAGGGCGCGCACACTCGATTCGCGCCCCACCACGAAGGGGGTCATCATGTGGGGAAAAATCACCACATCCCGAATCGGCATCATCGGGAGTCGTTTGGTATCGGATCGTTCTTTGAATGCCAACATGGCTGGTTCTCTACAGTTCTAAGACGTAAGCTGCGCCCGGAAAGATTCCCGCGCCACCCTACACCTTCGTCTAGTTCTTTGTTGAATCGGAATCTGCCCGGAGGCCTCAACCGGCTTTTTCGAGCACTGCCAGATTGATTTTCTGATTCAAAACCATCTCTTTGGTGACCAGAAACTCACGAATCTTTTTCTGGCTGGGGATGTAGTACATCAGGTCGAGCATCAGCTCTTCCAGGATCATGCGCAGACCCCGGGCGCCCACCTTGCGCTCGAGGGCCAGTGCGGCGATGGCCTCCAGTGCATCGTCGTTGAACTTTAGCCTAACATTCTCATATTCAAAGAGTTTCTGGTACTGCTTGACCAGCGCGTTCTTCGGCTTGGTGAGAATCTGCACCAGGGCTTCCTTGGTCAGATCCTCGAGAATCGCCACCACCGGCAGCCGTCCGATAAACTCCGGTATAAATCCGGCACGGATCAAATCCTGCGGCTGGCACTGCTGCAACAGCTCACTATCCCGCTTGGCGCCGGCCGCGGCCGGAAACCGCAACTCTTTGTCGGCCCCGTTGTCCTGACCGCTAAACCCGATCTGCTTGCGCCCCACGCGCCGCGAAATGATTTTCTCCAGCCCGACGAAAGCCCCGCCGCAGATAAACAGAATGTTTGTCGTGTCCACGGGCGTAAATTCCTGGTGCGGGTGCTTGCGTCCGCCCTGGGGCGGCACGTTGGCCACCGTCCCCTCGAGAATCTTCAGCAGCGCCTGCTGCACGCCTTCGCCCGAAACGTCGCGGGTAATCGACGGGTTCTCGTCCTTGCGGCCGATCTTGTCGATCTCATCAACATAGATGATGCCCTGCTGGGCCCGCTGTACGTCCCAGTCGGCATTTTGCAGGAGCCGCAGAATGATGTTCTCCACGTCCTCGCCCACATAGCCGGCCTCGGTCAGCGTCGTCGCATCCACGATCGCGAACGGCACATCGAGAATCCGCGCCAGCGTCTGCGCCAGCAGCGTCTTGCCCGTTCCCGTGGGGCCGATCAGGAGAATGTTGCTCTTCTGCAGCTCCACGTCCCCGAGCCGCGTTTTGTTCATCTGGATCCGCTTGTAGTGGTTGTAGACCGCCACGGCGAGCTTTTTCTTCACCGGCTCCTGGCCAATGACGAACTGCTCGAGAAACTCCCGGATCTCAAAAGGCTTCGGCAACTTACCCGGCGCCGCCGTCCCGCTTTCCTGCTTGTCGTCCTCGAGAATCGAGTTGCACACGGCGATGCACTCATCGCAAATGTAGGCCCGGGGGTAATCGCTCGGAGAGGATATGAGCTTCCCCACCACGTCCTGGCTCTTATGACAGAAAGAGCATCGGAGCGCATCTTCAGATCCTGTTCGCTTCACTATCTTCTCCCGGGGAGGTCAAACAGCAATTTCCCAATACAAGTATATCAGTGGGCCCGTCTTCGGGTCCAAGGTCGAATCCAAAGTCTAAAGCGAGTAGCGCTCGAGGAAGCGCCGCGCCGCCTGCACGCCCTGGAACTCTGGCAACCGCTCGCCTTCGTACTCGATGCCTACCCAATTCGATCCGGTCCGCCCGTAGCCGGACTGCGCCACAATTCCCATCATCCGGTCCATATCCAGTGTCGTTTCCTTTCCGTCGGGGCCAAAGTCCCAGCACTTGAAGCTGACCCCCTTGGCATAAGGCATCAATTTTTCCACGGCACTGTACTTATCGGTCCCCTTCGGGAAATTCCCGAAGTCCGGCAGCGTGCCAAAATTTGCCAAATTCACCATCTTCATCAGCCGCGTCAGAATTTCAGGATTCGAACTGATCCCGCCGTGATTCTCAATGCAGATGTTGATGCCCTGGGCCTTGCCGTACTCGGCGATCCGCGTGAAGCTCTCCTGGCAGCGCTTCAGGAACTCATCGATTTCCCCTTCCGTTTTCGCTTCCTTCTCGGCGTACATGTTCATGCGGATGGCGCCGCAACCCAGTTCCGCCGCGCAGTCCACCCATTTTCGGTGCAGATCGGCCGATTTCAACCGTTCTTTTTGCTCGCTGTGCCCCATGCTGCCCTCCCCGTCGCACATGATCAGCACTCCCTGCACGTCGAATCTCTTCATCTGCGCCTTAAGCCGCCCCAGGTAGTATTGCGTTGGCGCCTCCCACAGAGTGTTCACAAACTCGATGCCGCCTATGCCAAAGTGCTCCCGCGCCACCTGCGGAAAATCCAGATTCGTCATCATGCGCGAGCGGATCGACTTGTGTAAACTCCACTCCGCCAACGAGATACGATACTTGCCAGCCTGCGCCCGAATCCCTTGCGTCCCGCCGCCGAAACTCGCGGCCAAAGCCAACATTTGCCTGCGTGTCATGCCCTGAGAATATCACCGCCTGCAAATGAATCCGGTTTGCGCGACAATAATATTGATCAATGAGGTTTCTGCCGTACGCCCTGTCCCTTGCCCTACCCCTGCTGGCCCAGGACGCCTCGAACATCACTCAACCCAGCCAAGCCGATATGCTCGTCGGTACCCGTGTTCCCCGTAACCTCGAGTGGCGCACGCCGACAGCGCAGGAACGCTGGCGCGTGCTGTTCCGCAACCTCGCCCTCAGCCCCGGCGCTTACATCCGTACAGGCCTGACCGCCTCCACTCACCATCTTGAAAATAAGCCGCTCGACTACGGTCAAGGCTGGTTATCCTACGGCAAGCGCAATCTAAATACTCACGTCACTTATTCGCTGCAGGATATGGCGACGGCTGGTCTGGCGGCCAGCGCCGGCTATGAGATTCGCTATATCCAGTGCAAATGCACGAGCATACTGCCCCGCCTGGGCCATGCCATCGCCTTCAGCTTCGTCACCTATAACCGCCAGGGCAAGAAAGTGTTGAAGTGGCCGAAAATCGTGGGCAACTATTCGGTCGGCATGCTTTCGACTCGTTACACTCCCAATCAGAAGTGGTCGGCTCAAGGCATCCAGATGGGCACCAACGCCATGGCCTTTGGCATCTTCTCGTCCGTGCTGCAGGAATTTACACCCTCTCAGTTGCTGTTCTGGAAAAAGAAGAAGAACCAAGCTCCGCCGGTTGGGCCGCCCCGTCCGCCCGCCACCGTGTCTCACGAGGCAGATCTTGACGCCGGCCAGTAACCCTTCCCCGTCTTCTTGCATCCCATCAATACGTTCTTGAATGCTTTCGCCGATCCTTTCCGCCTGCCTTCTGTTGTCCCAGCAAACGCCGGACTCCGCCAACATCACCAAGCCCACTCACTCCGACTATCTGGTGGGAACCCGCGTGCCCCGCGAGTTCACCTGGAAAGCCCCGACAACGGAAGAGCGCTGGCGCGTCTTCTGGCGCGGCGTCGTGTTGAGCCCCGGAGCCTTTACCCGTGCCGGCATTTCCGCTGCCGCCCAGCAACAGTCCAATACCCCAATCGATTATGGCCAGGGCGCAGCCGGCTACAGCAAGCGCTTTGCCAATAACTTCGCCACGTTCACCTTGCAGGACGTCGCCAGCAATGCGCTTGCCGCCGCGGCCGGCTACGAGGTGCGCTACATTCAGTGCAAGTGCACCGGTTTTTTTCCGCGCCTCGGACATGCCATACTCTTTAATCTGGTTACTTATGACCGCCGGGGCCGCAAAGTTGTGAACTGGCCGAATATCGTCGGCAATTACGCCGCGGGCATGCTTTCCTCCCAGTACACTCCCAATTCGAAGTGGTCCGCGCAGGGCCTGCAGGCCGGCAATAATGCTTTGGTATTCGGTTTCGGTTCGGCCGTCGTGCAGGAATTCCTCCCTGGCCGCTTATTGCCGAGCTTCGGACGCCGCAAGCAGCGGACAGATCCCCCGGCCCAGGCTCCCCTGCCTCAGCCCCCGGCTGGCGCCAGTTCGCCAAAAGAATCGATCCAGTAGTCCGGCTCCTGGGCTCGCAAATGCTCCGGGTCCCCGTAGCCATAGCTCACCGCGCACACCTTCACCCCAGCGGCCCGCGCCGCGACGATATCCGGCACCGAATCTCCGATCATGAGGCATTCCTGCGGCCGCACGCCGAGAGCTTCCATGGCGCGCCGTAGCACTTCCGGCTCCGGCTTGCTCGGAAACCCATCGGTACCCTGTACATGGTCGAAGTGATCGATCAGTCCAAACTGCCGTAAGACCATCGTCGCCGTGGTCGTACCCTTCGTGGTCGCCGTCGTCTTCAGGCCCCCCAGCAGCGCCAGCGTTTCCGCCACAGCCGGATAGAGCTTCGTATTCACATGGCCGCGGCTCAGGTAAGTCTCGCGGTATTGCTGGATCCAGGCTTCTACTTGTCCGGCCGGAGCCTCGGGGAACAGTTCTCCGAAGAGATCGATCAGATGCCGGCCAATAAAGGTCCGAAGGTATTCATGCGGCACGTCGGGCTTGGTGGTACCGGCCAGAACAGAAGAAACCGCCCCACAAATGTCGGGGGCGGAATCGAGTAAAGTGCCGTCAACATCAAACAGATAAGCCCGGAAGGGCGGAATCCCGGCCACGGTTTAGGCGGGGCTCGATCCCGGCGTCAGCCCCGGATTGGGACGGATGGACGGGTCCGGCCGCAACACCTGCTGCGTCTGGCCGTCGCTCGAGTTTGGCTTGTTGCTCGAGCCGGAGCGCAGCGTCGGCAGCGCCTGTCCGGCGATCAGCAACTTGATCTCGTTGCCGTCGAGGATCTCGCGCTCGAGCAGCGCCTCGGCAATCCGCACGACGGCGTCGCGGTGCGTGTCGATCAACTGCTTGGCCGTCTCATAGCCCTGCTCCACCAGGCCGCGCACCTCGCCGTCGATGGCTACCGCCGTCGATTCCGAGTAGTCGCGGTGCTGCGCGATTTCGCGGCCGAGGAAGATCTGCTCGTCCTTCTTGCCAAAGCTGAGCGGGCCGAGCTTGCTCATGCCCCACTCGCACACCATGCGCCGCGCCATCTCGGTGGCGCGTTCAATATCGTTGCTCGCCCCGGCGGTCTTCAGGCCCAGGAACGTTTCATCCGCCACCCGGCCCGCCATCGCCGTCGCGATCTGCGCCTCGCACTGATCCTTGCTGATATCGTTGCGGTCCTGCGTCGGCAGATACATCGTCACACCCAGCGCCATGCCGCGCGGAATGATCGAAACCTTGTGCACAGGATCGGAATTCGGCAATAGCGCTCCGACCAGGGCATGGCCGGCTTCGTGGTAAGCCGTGTGCTTCTTCTCTTCCTCGGTGATAAACATCGAGCGCCGCTCGACGCCCATCATCACTTTGTCCTTGGCCACCTCGAAGTCGATCATCGTGACGACTTTGCGGTTCTGCCGCGCCGCGATCAGCGCCGCTTCGTTCACCAGATTGGCCAGATCGGCGCCGGCAAAACCCGGGCAGCCGCGTGCGATTACGTTCAATTCCACATCGTCGGAGAGCGGAATCTTCTTCGTGTGCACCTTCAGGATTTGTTCCCGGCCCTTCACGTCCGGCCGGCCCACCACGACGCGGCGGTCAAAGCGTCCGGGCCGCAACAGCGCCGGATCGAGCACATCGGGACGATTTGTCGCCGCCACCAGAATCACGCCTTCGTTCGATTCAAAGCCATCCATTTCGACCAGCAGTTGGTTCAGCGTCTGCTCCCGCTCATCGTGACCGCCGCCGAGCCCCGCCCCGCGATGGCGGCCCACGGCGTCGATTTCGTCAATAAAGATGATGCACGGCGCATTCTTCTTGCCCTGTTCAAACAGATCGCGCACGCGGCTGGCGCCCACGCCGACAAACATCTCCACAAAGTCTGATCCCGAAATCGAGAAAAACGGCACATTCGCCTCGCCGGCAATCGCCCGGGCGAGCAGCGTCTTGCCCGTACCCGGCGATCCCACCAGCAGCACGCCCTTCGGAATCCGCCCGCCCAACTTCTGGAATTTCTGCGGCTCGCGCAGGAATTCGATGATCTCCTGCAACTCTTCCTTGGCCTCTTCCACCCCGGCTACGTCCTTGAACGTCACTTTCTTCTGTTGTGAGCTGTGCAGACGCGCCCGGCTCTTGCCGAAGCTCAGCGCCTTATTGCCCCCGCTCTGCATTTGCCGCATCATGAAGATCCAAAAACCCAGCAGCAAAATAAAGGGAGCGGTCTGAAACACCAGGCTCAGCAGCCCGCTCGAGCTCGCATCCTTGATGTCAATGTTGACGCCCTTTTCCCGGAGAATCTTATACAGATCGGAGTAGAGCGGCGGCACGGTCGTTCTCAGACCCGAACCATCCTCGCGATATATGCCGTGAACTTCCGTACCGGTAACGGTAACGCTCTTCACGCGATTGTTCTCCACTTGTTGCATGAAGTCGCTGAAGGTCACCTGCGCATCTGCTTTTTTGTTGCCGCTGCGCACCACGACAAAAATGAGGGACACCACGCAAATGATGACCACCCAGAAGATTACCGACTTTACGTTCGAGTTCATTCTTACCTTACAGACGTTGCTGTCTTGCTTTTTGATTCACCGTATTGGCACAAAGGCCATCCAGCCAAACGACTAGCTTCCCGCGGCGGGAATCCACTGCAAGCGCAATTCCCGGCGGGTATCGGGCCCCGCGGCATATTCGCGATCCGGACCGAAGTCCCCGGCCCAAACCGGCTCATCCCCTAATACGAGCATCGGCCAAGACCGCCGCCGCCATAAGGGAATACGGTTCTTCTGGAACAATTCTTTCACCTTGACGGCGTCTTCCTTGTCCCTTTGGATCAGGCTGTCACCGGGCCGCCAGTTGCGCAGACTCAGATGTTGGCCATCCTCGCTTGCCACGGTCAGGCGGTCCCAGTCCAAACCTCCGCCATCTTCATTATAGTGACAAGCTTCCTCGATCGTAGCCTCGAGCCAACCCGCTTGTTCGGGAATTTCGGTTCGACCAGGCACGGCCAGGGCCACGCGGTAGTTACGCACCGGCAGGGCGTCGAGCGTTTCCCGCCGCACGACGCGGATCTTGTCGAAACTGCGCATCACATCGAGGCCGGGCGTCTGCAGGCGTCCCTCACCCTCTCTTTGTTCGCACAAATGAAGGATGGCTTCGATGTGCCCGAACTCGATTTCCGTTAAATTGCCTTTCTCCCGCTCGATGAGGGCCCGCAGCAGCCGGCGCCGGCATCCAGGCGGCTGCGCGCGCCACGCCACGCAATCGAGCACCCAGCCGTGCCCGCCCCGCTCAACCATCCCTTCGAGCAGGTTCTCCACCAGGGGGCGCAGCCACTCTTCTTCCTCGCGCGTCACCCGGGCCAGCGCCGCCAGGCGCCGGTCGATTTCCGGATTCAGATTCTCCCGTAGCCGCGGCAGCAGTTCGTGGCGGATCCAGTTGCGCCGGTATAGCCGGTCTTCGTTCGATTCATCCTCACGCCAGCAGTGGCCCCGCTCGCGCAGCCACTGCCGCAGCGCCTGGCGCCGCAGGCCGAGAAAGGGGCGGGCGAAGCGGCCTTCCAATTCAGGCAGAATTCCCGCGAGGCCCGCTGGGCCCGAGCCCCGCGCGATGCGGAACAGAATCGTTTCCGCCTGATCCTCGAGCGTGTGCCCGGTCAGGATGATCTCCTCCGGTTGCTCCCGCAGCCAGCCATAGCGCAGGCGGCGCAAACAGTCCTCGTCGCGGCTCTCCGGCCTGACGCGGCGCACACGGACCTCGCAGCCAAGCCGCCGCCCCAACTCGCGCACGGCCTCCTCGTCGGCCTCGCTTTCGGCCCCGCGCAAGCCGTAATTCATGTGCAAGAGCACGGGCTGCAGGCCGCCCTCGGCCGCCGCCACGGCCAGCGCCACCGAGTCTCCCCCCCCGCTCACCGCGACGCCAAGCCGGCCCCGGCCAGCATAAGCCCGCACTGCTTCGACTGGTGTCTGTTCCTGCATCCGAGCCCGTCTGCCCCTGCCCTCAGACACTAGCACGGACCGCCGGCCGGCGGGAGGGAAGGCCGTGGCCCGGGATCAAAAGTACAACTTCAAGGCCATTTGCAGGATTCGGGGCGCTCCCGCTGAGAAGATCCGCCCCACTTGCGCTGGCTGGTTGATGTTGCCATTCGGATTGCCGAAGTTGGTGTGATTGAAGACATTGAACGCCTCAAAGCGGTACTGCAGGTAGCGGCTCTCCTTGCCTCCCAGCTGGAACGATTTACTCAAAATCGCGTCCATATTCTGAGAGCCCGGCCCACGAAGTATGTTGACGCCGCTATTGCCGTAAGTGAACGCGGCCGGGTTGGCGAATGCATTCGCGTCAAACCAGCGGTCGATGTTGGGCTGCTCCACCGTTCCCGCTCCGAGGCGATCCGGCCGGGTCGTGGTGCCAACGTTGGCGATGTCGCGGCCCGTGGTGGGCGTAAACGGCGATCCCGATTGCAGGCTGAGGATTCCCCCCAGCTGCCAGCCTCCCAGCAGCGCGTTGAGTGCACCGCCTTGATCGAGAAAACGCCGCCCTTGGCCCACTGGCAGCTCGTACACCGTGCTGACCACCAAACGGTGTGGAGCATCCCAGCCGGCCAGCGACCGCGCTTCTCGCATGCTCCAGGGATTCTGGTCCGTTCCCGCCTCATAGATGGTTTTCGAATAGGTATAGGACGCCAGATACGTAAAGCCCTGGCGGAATCGACGCTCGAGGCGCATTTGCAGGGAATGGAAATTGCTGTTTCCCTCGGTCGTGTTGAATTGTATGGTCGAGAATTTGACGAAAGGACGCCGCGCCTGCAAGGCCCCGGCCGCGGGCGTTCTCGGCTGGTTCGCCTGATAGGAAATGTCCAGGTTGGTCCCCTTGCTGCCTACATATCCCAGCTCCAGCACCGTCGTCGGATCGATCTGACGCTGGATGTTGAAACTCCACTCCTGCACATAGGAATTCTTGAAGTTCTCCTGGAACGCAAAGATCTCCGGCACCGGCATCGCCGTGCTGCCGGGAAAGGCATTGGCCAGCGTCAGAGTCGGCAGCAGAGGGTCGGTGACAAAGGTTTCGCCGCGGAAAAACGGCACCGATCCGATATTTTGCGTGCTGAGATTTCCTCCGACCAGCGTGTAGAAGATCCCGTAGCCGCCGCGCATCACCGTTCGCCCATTACCCAACAGGTCGTAGGAAAAGCCGAACCGCGGTGCGAAGCTATCGTAGATATTCCGGCGCAGCGTACGCGCGGGAAAACCCAGGGCTTGGCCCGAACTGACACCAAGATAGTCCAACTCCGCCTGATTGAAGAAGATAAAGGCGTCCGCATCGATCTTGCCATCCTCGCCGGTCGACGCAAGCGGCCGGCCCGTTTTCAAGTCGAAACTCCCGAGCCGGTTGCGTTCCTCCGTCGGTTGTCCGCTGAATTCATGACGTACCCCAAGGTTGAGCGTCAGCCGCTTGGACACCTTCCAGTCGTCCTGGATGAAGGTGCTGAGATTGATCCAGTTCACCACCTGCCGCAGACGGGGAAAGTTGCGCCCCGCCGAATTCGGCAGCCCCAGCACAAAGTCGGCAAGCGCGGTACCCGTTCCGGTCGGCCGCGCGGGATTCTGCGTCAAGACCCCGTTGAAGCTGAAGTTTCCGCGCGCGTTGATGCCATTGAAGGCGGCGCGCCGGTACAAACGCAGGTCGCCCCCAATCTTGATCGTGTGTCCCCCGCGGATCCACGTGAACAGATCTGTAATGTTGTAGGTCGTGAAATTCTGCTGCAGCGGCCGGATGCCGATATCGCCAAAGTTTCCGTAACCAACGACGTTCAGGATGGGAAAACCTTCAATTTTTTCCCGTTTGCGCCCCTCGAGGCCGCCAATGCGCAACGTGTCAATGATGTTTTCCCCGCGGCTGAAGGTATCAAAATCCAGGTCAAACCGCGAAGTGGACCAGCGCAGATCATTCAGCTTGGCCGGTGAGATCGTGCGCGTGTAGCTCGCGACCGCATTGTAGTTGATCACGTTCTGCAGATCGCCGCCCACGAGAGGAAAGGGCCCTGGCACGCTCTCATCGCGCGTATCCCGCGTGAAGCGGCCTGAATAACTGTCCTTGTCGGTCAGCCGGTGATCGAGCTTGATGTTGTACTGATCGTTGGTCAGGCGTCCCACCTGATTGACGATGTAACGGTCTGCCGGTGAATTCGGCGTGGGGATGTAGCGCAAGAGCCCCGCCGCCTGCGGGCTGATACGATCGGCCGGGATCCGGTTGCCGGGAAAAGGAAAGCGGGTATTGGGGCGCACCGAAGTCGCCGGGTCATAAATTTGCGGCCCGTCATGGAAGTCGCCCGCGCGCTGCGCCGTGGTGGGGGCCAAGCTGTTTCTCACCGTTGCCAGCCGCTGCCGCGTACCCTCGAAGCCCCCAAAGAAAAACATGCGGTTGCGCACAATCGGCCCCCCCAGCGTTCCGCCAAACTGGTTGCGCTTGCGGTCTTCGGCACGTGTGTCCCGGCTGAAGAAGTTTCGCGCATCGAATACGCGGTTGCGGAAGAACTCAAACAGATTTCCATGAAACTCATTTGTCCCCGACTTGGTCACCACCGACACGATGGCCGCTTGCCGGCCGCTGTCGGCGCCAAAGTTGCTGCTCTGCACCTTGAACTCCTGCACCATCTCGATCGAGGGACTGACCTGTACCGTCTGCGCATTTTGTTCAAAGTTTTCCGCTCCATCAATTTGAAATCCGGTAGCGCCACCGCGGTTTCCATTGACCAGAACGGAGGCTTGCCCCGTAAATTGGCTGTTGCCCTGCACCAGCGTTCCCGGGCTGAGTGCCGCCAGTTGCACGAAGTTGCGCCCATTTAGCGGCAGATCGACTACGCGCTTGTTATCAATCACCTGCCCCACGGCCGAGCTTTCAATGTCAACCTGCGCTACTTCCCCCGTCACTTGGATCGAATCAGCGACATTGCCCACCTGCAATTGAAAGTCGATGCGCGCCCGCTGATCGACGGCCAACTGCACACCCGAGCGTGTCTGGGCTCGAAACCCGTCGCGCTCTACCCGCACCCGGTAGTCACCGACAGGCAGGTTCGGCACCACATACAACCCCTCCGTGCCCGTCACACTGCGATAGTCGACGTTGGTGCGGACATGCGTTACCACGACGCGCGCTTCGGGCACCGCCGCCCCCGAGGAATCGGTAATCTGTCCCGCGACGGTGGCTGTATTCAACTGTGCCGTCAGCAATCCGGCCAGCACGAGGCCGAAAGCGATGATTCTGATTTTCATGTCTAAAACCTCTTCCGCCTTAATTGCGGTAGTACCGCTTTTCCAGGTCTTCCGGGCTCGGCGGTTCCACCCGTGTCGGCTTTCGCCGCAGGTCGACGCCCGCCCCGGCGTCACGCCACCATGCCTTTAGCTCAGCCAGCAGCCGCCGTGTCACTTCCTGGTTCAGTTGGGAGACATCCCGGCTTTCGCCGGTATCGGTGGACAGATCGTACAGTTGCACCCGGCTGTATTCGTGGTCGCTGAATAACTTCCACTTGCCTTTTCGTACAGCCATCGGGAGACTGGGTTCCACACCGCGCTGAGGAAAATGGAATTCAAAGAATATGGAGCGGTCTTCGGCCGGCGCCTTGCCGTTGGCGGCGGCCACCAGATCGAGGCCACCGTCCGTTTTCCAGCTTGCCGGCGGCCTGGCCGCCGCTGCCTTGAGGAAGGTGGGAAAGACGTCCAGCATACTGGCCGGCGTCGCGCAGGTCTGACCGCGCGGCACCCGTCCCGGCCAATAAAGAATTCCCGGCTCGCGAATCCCGCCTTCCCAGAGCTGCGTTTTCATGCCCTTCAGCGGCCAGGCGGAACCGCGCGAGTACTTCGCGCTATGCGCCTCGGGCCCGTTATCACTCGAAAACAGGATCATCGTGTTGCTGGCCGCACCCAGTTCCTCGAGCGCGCGCAACAGCCGGCCTACACCTTGATCCATGTCCGTGACAGTTTGAAAATAGGTCTGTTCCTCCAGGCTCCAGTACTTGTACTTCTCCGCCTGATGGGCCAGCGGCGCCAGCGGTTCGTGAGGAGCGTTGTACCAAAGGTTGAGAAAAAACGGCTTTCCCTGGGGCGCTTTTTTGAGGGCCTGGATCGCGCCTTCGGTCTGGATATCCGTCACATGACCCTCAACGACCCGCGGCCGCGATTCGTTCTCGATCATCTCCGGGTTCATCGACCTGGCATATTTGATCCAGGGAGAACTGGGCCTTCCGCCGAAGCAGCCGTAGAAGTAGTCATAGCCTCGCTTGCGCGGCTCAGGGGCTTCCGGGGGTTCACCCAGGTGCCACTTGCCCACATGGGCTGTGTAATAGCCAGCTTCTTGCAGCACCCGCGGCAAGCTGACCGCTGTCTCCGGCAGGGGATAACGAGGGAGCGATTCCGGCAGATCGGCGTGATGGATCCCAAATCGCTGCGGGTAGCACCCGGTCATCAGGGCCGCCCGCGACGGCGTACAAACCGGGGATACCGAGTATAGATTCGTGAATCGCGTACCCTGACTGGCCAACCGGTCGAGATTCGGCGTCTGGATAACACGATTTCCAAAGCAACCCAAGTCGGCATAGCCGAGGTCGTCGCAATAAATGATGATCAGATTCGGGCGGCTGGACGGCGCGGCGAGCGCCGCCGAACAACCCGCACCGAGGAAAGACCGGCGGGAGAGAGCAGGCAAAAGAACCTCCAGAATTCGCTATCCGGGAACAGACGCCATGGACTTTTGCCCAGGGTCCGGCTCAAGCGGCTAACTGGATTGTGAGCGTTCCGCTCGTGCAATACAATGTGGAATCTCCGTGCAACACTGTGAATCGTCTGTGACTCACCCCGTACACCCCCCGCTTTTACCTTCGCTTGAGGAGCGGCGGCGCTTGACGGAGCGCATCGCCGCCAGCGAGGGCTTCAAGAAAGCCGCGAGGCTGCGGCAGATGTTTTTGTTTCTCGCCGAGAGGTCTTTTCGGGACCCGCCGGAATCCGTCAAGGAGCAGGAAATCGGCATTGAAGTTTTCGCCCGCGAACCCGGATACGATCCTGGCGAAGACAATATCGTGCGGAATGCAGCGCGGCAATTGCGGGTCAAGCTCAGGGAGTATTTCGAAGGCGAGGGGGCGGGCGAATCCTGGCTTGTCGATATGCCAAAAGGTGGCTACCGCCTGGTCTGTGAGCCACGAAAGGGAGTAGAGACCCCGCCGGCGCCCTCAACCTGGCGATCCCAGCGGCTGGCTCTGATTGTCTTCCTGCTCGCGCTCTCTGTCGCCGTCAATCTGCTGCAGTGGCTGGCCCCTCGCGCCCCGGCCACGGCCGGGGCGCCCAGTCTGGCCACTACTCTGTTTCCGCCGGCTTCGCCGGCGCCGCGCATCGTTGTCGGCGATTTCGGCCTATTTCTGCTCTCCAGTTTGCAGAACAAGCGCTTCCCACTGAACGACTATGCCGATCGCCGCTACCTGAACTTCCTTGCGCCAAAACACTCGCCCCCGTTTCTGCAGCCCTTTGGCGAATTACTCAGCACCCGGCAGATCGTCAGCATGGGGGAATTGAACGGCGCCATCTCCCTGTTGCAATCGCTTGCAAGCTCCTCCCAATATCCGGAGATCCGTCACGCCCGCACCGTTACCGCTCGCGATCTGCGCGAGACAAGTACGATTCTGCTCGGAACCGAAAACACAAACCCCTGGTTCAAGCTATTCGATCACCGCGTGCGGATGCAATTTCTCCAGGGAGGCTTTCAGTCCCTGTCCCATCCCTCGCAACGCTTCGGCGTGGAAGTGTCGGGGGCCCGAGCCAGTGGTGGCCGCGGTTATGCTCACCTCGCCATGCTGAGGCTGCCGTCGCAGGCAAAAGTATTCATGATCTCTGGTCTCAACATGTCCGCGGTCGACGCCGGTGCTGAATTTGCCACTCGCCCACAAGGGCTCGAAGAATTATGCGAAAAGCTGGCCGTGAAACCCGGCCAGCTTTCCGAATTCGAAGCGATTGTCGAAACACAGTCGGCTGACTTCACCCCGACGCGCTACCGCGTGGTGTGGGCGAGCCTGATTTCCGCGCCCGCCGGCCTCAGAAACTAAACCGCAATGCCACCTGCAGGCGCCGCCCTTCGAGCGCACCGAGGATGCGGCCAAAGGTCGGGCTGGCCACGTTCACATCCGGCGGATTGAAGCGGACGTTGTTGAAGGCATTGAAGGCCTCGAACTGGAAGCGCAGGTTATAACGTTCGGTGAAGTTCCAGGTCTTGAACAGCGACAGGTCAAAGTTGCGGAAGCCCGGGCCGACGATGACGTTGCGGCCGGAGTTGCCGAAGGTGAGCGGCGCGGCGGCGCGGAATGCGTTCGGGTTGATCCAGAACAGGTTCGAGTTGTTCGAACCAAAACCCTCGCCGGGGGTGATGCCATTGAAGCTCGACTTGGGGTCGATGCCGGTGGCGTCGGCCCGCTGCGTGACAAAGCCAATGCCGGTGTTGTTCGGCGAGCCGATCACGCGGTGCACGCCCGATTGCAGGGCCCCGATCGCGTTCAACTGCCAGTTGCCGAGCAGCAGGTCGGTGGTCTTGTTCCAGCTTGAGCCAAAGCGCTTGCCCTTGCCCACGGGAATTTCATAGGTTCCGGAGAAAACGAAGCGGTGAGCGATATTGAAGTCCGACGGCCCCCAATCGAGCTGGAAGTTGGCCGGGTTCAGGTTCGGCGTGCCCCAGGAGCCGCCCGAGTCATTGTCCATCGACTTCGACCAGGAATAAGCCGTCAGCAGCGAAAAGCCGTTTTCGAAGCGGCGGTCGAGGCGCAGGTTCAAGGCATGGAACTGGCTCATGCCCGACAGCGACGAGTACAGCATGCCGTTCAGCCGGGAGAAGCGCCGCACGCCGGGAGTCACGCGGTAGAGCACGCCGGGTGTGGCATCGGCGTCGGAGTTAAAGCGCTTGGTCAGGCGCCGCCCCTGTGAGCCCACGTAGGCCGCCTCGGCCACCCACTTGTTGCCGAGTGAGCGCTGCAGCGACAGGTTCCACATATAGATGCGCGGCTTGCGGCCGTCCATTTCCTGCGCGAACAGAAAGATACCCTGCGGAGTCTGGTAGTTTGCGTCGATCGGCGGAATCTGAATAATCGGCAGAGCGTTTACGCCGAAGGTCATCTCCGGCAGACCCCGGCCGGTGAAGTTGTTGTTCTGCTGAGCAAAGACCGGAGGGCCGTTCGTGATGAACTGGGTTTCGTTCATCTGCCCCTGATCGAAGTAGGTACCGATACCACCACGCATGACCCAGGCCTGGGCGAAGGTTGGGTTATAGGCGAAGCCGAAGCGCGGAGCAAAATTCCTGTAATCCGGGCTGACTACGGAATTACGCACCTGGCCTAGCGTGGGGAAGAGTTGCCGGCCGGTGCGGAAGTCGAAGCCATACACATTGCGCCGCTCCTGCTCGATCGGCGCGGGGGGCGTGATGATTTCATGACGCAGACCGTAGTTCAGCGTCAGCGAACGCGATACCTTCCAGTCGTCCTGGATGAAGAGGTTCTGCGTGTAGAAACGGAAGTTGGTCGCCGACGAGCCCACGGCGCCAGAGCCATTGAGCGGGTAGCCCAGCAGGAAGTCAGCAACCGGATTGCCGGTGCCGCCCACCGGGTTGCCGGTTGCCGGGTCGAGCGCCGAAGTGTAGGCCGGGCTGCCGAAGGTGAAGCTGCCGCGCGGCCCATTGTCGGAATTATTGAAGTTGCGCGACTGGCGAATCTCGTAGCCCCATTTCACCGTGTGCCCGCCCTTGATCCAGGTCGTCGCATTCGAAATCTGGTAGTTGTGCAGGTTATTGCCCTGCGTCAGGCCGTTCGAGCCGATACCGGAGAAACCGACCCAACCGATATTGGGCACGCCGAAGTTGCGCGGCACGTCGGAGACGCCCGTGATGCCGACTTCGGAAGCAATGTTGCGGTCGACCGGAACCTGCTGGCCAAAGAGCTTGGCCTGGTTATAAGCCAGCCGGAATACGTTCACCACGTTCGGCTTCAGCGTCGAGGCAACCTGGGCAACCGCTGCCCGTCCGAAGCTGATTACCTGCGCTCCGCCCAGCGGCTGCAAGGCCGCCGGAGAGAGCGGAGCATCCTGCTCGTTGTAGCGGAAGAAGAGCTGGTGCATATCGTTCAGCCGGTAGTCGGCACGAATGTTGAACTGGTCGTCGTTGAGCCGCTGCACGGGAATGCCAATGAGATTTACGCCTTCCACCGCCGCCGAGTTCGTCACCGGAATGTATGGGAAGAAATTGCGGCTGACCCGGTTGAAGCGGTTTGACGGAATGATGTTGCCCGGAAAGGGAGTACGCGTGTTCGTGGCCGGGTTGAAGGTGAGCGGATCATGGATGATCTGCGGGGCGCGTTCGGCAAAGATGTTCTGCGTGAAATTGCCAGCCAATTCCGCGTTCTGCCGGGGGAAAAGCCCGCGCTGCGTAATGCCAAGGCGCTGGCGGAAGCCTTCGAAGTTACCGAAGATAAAGAGCCGGTCCTTGATGATCGGACCGCCGACGGCGAAGCCGAACTGGTTCCGCTTGAACGGCTCGACCGTGCGGGCAAAGAAGGTGCGGGCGTCGAGGGCGTTATTGCGGAGGAAGTGGAAGAGACTGCCATGCCACTGGTTCGTGCCGCCGCGGCTGGCCACATTGATGATACCCGGCGAGTTGCCGAACTCGGCCTGGAAGAAGTTGCGCTGGATCTTGAATTCCTGAACGGCGTCGAGCGAGGGCGTGATCGAGGAGTCGCCGACGCGGGGATTGCGCAACTCCACTCCGTCGAACAGATAGGAGGTGGAGCTTTCGCGCTGGCCACCCACCAGGATCGAGCGGTCGGAACGGCTTGTGGTGGAGGCGACAAAGCTCGCCGGACCCTGCGCGGCCGGAATCTGCGGCACCACTCCCGGCGACAAGGAGCCGAGCGTGATGTAGTTGCGCCCATTCAGCGGTAAGTCGTTGATTGCCTTGCGCGTGACGGTCTGGCCCAGGGAGGCCGTGTCGGGCTCCAGCAGCGGCGCCACGGTGCCGGATACCGTCACGGTTTCCGTCACCTGTCCCAGCTTCAGCTTGACGTCGGCGCGGGCCGATTGGGCGATGCCAAGATCGAGCTGTTCGATCACGTAGTTTTGAAAACCCGCCGCCTGTATCGAGATTCGGTAGCGCCCGGGAGGCAACTGCGGAAAGGCATAGTCTCCGCCGCCATCCACGTTCGCCTTGCGATTCAGGCCCGTGTTGACTTCCGTGAGGGTGAGAGAGGCCGAGGGTACGGCCGACCCGGATTCGTCGGTGACGGTTCCGGAAATGGCCGAGGTATTCGTTTGGGCGAACAGTGCGCCAAGGGTGAGGAGGAAACTCAGTAATGCTTTGGACATACGTAGTCAGTGGTTTGAGTTCTATCAAAATGCCGAAGCGATGGCAATCAGAATGAGTTTTAGTAATGTATATTTAAAAATTTTGTTATCCAAGCTTTAATAGCTGGGGCGGCTCGAAAATCCGACATATTGAACTTCTTCTTCGAGGGTGAAGCCGAACTCGGCGAGCACCCGCGCCTTGAGTTCGTCAATCAATGAGCAAACCTCGGCGGCCGTGCCCGTGCCGTTGTTGTAAATGAGGTTGGCGTGGTAGCTGGCGACTTCGATGCCGCCGCGGCGCATGCCTTTCGAGCCGACCTGCTCGAGAAACCAGGCACTGGGGATCTTGCCGGAGCGGATGATGGGTGGGGGCACGCGCGATAGCACCGCCTCCGGCAGCGCGGCGGCGTGCGGATTCTTGAAAATACTGCCGGCGCACTTCATCGTGGGAGGAAACTTTTCGTTGCGTGTGGCGAGGATTTGCTCGGCCGTGGCGGCAAGCGCCGGGCCGTCTCCGGGGGCGAGGTGCATCGTGGCCGATAGCAGGATCCAGTCTTTGTGGCGTTTGAAGCCGCTGGTGCGATAGGCGAAGCCGCAATCCTCACGCGGGATGGTGCAAAAGCCCTGGCCATCGAAGACATCGACGCTTAAGACAAAATCCATGATCGTCTGGCCATAGGCGCCGGCGTTGCCGTACAGGGCGCCACCGAACCAGCCGGGGATGCCGGTCATCTTTTCCATGCCGCCCAGCGCGAGGGCGGTATGGAAGTCGACTAGGTTCTGCCAGAGCAGGCCGGTTTGCGCCGTGGTCAGCCCATCGTGGCAGCGGATGTCCTTGCCGGTGAAGCGGAGCACGATACCGGGAAAGCCCTCGTCGGCCACCACGAGGTTCGAGCCGCCGCCAAGCGTAATGAGGGGCAGGCCCCAGGTACGCAGTTCAGCCAGCAGGGCGGGTAAAACGGTGGGCGCGCCGACATCGATCAGATAGGCTGCCGGCCCGCCCAGCCCGAAGCGGGTGTGGCGCGACAGTGCTTCGTCCGCGCGTACCGTGATGTGAGGCAAGAAAGGTTCGAGTCGGTCGGCGAAACCCGGCATCTTTAATAGTATGGCGCGCGAGCAGGATGGATTTCGGGGATTCGGGCCGGAGGCGGCAGAGTTTCTTGCCGGGATCGAGGCGAACAACAACCGCGAGTGGTTTGAGGCGAACAAACCGGTGTACGAGGAACGGGTCAAGGGCGGCATGATCCGGCTGCTCGAAGCCGTGGCGGCGCGGATGGTGGACTTTGCCCCCGAGTACATACCGGAGCCGAAGAAAGCCGTTTTCCGCATTTATCGGGATGTGCGTTTTTCGAAAGACAAGCGGCCTTACAAGACGAATGTGGCAGCGAGCTTCAACCGCCTGGGAGTGGGCAAGCAGGGGGCGGGGTTCTATGTGCATCTCGACCGCAAGGAGTTTGTGATTGCGGCCGGAATCTACATGCCGGAGGCGGAAGTGCTGAAGAAATTGCGGCTGCACGTGGCCCGGACCCACGAAGAGCTGCGGGAGATCCTGGCCGCGCCCCGCCTGAAGAAGCTGCTCGGCGGCTTGCAGGGCGAGCCGCTGACGCGGACGCCGAAGGGCTTCTTGCCGGGTGACCCGGCCGAAGACCTGCTGCGCCACAAGATGTATATCGTTTGGACGGAGCTCGACCCGGCCCTCGCCTACACACCCAAGGTGACAGCCGAGGTGGTGAAGCGGCTGGAAGCGGCCACACCACTGGTCGAGTATCTGAACCGGCCGCTGCGGGAGGCGGCCCGGAAGGCTCAGTTTCTGCTGTAAATGATCTGGCCGTCGAAGATGGTGTGGTCGACTTTGAGCTGGTGCATATCGGGAGCGGGCAGGGCGAAGGGGTCGCCGCTCAAGACGACGATGTCGGCGAGCATGCCGGGCAGGAGCTTGCCTTTGATGCCTTCTTCAAAACTCGCGTAGGCGCCGGCCTGTGTATAGGCGCGGAGGGCCGCCTCGAGGGAGACGCGCTGGGCCGGCAGCCAGCCGCCGGGCGGCTTGCCGTCGATGGTCATGCGGTTGACAGCGTTGTGTATGCCGCGGATGGGGTCGAGGCTGATCGAGGCGGGCCAATCGGATGAGAACGTGAGGCGGGCTCCGGTTTGAGCGATGCTGGCCCAGGGGAAGGATAGCGGCAGGCGCTTTTCGCCGACGGCACGCGACCAGACCTCGACCGTGCTCGGGTAGGCGTGGATGGGCTGCATGACCGGCAACACGCCCAGCCGGGCGAAGCGGGGGACATCGTCGGAGTGGATGACCTCGATGTGCTCGATCCGGTGACGCGAGTCGCGGGTGCCGTTGGCCTGGCGGGCGGCTTCGTAGGCGTCGAGAGAGAGGCGTACGGCGCGGTCGCCAATGGCATGAGTATAGATCTGCCAGCCGGCTTTGTCGGCGAGGCGGACGGCGGCGGCAAAATCGGCGGGTTCGAGGGCTGTGGGGCCGGGGGAGTTTGTGCCGTCGGAGTAATTCTCGAGCATCGCCGCCGTATGGCTTTCGATCACGCCGTCGAGGAAGAATTTGACGGAGCGAATAGCCAGATCCGGGCCTTTATACTTTTCACGCAGGGCAAGCAGCGAAGCGAAGTCGGTCTTGCCATTGGCCGAGAGGGCGAAAGAGGCGCGCAGGGTGAGCTTTTTCGTCTTGCGGTATTGCTCGAAGACCTCGATATCGGCGGCGCCGCGGGCAGCGTTCTGGATGCTGGTGATGCCAAGCCGGGCGGCCAGACGCAAACCAGCCTCGAGGGCAGCCAGTTGCTCGGCGCGTGCCGTCTCGGGGATGTGGCGCGAAACCAGGCGCTTGGCGGCTTCCTTGAGGAAACCGGTGGGTTTGCCGTCGGCGCCCTTGACAACTTCACCGAAGCCGGAAAAGGGAGTCGACTCCACTTCGCCGATACGCAGCGCCTTCGAGTTGGCCCAGCCGCTGTGGCCGTCATAGGCATCAAGAAAGACGGGCCGGTCGCTGACGACGGCGTCGATATCTTCCTTGGTGGGCATACGGAGGTTCGGAAAGCAGGTGTATTCCCAGCCGCCGCCGGTGATCCAGGGGGCGGTGGGGTGGGCTTGGGCATAATCGGCGATGGCTTTCTGGATGGCCGGGAGAGTGCAGATGCCGGTGAGGTCGAGCCGGGTGAGACCGAGGGCACCGTCGAGAAAGTGGATGTGGGCGTCATTGAAGCCGGGCAGGGCGAGGCGGCCCTTGAGATCGATCGTACGGCGGGCAGACAATCGGAGCGCGGCCGGGCCGGTGGCGGCGATGCGGTTGCCGCGGATAGCGACGGCGGTTGTGATTTCCTCACCGGTCCAGACTTTGCCATTGCGCAGCAACAGGCCGGCGGGCTGGGCTGCCAGCAGGGCAGTAAGCAGAAGGGCCAGAACCATGGCTTTCATAGCGGTTCAGATTAGCAGCTATGACAAAATATGGCTATATGTCCACTGCTGCCCTGGCGATGCCCACGGCTGAACAGGTTGCCAAATATGAGCCTGTGATCGGCCTTGAAGTGCACGTCCAACTCGCGACGAACACGAAGATCTTTTGCGGCTGTCCGACGAGTTTTGGGGAGGAACCGAACACGAACGTCTGCCCGGTATGCCTGGCCTTGCCGGGCGCTTTGCCGGTGTTGAGCCGGGAGGCGGTGGAACTGGCGATACAGGGCAGCCTCGCGCTGCGCTGCCGGGTGAATGAAAAGTCGATTTTCGCGCGCAAGAACTACTTCTACCCCGACTTGCCGAAGGGCTATCAAATCTCGCAGTACGATCAGCCGCTGGCCGAGCATGGCTGGATCGACATTGAACTGGAAGGCGTAAAGAAGCGGATCGGGGTAACGCGGGTGCACATGGAGGACGATGCGGGCAAGAGTTCGCATGACGGCTTCCGGGACAGCGAAAAATACAGTTATGTGGACCTGAACCGGGCAGGCACGCCACTGATCGAGATCGTGAGCGAGCCGGACATGCGCAGTTCGGATGAAGCCTATGCGTATCTGACGGAGCTGAAGCAGGCGATGCAGTTCATCGGAGCGTCGGCCTGCGACATGGAGAAGGGCCAGTTGCGTTGTGACGCCAATGTCAGCGTGCGGCTGAAGGGGGCCGGGAAGTTTGGCACCAAGGTGGAGATCAAGAACCTGAACAGCTTCCGGCATGTGAAGCTGGGCATTGAGTACGAGATCCTGCGGCAGATCGCTTTGGTGGAGGCGGGAGAAAAGGTGAGGCAGCAGACACGGCTCTTCAATGTGGATTCCGGCGAGACGACGCTGATGCGCGACAAGGAGGAGGCGGCCGATTACCGCTACTTCCCTGAACCGGATCTTTTGCCACTGGTGGTGACGGAGGAATGGAAGGCGGCGCTGGCGGCGAAGATGCCGGAGTTGCCAAGCCACCGGCGCAACCGCTTCATCAACGAGTATGGGCTGCGCGAGTATGACGCGCAGGTCTTGACGCTGACGCGGGCCATGGCGGACTACTATGAACGGGCCGCGCAAGCCTCGCCCGATGCAAAGATGGCGGCCAATTGGGTCATGGGAGACTTGACCGGGGCGCTGAACGCCGCCGGCCGGGGCATTGAGGAATCGCCGATTCCGCCCGAGCACCTGGGAGAACTGGTGCAGCTGATTCACAGCGGCGAGCTGTCGGGCAAGCTGGCCAAGGAGATTTTCGCGAAGATGCTCGAAGAGCCCCTGAGTCCGCGGGCGATCATGGAGCGGGATGGGCTGAAGCAGATTTCCGACACCGGGGCGCTGGCGGGAATCATCGAAGAAGTATTAGCGGGGAACCAGAAACAGGTCGAGCAGTATAAGAGCGGCAAGACGACGGTAATTGGCTTCCTCGTGGGCCAAGTGATGAAGGCGAGTAAAGGGCAGGCAAACCCGGGTGCGGTGAATGAGATGTTGAAGGCCAAGTTGGACGCGTGATTCGAATACTGTTTTTTCTCACGATGGCGGCGGGCGCGATGGCGCAGACGGGCGTATTGCCGATGCGGTTTGCCAACCTGCCGGCGTGCGCGGGCGAGAGTGCCGTGCCGCGCCCGAAGCCGGAAGCCGACGGCAGTTACCTGCTGCTACGGGTGAATGATCCGTCGGGGCTGGGCATTGAGATCTGGTGCGCGAAGGAAGCGGCTGGATTCAATTATCAATACCGGGTGGCGGGGTCTGAGGGTCGGTCGCGGCTGCTCGACCGCTGCCAGTTGGCCGACGGCATCAGCAGCGCCGGCGTGGAGCATGAAGGGCCAGTGGCGGAGACGCAGCTGGGTAATGGGGGCCAACAGCTGCGGACAGCCGGGCGGCTGGTAAAGTTTTTTCATCACAACTGGGATACGCGGCGGGGTCATCATGCGATCTTCGACTTCCGGCGGCGGATGATGACGATCTATATGACGGTGGCGATGCGCGATGGGGCAGGGCGTTGGGTGAGGAGCTTTGAGAGCGTGAACAGCTTCGCGGGGGATGCGCTGCCCGGGGATGCACCAGCGGCGATGGGCAAAACGCTGCCGGAGCGGAGCTTTGATGCCGGGCGCGTGTCGTGCGTGACGGCGCTGGCCGATGAGGGCTACCGGCTCGTCGAAGAAGAAGTGACCGCCTTTATGGAGCCGGACAAGCCGAGCCAAGTGACGGTGGCCTGGACAGAGAGCTCGCCGGTGGAGGCGATTCTGTTTGAGCCGCGGCGTCGCGAATTGCGGCTGCGCTTCAAGCCCGGGACCCGGAAGGCGCTGGTAAGCCTGGCGCTGCCGCGCAAGATGCTGGGATTGGGGCGCGAGCTAGCGCATGTGCGTCTCGACGGGCGCTTTGTCGAAAGCGATGAACTAAATACGGCAACGCACAAGTCGATCCGGTTTCAGATCGATGAGCCGGTGAAAGAAGCGTTAATCAAGGAGAGCCAGGGTTTTCCGTTCTTCGTGGTGACGGGAACCGCGCTGTTGGGGGCGGTGCTGATCGGGGGCGTGATCGGATTGCTCTTCCGGCGGAAGCTGCCTCCGGTCGCGGACCAGCCAGACCCGCGGGACCCGGTGGTGAGTTAGCGGGAGCGGGAGATTCGATTTGCGCGAACCACAGCCACCCCAACTCCGCCAAGCACTCTATTCGAGTTTTTTGCACGAAGCCGCGGGGAGGCGGCAGGGTTGCGATTGAGCAGTGTATTTGAGTAGTCTGGCACGGATCGATAGTTGTCTTTCGCATACACAGGCCAGAGCCAGTTGCCGTGCCGCCCAATTGCGGCGGCATCGTCTGCTGGGGAAAAGTGAGGCGGCTAGAAACACAATTGAGGACGGGGGGAAGGAGATCGATTGGGTGCGAGTTTGTGAGGTCGATTCGCTGATTGGCGACAAAAAACGGGCATGCAGTCTCATTGACTCCATGCCCATGATTTCGCTTTCAATCAAACAATGCTAAGACTTTATTCCGGTAGCGGCGCCATGATAGTGGGTCCCGGAATGAGACGCTTACCCAATTAACGGCGGCGCCGATAGAGGCCAGCACCGAGAAGGGCAGCTCCGACCAGACCGATGGTTGTGGGTTCAGGGACCTGATCGCTGGTTGGATTTGTGTTCTCGGTGGTAGCGGTGCCAGCGTAGAGCAGGCCTGAGGGGCCGCCAAAACGCTGGTAAACATCGAATTGAAGGGTGTTGAGGCCAGTTTTTAATGCAGTGGTCAAATTGATTGTGGCGCCGTTTTCGGGCCGGCATCCGATTGGCGAGGAAGTGCAATTGCCACCTTGCGAAGGATTGGCTTCAAAGAGCATCGTGCCGTTCAGCAAGACACGAGCGGTATCGTCGGCCCAAACCAAAAGTGTGCCTGATGTGGGGGTGCCGAGGACGGTGAATGTCTCGTAGAAGATGGCAGTCGGATCATTTGGCGTTGGACCGGTAATTGGATTGGGGACATTGGAAGGATTACCCCCACCTGTGTAGGTAATCCATTTAGCCCCCGAACCATTGGGGTTGTTTGGCTGCCAAGCCGAATGAGGCGTGATCAATACATTGGTGTTACTAGGCCGGCTGTTCGATTCATTCAAGCCATCGCCGCTGATGAAAGAAATAGTGGCTGCGCTGAGAAAGCTTGTTGTGAAACCAAGCAGGGTGACATATTTCGCAAGATTCATGCTGAAAGTATGATCAAACTATTCCAAAACTTAAAGATGGGTAGGGCGTTGCTCGTACCAATTACAGTGCGTCATGGTACTAGGACAAATTGCGTGGAAAGGAGGGGAGCTTAGGTGACGGGACCGGGGTTGAAGGGGGCGAGCGGGTTGTGGAGGCCCCAGTGGTCGGCCCAGGTTTTCTTACGGCCGGAGGCGATGTCGAGGATGAAGTGGAAAAGATCCCAGCCGGTGGACTCGATGGTGGCTTGGCCGGTGGCGATACGGCCGGAGTCGAAATCAATCAAGTCGGGCCATTTTTCGGCGAGAGCGGAGCGGGAACTGACCTTGATGACGGGGACAAGGGCGAGACCGTAGGGGGAGCCCTCACCGGTGGTGAAGATATGCATATTCATGGAGGCGAGTTGTTGGGTGCCGCAGATGAAGTCGCTGGCGGGGGAGGCGGCGAAGACGAGGCCAGGGGAGGTGACTTTTTGGCCGTGGGAGGCGACGGCGGCGATGGGAGAGCGGCCGGACTTGGCGATGCTGCCGAGGGCTTTTTCAACGATGTTGGAGAGGCCGCCGCGCTTGTTGCCGGGGGTGGTATTGGCGGCGCGGTCGGCGGCGCCGCTGGCGAGGTATTCGTCGTACCATTGCATTTCGCGGATGAGGGCGCGGGCGACATCCGGGGTGGCGCAGCGAGGGGTGAGGAGGTGGATGGCGTCGCGGACTTCGGTGACTTCACCGAATAGGACGGTGGCGCCGGCGCGGACGAGCAGGTCGGAGGCGAAGCCCACGGCAGGGTTGGCGGTGACGCCGGAGAAGGCGTCGCTGCCCCCGCACTGGAGGCCGACGATCAGGCGTGAGGCGGGCAGAGTGGTGCGGCGGCGCTGGTTGAGTTGGCCGAGGCGGCGCTCGGCGGCACGGAGGATGGCGGCGACGGTTTCAGCAAAGCCGCGTTCGTCCTGGAGGCGGATCAGGTCCTGATCGGGGTCGAAGACGGGGAAGGCGGGGTCGGCGGGGAGGAGGCGGGCAGGCTGCAGCTTCTCACAGCCAAGGCTGACGACGAGGGGGGAGCCGGCGATATTGGCATGGCGGGAGATATGGCCGAGGGTAGCGATGGGGATGCGGGCGCCGGGGGCATCGATGGCAACACCGCAGCCGTAGGAGTGGGTGATAGCCACAGCGTCATCGACATGGGGAAAGCGGGGGAGGAGTTCGGCCTGGATACGGCGGACTGCATATTCGACGGTGGGGGCGACGCACTGGACGGTGGTGGTGATGCCGAGGATGTTTTTGGTGCCGGCGGAGCCGTCGGGATTGAGAAAGCCTTCGAAGGTATAGCCGGTGAGGGGCTCGGGGGCAGGGGGCACGGCGGTGGCAAGGGGAAGGTGGTCGAGCGGTGGGGGCGGGGGGAGGGTGAGAAAGTCTTCCCGAACCCATTCGCCGGGGGAAAAGGATTTCGTTGCGATTCCAATGATCTGGCCGTAGCGCAAGATGGGAGCGCCGGCGGGGATGCAGGTGAGGGTGACTTTGTGGGCCTGGGGTATGCCTTCGCGAAGCGTGAGGCCGTCGGGGAAGGAATCACCGGGGGCCAGGCCGCCGGGGTTGGCAACGATGGCGACGTTGTCGCGGGGATCGACTTTTACGTAGAGGGGGTCCAATCCGATAGTCTAGTGCTTATGAAGATGACACGCCGTTCCCTGATTGCGTCGAGTGCGCTGGTTTATACGCTGAAGGGGGCCGCGCCGGCGCCGGCCCCGGCCACAAAGGAGACGGTGAATCTGGGGTTCATCGGCAGCGGGATTCGGGGTAAGCAGTTGATTGATGAGTTTATGGACGTGAAGGGGGCGCGGGGCGTGGCGGTGGCGGATCTCTATGACGGTTGTCTGCAGCGGGCCAAGGAGCAGTTGGGGGAGGGGATCGCGGTAGGCAAGGATTACCGGCGCGTGTTGGACAACAAGGATGTGGACGCAGTGGTGATTGCGACGCCGGACCATCTGCATGAGCGGATTACGCTCGATGCGCTGGCCGCGGGCAAGCATGTGTATGTGGAGAAGCCGATGACGTGGAGCTTTGCCGAGGGGCCGCGGATCATCGCGGCGGCGAAGGCGAGCGGCAAGGTATTGCAGGTGGGGAGCCAGGCGAAGACTTCGGCATTGACGGCGAAGGCAAAGGAGATTGTGGCGAGCGGGGCGCTGGGCAAGGTGAATATGATCCGGATGGGCAATCACCGGAACAATGCCGAGGGGGCGTGGGTGTATCCGATTCCGCCGGATGCCAGTGAGAAGACGATCGAGTGGGCGAGGTTTTTAGGTAAGGCGAAGAAGCGGCCGTTTGATGCGAAGCAGTTTTTCCGATGGCGTTGCTGGTGGGAGTATTCAGCCGGGGTGGCGGGTGATTTGTTTGTGCATCAGTTTACGCAGATGCACGAGATTATGAGTACAAAGGGGCCGAAGTCGGCGGTGTCGCAAGGGGGGATTTTCCGTTGGAACGATGGGCGGACGGTGCCGGACATCATGAACAGTTTGCTTGAGTATCCGGAAGGCTTCTTGGTGGATGTGTATGTGACGCAGGCGAATTCGTACGCCCCCCGGGGGATTCTGATCCTGGGCGATGGGGGGACCCTGCAGGTGGAAGGGCGACGGATGACGCTGATACCGGAGCCAAAGTATGGGGATGCGCAGATGTATGGAAGCTTGAATTTTCCGAAGAAGCTGCGGGATGAATATCTGGCGAAGTATGGTGGGGAGCAAAGGATGGCGCGGGCTGAGGCCAAGGAGATTGCAGTGGAGGCCGGGCCAACGCACAATGCCTGGTTTATTGATTCGATTGTGAACGGCAAGCCGAGCCGGGAGAACGCCGAGGAGGGGCACTATGCGGCGGCGGCGGCGCATCTGTGCAATCAGGCCTACCGGAAGGGGACGAAGATGGTGTGGGAGAAGATGAAATAGAGGGGTGCTGTTTTGGAGAAGTTATCCTGAAAACGGCAGTTGCCCCCCTCACGCAGTCCCCTCCAGCAGCTTCCCTTCCCGCTTCTTGAACGGCCGCTCGTTGAGCCGCTTCAGTAAGTCCTGCACCGCCTCGTTTACCTCTCCGATGGAGTGGAAGCGGCGATGCCGCAGCGAGGCCAGGATCCAGCGTTCAGCGATCTGCACGCCCACTTCC
>JAINDK010000088.1 GCA_019931185.1 Bryobacter sp. CoA8 C33
CTGCGGCAAACGCAGCGCGTGGGGCAAATGATTGGCAAGCTGGCGCGGCAAGGCGACAATGCGGAATGGCGTAATGCGGGGCAAGGCTGGGAAGGCGTAGAGCAGGAGTGGCAACTGCAAGGTTGGACGGTGGCGCGGCGGGTGATTGTGCGGCGGCGCAAGCTCGATGGCCCGCCCCAGGCGGAGCCAGATCCGGCGCAGCCATCGCTGCCCGGGTTGATGCTGGAACACAAGGGCGGCGAGTGGTACGAGCATGCTGTGCTGGTGACGAACTGGGCCGAGCGCGAGTTACTGGCCGTGGCGCAGATGTACCGCGACCGGGCTGGGGCCGAGAACCTGTTCGATGAGTTAAAGAACCAATGGGGCTGGACGGGATTCTCAACGCAAGATATCAAGCGGAGCCAGTTGACCGGCATTGTTAAGTATACTGAGCGAATCCTCTCAGCGTCAGGCACAGCGGCATATCGCATACCCGACATTCTGGACCACGCGAACAAGGTCATTGGGGATGTCAAGAACTTCAGTTCGAAGCTCAGCATGTCGAACCAGCTTAGAGACTTCATTTCTTACGCGAAGGGCAACGGCTATATTGTCGTCTTGCGGGTAGCGGACCCCAGCAAGGTGAGCAAGCCGCTGCGGAAACAGATCGAAGAACTCGGCGGACGAATTGAGCAGATTGCATGGGAATTTGTGTGAAGACAGACGACCGAGAACAGCAGAGGCAGGCAGCGATTACCGAACACGCACGGGCGACTGAACCGATTATCGCCGCACTCCGTGCCTTTGGATTCGAGGTCGCAACCCTTGATGAATTGCGACGGAGTGGGAAGAACTATAGTCGCGCAGTTCCTGTGTTGATCAACTGGCTGCCCAAGGTGCAGGGCTTAGACGTCAAGGAGTCGATCATTCGGACTCTTTGAGTACCTTGGGCGAAAGGCGTCGCAACAAGGGTAGTGGACTTGTCCCCGATCACAGAGCGCACGTTATCCGTGTTGTGGTTGTAGAAGACATACACCCTCGCCCCGAGGGCACTTTCAACATCACGGCATAAGACGCCTCCGGTCCTGAGGCCGGCTCCACATCTACCGCCTTCTCCCAGGTCTTCCCACGGTCCGTGGTTCGCAAACTGATCACATGCTGACCTCCTTCCCCCTCGTGCCCACCGCCCGTCGTCATCACACACAACCACGCCCCATCGTCCGTCTTCACCACATAAGGCTGATCCGCATAAAACTCATCTGGAATCACCCGCCCCGTCGTGATCTCCCGGGCATCCTGACCCAGTGCCACCGCCGGCAACACAAGAAACTCTCTTCGCTTCATGCCCCCTATTGAATCAAACTCCGGCAAGCCTGCACTCGCCCCACCAATTCTTTCCGCGAATGCATCCACGCCCCCTTTGGCTCTGCTTCCAACAACCGCCCTGCCTCAACAAAATGTGCGCAAGCCTCAGAACCCTGCTCTGCCAGCAATCCCTTCCAGTAACGCAACGACGCCCGATCCAGATTCCCGATCGGCGGGCTCACTCTCTCCCCAACCCACTCCATCTCCTTTACCGCAACCTCCAATGCCTTCCAGTCCTGCAGCAAAGAGGACTTCCACCCATACAGCCGAATCGGATAAACCAGGGACCGCCACACAAAAACATTTTTTGCATCCATCATCGCCAGTCGTTTGCGCAACTCATAACCATCCCAATACCCACGCTGCGCTTCGGCATCTCGCTTCAATCCCGAATGTGCATCTGCCACCGAGACAATACTAAATCCCAAATCAAGACTGGCTCCCGCATCATTTGGCTCACGGCTCACCCTCAATCGGTCCAGTCGCAAGGCCTCGCTGGCATGGAACAACTTCTTTTCAGGGGCAACCAGCCCTGCCAGATACTTATGCGCCAGCGCCTGGTCACGCATCGTCGTCAGGTTGGCTTCACTGCCTCCCTTTTCGAAGTACCCCAATGCCACTTCCATATACGTTCTCTTGAGCGGATCATTGGAGGCCATGTGCGTCGAAAAGTAAAAATAGAAAGTCCCGATGGTTCTCGCCAGAACCTCACTGTTGGGAGCACGCCGGGACAAGTTCAGAAATCGCTTCTCAAACGCTTTCCATTCTGCTGAAGCTCCCTTTGCCATCTTGAGCGACTCATTGAGGCTGGCCCGAAACCGCGCCTCCTCAAGCCCCCGCTCCCATTCCAGTCGTCCCGGCCCGAGGCGATGCAACTCCTGCCATAACTCGATGCTTTGCCGCCGATGTAACTTACTCTTCTCCATTTCTCCCACATTGCTGTTTGCACCTCCGTACAGCTCCGCCAATTGTCCATGGGCTTCAGCCCGCAGCAGCAGATAGTTGGTGCGCGTCGATTCGGTGGCCTGCATGGCTTCAATCTGTCCCAACGACTTCTCCAGCAGCTTGATGCTGGCAGATGTCCCGCCCGGTAACTTTGCGATGTCCCATCTCGCCATTGCGATCACAGAATCAAACACGCGCAACAGATCTTTCAGCCGCTCCTCAGACTGCTTTTCGCGAATCTCCGCCAGCCCTCCCATCTCCCGCGCCACAGTGCCCTGCCGCTCGGCATTCCTGCGTTCTGCTTCCACTTCCAGGCGGGCCGTCTTCTCCGCCTGTAGGGCCACTTGCAACTCCCGCGAGCGCGATTCAGCCTGACTTGCGGAAATCCATCCCCAGGTTCCCAGTCCCAGGATCAAGCTCAACGCCACTGCACTCGCCCCCACGGCCAACCGATGCCGCCGCGCAAAGCACCGCACCTGATACCAGGCTCCCGCCGCACGCGCCTCCACCGGTCGCCCATCCAGCAGCCTCGACACATCCGCCGCAAAATCACTCACACTCCGGTAGCGAAGTTCTTCTTCCACCACAGTCGCCTTCCCCAACACCGCCCTCAGATCGGCACTCAGCCCGCCCACCTGCGGCAACACAAACCGCTCCGACTCCGCCAGCACCTCGCCCAGCGCCTTGTCATTCCACCGCCGCGCCCGCACCCCCGTCAACATCTCGAACAGAATCAGCCCCAGCGAATACACATCCGTCGCCGTCGAGATCACTCCCCCCCGAATCTGCTCCGGGCTCGCATAATCCAAACTGAACGACCGCCGCAGGGTAATCGAGGCATCCCCTGCCGGGTCATTCAAGATCTTCCCAATCCCGAAATCGAGCAGCTTCGGCTCCCCGACCTCATTCACTAAAATGTTCTGCGGCTTCAGATCCCGGTGGATTACCAGATTCGCATGCGCATATTGCACTGCCTCGCAAATTTTCAAAAACAAAGCCAATCGTTCCACACCATTCCGCTGCAGATACTCCATCAGCGGCACGCCCTCGATGTACTCCATCACGAAGTTCGGCGTGTCCCCCACTCCCGCACTTGCATCGAGCAGCCGCGCGATGTTCGGATGCTGCAGCCGCGCCAGAATCTGCTTCTCCATCAAGAACCTCTGCCGCAAGTCCTGATCCCCTCGCAGTGGCCCGCTCAGCGCCGGCGGCAGTAACTTGATCGCGGCCTGCATCGTCGCCTGCCCATCCACCCGCCGCGCCAGCCACACCACACCCATCCCCCCGCTACCCAATGGACGTACCAACTCCCACGGCCCCAAGCGCGCTCCGGCCTCCAGCCCCATCAGTCCCGCCACTGGCCCTTTGGCGAATAGTTTCTCTGCACGCTCGGCCTGCCCCACAAGCTTTAATGCCTCAACGAGTGCCGGCCCGGTATCCCCCAATTGCGACCGCAAAAACCCCTCTCGCTCAGCAGGCGGCAACTCCAGCGAATCGGCCAGACACCCATCAATGCGCCGCCAAGTCTCCTTCTCCATTACGTCCCCTGCAATTGTTCGTAAAGCCACACCCGCGCCACCGCCCAGTGCCGCTTCACAGACATCGCCGACATCCCCATCGCCTCCGCCGTCGCCTCAATCGACAGATCCGCAAAGAATCTCATATCGACAATCGTCGCCTTCACCGGATCAAACTCCTCCAGCTTCGCCAGCGCGTCATTCAGTGCGATCACCATTTCCGGTTCTTCATGCCAGTCAATCTCAACATCGATCACTACCGACAAAGATTCGGGGCTGATCCCCTGCCCGCGCTTGAGAGAATTACGCTTCCGCGCATGGCTCACTAGTATTTGCCGCATCAAGAACGCCGCAATGCTGAAAAAATGTTTCTGCCCCTGTGTCTCGAGCCGCCCCTGCCGCTGCAACTCCAGATACAGCTCGTTCACCAGCGACGTCGGCCGAGTACGGTTCGTTGTGGATTCACCCCGCAACACCCCGGCCGCCACTCGGTGCAGCTCATGATAGACAAGTCCCATCAGCCGATCGAGGGACTCCCGGTCCCCGCGACCCCACTCTTCCAGCAAGCGCTCGGCGACAGAATAATCCATATGTGTCTCGTGAGTTTATCAGTCATGAAACAACCTCCCTATGAGCCTGTTGAAAAAATCCCCTCTTGCCGGTTTCAACCCTTTCACGGGGGTCAGCAAACCATTGCCAGCCCGCTGCCGATCGATTCTGGGCCGTTTGTGGGCCAAGAATTTTCAACTCGTGAGGCCGCTTTTCGAATCAGCGAGTTTTTCAACAAGTTCCTATAGAACTAAAGTGCATTCCCTCCAGTTCCGGACCACTTTTCCCCAACTTTTTTGGTCCTCCTTCAAGCAAATCCGCACCCTGCTATCCGAAAGGTTCAATCTATGAAACTCAATTTCCTTCTCGCCATCCTTCTTGGCTCTCTCACTCTTCATGCAGCTGTGATTTACCAACAGGACTTCGAAGCATCTTCGTCATTACCAACAGGCTTCTCGGGCGCAGGCGCCATCGAGACCACCGGCGGCCTCAGCGCCTTCGGCCTGGGCAACAATCACCTCCGCAACGCTGGCACCAGCGCCACCCAACTTTCTCTCTCCGGCCTCGCGGCTCACTCAACAATCAAGGTCACCTTCGACCTCGTCCTTTGGGATTCAGTCGATGCCTTTTCGGACGTTCTTCGGTATTCAGTTGGTAGCATCATTAGCGAAACCTTCATTGGCAACTACGGAAGTAGCTTCTTCAATGGTCCTGGCACCCTCATATCTGACCCCTTCACGGCCTTCGCCGTTCCAAACTATGGCCAGAACCCTGGATTCCGCGACCAAGCACGCCGCGTGGTCTTCTCGTTCCTGCATTCCGATCCTTCCGTCAACATTACCTGGGCCTATACAAACAGCCAGGGTGGAACCGACGAATCCTTCGGCATAGACAACGTCCTGGTTGAAACAAATGCTGAAGAAAATTCTGCCATCCCCGAACCCGCCACCATCGCCCTCACCGGCATCGCGTTGGCCGCCCTCGCCTTCCGCAAACGTCGCTAGACGCGAACTTCTGACTGCCTCAAAATTTCCTGGACCAATTTTTCTCGTTCCTGCGCGATCTGATTTATTGGTCCAAAAATCATGATTCAAAAGCTTCTAACCGCAATTGCGTTCAGCGTCCTGGGCTTACCCGCCGCTGTTTTTTATCAACAAGATTTCGAATCCTCCAACTCGATCCCCTCCGGATTCTCCGGTGCCGGCTCGATTGAAACGACGGGCGGCTTGAGCGCTTTCGGCTTCGGCTCGAGGCACCTATTTAATGGTGGCGCCAGCACGACTCAATTAGCTCTCACTAATCTCGCTCCACACACATCGATCACCCTCACCTTTAACCTTGCAATCTGGGATTCCGCCGATAGTGCGACCGACTTGTTTTCCGTTATGGCTGACAACATCACTTTGTTCAATGGTCCTATTGGCAACTACAGTGCAGCTGGTCCTGAAACCTTTACCACAGCTCCCTTCGCTGCCGACGCTCCCAACTATGGACAAAATCCCTCTTTTCGCGACTCCGCACGCGCCGTCTCATTCACCTTCAGTCATTCCGCCAGTTCGCTCACCCTTTCCTGGCGGTTCCCCAACACACAGGGGGCTCCCGACGAAGCCTTCGGCATCGATAACATTGTGGTCAGCGACAACAACACCGCGCCCAACAACGGCGAAGTCCCCGAGCCCGCCACCATCGCCCTGACCGGCATGGCGTTGGCCGCCCTCACCTTCCGCAAACGTCGCTAGACTCGAACCTCTAAATGCTCGTGGCGGCCGGTGGCCTTCCGGCTCCGCGCCGCCACCGCTTCAAGGCGCTCAAGCTGCCCAGAAAGCTTCGCCCGGGTGATGATATGGCGAAGTTGCCTGATGGTAAGGCAAAATCATCCCCGCTCTGCCAAACGCGGCTAGAATAGCAACAAGTGACGAAACAGCAAATCCTCGCAAACCTCATGTCTGTTGGCGTCGTTCCCGTCGTGCGTACCGCCACCGCCGAAGCCGCCATCCGCTCTATTGAAGCTCTCTACGAAGGCGGCATCACGGTCGCCGAAATCACCATGACCGTACCTGGTGCCGTTAAGGCGCTCGAGCAAGTTGCCGCCAAATTCGGCGACAAGATCACCCTTGGTGCCGGCACGGTCCTCGACCCGGAAACCTGTCGCATCTGCATGCTTTCCGGCGCCGAGTTCTTCGTCACCCCCTCGCTCGACATTAAGACGATCGAGATGGCAAGCGTTACTCCAAGGTGATCCTCCCCGGTGCCCTGACCCCTACCGAAGTCAAGACCGCCTGGGACGCTGGCGCGGACATCGTCAAGGTCTTCCCCTGCGGCAACGTTGGCGGCCCCAAGTACATCAAGGCATTGAAAGGCCCCTTCCCGCACATTGAGATGAACCCAACCGGCGGAGTCAACCTCGACACCACCGCAGACTTCCTCCGCGCCGGTGCCTGCTCGGTTGCCGTCGGCGGAGAACTCATCGATGCCGCCACCATCAAGGCCGGCAAGTACGAAGTCTTCACAGAACGCGCCAAGCAATACATTGCCCTCATCCAAAAGACTCGCGCCGAAATGGCCGCATAGCTTAGGGTTATGCCTGAATTGTGCTTCGACCTAACTAAGGAAGTTTCCATCCTGGAAGTCAATGATCCTGAGGCTCAAGCAACCATCGAAGAAGCCTTGGGCGACATCGACAAAGGTCACGTCTACACTTTGGAAGAGGTCAGAGCAACCATCGCTCAATGGCATACTTTTCCGACCAGCAATTCCCAGGTGGGTCGGTAAAGGCTTTGCAATCCCTCGTTGATCACATTGAGTTGCTTTTGCCCAACCCAGAATGGGAACCAAGGTGCCTGGCTCCTCCCATTACCGCGTTCTGCACCATTCCCCCTTCAAGATCTATTGCAAGATCGTCGAACCCCAGCAGCGCATCGACATGCTCCACATCTTAAGCGGTAGCCGCCACCCGCAAATACTCACATCCACCGGCTGAACATAATGCGGTGGCAGCCCGCCTCAGACCGCCACCAGGAACAAAAAACTCAAGCGAAATGCAACCTACGCCTTCCGCCCCTTCCTTTGAAGCACAAGCAGCAACAGTCCCGCCCCAGCCACAAACATCGTTGCTGGCTCCGGAACTCCGTTTGCGCTCGCAAGCTGTCCAAATCCATCGAGTTCTTGGATCCGCGCCCCGGAAAATGGTGACACGTTCGAATTCGTAATTTCTGCTCTCCACCGGTCAGAAGTCACTGAGCTTCCAAGTATCACGGCAAGCGTGCCGCTGGATTGACTCAAGCTAGCATTTGTATAGAACGATTGAAATGATGTTCCGTCCCAGGCAAACAGTTGAAAACCAGCCGCCGTGCGGCCTAACTCATTCAGGCCATAGTTAAATTCAAAGCTCGTGAGCTCGATCAGCAAAGTATTCCATTCCAGCCGCGAGACCTGTCCCGCAACATCCTGGAACACAACATTGCCGTTGAGCCCCTCTGCGGGCCCGCTCGGGCAAGACCCCGCTATCGCCGTACCGAATACATTACTTTCCACTCCGCACAACAAACCAGGCGTAGCAGTCAGAACTGAAAAACCGGGCCGACTGGAATCCCATAGGTCATTCGTGACAGGAGCAGCAGTGAGCCCAAAGCTGGTAATGAATAAAGCCGCAACAAGCCGAGCCTTAACATGAGAGTTGATTCGCATAATGTTTCGTAGCCTCCAAGGAAATCTGACGCCAAACGGGCCGTCATTAAACGCAGTGCAAACTGCCAGCAAACTAGACCAAACGATTACAGATTCATTTTCCCCAGCTCAAAACCCGGAACCTTTCAGATTCAACCTCAAGGGGATCGCGATCGAGCAATCCTAGCGGTGCTGCTCTACCACGGACTTCGCCGTGAAGAGCTCTGCGCATTGCGTGTGAAGGACATGCAGAGTCGCGAGGGTGTGATGCACTTCCGCATCCAAGGGAAGCGTGACAAAATCCGGTACGTTCCGGTGCATGCCGCGGCGCAGCGCCTAATCGAGACGTACCTGAATATGGCGGGGCATTCAATTGATGTTGGCGGCCCCCTCTTCCGACCGGTACGCAACAATCGCACCTCCGAAAAGCTCGACCGACCGCTCGACCCCGCCTCGGTCTACCGCAATATCGTGCGCCATTACGAATTGCAGGTGGGCGTCAGCGCCGAAGGGTTCAGTCTGTGTGTGCACTGCGAGCAACCGCGGCGACGAACGCGCTCTCCCACCACCAGGCCGATATAGCCAAAGTGCAAGAATGGCTCGGCCATGCCAACGTCTCCACCACACGCCTCTACGACCGCCGTAAATCAAGGCCAGAAGACAGCCCGACGTTTCGGGTCAGGTATTAAGACGAAACAATAGGGTTATCCATACTAAACTCTGTATGGATAACCCTATTGGAATTGAATCACTTTGGACCTGTCCCCTTGCGTGAGACACGAGTTTAGACACAGTTGGCTGCCGGGCTGAAAAAGCACTGGACTCCGTTCTCGATACTTGCCACAAAACGCCGCAATCTAGTTTGATTCTTAATACTTTTGGAACCTTGGGTGGTATCGCTCAACTCCGGGCTTCAGCTGGAAACACGCCACAAAGCTTCGTCATTGCACATCGCGCTTGAAGTGAAATTAGCGGGAGATGAGCGGACACGTGGATGGGCAACAGCGGATTGGGGAAGTAGGCGCGGTGGAGGCCGGGTGCGGATGCGGAGCTGCCAGCCTCAACTTTCCCCTGCTTTCAACGATAAGACAAGGGAGGCGGCAGCTCGAGGGAAGGGCTGGCGCTAAGGAGTGCCGTGATGCCGAGTGCCGCAACGATTACCGGGAACCGCGAGATGGAAGAGAGAGCCGGGAAGTATCTGGCCTTTCATCTGGGGGCGGAGGAGTTTGGAATTCCGGTAATGAAGGTTCGGGAGATCATGGGGATCCAGGAGATCACGGCGGTGCCGCATACGCCGCGGCACACCAAGGGGGTGATCAACCTGCGGGGGAAGGTGATTCCGGTGGTGGATCTGCGGCTGAAGTTTGGGATGCAGGAGACCGAATATACACAGCGGACGTGCATCATCGTGACGGAGGTATGGGGGGAGAACGGGGCGATGATGATCGGGGCGGTGGTGGATGGGGTGAGTGAGGTCTTGAATCTGGGGCCGGGGGACATCGAGGATACGCCGGATTTCGGGGGGGCGGTGGCGGCGGCGGGTCTATTGGGGATGGCGAAGGTAAAGGGGCGGGTGAAGATTCTACTCGACATCGACCATGTGATGACGCACCAGGATCTGGACGAATTGGGGAGTTTGCTCGGCTAGGGCGGAGAGGGCAGAGCCAAGGGTCAAGGATCGGATGATGCAAGAAAACGAAGCAGGGGAATTACTCGAGCGGGCCGCGACACAGATTCTGCTGGGGGAGAACGCGGAGACGGTGGCGACGCTGAGCCAACTGAGCCGGGTGGAAATGGGGCTGGAGGCTGGGGCGCTGGCGGCGGAACTGCACCGGGAGGCGGCGGCGGGAGTGACGGGGAATGTGTGGGCGGACGAGGCGAGCCGGCGGCGGCTCGAGATGGGGCTGGACCGGCTGCGGGGCGTGCTGGACGAGGCGGCTGGCATAGCAGGGGCGGGTGCAGCAGAGGCGGTTTCTGGCCCGGTAGAGCCGGCCGCGGAAGGCGGGCGGGCGGCGAGCTCGAGCGCGCTCAATCAAGACCCGGAACTGGTGGGCGACTTTATCCAGGAATCGCGCGAACACCTACAAACGGTGGAGACGGGCCTGCTGGTGCTCGAGAAAGAGCCGGGCAATCCGGAGACCTTGAATGCGGTGTTCCGGAGTTTTCATACGATCAAGGGGCTGGCGGGATTCCTGGAATTCGGGGTGATCCAAGCCTTGGCGCATGAGGTGGAAACGATTCTCGACCTGGCGCGGACGGGCAAGTTGGTGCTGGGCCCGGAGCTGGTGGATTTGACGCTGGAGAGCGCGGACTTCGTGGGCCGGGAAGTGGGACGGATCGAAGCGATTCTGCACGGGCAGGACCCGGGGCCGGAATTGGAGGCCGGGGCCTTGCTCGAGCGGGTGAGGGCGGTGAACAGTGGGGGGATGGCGGCCGGAGGAGGGAGCGCGTCGAGGTTTGAGAGTAGGGTTGAGAGTAGGGTTGAGAGTAGGGTTGAGAGTAGGGTGGAAGCCCGGGTGGACAGCAAACAGGAGAGCAGTCCGGCGACGCCAGAAGCAGCGGCGGGGCAACGGGAGCGGAAGGCGGCGGCGAGCGAGGGGCAATCGATCCGTGTGGATACGGCGAAGCTGGATTTGTTGCTCGATATGGTGGGGGAGATGGTGATTGCGGAATCGATGGTGCGGCTCGATCCGGAGCTGGCCGGGACGAAGAATACGCGATTGCAGCGGAATCTGAACCAACTGCGGCGGGTGACGGAGGAAGTGCAGAAGATTGCGATGGCGACGCGGCTGATTCCGGTGGGGACATTGTTTCAGCGGGTGAACCGGGTGGTGCGGGATACGGCGCGGAAGGCGGGCAAGCAGGCGGAGGTGGAATGGAGCGGGGAAGATACGCAATTGGACAAGACGATTATTGAAGAGCTGACGGACCCGATTATGCACATGGTGAGGAACTCGATCGATCATGGGATCGAGCCGGCGGCGGAGCGGCAACGGGCGGGCAAGCCGGAGAGCGGGCGGGTGAGGCTGAAGGCATACAGGCAGGCGGACCACATACAGATCGAGATCGGCGACGACGGGCGGGGGCTGAACCGGGAGCGGATTTTGGCCAAGGCGCGGGAGCGGGGGTTGATCGGGGAGCAGGCGGCGCTGGCGGAGGGGGATGTGTACCAACTGATTTTCGAGCCGGGATTTTCGACGGCGGAGAAGGTGACGGACCTGTCGGGGCGGGGCGTGGGGATGGACGTGGTGAAAAAGCAGATACAAAAGCTGCGGGGCAAGATCGAAATCGAGTCGGCGGCGGGGCGGGGGACAACGTTTTATCTGAAGCTGCCGCTGACGTTGGCGATCGTGGAGGGGCTGGTGGTGGGGGTGGGGCGGGAACGTTATATTCTGCCGCTGTTTTCGGTGCATGAGATGCTGCGGCCGGCGGCGGGGCAGATTGCGACGGTGCAGGGGCGGGGGGAGATGGTGATTGTGCGCAACCAATTGTTGCCGCTGGTGCGGCTGCACCGGGCGTTGGGGGTGAAGCCGGGCCGGGAGGAAGCGGGCGAGTCGCTGCTGATCGTGGCCGAGACGGAGGGCAAGCGGTTTGTGCTGATGGTGGATGAGTTCATCGGCAAGCAGGAAGTGGTGATCAAGACCCTGGGGGAGAGTCTGAAGAACACGCCGGGAATCGCGGGAGGGGCGATTTTGGGGGATGGGCGGGTGGGATTGATTCTGGATCTGGAGGCGATCTACAACGGACGGGGGCCAGGACAGGAGCCGGGGCGGAGGGGGGAGGTGAAGGAAAGCGTATGGCGGGGGTAAGAGCAGGGTGGACGGGGGGGCGATTGAGCGCGGGATTGTTCGCCGCCGTGCGGGAGTATGCCTACCGCAAGGCGGGGATCGACCTGGTGGAGGGCAAGCAGGAGATGGTGGCGGCGCGGCTGTGGCGGAGGGTGCGGGTGTTGGGTTTCGAGTCGGTGGAGGCTTACTGGGAGGCGGTGCGGCGGGACCGGACGGGGGGCATGGAGGCGGATTTGCTGGACGCGTTGGCGACGAACCATACGGGCTTTTTCCGGGAGCCGGCGCACTTTGAATTTCTGCGGCGGCGGATCGTGCCGGATTTGCGGGAGCGGGGGGCATTCACGATCTGGTCGGCGGCATGTTCCTCGGGCGAGGAGCCGTACTCTATCGCGGTAACGCTGGTGGAGGAGATGGGAGAGGCGGCGCTGACGCGGGCCCGGGTGAGGGCCAGCGATTTGTCGGTCAGGGCCTTGGGGGTAGGCCGGGCGGGGATTTATCCGGCCGAGCGGTTTGAGAAGTGGAGCGCGGCGTGGAGGCGGCGTTATCTGTTGCGGGGCAAGAACGGGCAGGCGGGGCGGTGCCGGATGCGGCAAGAGATCCGGCGGATGGTGGACTTTGAGCGGGTAAACCTGATGGATCCGCTAGGGCCGGAGGGGCCTTATCCGTTGATTCTCTTGCGGAATGTGATGATTTACTTCGACCGGGCGGGGCAGGAGCGGGTGGTGGCGGCGCTGACGGGGAAGCTCGAACCAGGGGGGTATCTGTTTATTGGCCACTCTGAGAGCCTGAACGGGGTGCGGCATGAGTTAGAGACGGTGGAGGCGGCGGTGTACCGGAAGGCGGCAGGGGGGAGAGCATGATCACGGTGGGTGTGGGAGAGTGCGCGGTATCGGCGCGGGCCGAGGATACGCTGGTGACCTATGGGCTGGGGTCGTGCATTGGGGTGACCATTTGGGACCCGGAGGTGAAGGTGGGGGGGATGCTGCACTTTCTGCTGCCGGACTCGCAGGGGGACCTGGCGAAGGCGAAGGAGCACCCTGGTTTGTATGCAGATACGGGGATTCCGCTGCTATTCCGGAAGGCATACCAGTTGGGGGCGGACAAGAGGCGGCTGGTGGTGCGGGTGGCCGGGGGGGCGCATGTGCTCGATGGGGAGGGCCCGTTGCATATCGGCAAGCGGAATTATCTGGCGATGAAAAAGGTTTTTTGGAAGGCGGGGGTAATGATCCATGGCCGGGAGGTGGGTGGGGCGGTTTCGCGGACGATGCGGCTCGAGGTGGGAAGTGGGCGGGTGATGCTTCAGCAGGGGGGGGCGGAAGCCCGGGAAATAGAGATGAGGCACTGCGCCTGAGGGGTAGGATGAGGAGGCCGATCCGGGTATTGATTGTGGACGATTCGGCGCTGGTGCGGCGGCTGCTGCGGGAAGCGCTGGCGGGCGAGCCGGATATCGAGGTGGTGGGTACGGCGCCGGACCCGTTTGTGGCGCGCGACAAGATACTGGCGCTGGCGCCGGACGTGTTGACGCTGGATATCGAGATGCCGGGCATGGACGGACTGAGTTTTCTGAAGCGGTTGATGCACTATCAGCCGATGCCGGTGATTGTGATCAGCTCGCTCGGTCAGGCGGGGTGCGAGACGGCGGTGGAGGCGCTGCGGCTGGGGGCGGTGGAGGTAATGAGCAAGCCGGACGGGCCGTTTTCGGTGGGGGAGTTGCGCGAGCAATTGGCGGGGAAGGTGAGGATGGCGGCGCGCTCGCGGGTGAGACAGGCGGGCAGCAAAGGGGCGGGGGTGCGCGAGGCACGGAGCAACGGGGAGTGGGTGCGGCATCTGGTGGCGATCGGTTCTTCGACCGGAGGGACGCAGGCGATTGAGACGGTTTTGGGGGGATTTGGCGGGGAGTGTCCGCCAATTTTGATCACGCAGCACATGCCGCCGGTGTTTAGCCGGGCTTTTGCCGGGCGGCTGAACGAGCTGTTGCCGATGGAGGTGAAGGAGGCCGAGGACGGGGATGTCGTCTGCGCGGGGCGGGTGTTGGTGGCGCCGGGAAACTTGCACATGGTGGTGAGGGCGGGGCTAGGCGGGGGCTATCAAGTGGAAGTGAAGGACGGGCCGCAGGTGTGCTATCAGAAGCCGAGCGTGGATGTGTTGTTTGGATCGGTGGCGCGGGTGGCGGGGGGGGATGCCGTGGCGGTAATTCTGACGGGGATGGGCAATGATGGGGCCAAGGGGATGAAGCGGGTGCGGGAGGCGGGGGGATGGACGATTGCGCAGGATGAGGCCAGTTGCGTGGTGTATGGGATGCCGCGGGAGGCGGTGCTGGCGGGGGCGGTGGAGGAAAGCGTTGGAATCGAGCAGGTGGCGGGAGCGATCGAGAAAGGGTTGCGGAGGAAGCCGCTGCGGCACAAGGACTCAAGCTCGCCCGGCAATAGCCGATACGGTTGATAGTGCGCCTGTTGGGGCGAAACAGAGAGAAGAGAGAAGCCGGGACCCCCCGGGTGGCGGCGGCGCGGGGCCGAACAGGCACGGCGGCGTGGTGGAGGCAGCCTGGGGGGCGGGAAAAAGGAAGCAGGGGAATCATGGAGACCAACGCGAGCAAGAAGTTAATCGTGAGCATTGTTCTATTGGTGGGGCTGGCCCTGGTGGTGGGGGCGGGAGCGCTGCTGGTGAACTACCGGCTGGGGGAGGCGATGCGGGAGGCGACGGTAGTAAAGGCGAGGATGCGGGATGTGGCGTGCCGGATGGGGCAGGAGGCGGCGGGGATGGAGGCGGTCGAGCGGGGATTGGCGCTGGCGCTGGTGCAGCGGCAGAAGCCGCAAGCGGAAGCGATGCAGGCGGAGATGGGGCGTTTGCGGGAAAGTTTTTCGCGGCTGGTGGCGGAGTTTCAAGCTGGGACGAGCCAGAAGGCGGCGGAGGAGACGGAGCTCGATGCGGCCTGGGGGCATTCGCGCGCGATGCAGGAGGAACTTGAGGGGTTGATCGGGCAAGAGAAGATCGAGCCGGCGCTGGCGTTACTGAACGAAAAGTTGCTGCCGCAAATATCGGTGCTGAGCGCGGCGGCGCGGAAGCTGGCCGAGAACCAGACGGTGCGGATGAACGAGGTGGCGCGGGGGGCGACGGAGATGGCACGGGCGGGATTTTGGATCATGCTGGTGTTGGATCTGGTGGCGTTTGGGCTGGGGGCGGTGGTGTTCTTGATGGTGAGGAAGCTGGCTGGGATGCTACGGGAGACGGTGGCGGAATTGAGCAACAGCGCGCAGCAACTGAGCCTGACCTCGCAGGAGGTGGGAAGTTATTCGCTGTCCTTATCGCGGTCGGCGGGTGATCAGGCGGCTTCGCTTGAGGAGACCTCGGCTTCGACGGAAGAGATTCATTCGATGACGCGGTCCAACGCGGATAACTCGAAGCAGGCGGCGGACCGGATGCAGGAGGCGGCGCGGAAGGTGGAGGAGACGAACCGGGCGCTGGCCGACATGATCCACAGCATGAACGAGATCAGCACGTCGTCGAGCAAAATTTCAAAGATCATCAAGGTGATTGATGAAATTGCATTCCAGACGAATATTTTGGCGCTGAACGCGGCGGTGGAGGCGGCGCGGGCTGGGGAGGCGGGAATGGGATTTGCGGTGGTGGCCGATGAGGTGCGGAGTTTGGCGCAGCGTTCGGCACAGGCGGCCAAGGACACAACGCAATTGATTGAGGAATCGATTGGCAGCGCGACGAAGGGGAAATTGAAGTTGGATGAGGTGGCGCGGGCCAGCGAGGCGGTGAGCGAGCTGGTGAAGGCGGTATCGGGGCTGATGCAGGAAGTGCGGCTGGGTAGCGAGGAGCAGGAGCGGGGAATTGAGCAGATCGCCAAGGCGGTGAGCCAGATGGAGCGGGTGACGCAGCAGGTGGCGGCGAATGCCGAGGAGGGGGCGGCGGCCGGGGAGGAACTGCGGCGGCATGCGGCGACGGTGGGCAAGACAGTGGATGCGTTGCGGACGCTGGTGGGTGGCAGGCAGGAGGGAGTGCAGGCGGAACCGCGGGTGGGGAAGGCAGTCTTGCCGGCCGCGGGACGGAGCGTGAGTGTCAAGGACAGACTGCAGGGAGTACGTCAGGGGCGGACGACCGCTGGGGCTGGGGTAGCCGCCGCAGCCGAGCGAAAAGACACCTTTCCGATGGATGACAGCTTCGAGGAATTTTAGAAATAGTCGAGGTAAGCGTTGGTGAGGAGCGGACCGAGGAAATCAGCAGCGCTGCGTTCGGCGGCCTCAAGCATTTGCTGGCAGTGAGCGCGGCCATTACTGACGGTAACGACAGCGATGAGGCTGCGGGTGAGGACGTCCTGGAATTCGATCTCGGCGACGGCGACGTTGTGGTGGTGGCGGAGACGGTCTTTGAGGCCGGTCACCCAGTGGCGTTTATCCTTGAGGCTGCGCGCCTCGGGTAGATGAAGCTCAAGAACGAGGGTACCGACCGTAGCCATCGGCCTGCTAGTTGATCAGACTTTCGGGGGCGACGCGTTCCTTCTTAAACGACTCGAGGATATCGCCCTGCTGGATATCCTGGTAGTTGGCGATGGCCATACCGCACTCGAAGCCCATCTTGACGCTGGAGACATCGTCCTTGAAGCGCTTCAGGGTATCGAGTTTGCCGGTATGGATGACCTCGCCGCCACGGAGAAGGCGGACGAGGGAATCGCGGCTGAAGGAGCCGTCGGTGACATAGCAACCGGCGACGGTGCCTACCTTGGTAATACGGAAGACATCACGGACTTCGGCGCGGCCCTGGTAGACCTCTTTGTATACGGGGTCAAGCAGACCGGCCATGGCGCGCTTGATTTCGTCGACGACCTCATAAATGATCGAATGGATGCGGATGTCGACCTTTTCGCTCTCCGCGGTCTGGGAGGCGGTACGGTCGGGCTTGACGTTGAAGCCAATGATGATGGCGTTGGAGGCGGAGGCGAGCAGGACGTCGGTTTCGGTGACGGCGCCGACGCCGGTGTGGAGCACGCGGATGCGGACTTTGTCGTTGGAGAGCTTGAGGAGGGTCTCGGCGAGTACTTCGGCCGAGCCGCCGACGTCGGACTTGAGGATGAGATTGAGATCCTTGATCTCGCCTTCCTTGAGTTGCTGGTGGAGCTGATCGAGGCTGATGCGGGTGCGAGCCATGGCGGCGTCGCGGGCTTTGGCCTCGCGGTAGAGAACGATTTGTTTGGCCTTGGCGGTATCGGTGACGACCTGGAAGGTATCGCCGACCTCGGGGAGTTCCTCGAGGCCGAGGACTTCGACCGGGGTGGCAGGTTCGGCTTCGCGGACGGGGGCGCCGCGGTCATCAAAGAGGGCGCGGACCTTGCCGAAGACGGAGCCGCAGATGAAGAAGTCGCCGACGCGGAGAGTGCCGTTGCGGACCAGGACAGTGGCGACGGGACCGCGGCCTTTGTCGAGCTGGGCTTCGAGGACGGTGGCGACGGCGGGACGGTTGGGATTGGAGCGGAGCTTGGCTTCGTTGACATCGGCCATGAGGAGGACCATTTCGAGCAGCAGGTCGATGTTTTGGAGCTTCTTGGCGGAGACGGGGACCATGACCGTATCGCCACCCCAGTCTTCGGCGAGGAGTCCGCGTTCGTTTAGCTGTTGTTTGATGCGGTCGGGCTGGGCGTCGGGCTTGTCGATTTTGTTGATGGCGACCAGAATGGGGACGCCGGCGGCCTTGGCGTGATCGATGGCTTCGATTGTTTGGGGCATGACGCCATCGTCGGCGGCGACGCAAAGGATGACGAAATCGGTGACCTTGGCGCCGCGGGCGCGCATGCGGGTGAAGGCTTCGTGGCCGGGGGTGTCGATGAAGACGATCTTGCGGTTGTTATGACGGACGGCGTAGGCGCCGATGTGCTGGGTGATGCCGCCGGCCTCGCCGCTGGCGACGTTGGCGCTGCGGATGGCGTCGAGAAGGCTGGTCTTGCCGTGATCGACGTGGCCCATGACGGTGACAACCGGGGCGCGGCGGATGTAGTCGCCGGAATCTTCGGCCATTTCGATATCCCAGGCCGACTCTTCCTCGTAGCTCATCTGCGTGGCGATGGCGCCGAAGTTGGCGGCGAGTTCCTCGGCCATTTTGAGGTCCAGGGGCTGGTTGATGGTGGCGAAGATTTTCTTTTCGACGAGCTTCTTGATGACGAGATTGGTGCGGATGCCGAGCTTTTCGCTGAGTTCCTTGACGGTGATGCCCTCGGAAATGGTGATTTCCTTGTTGGCGGCCATCATGACTTCTTCTTCGCGCTTGCGTTGGGCGAAGAGAAGCTTGCCTTCCTGCTCGAGTTCTTTCTCGCGGCGGATCTGTTCCTTGGACTTGGTGGGCTTCTGGGCGTGGCGGCGGCCGGGCTCGGTGGTGGGGACTACAGCGGATTCGGGACGCAGCGGGGTGGGGGAAGTCGGATGCTTACCCATACGGCCGGGAGGCCGGCCGGGGCCGCCAGGACCCTGGCCATAGCCGGGGCGGCCGGGCTGAGCGGCGCCGGGGAAGGCGCGCGGGGCCTGGGGGCGGCCCGGCATGGCGGGCCCGGGGGGGCGAAGCGGTGCGCCGGGGCGGACAGTCACGGGACCCTGTTGTTGACGGGCCTGAGACTGGGCGATGCGCTCGGCCAGCTTGGGATCGGGAGGGACGATGGGCCGCTGGGCCTGGGGCTTTTGCTGGCCGGGGCCACCCGGGGCGGCCGAATACGAACCTTGTTGGGGGCGGGGGGCCTGAAGCGGCCGGGGCATGGCCGGGGCGCCGGGGGTGACGCCGGCGCGCATGCCGGCGATGGGTTGATTGGATTGGGGCCGTGGGGCGGGCTGGCCGGGACCCAAGGTGGGAGGCGCGGCCGGGCTAGCCGGGCGGGGGGCAATAATCTGACCGGGCCGGGGAGCGAGAGGCATGCCCTGAGCCGGGCGCTGCGGGGAAGGGGCAGGCGAGGCGGGACGCAGAGGCGTACCGGGGGCGATCTGTGCGTTGGGGGGAACCTTCGCGCTGGGGGGAACCTTCGCGCTGGGGCGTGGGGGGCCCGGGGCAACCTGAGCCGCGGGGGGGAGTGGGGGCCTAGTGGCGACCGGCGTGGTGGCGGGCGCAGCCGGGGCGGACTGAGTTGTGGGAGGGGCCGCCACACCGACCGGAGGCCGGATCGGCATGGCGGGTGGAGCCTTGGACTGGCCCGCGGTGCTAGCCAGTGGCGGCATCAGCGGGGCGCGCAAGGGCGGTGCAAGGGGTTGGGTTTTGGGGGTCTCGGGGGGTGCCGTCACGTTTGTGGCCGCGGGAGCAGCGCTGGCCAGGGCGGATTCCGCCGCCGCGGGCGTCGCCGCGGGGTCAGCCGAGGAGGGCGCTTCAGGCTGGGCCGAGGGGGGCGAAGAAGGGGATTCCTGGATCTCGGCGTCGCGTTGGCGCAGACGGGGACCCGAGGTGGAATTCGTAAGACGTTCCTTGATGATCTGCGCGATGTCTACTTCGATGGAGCTCGAGTGGGTCTTCTTTTCGCTGACTCCCAACTCGGGCAGCATGTCCAGGATGGTCTTCGGCTTGACTTCCAGCTCCCTGGCCAGCTCGTTAATTCGAATCATATGTTGACGCTAGGCGCGAATCCTTCTCCTTGGTAATCCGTTCATGCGATGGCCGGCCGGGCAAAATGCGGGCAGACCAACAATGGTTTGTTGCCGGCTTGACGGTAATAGACAGTCAATGATGAAAAAACCCAAGGCTCGCAGCAGATCCTCCTCATCGTAACAAATCCCTACGCGTTGTCAGAATCCGGCTCGGGGGCAGGGGCCGGGGAAGCGGGTTCAATGGGCTCCTCGGGGCCTGCCACGGAGTCTATTTCGGGGTCTGTTTCGGTGATAGACTCCGAGCTGGCTTCATCCGTGTCAGCCACCGGCGCGATTTCGCTTGCCAGCCCGGGGGCGGCTTCCGCCACGGGCTCCACTGCTGGCGTCTCAAACTGAGCGTAGTAGGCGTTGATGGCGTTATAGAGCGACTGGATCGACTCCTCGCCAACTCCGGGCAGCTGTTCCAATTCCTCGGGGGTGAGGGAGCCGAGTTTCTCGACGGTGGTGACGCCAGCGCCGACAAGGGCTTCGATCAGAGTTTCGGGGAGGCCGGACTCGGCGAGCACGCCGATGGGGGTACCGGCAGGGAGCATACTGGCCATCTGGCTTTCGACTTCCTGCCGTTTTTCTTCCTCGCTCTTGATGTCGATCTTCCAGCCAAGGAGCTTGGCGGCGAGCCGGACATTCTGACCGCGCTTGCCGATGGCAAGAGAAAGCTGGGTGTCGTCGACGATGACCTCCATATGTTTGTCTTCGGCATCGAGGACGGTGACGCGGGCGATCTTGGCGGGGCTGAGGGCATGAGTGGCGAACTCGACGGGATTGTCGCTGTACTCGATGATGTCGATCTTCTCGCCGCGCAATTCGCGGATGATGCTCTGCACGCGCATGCCCTTCATGCCGACGCAAGCGCCGACGCTGTCGACATCGCGGTCGCGGCTGGAGACGGCGATCTTTGTGCGCTCACCGGCCTCGCGGGCACAGCTTTTGATGACGACGGTATTGTCGTAAATCTCGGGAACTTCCTGTTCGAACAAGCGCATGACGAGTTCGGCGGCGGCGCGCGAGACGATGACGCCGGCGTTCTTTCCGGTCTTCTCGACGGCGCGGATCACGACACGGATGCGGTCACCGACGCTGAAGCTTTCGAGCTTGGACTGTTCCTTGGCGGGCAGGCGGGCTTCGGTCTTGCCGAGGTCGACGACGAGGTCGCGCATTTCGACGCGCTTGACGACACAATTGGCGAGTTCGCCGATGCGATTGACGAATTCACCATAGACATTTTCGCGCTCGGCTTCACGGACTTTTTGGAGAATGACCTGTTTGGCGATCTGGGCGGAGATGCGGCCGAGGGCGTCCATGGGGAGTTCCTGGCGGACTTCGGCGCCGGGCTCGAGACCGGGGAATTTGTTCTTGCGGGCTTCCTCGGGGGTCCACTCGTTGACGGGGTCGGTGACGGTATCGACGATACGGCGGAGGGCAAAGACCTGGATGCCCTTTTTCGGATCGACTTCGGCGGCGATTTCGCCGACATTCTTAAATTGCTTACGGGCGGCGAGGATGATGGCATCCTTGACGGCATCAAAAATGATGGTCGCCTCGATGCCTTTTTCCTTGGCCAGCATTTCGATGGACTGATAAATCGAACCCACTGTCGTTCACCTCGAATCGGATATCCCTGTTAAGACCACTCGTACTTCAGATTCGCCTTATGGAGGTCGGCGAGAGCCACGGAGAGCGTGCGTCCGGGCTCGAGTTCCAGCGTGATGCGATCGCCGTCAAAGGCGGCGAGCTTACCGGTAAAGCGTTTGCTGCGCTCGATGGGCTGCTTGAGCTCAAGCTTGACTTTGCTGCCAAGAAACCGTTGAAAGTCCCGGGGGCGCAGGAGAGGACGGTCGACGCCGGGACTGCTGACCTCGAGGGTGTAAGCGCCACCCGGGATAAGATCCTGTGCATCGAGAGCCTCACCGGCCAAACGGGAGACCGTTTCGCAGTCGCTATGGCTAACGCCCTCCGGCTTGTCGATGAAGAGCCGGAAGACGCGGTGTTTGCCGCCGCCAAGCAACTGAGCATCGACCAGTTCCAGCCCGAGGGGGGCGAGGAGTTGGTCGATGAGATCCCGTAATTGGTCCAGATTCTCTGATTTCATAGCAGTTAGACCTGATAAGAAGGCCAATAAAAAAGTGGGCTTTCGCCCACTCATAGGTAAAAGAACTCTCCACTTAAGTATACACCTATCGTCGGGATTTGAAAAACTCGACGAGCAAAGAAGTGCACTCGGCCCCGAGAACGCCCTCCTCGACGGTAACAGAGTGGTTGAGAAGGCCAGAGTCAGCGATTTGGAACTTACTGCGCACGCCGCCGAAGCGGAGGTCGCGGGCACCGAAGACGAGGCGGCGGATGCGGGCGTGGACGAGGGCGCCGGCGCACATGGGGCAGGGCTCGAGGGTGCAATAAAGGGTGGCGCCTTCAAGGCGGTAGTGGCCCAGGCGGCGGGCGGCCTCGCGGAGGGCGAGAATTTCGGCGTGAGCGGTGGGGTCGGACAGAGCAATGGGGGCGTTGGCGGCGACGGCGAGCAGGGCGCCATCGGAGCCGACGAGGACAGCGCCGACGGGGACCTCGCCGGACTGCTCACCACGGCGGGCGGCATTGAGGGCTTGACGCATCCATTGTTCGTCCTCGGGGTTCAAAGCAGATCACCGACCAGGGGGTGTTTGTCGAGGAAGGCTTCGCCGTAGCGGACGCCGGCGAGGTCGCCGAGGCGGCGGGCTTCGCGCTCGAGGCGTTCGAGGGCGGGGGCGGAATCGGCAAACAGGGTGGTGTAGGCGGCGAGCGCGGCACGCTTCTGCTCGAAGGTCCCGGTGATATCGACGATGCGGTTGGGCGCGGTGGCGGGGGCGCAGACCTGGAGCAGGCGGGCGCCGCGGTGAGGAGAGAGGTAATTATCGAGCCGCTCGAGGCCGGCGAGGTAGACGGCGTTTTCGACGAGGCGGGCGGCGGGCAGGGCATCGGGGTGACCCTGGGCGGGATCGGCTGTGATCAGCAGGCGGGGGCGAAGGCGCTTGATCTCTCCGGTGACCGTCATGCGGGACATGATGGTGTCCTCGAGGCGGGCATCGGGAAAGCGCAGACAGCCGCGCCAGGTGACGCCGAGGATGCGGGCGGCGGCATCGGCTTCGTCGAGTTTGACTTCGAGGCGGGTGTGGCTGCCGGCCTCGCCCGCGGTGAAGTCGAGAAGGCCGACCCGATGGCCGGCGGCGGCCAGCTTGGCAATGGCGCCGCCACAGAAAATCTCCGCGTCGCCCGGGTGGGGCAGCAGCACGGCCACGTCGACCTCGGGAATGTTATCAAGATAATGACTGGCAAGTCTCATCGCCAACGGTACTCCTGTCTGGTGCGCCAGCGGGGGCGGCGGGGCATCCACTGGATTAGGACGATACCGGCGAGGAAGCCGCCGATATGAGCAAACCAGGCTGTGCCGCCGGAGGAAGCCGAGGCTTGGGTAAAGTCGCCGATGCCGCTGAAAATTTGCACTACAAACCAGTATCCGATCATGAGCAGGGCGGGAACGTCGATTGTGGTGGCAAAAAGAAACAGGGGCACGAGGGTGGTGATGCGCGAACGGGGAAAGAGGATAAGATAAGCGCCCATGACGCCGGAAATGGCGCCGCTGGCGCCGATGGCGGGCAGAATGGAAGCGGGATTGAGAACGACGTGAGCGAGGCCGCCGGTGATGCCGCAAGCGAGGTAGAAAACAAGGTAGCGGGCGCGGCCAAGGGTATCCTCGATGTTGTCGCCGAAGACCCAGAGAAACCAGAGGTTACTGATGAGGTGGGTCCAGCCGCCGTGCAGGAACATGGAACTGACGAGGGTATGGGGAGCGAAGTGACGGGGGACGACCCCCCAGCCGGCCAGCAGGTGGGATAAGGAAAATTCATCGAGCCAGAGCTCATAGCCGAAAACAGCGGCATTGAGCGCAATCAGGGCCTGGGTGAGATAAGGCCGCGAGGCGCGGGGCTCGGAATCCCACAGCGGCAGCAAGGCTCAAATCCTCCTCTGCACCTCTTGCATGATGCGGCGGTCGGCACGGGCCATGAGTTTTTCCGCTTTATCGAGCGTGGCGATGCCGCCGCGGGCGCCGATGGCGGTGCAGTTGAGGGCGCCCATGGCGTTGGAGAAGTCGAGGATCTGATCGATGCCCCAGCCGGCGAGGACGCCGTAGCAGAAGCCGCCGTGGAAGACATCGCCGGCGCCGGTGGTGTCGACGCAATTGACGACAAAGGCGGGGCTGTAGTGGAACTTGCCTTCGTACAGGGCGAGGGCGCCGTGAGCGCCGAGAGTCATGGCGGCGCAGCGGATACCGTATTCCTCCTGGATGAGCTCGAGAGCCTTGAGCGGGTCGGACTGATGGGTCCACTGGATGGGGAATTCGCTTGAGGCGACGAGATAGTCGACATAGGGCAGCACGCGCTCAAAGCCCTTATAGATGGTGTCGACGTCGACGGTGACGGGGATGCCGTTCTCGCGGGCGATGCGCGCGGCTTTCTCCATGGCTGGGGTATCGTGGCCGTCGATGTGGAGCAGACGGGCGGAGGTGATCATCTCTTCGGTGATCTCCTCGGGACGCAAGCGCAGGCAATCGGGGCGCTGCCAGAAGACGGTGCGCTCGCCGGTCGACTGGTCGATGATGATGTAGGCGCTCTGGTTGGGGCAGCCGGTGCGCTGTTGGACGAAGTCGAGATTGATGCCACTGCCGAGAAGGCTTTCGATTTGGACACGACCGCGGTCGTCATCGCCGATGGTGCCAACATAGCGGGTGCGCAAGCCGAGGCGGGCGCAGGTGACCATGGCGCTGGCAACCTGGCCGCCGGGGCTTAGGATTTCCTGAGAAAAAGGGCCTTTGCCCGCATAAGAGGGGAAGTGGGGGACAATGATCAGGGTGTCGGTGGCGTTCAGGCCGATGCCAACGACATCAAATTCCAGCATCCCTTCAGATTACAGCTACTTTTGGGGCGGCATGCGGTAGACGTAGATCTTGTGGCCGCGGCGGAAGGCATCCACGGTTTCTTCCTGCTGTGGCTTCCAGCCGGCGATCTCATAATCGTGGGAGATGACGAGGGCGCCGGGCTTAAGGCCTTTCTCCAGGCGGGGCTTGAGCGTATTGTTGCTATCGCGCAAAAGGTAGAGGATGACGACGTCTGCATCGCTGAAATCGGTATCGAAGACATCGCCATGAACGATCGTGGCTTTTTCGCCGAGCCCGAGGCGTTTGATTTCTTCCTGGCTCGATTTGACGAGGCGGCTGGAGAGCTCGATGCCGACGGCTTTGGCTTCGTATTTCTGAGCGGCGGCAATTACGACGCGTCCGTCTCCGCTGCCGAGATCATAGACTTTTTCGCCGGGTTTGATGCGGGCAAGCTCGAGCATGCGTTCGACAATCTGATGGGGGCTCGAGACATAGGGGGCCAATTGATGGGGATGGATATCGGGTTTTTGAGCAAAGGCGGCGCTGAGGGCCAGACTGAGGATCAGAATTTTGGGGGCCATGAAATTCATCTCGGGGTTGAGACTCCTGCTCTACGGGCCTGCCGCGCCAGACCGATTTTTTGCACCATTTCCGAGACGGCGAACCAGAGATCGCGGGGGCGCGAAATGGTGTATTCGATACCACGGAAGTGCTTGACTGCGTGACCAATGGAATCACGCCAAGGGATCTGTTGCGGATACAGGTTGTAATTCAAGTAAAACACGGGATAATCCACGGGTCCAACGCTGCGGAGTGCCTCCTGGGGTACGTTCTGTTCGAGGAGGACCTTGGGGCCGGCAAAGATGAGGGCATCGGGGGGCTCGGAGGAGGCGCCGGCTTCCTTTTGCAGTAATTCGCTCAGAAACTCCGTTTCCGAATTCTTGACAGCGAGATTTTTCAGGTCGACCGTGCCCAGCTTGAGTTCCTTGAGGGCTTCGCCGATCTTCGGAAAATCGATACGGTCGGCGTTGTCCTGGCGGTGGAGCACTTTTTGATCATTCATATTGAAGACGACAAGAGAGAACTTGCCAATCCGGGGGTCACGGCTGATGGTCCGGAGGATACTCACTAAGGCGGACGTATCGACGGGCTGCAAGGTTGCCGAACGGGTGCGCTGGGGGGCGAAATTGATGAGAACCTTGACATTGAGCGGGGTTTCGGCGCCGGCGCGGGCGACGGGGGCTTCTTCCTGGAACTGTTCCGGATGGCTGGGGCTGACGCTGAGGGGCTGTTCGAGGAGTTCGATCTGTTTATCCTTGGGTGGCAGGGAGGCTTCGAGCTTCCAGGAATTGGAGCAAACGCGTTCGGCGCGGTCGCGCATAAGCCATTCGACCGTGTATTTGCCCTCGCCGACGTCGAAGCCGCCGGAGAGGAAGGCATCGCCCTTGGAGTCCTCCTCGATTGGAGGCACGTTAACGCGTTGGATGAAGTAGCGCTCGCCCTCGGGCTGACCCTCGGGCCGGACGCGGAAGACGATGGTGAGGAGATTGCCGTCCCCGGCGAGCTCGCGCATGGGCACGGTGACCTCGAAGCCGGAATGGAAGCGGAGATCGAAGCCAAGCAGAGCCTTGGTGTCCTCGACCTTGCACGGGAGATCCTGACGGGGCTCACCAGCCTCGAGCACGGCCATGTCGGTGCCGAACATGCGCGGAGCCTTGCCGCCGGCCAGAAAGCTCTGGCCGGATAGAGAAATCGTGAACAGAAGGCAGCCCAAAGTGCCTGCTGCCGGTAGGTTCGAGCGAAGCATCTGCATCGAACGGCTCCCTTTGGAGAAGAATTCGAGTCGCGGGGCGAATCGGTTGGAACGCCCTCTATCACTTTGAGATGTATTCTAACCACTCGGGGCGGCGAAATTAAGCCCCCCATTCAAGAAACCGATCGGATTTTTTTAGCGGTTCAATAGTCCACGGGCATGATAGCCTCATCAGATATGAAACTCCTCATGTTTGAGCGTGCCGGCGGCCCGCCGGAGGCTGGTGTGCTCGCCGCGGGCGGCAGCGAAATCATTCCATTGCATGGGGCGGGTTATTCCTGCCTGTACTCGATCATTCAGGGCGGCGCGGCGGCGCTCGAGAAAGTGAAGGCCTTTGCCGCCGGGGCCAGTGCGCGCGTGGCGCTGGACAGCGTCAAGATCCTGGCGCCGATCCACCGGCCGCCGAAGTTTATTTGTATCGGGCTGAATTACCGGGATCATGCCATTGAGTCCGGTATGGCGATCCCGGAGATCCCGACGGTATTCAGCAAATTTCCGAGCGCGGTGATCGGGCCCGGCGACAACATTGTGCTGCCGAAGATCAGCGAGGCGCCGGACTACGAAGCGGAATTTGCTTTCATTATCGGCAAGACGGGCAAGCATATCAAAGGGGAAGACTGGCGTGACTACGTATTCGGCTACACGAACGTCAATGATGTGAGCGCGCGGGACATACAGTTGAAGGGAACGACGCAGTGGTTGATGGGCAAAACCTTCGACACCTTCGCCCCGATGGGCCCGTACATTGTGACGGCCGACGAGGTGGAGGATCCGCACAACCTGAATGTGAAGCTGACCTTGAACGGGGAAGTGCTGCAGAACAGTTCGACGCGGGAGCTGATCTTCAACATTCCGCAACTGCTCGAACATCTTTCGAAGGTTTTTACGCTGGAGCCGGGCGATGTGGTGTCGACGGGGACGCCGCCGGGCGTTGGTTTCGCGCGGAAGCCGCAGGTGCTGTTAAAGCCGGGCGATCATTGCATCGTCGAGGTGGAGGGCCTGGGGCAACTGCACAATCCTGTGGTCGGCGAATAGCCGGCGCCCGAAACTAGCAACGAATCAGATCGGCCCCGCGCTCGGCAATCATGAGTGTCGGGGCCATTGTGTTTCCGCTGGGGATCAACGGCATAACGCTGGCGTCGACGACGCGGAGACCTTGAACCCAGTGGACCTTGAGGTCGCTGTTGACGACAGCCATGGGATCGGTGCCCATGCGGCAGGTGCCGCAGGCGTGCCACATGACATCGTGGGAGACCACACCGGCGGGCTGGCCGAATGTGGAGCCGAGGGCCCGGGCCAGGTCGACACCGCGGGCGAGGGCGGCGCGGTCTTCAGGTTCCTCGAGGACGTTGAGGTGGAGGAAGGGGGCGTGATGCGGGTCGGCGCTGCGCAGCCGGAGGTAGCCGCGGCTGAAGGGGCGCAGGAGAGTGGACCAGATGGTGAAGCCATTGCCGGAGCAGCGGCGGGGCACGAAGTTAAGCTGGAGATCAGGGGCGGGGGCGAGCTCGAAGCTGCGGGTAGTGATTTCAGCTTCGACGATGGGGGAGGCGAGGGGGCCCTCGCCGGTGGCGAGATAGCGGAGGCGATCGAGGACAGAGGCTTGGCGGGGGAGTGCGGCGGGGCTATCGGCGGCGAATTCGAGGCCGGCGCGGGGGTGGTCCTGGAGGTTTTCACCGACGCCGGGAAGATCGAGGGAAACGGGGATGCCGAGGCTTTCCAGGTGCTGGGCGGGACCGATGCCGCTGCGCAGGAGAATCATGGGAGTGTGAATGGCGCCGGCGCAGAGGACGACTTCGAGGCGGGCGCGGAGGACCTCGAGGCGGCCATTGCGAATGACTTCGACGCCGCGGGCGCGGCCGTCCTCGATCAGAACGCGGACGACGGTGGCATCGCCCGCGACGGTGAGATTGGAGTGGCGTTTACGGGCCGGTTCGAGGAAGAGGTCGGCGGCGTTGGGCTTGGCGCCTTTGCGCTGCATGACTTCAACGGGACGGGCGCCGTGTTCGCGGCCGGCGGCGAGGAACTGGCGGGTGAAGGGGTGGAGTTGGCGGAGAGGCTCGACGGGGAGACCTTGCTGGAGGCTTTTTTCGAAATAAGGAGAGACGTAATCCCAGCCCCAGCCGGGGTTGCCGAGCTCGCGCCAGGCGTCGTAATCGAAGCGGTCGCCGCGGGAGTAAATACCGGCATAGAGGGCCGTGGAGCCGCCGGCGGCGCGGCCGCGCGGGTAAGGCAGGCGGACCTTGCCGAGGTAGGGCTCGGGTTCGGTTTCGAGTTTCCAGTCGAGTTCGCCGCCGATTTGCTGCCGCCAGAGCAGAGGGGTGCGGGTTTTCGAAGGCGTCGCGAGCGGACCGGCTTCGAGCAGGAGAACATTGAGCTGGCGGATTTCGCTGAGGCGGGCAGCAACGACCGAGCCGGCGGCGCCGGCGCCGACCACGATGTAATCAGTGACCAAACCTTCAGCTTAAGCGGGGAGCGGGCTGGCTGTCAGGAAAGGACGGGAAAATCGAGCGGCATTGAGCAGCAAACTGTTATACTGCGAAATGGTTCTACCCACCACCCTGTCGGGGCGTGGCTCAGCCTGGTAGAGCGCCTGGTTCGGGACCAGGAGGCCGGAGGTTCGAATCCTCTCGCCCCGACCATCTATCCCATTGCAATCATTTGGATTTTTCGCGACCGCGGGCTTCACGCTCCCGGCCCTTTCGCTTTCACTATGCCCAATTCTATGCCCAC
>JAINDK010000090.1 GCA_019931185.1 Bryobacter sp. CoA8 C33
CGTAAGCCGGAGTACGAGGTAAAGATCAAGCCGGCGGCGCCACGGGTTTTGCAGGGGGAAAAAGTGTCGGCCCTGATCTCGGCCCGCTACTACTTCGGCGAGCCGTTGCGGAACGCCAAGGTCGTCTACACGGTGCGCCGGTCGCCTTACTATCCGCCGTGGCAGGAAAGCGAGGAGGGAGACTTCGAGCAGACCGAAGGTGATGAGTCCGGTGGCGAGTTTTTCCGGGGCGAACAGGGAGAAGAACAAACCGGATTGCTCAATGAGCAGGGAGAATTGCCGATCACGATTCCGGCGCCGTTGGTCAATCGCGATTATCTGTTCCGGATCGAAGCCCGGGTGATGGATGAAGGCAACCGGGAAGTGACTGGTTATGGCATGGTGTTGGCGACCCGGGGCAACTACCAGGTGCGAGTGCGATCTCAGCGTTATGTGCTGGCGCCCGGGGAAGACGGCGTCTTTGAGATCGAACTGATTGATTATGAGAACCGCCCGGTGGCGGCGGGCTGGCGTGCGGATTTGCTGCGTTTCGATTACTCCCGGAACGGGACCCGGATGGAAGGTATCGAGTCTGTTTCCGGGACGACCGGGACCGGCGGCACAGGGCGGGCCGTGTTTCGCCTCGCTAGGGCTGGGTCCTATCGAGTGCGTGTCAGCTCCCGCACGCCCGCGGGAAGGGAAGTCAGCGAGGAGGAACATGTTTGGGTTTCCGGAAGCGGTATCAGCTTTGGTGGCGAGACGGTGCGGCTGATCGCCGACAAGAAGACTTACGCGGCGGGAGAGACGGCGAAGATTCTGATTCTGGCGGCGGAGCCGGACACGGACATCTGGTTGAGCCTCGAGGGGCGCACGATCGTGGAATCGCGCGCCGTGCAGGCCCGGGGCGCGGGGGGAGTGACCGTGGAGGTGCCAGTGCGGGGCGATTATTCGCCCGGGATCTTCGTTACGGCCACTTTCCTGAAGCAGGGGAAGCTGTCTCAGGGATCGCTGAAGCTGCGCGTGCCGCCGGTGGAAAAAGCTCTTGGGGTGGAGGTGGTGACGGCGAAAGCCGAGTTCAAGCCGGGCGAGCCCGTCGAGTATCAGGTGCGGGTGAAGGATCATCGCGGCCAGCCGGTTGAGGCGGAATTGAGCTTGGGAATCGTCGATGAAGCGCTATACGCAGTACGGCGGGACGCGACCTTGACGCCCATGAGCTTCTTCTATGGGTCCTTTTACAACGAGGTGTCGACTTCGAGTTCTCTCAGCTATTACTTCCGCGGCGAGGCCGGGCAGAGGGCGATGCGGCTGGCGAAGTTGCGGCCGAGCCTCGGGCAGCTGAAGCCCGAGCAGGTCGGGGATCCGCGCGTGCGCAAGGCTTTTCCCGATACGGCTTTCTGGCGGGCCGATGTGGTGACGGACCGGCGCGGGGAGGCACGGGTCTCGCTCGACTTCCCGGATTCGCTGACGCAGTGGCGCGCGACAGCGCGGGCGATCACGGCGAATACGCTCGTGGGCGCGGCGCTGCACCGGTTGACGGTGCGGAAGAATCTGCTGTTGCGCTCGGCTCTGCCGCGGTTCCTGCGGGAAGGCGATGAGGTGTCACTGGGATTCGTGGTGCAGAACTATTTGACGGGGGCCAAGCAGGTGAAGGTGAACCTCGCGGCGACGGGAGTGGAATTGCTCGAGTCGGCCGAGAAGACGATTACTCTGGCGGCGAAGGCTTCGGCGCGAGTCGAATTCCGGGCGCACGTGCGGCCGGGCCAGAAGAGCGTTCTAACGGCTAGTGCGATCACCGACGAGGAATCGGATGCGCTCGAGATGACGGTGCCGGTTGAGCCATTCGGCACGCTGCTGAGCTTTGGGGCCTCGGGCGTGGTGGCGGATTCCGGCTCGGCGGGGACGGAGATCGAGGCGCCGGAGGAGTCGGGCCGCGAGTTGGAATTACGGCTGGCGCCAACTCTGGCCGGCAGTCTGCTGGCCTCCCTCGACTACCTTACCCAATACCCCTACGGGTGCACGGAACAGACCTTGTCGAGTTTTCTGCCGACGCTCATGGTCAGCCAGACGCTCGATTCGTTGCGGCTGAAGACGAGCCTCGATCGCGAGGATCTCGCCAAGAAGCTGAAGGCCGGGCTCGATCGCCTGTATGACTTTCAGCACGAGGATGGAGCCTGGGGCTGGTGGAAGAATGATACCTCGCATCCCTTCATGACCGCGCATGTTCTGGCCGGGCTTAAACAGGCCCAGGCGGCGGGGCAAGTTGTCTCCAGCGAGGTGCTGGGCCGGGCCGAGACTTGGTTGCGCGGTGAATTCAACCGTCAGAGTGAGGCGCGGGTCGATCTGCGCGCCTACCTGGCTTACTCGCTCGGCACGAAGGCGGATCTCGAAAAAGTATGGCCGCAACGGGGCCGCATGTCGGCCTATGGTCTGGCGTTTCTCGGACTGGGGCTCGATGCATTGGGCGACGCGCGGGCCAAGGCGGTGGCGCAAACTCTCGAGGGTCAGGCGCGACAGGAAGGCCCCGAAGCGTGGTGGAGCGGGGAGTATGACCCGCTTCTCGATTATGCCGCCGACACGAGCCCGGAGACCACGGCGCATGTGGCGAAGCTGCTGAGCCGCACCCGGCCGGATTCGCCACTGTTGCCCAAGGCGGTCGTCTGGCTGCTGCGGCATAAGGATCAGGGCTCGCATTGGTCTTCGACCAAGCAGACGGCGATGGTGATTTATGGCGTCATCGATTATTTGAAGCACAGCGGCGAGCTCAACCCGGATCTGTCCGTTACCGTCGAGCACAACAACAATGTGATTCTGGAGCGCCGGATCGGGGCCGCCGAGGTGAGAGGTGGCTCCGACATCGTGCTGAAAGTGCCCGCGGCGGCGCGCAATGCGATCCGCATCCGCACCACGGGTAAGGGGAGGCTCTATTGGGGCGCTCAGGTCCGCTACTACTCGCAGGCGGAGAATGTTAGGCCTTCGCTCCCGCTCGAGCGCACCTACTACCGTCTGGTGCCCACCTACAACGGCCGGGAGACGACCTACTCGCTGGTTCCACTGAGTGGGGAGATCCGCCCCGGCGATCTGATCGCCGCCCGCTTGCGCGTGTCCGCGCGCGATGAGCGTTACGTTCTGATTGAAGACCCGATCCCGGCAGGGATGGAACTGGTGACCAAGGATGGTGACTACAATTTGACCGGTAAGCCGTTTTGGTGGAGCTACCACTGGGAGCAGCGGGAGTACCGCGATAACCGGGTGGCGTTCTTCCGTACGCGGATGAACGAGAAAACCGAGGAGTTCTTTTATCTGATGAAGGCCGTACACCCGGGCCGTTTCCGTGTGCCGCCGCCGCGGCTGGTGCCGATGTATCAGCCGGCCGCGACGGCGACCGGCAAGGCGGAGCGGATCGAGGTGTTGCCATGAACCTGAAGTTTTGGCGTCTTTATGCGGGGCAACTCGCCGGACAGGCCGCGCTGGGAGGGCTGCTCTGGTATTGGCTGGGTTTGGGTTTGGCGAGCCCCCTGCTGGTCGCGGCGAACGGAATCTTGCTTTTGCTGATGGTGTTTGGTTGTAGTCTGTTGATCGCCTACGGGTTAGGTCAGTGGCGCAACTGGATGTGGGCGATGCCGGCGGCCCTGTCGATTTCTGCGCTCTTCTTCGATCCCATTGTGGCGATTGTTCTGCCCTTGTTTTGGATCGGGGTATTTCTGCCGTCGGCGGCGGCGCGACGGTGGCGGATTTGTCTCGATCCGGCCACCTGGGCTTGGTCCTGTGCGTGGTTATTGCTGGCTGTGGTTGTGCCGGTAGGCTTGTGGAACTGGGTTCCGCGGCTTTCAGGACTGGGGCTGGAACTGGGGAGTTTTCTGTTGCGCGCGGGGCTGGGCTATGCAGTGTGGATAGGGGGGTGGACGATGCTGCTGCGCCAAATATCAGGGGGTACAACTGTGAGCCAGGCGCGGCAATAGCCTTTCCGGCAAGCTTGGCTAAAGGTTGAGGGCGTCAGAAGATTCCTCAAATCGTCTCCCGCTTTTCCGATAACACTTTTAATGAATGCATCCCCGATGCGTGTGCTGATCGTCGATGACACTCGAGCCAACGTCGAACTCCTCGATCAACTCTTGTCGTTGGAGGGCTTTGAGACGCTCACGGCGGCTGACGGGCGCCGGGCGCGGGAAATTGCTGGGCGTGACAAGCCCGACATGATCCTGCTGGATGTCATGATGCCGGGAGAAAGCGGTTTTGAGACCTGCGCCAAGCTGAAGTCGGATCCGGAAACAGTGGACATTCCGATTCTGTTTCTTTCGGCGCTCGATGACGTCCGCAGTAAGATCGACGGATTTAAGGCGGGCGGGGTCGACTACATTTCCAAGCCCGTTCATGGCGAGGAAGTTCTGGCCCGTGTTCGAGTCCACCTCAGGATACTCGAGACGAATCGCGCCCTGGCGCGGGAGCACAAAGCGCGGCTGGAGGAGTTTCGCACTGCCCAACAGGCGATATTGGTGCGGCCGGAGGATTTGCCGGAGGCTTGTTTCGCGGTGCGTTATCTCCCGCTCGAGGGTGCAGGCGGGGACTTCTACGATGTGGTTGAGATCGCCCCGGACGTCTATGGTTACTTTGTCGCCGATGTGAGCGGGCATGGGGTGAGCGCGGCCTTTCTGACTTCCGCCATCAAGGCGCTGCTGCGGCAGTATTCGGGTCCCTTGTTTTCCCCGGAAGACACGATGCGGGGAGTGGACCGGGTGATGCGGCAGATCCTGGGCGAGGAGCAGTATCTGACAGCCTGCTATGCCTTGCTTAACCGGCGGACCGGGCGGCTTTCCGTGGTAAGCGCGGGACACCCGCCGCTGTTGGTGGCACGCGCCGGCGGCGGCGTCGAAGTCGTGGAGATGAAGAGTGATCCGCTGGGTATTTTCAGCTCTCTTGCCTTGCAGCGTCAGGACTTACAGGTTTCCACCGGGGACCGTTTCGTCTTGTACAGCGACGGCGTGATTGAAATGCGTTGTGGCGCGGGCCGCAAGAACGGCCTGGCGGCACTGGCCGAGGCCGTGCAGGCCTACCGCGGGTTTCCACTCGAAGCGGTTCCCGCCCGAATGATGGAAGCCGTGCGAGGATCTGGTCCGGCCGATGACGACTTGTTGCTGCTGGTGGCTGAGGTGGCGGCGTGAAAGAGGAACTGCGCCGCCGCATTTCCGCCTGCCAGGAAGCAATCGAATCGTTTTGCGCGGAGTTCAAGAAGTGGCTGGGCGACCAAGTCACGCCGCGGGATGCCTTTGCCGGCGAACTGTTGTTACGTGAAGCGCTGGTCAATGCCGTTGAGCATGGATGCCAGAGTAACCGTCTGGCACAGGTGGAGTGTGTGGTCCGGGGCGGACCGGGGCGGCTGCTGATTGCTGTCCTCGACCCCGGCCCCGGATTTGATTGGCGTTCGCGCTGGGACACGGACCCGGATCTGCTTGCCTGTTCCGGGCGTGGCGTGCTGATATTCCGAACCTACGCCAGTCGTGTTCGCTTCAATCGGGCGGGAAATGCCGTGATGTTGTACCGGCGGCTTGAGAAAAAAATCGAAAGGAAATGAGGAACTAGATGAACACCATAACTTCTTCGGGAGAGACGATAACCCTCAAGCTGGACCGGGATGTGGTTGCGGCGAACTGCAGCGAATTACGAGAACAACTGCGGCAGATTCTCGCCACTGGCTCCCGCGCGCTCGTGCTGGACTTCAGCGAGGTTCGCATGGTCGATTCCGCGGGGCTGGGGATGCTGATTGCGGCCCACAACTCATTCAGCAGGAGTCAGGGCGAGATCTCTGTCACGAACTGCTCGCCGGAAATTCTTGAGCTATTTCGCTCCATGCGTTTGCACCAACACATGAAGATCGAAGGAACCGGATTGGAAAACGAATAACATGGCCTCCGCAGATGATGAACTGATCCGTGAGTACCTGGTTGAGAGCCAGGAACACTTGGCGACGATCGAAAATGACTTGCTCGAGATGGAGCAGGCTGGCGAGGCAATTGACGAGCAACTGGTCAACCGCGTGTTTCGCGCGGCCCACTCGATCAAGGGTGGCGCTGGTTTTTTCAATTTGACCCGCATCCGGGAACTGGCCCATCGGACCGAGAGCATTCTCGACATGGTTCGCTCCCGCCAAATGGTTCCGACACCGGAGATGGTCGGCGTGCTCCTACTCGCCTTCGACCAATTGCGCCTCATGCTGGCAGACTGGGCGACAAGCAATGAGGTGGATATCAGCGAGTTCGTCTCCGCCCTCTCGAGCCTGACCGCCAGCAGCCTGCCCGAGCATGAACGCGACAGCCTCGAGCGCACGGTGAGTTTGCCCGTGCCGGGCGCCAGCCGCCTGATCGAAGTGGGGGCCTTTGATCTGGCGCAGGCCCGGCGCGGTGGACGCTCGATTTATCTGGTGGAGTATGACCTGATTCGTGACCTGCAGCGCAAGAACCGCTCGCCGATGGAAATGATCTCGAAGTTGTCGCGATGTGGCACGATCCTCGAGGCTCGCTGCGATTTTGAAGGCATCGGCACGCTTGACGATGAGCCGGTGAGCAGCATTGCCTTTGAAATTCTCTATGCCTCCGCGCTCGAGCCCGAGTTGATCAATGACCTTCTCGAGGCCCTGCCGCGTAGCGTGAAGGTGATAGACAATCAGGGGGCCATGGTCTCGCTGGCTGAACTGCACGGCAGTGTGCCGGGCGCGGCCAAGCCGGACACGCTCATGGAAGTCCGGGCCGGCGGGGGGCGAGGCCCAGCATCTGGCGACCCAGCATCTGGCGACCCAGCATCTGGCGACCCAGCATCTAGTGACTCAGCATCTGGCGCGACGGGCTCTGGCGCGACGGGCTCTGGCGCGACGGGCTCTGGCGCGACGGGCTCTGGCGGCTCGGCAACGCCCAATACGGGAGCGAGCGGCAAACCAATCGCCGTCGAAAGCACGATCCGGCTCAACGTGGCCTTGCTCGACTCGCTCATGAACCTGGCCGGGGAAATGGTGCTGAGCCGCAATCAGCTCAACGAGGCGGTCGACCACGAGGATCTGAACGAGATCCGTGCCTCGGTGCACCGGCTGAGCCTGGTGACCAGCGAACTGCAATCGATGGTGGCTCTGACCCGGATGCAGCCGGTCGGTTCGCTTTTCGCCAAGTTCCCGCGCGTCGTGCGCGATCTGGCGCGCGATCTCGGCAAGCAGGCGCAGTTGCGCATTGAGGGTGGCGAGGTCGAGATCGACAAGTCGATTCTCGAGGGTCTGAGTGATCCGCTGACGCACATGATTCGCAACGCCGTCGACCACGGCATTGAAGCTCCCGCGCAGCGCCGGGCCAGCGGCAAGCCGGAATCCGGCACGATCGTTTTGCGGGCCACGCATCAGGCCGGACAAGTCGTCATCGAGGTGGCTGACGACGGCAAGGGTTTGAGCGGTGAACGGGTCGGCGCCGCCATGTTGCGCAAGGGCATGATTTCCGCCGACCAGTTGTCGAACATGAGCGAGCGCGACAAGATGATGCTGATCTTTCTGCCGGGAGTTTCGACGGCGGAAAAGTTGAGCGACATCTCCGGCCGCGGCGTGGGCATGGACGTAGTCAAGACGAACCTCGACAAGCTTGGCGGCAAGATCGAAATCGATTCCGCGCTTGGGCGGGGAACCACGTTCCGGATCAAGCTGCCGTTGACGCTTGCCATCATTCCCTCCCTGTTGGTGAGTGAAAACGGCCAGCGCTATGCCATCCCGCAAGGCAGTGTTTCCGAGCTGATCCGCATCCCGGCCGAACAGGTGAAAGAGCGGATCGATTTTTCCGCCGAGCGCCCTCTGCTGCTGCTCCGCAATCGCCTGGTTCCGCTCGTTTCCCTGGGCGGACTGGCGGCGAATTCCGGCACGAAGCAGCCGCTGGTGGAAGGGCCGGTTCACATTGTGCTCGTCGATGCTGGCTTTACGCAGTACGGGCTGATCGTGGAAGCGCTCCATGACAGTGTTGAGATCGTCGTGAAGCCGCTGGGCCGCCACCTGCAGGGTCTGCCCGACTATGCCGGGGCCACGATTCTTGGTGACGGGCGAGTGGCGCTGATCCTCGATGTGGCCGGACTGGCGGGGCGGGCTGCCCTGCGCGAGAGCTCGGATCAGACCCAGCAGCAGGATGCCGTTGGGGAGCCGCAGTCCGAACTTCGTTCGATGCTGCTGTTTGACAATGCCCCCGGCGAGCGTTGCGCCCTGCCAATTGAAGCCGTCAAGCGCGTTGAGCGCGTCGGGCAGGAACAGATTCAGCATCTTGGCGGCCGCCGCAGCTGGCAGTCGGGAGAAGTGCTGCTCCCCGTGCTCGCCCTGTCCGACTTTGCTCAAGTCGGATCCATTGACGGCAGCCAAAGCTGGGTTGTGATCGAATTCGAGTACCGCGGGCGGCGGATTGGTCTGCTGGCGGCCGAACCGGTCGACCTGATCGAGTGTCCCCTGGAAGTGGATCGCGAAACGTTGCGGCAGCGGGGTATCTCGGGATCCGCCTTCATCGAGGGGCAAACGACTTTGCTGCTCGAATTGGGCGATCTGGCCGAGGACAAATACAGTCCGGCCGCCGGGGCGGCCGAAACGGAGCTGGGCGCCACGGCGGCCGGTCAGGCGGCAAGCATTCTGATTGCCGAGGATTCCGATTTCTTCCGTAATCAGATTCGCCACCTGGTCGAAGCCGTCGGCTACAGTGCCGTGACGGCAACCGATGGAGCCGAGGCTTGGCGTCTGCTTGAGCAGCATGGAAGTGAAATCCGTCTGGTCGCCACCGATGTCGAGATGCCAGCGCTTGATGGCCTCGAGTTAACCAGGCGAATCCGTTGTGATGCCCGGTTCCGGGATCTGCCGGTCATCGCCCTCAGCGCCCTGGCCGGTGAAGAAGAAGTTGCTCGTGGCCTAGCCGCGGGTGTGACCGAATATCAAGTAAAGCTGGATCCTGATCTGCTGCTAAGCGGTATTGATCGGGCCTTGAATCATGCGGGCCAATAAGCCCAGAGAGAAAGGTTAGATATGAATCATTGGACGATTCGCAAGAAAATGATGGTAGGGTTTGCCTTGGTGCTGGTAAGCGTGTGCGCGCTTGGTCTGTTCTCCTACGTGGAGCTGAACCGGATTCAGCGCGCCGCGCACGTGATTACCGATGATGCTCTGCCTGGTGGCTACTTGATTGGACAAATCAAGATTACAACCTTGGAATGGCGCAACTTGGTGGAAGGCCATGTCAACGCCAACCGCAAGGAACAGATGCAGGTTCTCGAAAAAGAGATGGCGGCGGTGCTGAACCGGCTCGATAAATCATTCGGCGACTATGACATAACCATCCGGCTCCCTCGAGACCGGGAATTGTTTGACCAAATGAAGATCGCTCGCGGCCACTATGCCCAAGCCGTCGAGGATGTTCTCCGTCTCAGCGGCAGCTCCGCCACGAAGCGAACCGCTCTCGAGCGCTATCAGAGCCGCGTCGCACCCGCTTATGAAAAATTGCATGACGTTCAGGATGCGCTGGTCGGCTTGAACCGGAAAATCGCCGTTGACTCCGGAAGTGAAATCCAGAGCGCCGTCAGCTCTTCGTTCACGGGCATATTGCTGGGAACGGCATTGGTTATTATCGTCGCTTTGGCGAAAACTCTGTTTCTGGTCCGGGAAGTCACGGCTCCCATGAAACAAGTTGTGGAACAGTTGGACGAGGTAGCCAAGGGTAACGTTTCGCGGCAAGTGCCGGCGTCGCTGCTCGAGCGCGGTGACGAGTATGGGGCGCTGGCGCGATCGATGCAGACGATGTCGTCCAATCTTCGGTCGATTGTTCTCGAAATCGACGCTGGCACACGCAACTTGGTGGAGACAGCTTCCCAGTTGAACTCGAACGCCAAGGAGATGAATGCAGGCAGTCAGCATGCCAACGAGCGGGCGCAAAGCGTTGCCGCGGCCGCCGAGGAGATGACCGCCAACGTCGCAAGCGTGGCCGTGGGCATGGAGCAGACAACCACAAATCTGGCAACGGTCGCATCCGCCACCGAACAGATGACACAAACGATTTCAGACATTTCCCACAATTCGGAAAAGGCTCGGCAGATCACGCAAGCCGCGCGGACACAGGCTCACAATATCACCGAGCAAATGCAGACTCTCGGCTCGGCTGCCCGGGAAATTGGCAAGGTCACCGAAACCATCAACGAAATCTCCGCTCAAACGAATCTTCTCGCGCTGAACGCCACCATTGAGGCGGCGCGCGCCGGGGCCGCAGGTAAGGGCTTCGCCGTGGTTGCGAACGAAATCAAGGCCCTCGCTCAACAGACGGCAACAGCTACCGAAGACATCCGGGCCCGCATCGAGAGCGTACAGAGCTCGACGCAGGCCGGCATCACGGAGATTGAAAAAGTGGGTCAGGTAATCCGTGAAGTCTCCGATATCGTCTCCGGAATTGCAACGGCGATCGAACACCAAGCCGGCTCCACCCGCTCGATCTCACAAAACATCTCAGAGGCTTCCGTGGGAGTTGGCGACGCGAATGCGCGAGTCGCCGAGTCTTCGCAAGTCTCGGGAGAAATTGCTCGTGACATCCTTGCCGTCAAGCAGGTGGCCGGGGAGATCAGCAGCGGCAGTAAAGCCTTGGCCGCGCATGCGGCCGGACTCACTGATGTTGCCGGACAACTCAAGCGCACCATGGCGCAGTTCCAGTTGCAATAGCAACCGAAAGGACAAGACATGCAATCGCGATCGGTTCAAAAAACGGGCCCCAGTCAATTGCTCGCAACATTCCGGGTCTCCGACGCCTGGTATGCGCTCGAGGCGGATGTGGTGCTTGAGGTGATTCGTGTCAGCAGCGTTACCGCCGTGGCGCACGCTCCCGCCGAGGTCGTTGGCGTCATCAATCTTCGTGGCCGGATCGTTACTCTACTCGATGTCGGCTTGCTGCTTGGTGTAGGCGCCAGCACGATCGGGCGCAGCAGCCGGATCTTGGTGGCCGAGGACCACGGCGAATACATCGGGCTGCTCTCTGATCAAGTCGGGGATGTTCGTGATGTGGCCGTCTCCAGTATGCAGCCGCCGCCAGCGAACATGCCCGAGGGGCAAGTTCGCTACTGCAAAGGCGTATATCGGGCGGGTTCGCGCGTGATCAGCCTGCTTGACGCCCGCAGTCTTGTCGCCGCCAGCGAAGCTGTGCCTACTGCCGCGAATTGATTGGATCACCTCCCTCCAGACTCTGAAACGACTCTGAAACGACTCTGAAACGACTCTGAAACGACTCAGAAACGACTCTGAAACGACTCAGAAACGACTCTGAAACGACTCAGAAACGACTCTGAAACGACTCAGAAACAAGGAGACGGAACTTGCTAACTTCATCCCGCACTTCGCCTCTTCGTACGCTTGTCGTGGACGACACGGCGCTTTACCGCCGCGCCGTCTCGCAAGCACTGTCCCGGTTGCCTGGAGTGGAAGTGGTCGGCACGGCCGCCAACGGACGGCTGGCGCTCGAGCGAATGGGGGAATTTCGCCCACACATGATCACCCTCGACATTGAGATGCCCGAACTGAATGGCATCGAGGTGCTCGAGGCGATGTCGAGCTGGCCGGAAAAACCAGTCGTCATCGTGCTGTCCTCCTTGAGCCGTCAAGGAAGTTCGCTCACCATGCGGGCCCTTGAGCTGGGAGCCTTCGAGTTTGTGACTAAGCCAGAGGTGGGTAGCCTCGAGAGCTGCCTCGATAACCTGACGAAACAGTTAGGGGCGATCGTCGAGGCTTATTCTGGCAAGGCCCTCGCTGCCGGCCCGGCTGCCGCACCTGTCTCGGCGTCGCCGAACCTGTTGCCGCCGAACCTGTTGCCGCCGGCGCGGAAGGGCGCCGCGGTTTTCCCGCCGCGCCTGATCGCCCTCGGTGTTTCCACCGGCGGGCCTCAGGCTTTGGCTTCTCTGCTGGTGTCGATTTCTTCCCTGCCGATACCCCTGCTTATCGTCCAACACATGCCGGCTCTGTTTACCGGGGCTCTCGCCGAAAGTCTCCAGAGAAAGTGCCGGCTCAAGGTGAAGGAGGCCGAACAGGGAGAAATTGCCAAGCCAGGCTGTGTCTATATCGCTCCTGGCGGCCGTCAAATGAAGATCAAGTCCTCACCGGGTGGCGAGGTGCTTATCCAGATCACCGATGACCCCGCTGAGAACCATTGCCGCCCGGCTGTGGACTATTTGTTTCGTTCAGTCGCCACTTGTTTTCCCGGCGCCGCCGTAGGCGTGATTCTCACTGGCATGGGAAGTGACGGCGCCCAGGGACTGAAAATGTTGAGAAACTCGGGCTGCCATACCCTGGCGCAGGACGAAGCCAGTTCGGTTGTATTCGGCATGCCACGTGCCGCGATTGCCGCTGATGCCGTCGAAGAAGTAGTCTCTCTCTCCGAGTTGCCTGCTGCCCTGATTCGCGCCGTAAAGGAGCCGAGGCGAACATGAAACTCAAGCATGGTGAATTTGTCATTGTTGCCGCATATATCCAGGAAATTTCCGCAATCGCTCTCGAGCCTGGCAAGGAATATCTCATCGAATCCCGTTTGGGTGATTTGGCGCGATCGCAATCCTGCCAAAGTCTGAGTGAGCTGACCGAAAAATGCCGCCGCGATCCCTCTGGCGCGTTGGCGCGCAAGTTGATTGATGCCATCACCACAGGGGAAACACTGTTCTTCCGGGACATCGCGCCCTTCGACCTGTTAAGACACAAGTTGATTCCGGATTTGATGGACCGTCGCGCGCGCCTCGGAGTTCGCACCCCGATCCGAATTTGGAGCGCAGCCTGTTCGACCGGGCAGGAACTTTACAGCGTCGCTATCCTGCTGCGGGAACTGCTTGGCGATGCTGCCAGCAGCCAGTTTCGTCTGTTGGGCACGGACTTGTCCGATCAAGCCGTGGCCCGAGCCAGTGCCGGCGTCTTCAACTCGATCGAAATGGCTCGTGGACTTTCCGATGGACAGCGAAAACGCTTCTTTATCGAGGAATCGCGCGGCTGGCGGATCCGGGATGAACTCCGGGCCATGGTGAGTTTCCGCCGCCTGAATCTGATGAGCGACTTATCGGGCCTCGGGGCCTTCGACATCATCTTTTGCCGCAACGTCGCGATCTATTTTTCCGACACGGACCGCGCGCGGCTGTTTGGCCGCCTATCCCGGCAACTGGAACCCCATGGCAGCCTGATCATTGGTTCCATGGAGAGTCTCGGTCCAGCCTGCCCGCATTTGGAATCGTACCGTCACCTGCGCGCCGTCTACTATCAACTGAAAGCCAACAAAGGGGATCTTCGCGTGGCCTAGGAACTTGTTGAAAAACTCGCTGTTTCGAAAAGCGGCCTCACGAGTTGAAAATTCTTGGCCCACAAACGGCCCAGAATCGATCGGCAGCGGGCTGGCAATGGTTTGCTGACCCCCGTGAAAGGGTTGAAATCGGC
>JAINDK010000089.1 GCA_019931185.1 Bryobacter sp. CoA8 C33
CTCGACAGTGTCAAGGCTCGACAGTGTCAAGGCTCGACAGTGTCAAGGCTCGACAGTGTCAAGGCTCGACGTGATAGGTGAGTTCGCCGGCTTCGATGGCGGCCTTGAGAGAATTCTGGCGTGGCGGCAGGGGGCAGGTGGCAAAGGGGGTGAAGGCACAGGGGGGATTGTAGGCCTTATTGAAATCGAAGGTGACCGTGCTGTCCGCGTGGAGGTCGCCATAGAGGAAGCGGCCGGCGGGGTAGGTTTTCTTGCCGCTGGTACGGTCGCGGAAGATAAGCCAGAGCTGACCGGGGCTGGCCTTGAGGACCTGAGCGCGGTGGGTGGCGCCGGCGAGGGTGAATTCGATTTCGCCGGGGGCTTCGTGCTCTTCGATGACGCCTTCGATGACGGTGGGCACGCGCAGTTTTTTCGGAGTGGGGTAAGGGAGGAACTTGCCATTGATCCGGTAATGGGCTTTGACGGGATACCAGTCACGGTGGGTGAAGGCTTTGCGGTACTTACTGGATTTGTCGCGGAGGCGGAGGCCGATTTTGCCGCCGCGGTCGATGACGGTGATGGTGAGATCGCCGAGGGTGATGGCGTCGGGGGTGGCTTCGTTGGCGTCGTTCTGGATGGGACCTTCGGTGAAGGGCTTGCCATTGACGCGGAGATTGGCGCCGGGGGCGGCCTTGAGGGAAACTTTTTTGCCGTCGAAGCGGAAGACGCCCGCCTGATCGGGAGCTTTACCGGCCGGGAGGACAAAGAGATTGCCGGGGCCGCTGCCGAAGGAATTTTCACCGGGCTTGAGCCAGTGGAGACCAGCGACGGTGAGCCAACCCGTGTCGCTTTTGAGGGTGGTTTCGAGCCGGGTCCGGTATTCCTGAACGGCCTTGAGGTAATTCGTGTCAGGGTCAGTACCCGCAGCCAGGGTTGTTGCCATAATCACCGCTAATTTGATCGACATTGCAATGTATATACCTTCTCACCAATACGATGTAGAATCAAGCCCATGCGATTCGGCTTACTCGCACTGGCGGTGGTGGCGGTGGGGCAGGATTATTCCGACCTGCAAATGGAGCGGGTTTCGGGGGGGCACCGGTTCACGGAATCTCCGTTGTGGTCGAAGGCGACGGGGCTGATGTTGTTTTGCGATGTGGGGACGAATCAGATCCTGGCGTTCCTGCCGGGCAAGGGGACGTTGAAGTACCGGGACGAAATGGAGGGGCCGACGGCGATCGCCTACGACACGGAGGGGCGGCTATTGGTGGCGCAGCCGCGGCTGCGGCGCATCATCCGGCTGTATCCGGGGGACGATAAGAAGCTGGATGTGGTGGTGGAGCGATTCGAGGGCAAGCGGCTGAACGCTCCGAACGACATGGTGGTGCGCAAGGACGGGCATATGTATTTCACGGATCCGGCTTTTGGGGCGCAGATAGAGGGGCGGGAGCTGGATTTCAATGGGGTCTATCATTTGACGGCGAAGGGGGAGTTGTCTGTGGTGGCGCGGTTGAAGGGGCGGCCGAACGGGATTACGCTATCGCCGAACGGGCGGGTGTTGTATGTGTCGGTGTCCGACGAGCGGCGGATCCTGGCCTGGGACGTAGACGGCCGGGGGCGGGCGGCGAATGAGCGGGTGTTTGCCGAGGGGATCGCGGGGCCGCCGGCGGGTTTGCGGACCGATGAGAAGGGGAACCTGTATGTGGCGGCCAACGAGGTATTGGTGCTGGATGCGAACGGCAAGCGGATTCATTCCATCGCGCTACCGGACAAGCCGAGCAATCTGGCGTTTGGGGATGAGGACCGGCAGTCACTGTACATCAGCGCCAAGGGCGGGTTGTATCGTGCGAGGATGAAAGTTAAGGGAGCGGTGAGCGAATCGCAGTAACAGAGGACGAACGGCGTTATCCGGTCCGGCCGGTGGTCGGAGTGGGTGCGTTGATTTACCGGGAGAGCCAGGTATTGCTGGTGCAGCGTGGCAAGGAGCCGCTGAAGGGGTATTGGAGCTTGCCCGGAGGGGCTGTGGAGGCGGGGGAGCCGCTGGTGGAGGCGTTGCGGCGGGAGGTGCGGGAAGAGACCGGGCTCGATGTGGGGATTGAGCGATTGGGGGAAATCTTTGAGCGAATTCTGCGGGATGAGAGTGGGGTGGTTGAATATCACTATGTTCTGGTGGATTATGTGTGCGAGGTGTTGGGGGGCGAATTGCAGGCTGGGGATGATTCGGCCGATGTGGGCTGGTTTACCCCGGAAGAGCTGAAAGGATTGCGGATTACCTCGGGCACGCTCGAGGTAATTGAAAGATGCCGAACTGGAGCGAAGAACTCTTAGAATACGAAGCTTTGCGGGCGCTAGTGGGCCGCTATGTGAGTTCGCCGGCCGGGGAGCGGGAACTGGCGGCGATGAGTGTGTCAACGGACCGGAAAGAACTGGAGTCGGTGTTGGCGGAAACGGCGGAGGCGCTGGAATTTCTGACGGCGGGCGAGGCGGAAGAGGGGGGGCTGCCGCGGCTGCGATTTACGGGGCTTGAGGATGTAAACGAGGCAGTGGCGCGGGTGCGGATTGAGGGTGCGGTGCTCGAGGGGCGGGAGATTCTGGCGTTGCGGGCGTGGCTGGTGCGGGCGACGGAATTCCGGCAGGGTTTGAGCGAGGCGCCGCACCGGTTTCCGCTATTGTGGTCGCGGGCGGAGGGGATTGGGGATTTTCGTGTGCTGCTGCGGGGGCTGGAGGGTAAGATCCGGCCGGATGGGAGTCTGGAGGATGATGCCTCGGTGGCGCTGCGGCGGATCCGGCAGGAGCTGGCGCGGCAGAAGGAATCGATTCAGCACTCTCTCGAGCGCTTCCTGCGGGCGCACCGGGATGACGGCGTGCTGCAGGATGAGTACATTACGCTGCGGGGGGACCGGTTTGTGGTGCCGGTGGCGACGAATTTCAAGGGGCGGGTGCAGGGGGTGGTGCACGGCACGAGCGGATCGGGGCAGACGAGCTTTATTGAGCCGCTCGAGACGATCCAGTTGAACAACGAACTGGTGCAACTGACGGAGGAAGAGCTGCGTGAGTGCCACCGGATCCTGCGGGAGATGACGGGGAGGATGCGCGAGCAGCATGGCGAGATCGCCGTGGCGGTGGAGACAATGGGGGCGCTCGAGTTTGTATTTGCCAAGGCGCGGTTTGGAGTGGAGTTTCGCTGCACGATTCCGCAATTCACGGGCGGGCTGAGGCGGCGTCTTTTGCTGCGTGAGGCGCGGCATCCGCTGCTGACTGATGTGCTGCGGCGGGAGCGGAAAGCGGCTGTGCCGCTCGATCTGGAGTTGGACGAGCAGAAGCGCACGTTGTTGATCAGCGGACCGAACACGGGAGGCAAGACGGTGGCGATGAAAACGGTGGGGCTGCTGGCGCTGATGGCGCAGAGCGGGCTGCCGGTGCCGGCGCGGGAAGCGACGCTGCCGGTGTTTGACCGGATTTTGGCCGACATTGGTGATTCGCAATCGATTGAGACGAGTTTGTCGAGCTTCAGTTCGCATATGAGGCATGTGGCGGAGTTGCTTGGGCAGGCGACGCCGGAGTCGCTGGTGATCCTTGATGAAATTGGCCGCTCGACGGACCCGGAGGAGGGAGGGGTTTTGGGGGTGGCGATCGTCGACCGTTTTCACCGGGACGGCTGCTTTACGTTGGCCTCGACGCATCTGCTGGCACTGAAGATTTATGGGGTGAATCACGAAGGGGTGGTGAGCGCGTCGATGGGCTTTGACGACCAGACACTGCTGCCGACCTTTGCGCTGCGGGTGGGCGCGCCGGGCCGCTCGGCGGGGCTCGATACGGCGGCGCGTTTTGGTGTTCTGCCGGAGGTGATCGCGGCGGCGCGGGCGGCGATGACGACGCGGGAGCAGGATATCGCGCGTTTTCTCAATGAGCTGCACGAGAAGCTGGAGACGGCAACGGCGCTCGAGGCCGGCTGGCAGGCCAAGCTGCGGGAGTTGGAGGCGCGGGAGCGGGATTTGAGCGAGCGGTACGACAAGCGCGAGGCGCAGCGGGTGCGGGAATTTGAGTCGAAGACGGCGCGGCTGCTGGCGGAGTTTGAACGCAATTCGCGGTCGACAATCGAGAGCATCAAATCGACGGCGGAGACGCGCAAGGCGGCCGACCAGGCCCAGTTGAAGGCAGCGCGGTTGAAGCGCGAGTTTCAGGCCGAGGTGGCCGCGGCAGTGCGCCCGGAAGGCCAGACGGCGGCAGCCGCGGGGCCGAAGCTCGAAGTGGGGGTGAAGGTGCGCATCGAGAATGTGCGGGAAGCAGCGCAGGTGTTGCGGCTGCTCGACAACGGGCGGGTAGAGGTGCAGGCGGGATTTTTGAAAATGCAGGTCGCGCGCGAGGAGATTGTCGAGGTGCTGACGGTGGGCGAGGCGGCGCGGAAGCTGCCGGCGAACGTGCGCTTTGAGCCGGGTCCGAGCTGGGATGTACCGACGCGGGAAATCAACGTGATTGGACAGCGGGCCGAGGAAGCGGTGGAGAACGTAGACCGGTTTCTCGACAAGGCGTCGCTGGCCTCGATTGCGCGGGTGCGGATCGTGCACGGGCACGGCTATGGGGTGTTGAAGAAAGCGATCCAGCAGATGCTGACGAAGCATCCGCATGTTTCGCGCTACTACGGGGCTACGCCCGCCGAGGGCGGCAGCGGGGCGACGATCGCCGAACTGCGGGCCTGAAGAAACTCACGGGGAAACCCCAAAAAAAGAGTTGACAGCGTCTAGCCGTCGTGTCAATCTTTTTCCAGACACTGTCTAGTAAGGAAGAAAGCATGTTTAGTAAAATCATGGTTGCTCCATTTCTGTTGCCACTGGCACTGGTGGCGGCGGATGTTGTGGTCAGCGTTTCCGGCGTGGCCTCGGATCAGGGAGAGATTGGCTGCGCGCTGTTCCGGGAGGCGGTGGGATTTCCGCTCGATGCAACGAGGGCAAGTCAAATCTGGGTAAAGGCGAAGGCTGGGGAGGTGGAGTGCCGTTTTGCGCAGTTGAGCCCAGGGGCATACGCGGTTTCTGTCGTTCACGACATGAACAAGAACCGGAAGACCGATACGGGTTTCATGGGACGACCGAAGGAGAATTGGGGGGTTACGAACAATGTTCGTCCCAAGTTGCGGGCGCCGAATTTTGAGGAAGCGCGCTTTGCGGTGCGCGAGGGAGAGACGGTACGCCAGGAGGTGAAGCTGGGGCAGTAAGGGCGCCGGCCTTGGAATCTAGCGGCAGGAGAAGAGGCGCAGGACCTCATCGATATGGCGGTCGCGCGCGGCGCGCGAGCCGAACTGGTCGCCGAGGTTGCCGTCGAGCAGGAGGGTGGCAAGGCCGTGCGCGAGGGACCAGTGCAGGGAAGTGAGGGCGTGCTTGCGGGCAGGGCTGGCGCGGCGGCCGGCTTGTTGGGAGACCAGCCGCTGGAGCACGCCAAAGGCCGCGGCGGCCTTGGCGTCAACATCGGGGTAACGTTTGAGGTCGGTGAGTTCGGGGCGGAACATGAGACGGAAGTAGACGGGCTGATCGAGAGCGAAAGTGACGTAAGCGCGACCGGTGCGCTCGAGCCGTTGGGATATATCGCCGGGGACCGAGGCGGCCTGCTCGAGGCTTTCGGTGAGGAGGCCGAAGCCACGGGCGACGAGAGCGGCGATGATGGCGGCCTTATCCGCGAAGTAGTGATAAGGAGCCTGGTGGCTGACGCCGGCGCGGCGGGCGACTTCGCGCAGCGACAGGCCGCCGAGGCCGGCCTCGGCGATCAATTGCTCGCTTGCGTCGAGTATGCGGGTCTTCAAATCAGGTGACATCGAATTTAGGGTGGCACAAGCACTTGACAGCGTCAAGTGCGACGTGATAGACATTGTTACATGACAATGTCAAGCACCACCATGAGGCAAGCGGAGGGCAGCGGCGGCCGGAGTGAACGAGTAGCACTGGTTACGGGGGCGTCCTCTGGGATTGGGGCGGCGCTGGCCGAGGCGCTGGCCGGGCGTGGGATGCACGTGGTGCTAACGGCGCGGTCGGCGGACCGGCTGGAGGCGCTAGTGAAGCGGATCGAGGCGGCGGGCGGGAAGGCGACGGCGGTAGCCGCCGATTTGAGCCGGCCCGGGGCGGCAAAAGAGTTGTTTGCCGCGGTGGAGGCTCTCGATTTGCCGGTGGACACGCTGGTGAACTGTGCCGGCTTCGGGATCCACGGCTACTTTGAGACGCACGAGCCGGCTAAACTGAGCGCGATGCTGCAGGTAAACGTGGTGGCGCTGTGTGAGCTGACGCACTGCTTTGCTCCGCAACTGCTCGAGCGGCGTGGAGTGGTTTTGAATATCGCCTCGACAGCGGCATTTCAGCCTACGCCCTATATGTCGGCCTATGGAGCAACGAAGGCGTTCGTGCTGTCGTTGTCCGAGGCGCTCTGGGCAGAGCACCAGGAGCGGGGGTTGCGAGTAGTGGCCGTGTGTCCGGGGCCGGTGGAGACGCCCTTTATCGACGCGATGGGGCCTGATGCGCGCTCGATGAAGCTTTTTAGCAATCCACTCGCGGTAAGCGATGTGGTGGCGGCCTGTCTGAGCGCGCTCGAGCAAAAAGGGCCGACGCGGGTGGTGGGGCTGGGAAACTGGCTGCTATCGTATGCGATACGGCTCATGCCGCGAACCGTTGTGGCGCGCGTAAGCGGCGGAGTGATCGGCAAGCCGAAGCACTGAGGCCGGTGGAGGAAGCTAGCCGACCCAGGCGATGCAGTCGATTTCGACCTTCATGACCGGGTTGGCGAACTTGCAGCCGATCGTGGTGCGAGCCGGGCGGCCCGCGGTGAAGAATTCCACGTAGACTTCGTTCATTTTGGCGAAATCGCGCTCGTCGGCGAGGTAGACATTCACTTTGACGACCTGGGCGAGGGAGGCGCCGGCGCCTTCGAGAATGCGCTTGATGTTGTTGAGGGTGACGCGGGTTTCGTGTTGGATGTCGCCATAGCTCATCTCAGCGGTATCGGGGTCGAGCGGCACCTGTCCGGAGACAAAGACGAACCCGCCAGCCTTAACGGCTGGCGAGTAGGGGTTCTTCGGCGCAGGCACTCCCGGGGGGAATACATGCTCAATCATTCCGATTTCCTTTTGCGCGGGCGCGAGGAGCTCGAAGACTTCTTAGCGGTTGTCTTGCGGGCACGGGTGGCCTTTTTCGGTTTCGGGGGCGGAGGATTGGGGTCAACGAGGCTCGGCTGGCCTTCGACGTAAGGCTGGATCTCGTCGTACTCGCTGTAGAAGTCTTCCTCCTTTTCCTCCTTGGGGGCGGGGGGCGGGAAGAATTCGCGGCCAAGGTAGACGACAATGCCGCGTTCTTCTTCCTTCTTGACGGAGACGACGCCTTTCTTTTCCGAGAAGACGAGGAACTCATGGAAACCGGGGAAGCCGTAGCTGTGAACATCGAAGCCGGGGTGCTCGGTGTTGATCCACTGAGCGAGGTCGACGGGTTCGACGCCATCGCCCATTTCCATCTCGTAGCGATGGGCCTCGAGGGCGTCGCGCAGGAGGGGAAGGGCTTCTTCGGGTTCGGGCAGTGGTTTGGCGTTGGCGCCGCCCTTGCGCTGGATGGTGAGCTTACCGCCGGTGCCTTCGACCTCGATCAACTCAGCCTTCTTCAGCTTGTCGATGAAATCGGAGAAGCTGGAGGCGCCGAAGCCGCGCTCGTGGAAGGTGGGGTCGAGCTGCATCATCGTGCTCTTGAGCAAACCCAATTGAGCTTGAACGCCACGGCGTTCCAGAGTTTGCAGGGAGCGGTCGACGAGGGGGAGGGCAGCACTGATGTCCTGCACGACCCGGGGCTCATTGTTGGCGGCGGCACGCTCCTGGCGTTCGGGACGGGGTTCGCGTTCTCCGCGATCGCGGCGCTCTTCGCGGCGGCGATCCCGGCGTTCCCATCGGCTTTCGCGTCCGCTGCGCTCTGAGCCGCTGCGCTCGGAACTGATGCGTTCGGAGCCGCTGCTGGAGCTGAGCGGGGGAGTAGCGCTGGCGACGGATCCGCCGCCGGAGAGCTTTTCTCCGGGCAGGAGGATGCGTTCCACACGGTCGCCACCCCGATCGCGGTCACCCCGATCGCGGTCACCCCGGTCGCGGTCACCCCGGTCGCGGTCACCCCGGTCGCGGTCACCCCGGTCGCGGTCACCCCGGTC
>JAINDK010000084.1 GCA_019931185.1 Bryobacter sp. CoA8 C33
CCAAAACGAAATGTTCACCATGGACGAACAGTGCTCCATCCCCGTCTCGCTCCCTCTCCACGAGATGCGCCGCACCCACTCCCGCTTCCTCCTCGCCGTCCAGTGGCTCAGCGCCCAACCCGACATCCAACTCCAATTCGCTGAACTCCGCGACCGCTGCGCGCAAAGACCCCCTTGCCCCCCACGCGTTCCGCTGCCGCCAGTCACCGAACACGCCAGTCACCGAACAAACGAAGCCAACCAGCCTTAGTCGTGGAAGTCATCGCCCTTGACAGGCTGCGATACTCCAAAGAACTTTTCAAAAAGCCGTTTTTTAGAATTTGGCTTTTTTCGGAGGACCTCAAACACCATGGCCGGCCCTTTACCAATCGATCCTGGGCCCTTTGTCTGCCAAAGATTTTGGGTTGGTGAACTGACTTTCTGGGACACAAAATCTTTCAACAAACTCTTAAATGTCGTAGTAAAGCTGAAACTCGTAAGGATGTGGCCTCAACCGCACCGCCTCGGCCTCATAGCGGCGTTTGAAGGCGACAAAAGTCTCGATCAATTCCGCTGTGAATACATCCCCCTTGAGCAGGAACTCATAGTCGTTCTCAAGACAATCGAGCGCCTCCTCGAGCGACGCCGGCATCGACGGCACCGCCTTCAGTTCCTCCGGCGACAAATCATAAATGTCCTTATCGAGACTCTCACCCGGCTCAATCTTGTTGATGATTCCGTCCAGGCCGGCCATCAACATCGCCGAAAAAGCCAGATACGGATTCGCGCTCGGATCGGGAGGGCGGAATTCCACTCGCTTGGCGCTGCCGCTGGCCGAGTACATCGGAATCCGTACCGCCGCCGATCGGTTGCGCCGGCTGTAGGCAAGATTGACCGGCGCTTCATACCCGGGCACCAGCCTCTTGTAGCTGTTCGTCGTGGGCGCTATGATCGCGCTCAGCGCCCGGGCGTGCCGCAGCAATCCCCCGATATACCACAACGCCATCCGGCTCAGCCCGGCATACAGTTCCCCCGCGAACAAAGGCTTGCCTGCCTTCCACAAGCTCTGGTGGCAATGCATGCCGCTGCCGGCATCCCCAAACAAAGGCTTCGGCATGAACGTCACCGTCTTGCCCCGCCGGTAGGCTACATTGCGCACAATGTACTTGTACAACATCATGTTGTCGGCGCTCTTGACCAACGTGTTGTAGCGCTGATCGATCTCGCATTGGCCCGCCGTCGCCACCTCATGGTGATGACACTCCACCTCGATGCCGCACGCCGTCATCACTTGCACCATTTCCGCCCGCAGGTCGTGATAATGATCCGTAGGCGGTACCGGAAAGTAGCCTTCCTTCACCCGCGGACGGTAGCCGAGATTGCTCTCGCGCCGGCCGGAATTCCAACGCCCTTCCTCACTGTCTATGTGGTAGAAGCCCTCATTGATCGTCTGGTCGAAGCGCACATTGTCGAAGATGAAAAACTCCGCCTCCGCCCCGAAAAAAACCGTATCGGCGATCCCCGTCGCCTCCAGATAGCGCTCGGCCTTCATCGCAATCCAACGCGGGTCGCGCTCATAGTGCTGCCGCGTGATCGGGTCAATCACCGTCCCGTTCAGCACCAGCGTCTTCACTTCCGTGAAAGGATCCACAAAGGCCGTCCCCGGGTCCGGCACCAGCAGCATGTCGCTCTCATTGATCGCGGCCCAGCCCCGAATCGAACTGCCATCAATGCCAAAGCCTGTCTCAAAGCTATCGGCTGTCAGTTCACGAATCGGATAGGTGATGTGATGGGAGAGTCCAGGAATATCAGCGAAACGGATATCCACCTGTTGGACTTCATGCGACTTGGCAAAGTCCAGCACTTCTACGGCAGTCATACCGCTCAGCCTAGCAGATCGTTGCTAGAACGGAACGTCGTCGTCGCTGATTCCAGGATCAAAGTCATCATAGCCGCCACCCTGCTTGGCCCCTCCCGCCGGCGGCGTTACCCGCTGGCTGGCGCTGCGCGGCGCGCTCACCATGCCGCCGCTCTCCCCGCCTTCCCCGCCTCTGCCGCCCAGCAGCATCACTTCCTCGGCCACCACTTCGGTCGAGTAGCGCTTGTTGCCATCCTTGTCCTCGTAGCTGCGTGTCTGCAGCCGCCCCTCCACGTATATCTGCTTACCCTTGGTCAAATACTGCGCAAGGTTTTCATTACGCCACAGCACGACGTTGTTCCAGTCCGTTTCATCCTTCCAGTCCCCCGTCGCATTGTCCTTGATCCGGCGTGTCGTCGCGATCGAAAATCGCGATACCGCCACTCCCTGCGGCGTAAACTTCGTCTCCGCGTCCCGCCCCAGATTCCCAATCAGAATTACTTTATTGACGCTCCGTGCCATACTGCCCTAAACTACCACAGCCATGATCTGCGTCAACGCTTTCTATCCCGCCGCCGGCGAGGGACGTTTCGACCTCAGCTATTACTACGGCCAGCACATCCCGCTCTGCCTGCGGCTGCTTACCCCCTTCGGCCTGCGCAAGATCGAGGTGGACGAAGGTCTGTCCGGCGTCGCCGCCGGCGCTCCCCCAAACTACCGCGCTATCGCCCGGCTCTACTTTGACTCCCTCGAGAACTTCCAGCAGGCCCTCGCCGCCGCCGGCCAGGAAATCCTCAGTGACGTGCCTAACTACACCGATATCCCGATCGAATTTCAGGTCAGTAAAACAGTGTCTTTTTAGGTCCGTAAGCGGGATAATCGAAGTTGTGGAAGGCCGCCGCTATGAACGCGTCTCCGAGGCGATCCGTCTCGAGTTGACCGAGATGATCTCCTACGAACTCGAAGACCCGCGCCTCGAGGGGATCGAAGTCACCGATGTGCAAGTCGCCCCGGATATGAAGAAAGTCGCTGTCACCGTTCACATTCCTGCTCAGGGCGATGCCGCCGAGCGCGTCATCGATGTCCTCAAATCCGCCAAAGGCTACCTCCGCAAGGAACTCGCCGCCCGGATCGACCTCTTCCATACCCCGGAGATCTACTTCAATTCGGCTCTCAATCTCGGCCCCAAGGAAAGGGTGCAGCACATCCTGAAACGCATTGAGCGAGGCCGTCCTCGCCAGTAGCGCATGCCTTTCCGTAATTTTGCAGCGAACAAAGGGCGAAATTGCCCGCAAATGCTTCTCTCTGTGCTACTTTTAGTCTTAGTTGTTTCGGCTTGGAGCCAGACTGGAGCCTCTGAATTACTCCGGTATGAGGCCAGTTCCGACTGCATGGGCGGTGTCTTCACGGTCACAGCCTACAGCCGGGATCGCATCCAGCTTGAAGCGGCTGTCACGGAATCGCTCGAGGAGGCGCGCCGGATCGACCAACTGCTGTCCAACTACAAGCGCGACAGTGAATGGTCCCGCGTCAACCGTCTCGCCGGCCAGTCTCCCGTGACCGTTTCCCGGGAGTTGTTTGATCTGCTCGAGGCGTGCCTGCGCTACAGCCGCCAGAGCGAAGGTACTTTTGACATTACGGTTGGGCCGCTCATGCGCCGCTGGGGTTTCTTCCGGGGCTCCGGCCGCTTCCCTCACCGTTCTGAGATTCGAACTGCCATGGCCGCCGTGGGCTACCAGAACATCATCCTCGACCAAGCCGCTCAAACCGTGCGCTTCCGGCATCCGCAAACCGAGATCGATCCCGGCGGAGTCGGCAAGGGCTACGCTGTCGATCGCATGGTGGAGATCCTCCATCAGTCGGGCATCGAGAGCGCCTTCATCACCGCGGCCGGTTCGAGCCTGTATGGGCTCGGTGCTCCCCCCGGCCAGGACGGTTGGCCCGTCGTGGTGCGGCATCCCGCTGATCCGCGCCGAACCGTGGCCAGCCTCCTGCTCAAGAACCAATCGATGGCCACTTCGGGCAGCTCGGAAAAGTATTTTATGGCCGGCGGACGCATCTATAGCCACATTATGGATCCCCGCGGCGGCTATCCCGCTCAGGGCACTCTCTCCGTTTCACTGGTCGGCCCCCGCGCTATCGACACCGAAGTCTGGGCCAAACCTTTTTACATTCTCGGCCGCGATTGGGCGGCCCGCCACAAACCGAAAGGAATGCGTGTTCTCCATTGTCCAGAAGGACCTAAAGGACAAAGGTGGCAAACAACATGCGTATGGCTCCCATGAACTCCCGCTTTCTCGACGCCTGCCGGCGCCGCTCCACCGATGTCCGTCCCGTCTGGTTCATGCGCCAGGCCGGACGCTATATGAAGCAATACCGCGACATCCGCGCCCGCCACTCAATTCTTGAGATCTGCAAGCGCCCGGACTTGGCCGCCGCTGTCACGCTCCAGCCCATCGAGATCCTCGATGTCGATGCCGCGATCATCTTTGCCGACCTCCTGCTGCCTGTCGAGCCCATGGGCTTGCGGCTCGAGTTCCGCACCGGCGAAGGTCCCCATATCGACAACCCCATTGAAAACTCGACCGATGTCGATACGCTCTCGACCTCCAACACCGATGACCTCGGCTATGTCGGGGAGTCGATCCAACTTGTCAGCCGCACCCTGGCTGGCAAGGTCCCCGTTGTCGGCTTTGTCGGCGCGCCCTTTACCCTGGCCAGCTATATGATCGAAGGCGGCCCCTCGAAATCCTTTCTCAAGACCAAGAAACTGATGTACCACGACGAGACCCTTTGGCGCCGCCTCATGGGCAAGATCGTTGATGTGCTGGGAACTTTCGCTCTGATGCAGGTTGCCTCGGGCGCCCGCGCCATTCAGGTTTTTGATTCCTGGGTCGGAGCTCTCGCCTCGGATGACTACGTCCGCTACGTCCAGCCTTACTCCCGCGCGCTGATTGAGCGCATCCGCTCCTCCGGCGCGCCGGTGATTCATTTTGGCACGGGCTGCTCGGGCTTCTTCCGTGAACTCCACGCCGCCGGCGGCGATGTCATGGGCGTCGACTGGCGCATGAATATCGATCAGGCCTGGCTCGATATCTCTTACCGCTCCGCCGTTCAGGGAAATCTCGACCCCGCCGCGCTCTTTGCGCCCCTCCCCGAACTCAAAACCAAAGTCCACGAGATCCTCAAGCGCACCGGCACCCGCCCTGGTCACATCTTCAACCTGGGCCATGGTATTTTGCCAGAAACCCCCGTGGACCATGTCAAGGCTGTCGTGCAGTTCGTCCGTGAGTTCAAACCCTAGCATCATCATCGGCGGCGGGATCTCGGGCCTGTCGGCTGCTTACTACCTGGCCCAACGCGGCCTGCCCAGCATCCTGATTGAGCCCGCTCCAAGCCTGGGGGGAGTCGTGCAAACGCGCACGGTGGCCGGTTGCCTGCTTGAGGGCGGCCCGGACAGCTTTCTCGCCGCCAAGCCGGAGGCATTGGCCCTCATTCGCGAACTTGGGCTCGGCGATGCGGTCATCGGCTCGAACGACCATCAACGGCTAACCTGGATCGTCAAGGGCGGGCGAATGACGCCGATCCCCGATGGACTGATGATGATGGTCCCGACCCGCGTGCTTCCGACTCTCACCAGTCCTCTGCTGTCCTGGAGCACCAAGATGCGCATGGGCCTGGAGCTTTTGCGCTCCCCCCGGTCCGGCATGCCGGACCGCTCGGTCGGCGAATTCGTTGAAGATCACTATGGCCGGGAAGCAGTGGATTACCTGGCGGAGCCGCTGCTGAGCGGCGTCTACGGCGGTGACCCCTATCAGCTCTCGATACAGAGCGTGCTTCCCCGCTACGCGGAAATGGAAGCCCGCTACGGCAGCCTCACCAAAGGCACGCTGGCCTCACTGGCCCAGGCCCCCCCCAAGCAGCCCGGCGCCACCTTGTTTCAAACCCTTCAGGGCGGCCTCGGTTCTCTGATCACCGCCCTCGAGAAGGCAATCGCCCCGCACTGCCGCCTCATCCGCGCCAGCGCGCAATCCATCTCCCGGCAAGATGGCGTTTACTCGGTCCGAATCCCCGGGGCCACACTGAACAGCCCTCACCTGGTCCTGGCTACGCCCGCCTGGGCTGCCGCCGGTCTGCTCGATTCGCTTGACCCCGGCCTCGCTCAGTGCCTGCGCCGAATCGGCTACTCAAGTTCGGCCACTGTCGGCGTGATTTACGATCGCACTGACGTCCCGCAACAGTTCCCGGCTTTCGGTTTTCTCGTGCCGCGCCGCGAGCGCCGCCATCTGGTCGCCTGCACCTTCGTCGATCAGAAATTCAATCACCGTGTACCACCCGGCCGCCTGCTGCTGCGGTGTTTCCTCGGTGGAGCGGGCAACGAAGCGATCCTCGATGCTTCTGACGACGAGATCCGCTCCGCCGTACTCGCTGATTTGCAGGCGCTGCTGTCTCTCACCGCGAAGCCGATTGCGGTTGAGATCTCCCGCTGGCGGCGATCGATGGCCCAGTATCACGTTGGACACCAAGCACTTTTGGGTGAAATCGAAAATCGTCTTTGTTCTCATCCCCAGCTTCGCTTGGCCGGCAATGGCTACCGGGGAATTGGAATCCCGGATTGCATTAGACTCGGTAAGGAAGCTGCAAACAGCTTTCACGGTTGATATATTAAGAAATGATTAAGCTGCGATCTATGCGCGGCGAAACTCAATCAAACCATCATTTCGAGCCTTTCCGTACTGGAAAGGAGCCTAACCAAACCTCTCACGGGGAACCCAAAAATGACTTCTACACGACGGCTGTTGCTTCCGTTGTTTCTGATTCTTTCCACTGCTTCTTTATCGCTGGGCCAAACCTCGGCTGAAATGCTTGGTCAAGTGACCGATGCCAGCGGTGCGGCCGTTAGCGAAGCTAAGCTGACGGCCCGGAATCTCGCCACGGGTCTGACCTACACGAATACCTCGTCATCCGCCGGTTCGTATCGCATACCGCTGCTTCCTCCCGGCGAGTATGAATTGGTGGTCGAGAAGGCCGGGTTTGGCAAGTATGTTCGCCGGCCGATCACCTTGCGGCTGAACCAGCAGGCGGAACTGAATATACCGCTGCAGGTGGCCTCAGCCAGCGAAGTGATTACGGTCGCCACGGAGGCGCCGCTAATCAATACGACAAATGCGGAAGTCGGCATCAATATCGACGCCAAGCGCATCTCGGAATTGCCATTGGCGCCGAATCGCAACATCCTCAACATTGCGCTGCAGGCTCCGGGCGTCAGCCAGTTATCGAGCGGCAATTCAAGCTTCGCCTCCGGCGGCACGTCGTTCTCGGTCAACGGCATGCGCACGCGCTCAAACAATTTCATGATCGACGGAGCAGACTCGAACAACTCCGCCATTTCCGGTCTAGTGCAGGAAATCAACAATCCCGACGTGGTGGCCGAGTTCCGTCTGATCACAAATCAATTCCTGCCTGAGTACGGGCGTGCGGCGGGTTCGGTGGTGAACATCCTCACCAAGGGCGGGACAAACAACTATCACGGGACTGCTTATTGGTCGTACAACGGCAACCGGCTCAACAGCCGGACGAATCTCGACGAGCGCACTTTCGCCAAGGCGCCATGGCGGGTGGAAAACCAGTTTGGGGGTACATTTGGGGGCAAGATCGTCAAGGATCGGACCTTTTTCTTCGGCAGCTTGTTGCGTTGGACCGACCGCCGCTTCGCCTCGGGCACCGCGATCACCGGAGCGCCCACGGCGGAAGGCCGGACGGCGCTGCAGAGCCTCGCTTCCGGCCGCCCGCAGATTCGCGCCCTGCTCGACTTTTTGCCAGCCGCCCAGCAGGCGACGGGCCAGTCTTTTCCCGTGACGGCGGACGGGCGCACCGTCAATGTTCCCGTGGGTACGCTGTCCGGCGCGGCGCCGAACAAGCTGGACGTCTGGCAGTGGTCCGGCCGCATTGACCACCGCATCAGCGACAAGCATTTCCTGATGGGCCGGGTTCTTTACGATGACCGCGTCAGTATTTCCGGTCAAGCGGTTCCGGCGGGTTTGACGACGCTCGGGCCGGGCCGCCGTCAAGCCTATAACGGAACACTAACGAGCACTCTGTCCTCGAACAAGTTCAATGAGTTTCGCTTCAACTTCCAGCGCCAGTCCTCCGCCTCAACGGCATCGGACTTGAACGCGCTCAACATTCCCTCGATTGAAATCAATAGGCTGGGCTTGGCCGGGTTCAATGCGGCTGACTCGCGCACCGCGATTGGCCTCGCGGTGAACCTGCCGCAGGCACAGGTAACGAACGCCTACCAGATTGCGAACAACTTCGCTTATCTCCGTGGCTCCCACTCGATGAAGTTCGGCTTTGACTTCCGCCGGATTGAGCAATTCCAGGATTTCAACCCCACTCTCCGCGGACGGTTGCAGTACAACGATCTGCAGGATTTCGTCGACGACGTGGCGCAGGTGCAGGCGATCAATCAGTTGCAGCCGGGCCTGCGCACGTGGCAGTTCTACCGCTACTACGATTACTTCTTCTTCCTGCAGGATGAGTGGCGGGTGAGGCGTAACTTCACGCTCACCTATGGCATCCGCTACGAGACGCCGGGCAATCCCTTCGACTGGCTTTCGAGCGAGAACCGCCGCATCGTGGCCGCCAACAATAACAATCCCGGTTATGTGATTGACCGCGGCCCTTCGCGCGATCTAAACAACTGGGCTCCGCGGGTGGGCTTCAACTATCGCTTCGGCAAGGCGCAGGGTCCGCTGGGCTGGCTGTTGGGCGATGAGAAGACGGTCTTGCGTGGGGGCTACTCGCGCACCTACGACTTCGCCTTCAACAACATTTTGTTGAATATCTATTCGGCCTGGCCCTTCACCTTTGTTCTGCAGCGGCCGGCACGCTCGCCGCAGGCGTTTCAGACGATCGACGGCATCCGCCGCGGCAACGCCGCGCCCCTGCCGGCCAATCTGATGAACATCCCGCGCACAACCGTGAACGACAGTTTCCGCTCGCCTTTCGCCGAACAGTTTTCCACGCAGATCCAGCGGGAGCTGGGAGCGGGATATGCCTTCACGCTCGGCTACATCGCCACCAAGGGCACGGCGCTATTCCAGAGCGTCGACGGCAATCCGACCGTACCCGGTACCAACGGCGCCCAGCGGGTCGACAACAGCCGGGGTACGATTCGTCTGCGCGCCAATACGGGCAGTTCGGTGTACCACTCAATGCAGACCTCGGTGGAGAAGCGCTTCAGCCGGGGCTATCAGTTCTCGGCCCACTACACCTGGTCGAGCTTCATAGACGACCAAAGTGAAATCTTCAACGCTTCGACCGCGGGAGAAATCGCCGTGGCGCAGGACAGCTTTAATCGCCGCGGGGAGCGGGGACGCTCGGCCTACGACCGTCCGCACCGCTTCTCGATCAATGGTATCTGGGAGTTGCCTTTCCTCAAGGACCAGACCAAGCTCGCCGGCAATGTTTTTGGCGGCTGGCAGGTAGGCGGCTTCCTGACCTTCCAGTCCGGGGCGCCCTTCTCGCCGCTGAATGGGGCCGATCCGGGCTTCCGCGTTTCCGGCATCGATGCGCTGATCGGGAACCCGATCCGTCCGAACGTTGCATCGAGCGTGGATGTCTCCGGACGATCGCTCGAACAGCTATGGCCGATCCGCACAACGCTGTTCAGCGGCGTCACGGCCGCCAACCCCCTGGGCAACGCGGGTCGCAATATCCTGCGTGCCGACGGGATCAACAACTTCGACATGGTGCTGAACAAGCGCATTCGCGTGCCGAAGGAAGGGCATAACCTGAACTTGCGCGCCGAGCTCTACAACCTGACGAACTCGCGTGATTTCGGTATCCCGATCGCCACGTTCAACGCCGTTGCGTTCATCAATCAGTGGGTTACGAACGGCGGCGGCCGCCGGGTTGTTCTGCTGCTGCGCTATCAGTTCTAAGGCTCAGAATCATTCCTGTTCTGATATGAAACAACCTGTCAATACCCTGAACGGGTGCTGACGGTTTTTTCTTCGGCTGTTTCAAGTGGCTCCCGCCCTGGTGGGCGGGAGCCACTTGGGTTTGGGGTGGTGGGTGGGTACAGCGGAGCCGAAGGCGGCATGGAAGATTACGCGACGATAGATCACTCTGATGTACGCGGGTCTACTCAAGTTGAGCCGTTGCCGCACGGTCATGATTCGCCGGGAGCTGCCTCGAACTGAGCGCGCGGATTGGAGCTGTGGCTCGTACCGCATAGAATCTGACGAGGATTCTCCTTTTCGTGGAATCCACGCTGCCTTCGGCGCCGCTGTCTGGGGAAAATACACTTTTCTTTTTCAGTTGGCTTTGGCGTTTTGGATCGGTTCGGCATGGGCGCCAATGGCCCAGATAAACCCGAGCAGTTCGCGTGCGATCGCCGTTACGATCTGGTTCTTGTTCTTGCCTTTGGCCGCCAACGTCTTGTAGCGCTTGTTCAATCGGTGTCGCGCCTTCCAGGCGATCGCCTTCACCTCGTCACTCAACCCAAGATTTTTCTGCCGTCGCAATAGTAAGCCCGTGACATTCGGCCGGTGATGATACGACCAACCGGCCTCCACCAGGACAAGGCGCAGATGCGCATTGCCCGACTTGGTGATCGGCCCGCGCCGCACTTTACCTCCGCTGGAGTGCTCGCTGGCCACCAGTCCGCGGTAGCCCATTAACTGCCGTGGATTGGTAAAGCGCGACAGCGAACCCAACTCCGAAACAATCGTCGCCGCCGTGGTCTGCGCAACGCCCCGCAAGGCTTGCAATGCTTCGATCACCGCGCGCAACTCCGCCGGGGCTTCCCGAACCGCCTCGTCGATGGCGGCCTCCCAATGCAGGATTCTTTGCGCCACATGCTCCACTTCGTGTAGATAGTTCAGCAACGTCACCTCCAGGGCCTTGTGTTCGAAGTGGACGTTGGTCTTAATCCATTAGAAACTGTTTGGTCCAGGACTGCATTCCTTCTGGCTTCCGGCCATGCCGTAACAGAAACCTGCTCAATCGATGCCTCGCCTTCAACTGATCCTTCTTGGCCGCCTCGCGCGCCCGCACCAGGTCCCGTAGCGCCTCCTGCTCCGGACTCGGCACCGCTACTGGAGTCGGTTCGCCAGCACGGTAGCAGCGCGCCAGCTTCCCGGCATCGCGCCGGTCGGTCTTGATCCGCTCGCTGGCCTTCTTGGGAATCAGGTTCGGCGCGATCACTTCGCACTCCACGCCCAGTTGCGTCAACTGCCAGTACAAGCAATACCCCGTCGGACCGGCCTCGTAACAAGCACGCATCTCGCCTTGATCCCGCAGCTTCTTCACCAGCTTCCGGACCGCTTCGAGCCGATTCGGAATGGTGCCCAAGCTGCGCACTTCGCCGTCCCGGCCGCTCTCGGCTACCGCCACGGCGACTGTCTCGGCGTGGACATCCAAGCCCACATAAAGTACCTTTTTCATGGACCAACTCCTTGACCTTTGCGGCTCTGCGCCGCTTTTGGTGTTCCTGACCGTCGGCGTAACCCGCGTCTCAGGTCAGGGGTTGGTCGTTTCATGTTGACTGATCGGGCCCGCCCGCGGGCAGGCCTGTTTTCTTTGTTGTCCTGTTTTCGCGGATGCTCGAGTAGCTTTCGACTGCCGCGGCTACCTAGCCCAGCCACTCATTGAGCTCATGTCTTTGTAACTCGATGACGCCTTGCTGTGGCAGGGCATCGAGGGGCAGGCCGGCCCGCCAGAGGGAGGCCTGGAACTTGACCGGCTCGGCGGGGCCGAGGGCGCGCCGGGATACCCGCATTTCGAAAATCCGGTCGTAGGCGCTCTTGAGATGGAGGGCGTCGTGAGCGGGAGTCTCAAAAAAGCTGCTAACCGGCACGGTGAGTGCGACGCCGTTGATCTGGAGACGCAGCTCGGCATTGCGCAGAGCGTCTTCGCTGTCCTTGACGAAGTCGAGGCGGATGAAGACCCAGGCGCCGTCGCTGCCGTAGTGAAGTTCTTCGATCAGGAACTTCTGGCCGTGCATGGCTCCCTGGCGCTGGTCAATTGAGTAAGTACCGGCGCCCATCCACTCGAAGTAGCTGGATACGGAGCCATCGATGACCGGTTGGATGGGACCGCGCGGGGGCAGGTGATTGGCTTTGACCTCGAGCTTGAGAATGGGGCGGGAGAGTTCCTCGGGCGGAGCGAGGCTCAAGGCGCGGTAGATGTTGGCAAGATGATCGCGGTAGAGGCGGTCGAAATCGGGCCGGTTTGCCGAGCCGTGCTCGGGGCCATACCACCAGTTCCAGTCGCTGCCTTCGGCGATAAGGAGTTCCTCGTAGGCGAGAGCGCGAGCCGGTTCGCTGACGTGGTCCTTGACTTGGTCATAAGTCTCGCGGGCGCGCAGCAGGAGCTCCCAGGCACGGTTATCTTCCTCAGCCCCGATCCAGACATCGAAATTGGCATTGATCCAGGAAGCGGGGAAGATACGGTGGAGCGGTTCGGCGGGAACGCGGCGGAGCGCCTCGCTGACAGTGAGGGCCTTCATTTGCGGGTCCTGTGAGATCCGCGCGTAGAGTTCCTTGAGAAAGGGGCGGCCGGAAAGCTCGAAATACTCCCAGGCGTTTTCGCCGTCGAGAATGATAGGAACGAGCGCATCGCGGCCGGCGCGGAGGATGGGGGCGCAATTGGCGCGAATCGAGCCAAGAAAATGGTCAGCGGCTTCCTGGGGACCCATGCGGGAGTAGACAAAACCGATGAGATCGCTAAGGGTGCGGTCGCGAAACAGACCGTGCATTTCGAGGCCATCCTGGCGCCAAAGATAAGGCCGGTAGGTAAGCTCGGGCGTGGCAGGTTGCTCGATGGTGCGGGCGAGGACGCCGTTGTCGGTGGCAAACCACTGGAAGCCGGTTTCCGCGGCCAGGCGCAACGTCTCATCACTCACCGAGCCCTCGCTGGGCCACAAACCGGCGGGGGCGGCGCCGAATTCGCGGGCCATGTAATCTCGGGCGCGCTCCAATTGGACGCGGGCATCGCCGGGGTAGCGGAAGCGGGGCGGCAGCGGGACGTAGGGGTGGGCGGTTTCGGCGATTTGGGTATCGCAGATGAGGGGCAGAATCGGATGATAGAAGGGCGTCGCGGAGATTTCGATTTGACCCTGGGCGGCGAAGTCGCGATACACCTGAGCGACGAGGGCCAATTTTTCCTGCTGCTTGGCGCCGAGAAAGGCCTTGTCGGACTCGCTGTAGTTGCGTTGCTGATCGGCGAGAGCCCGGATGCCAGGATCTCCGGCGAGGAACTCTTCGTCGAACCAGGCGAGTTGGGAAAGCAGTTGGAGGTCGCGCAGGGCCTGATCATCAAAGACGCGCAGAGCGCGATGGGGATTTTCATTCACGGCCTGCCAGCCGGAATAAAGCTCGGCGTAGCGCGGGTAGCGATGGATCATGCGCTGCACATTGGCCTGAAAGAAGTAGCGGAGGACGAATTCACGTTCCTGTTCGGTGAGGGCCGCGGTTTCCTTGAGGGCGGCGCGGAGGAAGGGGTCGGCGGCGACGCCGCGGGCGTACTCATCCAACTGCACGAGCATGGAGGGCACGAGGTTGAAGGTTTGGTGGACGGCGGGAAATTGCTCGAGGATTTTGACCATGCCGTAGTAATCCTTGAGTCCGTGCAGGCGGGTCCAGGGCAGCTTGTACTCGCCGCTGACCAGGTCCTTATAGAAGGGCTGGTGCATGTGCCAGACGAAGGACAGATAGATCTTGGGCATCCGGTTGCTTATCGTCCTCCGAACAGCGAGCGCACCGGAGCGGGAGGCGTGCCGCCCTTGAGGGCCAGCCAGAGGATCTGATTCAATTCGTTATCGTCGATTTCGTCGGCCTCATCCCAGTCCATGAGGGCGCTACGGGCGGCCAGGGGGCCGGTGGTGGAGTTGCGCTCGTCCAGGGGTTGTTTGGGCTTAACGGCAACGTAGGGGCCGGTGCGGGGTGTATTGGCGAAGACGCGGGTCATGGGGGTGGAACTGGCGTCATAGACGGTCATCGGCCTGAGGCCGAGCAGGAGTTCGATGGTGCGCAGCATGGAGGTGGTGTTGTACAGGGTCGAGTCGATGGCGGCGCGGCGGGTGTAGGGGCTGATGAGGAAGCCGGGTGAGCGGTGTGAGTCGACATGATCGGCGCCGTTTTGCGCGTCATCCTCGAGGACGAAGATCGCTGTTTTGGCCCAGAACTTCGATTTCGACAGAGCCTCGACGAGTTGACCGAGGGCACAGTCATTGTCGGCGACATAGGCCTTGGGGCTGAGCTTGCCGGCGACGAGCCCGGAGGTATGGTCATTGCCGAGGCGCACGGTGATGAAATTGGGGAACTCGCCCTTGGCTTCGAATTCCTTGAGCTCGGCGAGGAAGGCGGCTATGCGGTCCACGTCGCGGTATTCGAGGTCGTAGGCGCGGTACTTGAGGGCCGTGTGTGGGGCCAGTTGCGGATCCTTGACGCGGGCGATGTGCTGTCCGGCGGGATCGGGTTCCTTACGGTTCTCGGCCCACCAGCCGTAGTTTCTAACCTTGAGCCCGGCGGCGAGGGCATTGTTCCAGATGCGGCCGGCCGGGGCGTTGGCGGCTACTTCTCCGCCCTCATAGTCGTAATGCTTGCGACGGCCGGCATAGGAGTTGGGCCACATGCGCTGTACGTAGGCCGGGGCGATAGCGGCAGTCGACCAGTTGTGCCCGTCGGCGCTGACGTCGGCGTTGACGTAGAAGTTGTCGAGCAGGACAAACTCGGAGGCGAGTTTACGGTGATTGGGTGTGACGTCCTCGCCGAAGAGCACGAGCGAGGGGTCGCCGTTGCCTTTGCCGAGGTCACCGAGCATCTGATCGTAAGTGCGATTTTCCTTGACGATATAGATGACATGTTCGATGCGGGTGGAGCGAACACCGACTTCAGCGGGTACGACTTCACTCGCAACGGGGTTGGACTCACGCTGCTCGTCGCGGTAGGGGGAGTTGCGGAGGACCGAGGCGGTATAGGCATTCATACGGGCCGGATCCAAGCCGTCGACGACCGAGATGGTGCCGCGTTGGAGCCGGCCGACGTAGGCAACGGGAGCGCCGCCGAGGTGCAGGGGGGCGGGGCGTTTGAGCGGGTTGGGGCCGTTGACATGATTGGGATAGCTGCGTCCGCCGCGGCCGTTGAAGATGAGGAGGCGTTCCGGGCCCATGCCGCGGGCGGCGATGGGATACCAGCCGGAAGGTACGAAGCCTTCGACGCGGCTTCGTTTGCGGCTGACATCGACGCTGGCGACGGCATTGAGGTCAGAGCAGACAACGTAGAGCCTGCTTTCATCGGGGCTGAGGGCGAGGGCGCTCGGGGTGGCGCCGAGGGCTTGAACGGGAGTCATGGAGACGTTAATGGTTTCGACGACATTGAGGTCCTTGGACTCGGCGACGCCGATCACGGAGACGGCATTGGTATTGGAGGCGGCGACAAAGATGCGGGCGGCCCAAGGGGCGGGCTGTTTGTCTTCCTCGTCCTCCTCGAGAAGGGTTTTGGCCCCGCGCCAGACCATGTCCATGGGGGCGGCGCCGACTCTCACGCGCTGCAGCAGTTTACCGTCGAGGGTCTTATGGTGGAGTACGGCGGAATCGCCCATGGCGGAGACGAATAAGCTTTGGTTGTCGGGGTGGATGAGGATGCGGTAGGGGCGGCGGCCCGTTTCAAAGCGCTCGATCACACGGCCGGATTGGGGGTTGATGACGGCGATGAGGTTGCGGTGAAGCATCGCGGCATAGATGAGGCGGCCATCGGGGGAGATAGCGACATCACCGGTGAAGTCTTCATGGGTGGGGGCGGCTTCGGTGAGTTTCCAGGAGGCGGTGCGGCTGAGTTGGCCGCCGGGGCCGATGGCGATCTGGTGCACGACGGCGCGGGAAGCACCGCCCACATAGAGGTTCCTGCCATCGGGGGAGAGAGCGAGCCCGAGCCAGGCATCCTCGAGTTCGACGCGGCTGAGGACCTTGAGGGTGGTGGCGTCCATCATGACAACGCTGGGCGGGTTATAGCCGCCATGCAGCACGGCCATGTACTTGCGGTCGGGGGTGAGCACGCTGGCCATGGGGAAGGTGTCGGTGTCGATTTGAGTACCGGCCGGGCGGATGCTCCAAGCCGTGGGCAGCAGTACGCTGCCATCGTCCTGGGGGCCGACCTGGCGCAATTTTTCCGGCTGCGACAGGAGGGCGCAGACTCCGATGATGGCCAGCCCCGTTGCCGCCAGCCAAGAATTCCAGGTTTTCATAGCAATGATCCTCTTTCTTTCAGTCGCGGTAGCGCTGGGCGATGGGGAAGCGCCTTCCCATGCCGAAGGCCTTGGAGGTGACCTTCAGGCCGGGAGCAGCTTGTTGACGTTTATATTCATTCAAATCCACTTTTCTGGCAATCTCGCGGACGAGGTCTTCGGCAATAGCCTCGCGGCGGGCGATTTCGGCGGGGGATTCAAATCGCTCGACGTAGCCGCGGAGGATGCGGTCGAGGACGTCGTAGGGGGGCAGGCTGTCCTCGTCCTTCTGGCCGGGGCGCAATTCGGCCGAGGGGGGTTTGGTAAAGACGCTTTCCGGGATGACGTCTCCGAGGCGGCGATTGGCGACGCGGCAGAGCTCATAAACAAGGGTTTTGGGGACGTCACTGATGACGGCGAGTCCGCCGCACATGTCACCGTAGAGGGTGCAATAGCCGACGGCGAGTTCGCTTTTGTTGCCGGTGGTGAGCACCATGGCGCCGAACTTGTTGGAGAGCGCCATCAGCGTGAGGCCACGGAGGCGGCTTTGGATATTTTCTTCGGTGACGTCGTGGGGGTAACCGGCGAAGAGAGGTTCGAGCGTGTTGATGACGACGTCGTAGGCAGGGGTGATGGGGGAGAGCTCAAAGCGGATGCCTAACCGCCGGGCCAACTCGCGGGCGTCGCTTACGGAATGGGCGGAGGAAAAGGGCCCGGGCATGCCGACGCCCATGACATTATCGCGGCCGAAGGCTTCGACGGCGACGCAGGCGACGATGGAGGAATCGATGCCGCCGGACAAGCCGATGAGCACTTTGCGGAAGCCGCACTTGGTGACATAATCGCGGGTGCCGGTGAGGAGAGCGGCGTAGACAGCTTCGTTTTCGTCGGCGTGGGTGGGGTTGAGCTCACCCTGGCCCCGATCGAGATCGACGAGGGTTAGGGATTGCTCGAAGCTGGGGGCGGCGGCGATGAGCTGGCCAGCGGCATCGACGGCGAAGCTCGAGCCATCAAAGACGAGGTGGTCATTGCCGCCGACTGAGTTGAGGTAGACGCAGGCCATCCCTTGGCGTTGGGCAATCGAGGTAAAGAGCTGGCGGCGGAGTTGGCGCTTGCCGGTTTCATAAGGGCTGGCGTTGATGCTGAGCAGGACGCGGGCGCCTTGTTGTTTGAGCTCGGCGATGGGGTCGCGGGTGTAGAGCGGGTGGTCGAAGAGCTGCTTCTGATTCCAGGCATCTTCGCAAACGGTGAGCGCGACGGGCACGCCATCGACCCAGAGCAGGCCCTGGGACTCGGCCGGGTAGAAGTAGCGCCCTTCGTCGAAGACATCGTAGGTGGGCAGCAGCATCTTGGTTTGGCGGAACACTTCGCGGCCGGCATGGAGCACGGCGGCAATATTCTTGACGCGCTTGCCCGCCTGTTCGGGGGCGGGGGCCACGCTGCCGACGACGAGGTAGATGCCGAGCTGGGCGGTCTGTTGGGCGATTTCGGCCAGTTCGACCTCGGCACGTTCGAGGAAAGCCGGTTTTTCGACGAGGTCGCGCGGGGGGTAACCGGTGAGGGCGAGTTCAGGGAAGAGGACAATGTGGGCGCCACGGGCGGCTGCTTGGTGCGCATAGGCCAAGACCTTCGCCCGATTGCCGGCAAAGTCTCCCACGGTGGTGTTAATTTGCGCCAAGCCAACACGCATGGAATTCCTTATTGTAGCGTCATGGTCCCGAGTCCCCATTGACGCCGGGGAAAAAGGGATTTACTCTGGCAAGGTTTGGCTCAGGCTGGACATCGGGGTCTATTGTGGTCTTGTTACTTTTCGGGCCGCCAGGTTGCGGCAAGGGGACTCAGTCCCCCCTGCTTCGGGATCGGCTTGGGATCCCTGCCCTGTCAACGGGCGATATGCTGCGCCGTGAGTCGAGCGCGGGGAGTGAACTGGGCGTGGAAATCGGCCGTCTGCTGGCAGCGGGGCAACTGGTTCCGGATGCGGTAGTGAACGGTCTGCTGGCAGCGCGATTGGCTGAGCCGGATTGCCGGGATGGCTTCTTGATTGACGGCTATCCGCGCACGGTGGAGCAAGCGGTGCATTTAGGGCGAGTGCTAAGGGAATTGGGACACCCGGCGCCAGTGCTCATCCATCTGGACGTACCGGAAGAAGTACTGCTGCGGCGGCTGACGGCGCGCTGGTGTTGCCCGCGGTGTAACACGGTGTACAACCTGGTGACGCGGCCGCCCCGGCAGCCGGGGTTGTGCGACCACGATTTTTCGCGTTTATGCCAGCGGCAGGACGACACGATGGCGACGGCGATGGAAAGGCTCGAGGCGTACTGGCGGCTGACGAATCCAGTGCTCGAGTACTTTACCTCGACCGGCGCTGGGCAGGTGTTGCCTGTTGACGCTAACCATTCGCCGGATGCTGTATTCGCGGAGATCCGTTCGGCTATCGAGACGCAGGTGCTGATTCCGTCGCGGCTGCGGCCGCGCGCTATCTGACGCGGAAGTGAAAGATGGTGGTGGATTTATAGGTATCGGCGGGCCGCAGGAGTGTGGAGGGGAAGGCGGGTTGATTCGGCGAATCGGGGAAGTGCTGGGTTTCGAGACAGAGGGCATGCCGCCGTTCGTATTTGACGCCGCCTTTGCCGGCGATCTTGCCGTCGAGGAAGTTGCTGGTATAGAGTTGCACGCCGGGCTCGGTGGTGTAGACATCGAGCTGACGGCCGGAGGAGGGATCAAACACCTCGGCGACGAGTTCGGGCTTGGCGGTGAGGCCTTTGTCGAAGACGAAATTGTGGTCGTAGCCGCCGCCGAGCTTCAACTGGGGGTCGTTGGCCTCGATGCGGGAGCCGATCGGGGTGGGCTTGGTGAAATCAAAGGGGGTGCCGGCGACGGGCTTGATTTCGCCGGTGGGGATCAGGTCCTTGGCGACGGGGGTGAAGCGGGAGGCATTGAGCTTGAGGGTGTGGCCGAGGATGTGGCGGGCGGCCTTGCCGCCGAGGTTGAAGTAAGAATGGTTGGTGAGGTTGACGACGGCGGGCTGATTGGTGGTGGCCTGGTAATCGATACGGAGTTCGTTTTTGCTGGTGAGGGTGTAGGTGACCTTGGCGCGGAGTTCGCCGGGGTAGCCCTCCTCGCCGTCCTTGCTTAGCAATTCGAGGGTGAGCACGTTACCCTGCTGGCGGGCGGACCAGAATCGTTTGTCGAAGCCCTTGAGGCCGCCGTGGAGGGCGTTGGGTCCGTCGTTGGCGGCGAGTTTGTAGGTTTTGCCGTCGAGGGTGAACTGGGCCTTGGCGATACGGTTGCCGTAACGGCCGACAACGGCGCCGAAGTAGGGGTGTTGGGATTTGGCGATGTACTCGGCGGGGGAATCGAAACCGAGCACGACGTCATCGAGCTTGCCGTCGCGGCCGGGGGCCTTGAGACTCATGAGGATGGCGCCGTAATTTGTAATGACGGCCTCCATGCCAGCGCTATTTTTGAGGGTGAAGACTTGCGGGGTCTGCGCGGGTAGGGAGCAGCCGAGCCCTAGCAGGAGGATGGCGATCCGGATCATGGGCCGAGTGTATCATTGGGCGGCAGAAACGGTGGAGGGACCATTTTTCTGGGAGGCTAACCTTTATTTAGGAATTGTCGTCAAGCATAATGAATCGAATAAACAATGCAGCCCCAAGTCAATCCTGGCAGTAATGCGCCGTCTGCCCGGCCAAGCGGGCCGGTGTTGGCGCCAGCCCCTGAGGGGGAGGGTCGAAAAACTCCTAAAGTATTGATTATAATTATCTTATTAGTTATTGCGGGAGGCGCCTACTGGCTCTTCAGGCAGCAGGAGGCGGCGGAGCGCGAGGCGGGGGAGGCGCGGCTGGGCTTGCGAACGGCGACGGTGCAAACGGGGGCGATTGAGCGCACGCTGCGCTTGTCGGGGGTAACGGCGGCGGAAAAATTCGTTTCGCTGATTGCACCGCAGATACGGGGCAGCCGTTCGGGGCGGAACCGGAGCGGATTTAGCTTGGCAGGGATGGATTCGTTGAGTGTGACTGCGTTGCCAGCGCTGGGTGGTGGTAGTGCGGGGGGCAGCAGGGCACCGGGAGCAACGGCGACGGCATCGAGTTCCGGCTCGGCGGCGGCGGCGGGAGCCGGGTCGATGGTGGCATCGACGGGTGCGGGGCAGCAGCGTTCCTTTGGCGGGTCGGGGGCGACGCGGGCTGCCTCGAGCCGAATTGCTTCGAGCAATGCCGGGAATACGCGATCCGCGGGGGGCGCTTCCACGGCGGCGGGCGGAGCATCGGCGTCGCTTGGCACGGAAGGACTCGGGTCGACTTCACGGGAGTTGGGCTCCGGCATGGGCGGCCCGGGCGGCGGGGGGGGTGGCGGTGGCTTTGGCGGGGGGGGCGGGGATTTCACGCTCGTTTTGCAGCAACTGGTCAAGCCGGGATCGTTGGTGAAGAAGGGCGATAAGGTGGCGGAATTTGACCGCCAATACATGCTGCAGAGGCTGGAAGATTACAAGGCGACGATGGAGACGGCGAAGGCGCAACTGGCGCAGCAGAAGGCGAACTTGGAGTTGGCCCGGTACACGCACAATCAGAACATCGAAAAAGCAAAGGCGGCGCTCGAGAAGGCCAAGCTGGATATGAAAACGCTGCCGGTGCTGAGCGCGATTGACCAGGAACGGGTGAAGCTGGCGCTCGAGGAGGCGGAAGCACAGTATAAGCAGCAGGTCGCGCAAGGCAGGTTTATCGACCAGCAGGAACAGGCGCAGTTGAAATTCGCCGAGTTGGAATTCAAGTCGCTCGAGCTCGAGTACCGGCGCAGCGAGCAGAACGCCGACCGGATGCTGGCCAAGGCGAACATCGACGGAATGACGGTGATGCAGAGCATCTTCCGGGGCAGCGAATACGCGCAGATACAACAAGGGGATCAGATCTATCCTGGGCAGTTTTTCATGCAGGTGGTTGATCCGAATACGATGATCATCAACGCGAGCGTGAACCAGGTGGACGGGGAAAAGCTGCGGATTGGGATGAAGGCGCGGGTGCGTTTTGATGCTTATCCGGGCCTGGAGGTGCCGGCGCATCTGGTGAGTATCGCGGCGGTACCGAAGTCGGGTGGGATGAGGGCGAACTTTGTGCGGGAGATTCCGGTGAAGCTGAAGATTGACCGGATGGATCCGCGCATCATTCCGGACCTGTCGTGCAGCGTGGACGTGGTGATGGAGCAGGTGGAGGATTCGACGCTGGCGCCGTTATCGGCAGTGTTCCGCGACGAAGCGACAGGGAAGTCGTATGTGTATGTGAAGAATGGGGAGGCTTGGGTCCGGCGGGAGATCGAAGTGGGACCGGGCAACTATCTGATGGTGCCGGTCAAGGGGGTGAGCAAGGGCGATACGATCGCCCTCGATGAGCCGGCCCGGCGGAACAAAGGCTAAACAGTCATGTCTGAAATCAAACCGAAGATTCGAATAGGACAAACCGAGGAGAGCGTTCGCCGGAAGCGAATTCTGAGCGTGGTGTTGCTGGTGGCCTGCGGAGGAGCGGGCTATGCGGCGCTCAACTACAACAAAAAGAGCAGCGTGGTGGAGGTACCGGTGGCGAAAGTGCGCCGCGGCGAATTCACGATCGTGGTGCGGGCCCGCGGGGAGATCCGGAGTGTGAATTCGACGACGATCGCGGCGCCGCAGGTACCGGATCCGCGGATTGTGCGGTTGGCCGAGTCGGGCAAGCCGATCCGCAAGGGAGAGGTGGTGGTTGAGTTTGACGCGGCGCAGCAGGAGCAGAATCTGCTTGAGCGGAACACGACGGTGCGCACGATCGACAGCCAGATCGTGCAGACCAAGGCCAGCCACCGGATTGTCAACGAGATGGATGGGATGAACAAGATGACGGCGGAGTACAATCTGGAGCGCTCGCGGCTGGAGGCTTCAAAGGCCGAGGTGGTCTCGGAGATTGAGGGGGCCAAGAGCCGGATCGATGTGACGATCGCGGATGGGGAACTGGGGCAGGTGGGGCAGACGATCAAAACGCACAAGGCGACACAGGGGGCCGATCTGGAGCGTCTGGATCAGAACAAGGATAAGGCGGTCCGGGATGTGAACCGGGCGCGCGGCTATCTTTCGAACATGGTTCTGCGGGCGCCGGCCGACGGGATTGTGAACATTTTGCCGAACTTCCGGAGCCAAGGGTCGTGGGGGTCGACGCCGCCGCCGTTCAAGGAGGGAGACCGGGCGTGGACCGGCGCGGCGATTGCGGAGATTCCGGATCTCAATCTGCTACGGATTGATTTGAAGCTCGATGAGGTGGACCGGGGCAAGCTGCAATTGGGCCAAAAGGTGAAGGTGCGGATCGATGCGATACCGGACCGGGAGTTTGACGCCAAGCTGGATTGGATCAGCCCGATCGCCTCGGTGCAATGGCGTGGGATGGGCATGACGGAGAAAACCTTCCCGGCGCGGGCGACGATCGACGGCACCGATAAGAGGCTGCGTCCCGGGATGTCTGCTTCGGCCGAGATTCTGATTGAGAGCGAAGCTAATCAGTTGCTGATTCCGACACGGGCGAGCTTTACGATCGGCGGCAAGCCGAGCGTGTATGTGCAGAAGGGCGACACGTTTCTGGTGCGGCAGATTGAAGTGGGTAAACGCAACGAGAACGAAACGGTGGTGCTGAACGGGCTGAAGGAAGGCGAAGCCGTCTCGCTTGAAAACCCGTCGGAAGCCGCCCGAAAGCAGAAAAAACTCTAACCGTCCGCCATGCGCAAATTCATTATTCGACTGATCATTCTTCTCGTATTGGTGGGGGCCGGCTATGCGGCCTACCGTGTGTATCAGGCTCTGCCGCAGCGGCAGGAGTCGATTGCCACCGCGAAGGTAAAGCAGGGGGATGTGGTGGTGCGCAGCTTTGCCCGCGGGGAACTGCGGGCGGTGCGGAGCGCGACGCTGACGGCGCCCAATCTTTTTGGCACGGTGCAGGTGACGAAGCTGGCGACGCTGGGGTCGCTGGCGCGGGAAAAGGATCTGGTTGTCGAGTTTGACGACGCCGAGGTGCTGTCGCGGCTTGAGGAAAAGCAGTTGGAGTTGGATCAAATCGATGAGCAGGTGAAGAAGGCGCAGGCAGACCTGGCGATCCGCGACAATCAGGATCAGGTGGAATTGCTGCGGGCGCGGTACTCGGTGCGGCGGGCGGAGCTTGAAGTGAAGCGCAATGAGCTGATCTCGGCCATTGACGCGAAGAAGAACCAACTGACGCTCGAGGAATCGAAGCGGCGGCTGTTGCAACTGGAGTCTGACATCAAGAGCCGGCGCGAGCAGGCGCAAGCGGAGTTGGCGGTGTTGCGCGAGAAGCGGAACAAGGCGACGCTCGAGTTGAACCGGGAAAAGCAGCGGCTGGCGCAGGTGAAGCTGATTGCGCCGATGGCGGGGCTGGTGGCGGTGAAGCAGAACCGGTCGACGGTGATGATGTTCGGCATGCAGTTGCCGGACATACGCGAGGGAGACCAGGTGCAGCCGGGCATGCCGGTGGCCGATATCCTCGACCTGAGCGAGATGGAAGTGGTGGCGAAGGTGGGAGAGTTGGACCGTGCGAATCTGGTCGAGGGCCAGGAAGTGTCGATGCGGCTCGATGCGATCCCCGACAAGACGTTCACGGGCAAAATCAAGTCGATGTCGGGGACGGCCTCGGCGAATATGTTCTCCTCGGACCCGGCCAAGAAATTTGATGTGATCTTCTCGATCGACATGCGCCAGTTGTTGAGCGCGTTGGGGGCGAATGAGGCAGCGGTGAATCGCATTCTGGCCCAGGCGGAAGTGAACCGGAAGAAGGGGCCGATGACGGCGAGTTCCTCGATGCCGATGATGGGGGAGATGGGCGGCGGCCCGCCGGCGGGGGGGATGATGATGGCGGGGGGCGCGCCGGGGCAAGCGGGTGAGGGGGGGCAGCGGCAGCGTGGCCAGAATGGTGGGGGCCAGAACGGCGACCCAGAGACGCAGCGGAAGAGGCGCGAGATCATCACGAAGCTTTCCGGCGGCAAGTCTATGGCGGATATGAGCCCGGAGGAGCGTGCCGAGATGATGACGAAGGTGAGCGCGGAGATGCAGAAGCTGGGAATGGCGGGCGGCAATCGCGGGGGCGGGGCCAACCGGGCGCCGGGCATGCCGCAGATGTTTAACATTGGCGGGTTTTTGTTCTCGCAGAAAGACCTGGACAGCGCGAAGTTGCCGCCGCCGCCGGAAGAGGATAATCAACTGGATGTGCTGCTGCGGCCGGGGCTGCTGGCGGACGTGCAGATCATTGTCGACAAGGTGCCGAATGCGATCAACATCCCGATCCAGTCGCTGTTTGAAAAAGAGGGCAAGGCGGTGGTTTACGTCAAGAACGGGACCCGCTTCGAGCCCCGCGAGGTGAAGCCACTGAAGCGGAGTGAGAATGTGATGATCATTGCCTCCGGCTTGAAGGCGGGCGAGACGATCGCGATGGCGGACCCGGAGGCGAAGCCGGGCGACAAGAAGAAAAAGACGGAAGGCAAAGCGGGCGGGGCCGCCTCGGCTCTACCCGGCGGCAAGGGAGGGATGTAATCGCCATGAAGGGGTTATTCCAGGGCCTGCTGCCCGAGCTTTACATGGGGCTTTCGAGCCTGCTGGTGCACAAGCTGCGCAGCCTGCTGACGATGTTGGGCATGATCTTCGGCGTGGGGGCGGTGGTGGCGATGCTTTCGATCACGGCCGGGGCGCAGAAGGAGATGTTGTCCTACATCGACCTGTTGGGGGTGAACAATATTATCGTCGAAGCCAAGGAGGCGGTGGACCGGAATGAATTGCAGGCGCGGCGGCTGGTGTCGCCGGGGCTGACGTTCCGGGATTTCCGGGCGATCAAGGAAAACGTGCAGGGCATCGAGGCGATCACACCGCGCAAGCGCTTTAAGCCTTTGAAGATTTTGCCGAAGACTTCGGCCGAAGCGCCGCTGTTGATTGGCGTTGAGTCTTCCTACCTGGTGATCAACAGCCTGAAGGTGATCGAGGGCCGGTTCTTCAACGATAAAGACAACGACACTTCGGCACCGGTGTGTGTGCTGGGGGAGGCGGCGAAGGTAAACCTGCTCGGCTATGAGCCGGCGGTGGGCAAGTATGTGAAGGTGAACGACACTTGGCTGCAGGTGATCGGGGTGCTGGCGCAACAGGCGACGGCGGATTCCGATATGGAAGGGGTGGAGGTATCGAACCGCAACAATCTGATCATCTCGCCGTTGAACACGGTGATGCGGCGGTTCGAGGACAACAACAGCTATCTGAAGGACGAGATCGACGGCATTTACATGCGGGTGGCCCCGGGGACGGATTCGATCGAAACGGCGGCGATCGTGCGGGCGATACTCGACTCGACGCACAAGGACGCGGGCGACTACAACACGATCGTGCCGGCGGGTTTGCTCGAGCAGCGCCAACGCACGAGCTTTATCTTCTCGGTGGTGATGCTTTGCATAGCGGGCATTTCGCTGCTGGTGGGGGGAATAGGCATCATGAACATCATGCTGGCGACGGTGCTCGAGCGGACCAAGGAGATCGGGATCCGCCGGGCGATCGGGGCGCGGCAGGTGGACATCATCCGGCAGTTTTTGATGGAAGCGCTGCTGATCTCGATGTTGGGGGGAATGATCGGCATCGCCTTCGGATTTACTTTGTCCAAGGTGATTGCCACGGCGGCCGGCTGGTCCACGGTTGTCACGACTTCGTCGATCGTGGTCGCCTTTGGCGTCTCGGTCGGCATTGGACTGCTATTCGGGATTTATCCGGCCATGCAGGCCGCCAAGCTTGATCCCATCGAGGCTATTCGCTACGAATAATATGTTTCGCACTTTTTGTTCTCTTGTTCTCGTTTTGACGACCCTCGCGGCACAACAGCCCAACCGCTTTCAGGATTCCGAGGCGTTGTCACCGTATCCGAAGTTCGCCAGCAAAGACTATGTACGAACGATTTTCCGGCGGCAGGCGCCGAAGTTTGAACTGGCCGGGCCGGTGAAGCTGAACGATTATGTTTCCGGTGGCAAGCTGGAGCTGTCGCTTAAGGCCTATCTGGAACTGGTATTGAATAACTCGACGGATATCCAGATTCAGCGGCTGATTCTCGAGACGCCGAAGAACGCGATCCAGCGGGCGTTTTCGATATTTGATCCGCAGTTTGTCGGGCGCTTTGCCTCGACGCGGACGAATACAGTGACGACGGATGCGCTGGCCGGGGCGGCGACGCTGTCGAATCTGTCGCAGCCCCTCAGCCTGAACTGGTCGCAGTTGGCGCCGACGGGGACGCAGTATACGATCGGTTACTCGGCGAGCAAGAACTCGACGAACTCGGCGTTTGCGAACCTGAACCCGGCGTATGCGTCGAACTTCAATCTGGGCTTTACGCAGCCGCTGTTGCGGGGGCGGGACCTGAACGTGCTGCGGACGCCGATCTTGCTGGCCAAGAGCCGGCTGCGGGCGACGGAGTATTCGTTTGAAGATCAGTTGCAACAGCTATTGACGAACGCCGAGAACGCTTATTGGGATGTGATCGGGGCGCGGGAAAACCTGAAGGTGCAGGAGCAGGCGCTGGCGCTGGCCGACACGAGCCTGAAGCGGGCACAGCGCGAACTCGAACTGGGGGCGCTGCCAGCGCTCGAAATCTATCAGCCGCAGGCGGTGTATGCGCGGGCGGAGATACTGGTGACGCAGGCGCGCTACCGGTTGGCGCAGACGGAGGACGCACTGCGGCGGCAAATGGGGATCGACCTCGATCCGGGGCTGCGCAACCTGCCGATCGTGCTGACCGAGAGCGTGTTGCCGCCGACGGACAACAAACCCTTCGACAAGGAGGCTCTGGTTTCCGACGCCCTGCGGGTGCGGCCGGACCTGATGAACGCACGGCAGGCGCTCGACATTGACGACATCAATTTGCGGGCCAGCTCGGATGCGCTGCGGCCGGACTTCCAGCTTTTTGGGAACTACTCGATTCAGGGCCGCGGCGGGCCGACGCTGCGCCGCACGACGATCTTCAATCCCGACGGCACGACGTCGCCGGTGGCGCAGGTGTTGCCTGGGGGCTTTCCTGACGCGTTCTCGCAGATGTGGGGCTTCAACTATCCGATCATTGGCGGCGGCATACAATTGCGACTGCCGATCAAGGACCGCAATGCGAGCGCGAACTATGCCGACGCGGTGGTGACGAAGCGTCTCGATCAACTGCGCATCCGCAACATTGAGCAGAACGTGCGGCTGGATGTGTTGAACGCGGTCAATCAGGTGGAGAATTCGCGGGCCTCGGTGGATCTGGCCAAGATCGCCGCCGATCTGGCGCAGAAGCGGGTGGAGGCCGACCAGAAGCGTTATGAGCTGGGCACGATCACGCTGTTCTTCTTGCTGGACTCGCAGAACGCTCTGACGCAGGCGCAATCCGATCTGGTGACGCAGAGCGTGCAATACCGGCGTAATTTGCTGAATCTCTACCGGCGGACGGGTACGCTGCTGACCGAGCGTGGTATTAGTACGAACTGAGTGGGCAAGATCAAAGTTCTTCCGGACGCCGTCGCCAACCAGATCGCGGCTGGCGAGGTGGTGGAGCGTCCGGCGTCGGTGGTCAAGGAGTTGCTTGAAAACTCGCTGGACGCGGGATCGGACGATATCCGGATCGAGGTGGAAGCAGGCGGGCGGCGTCTGATCCGCATTACGGATAATGGGGTGGGGATGATGCGGGACGACGCGCTGCTGGCCTTCGAGCGGCATGCCACCTCGAAGCTCAGCTCGGTGCATGATCTCGAGCAGATCGGTACGCTTGGTTTTCGCGGCGAGGCATTGCCTTCGATCGCCTCGGTTTCGCGCTTGACGCTCGAGACGCATTCGCGCGATGAGTCGACGGGTTCGCGGGTGATCATCCAAGGCGGCAAGATGGTGTCCTGCGAGGAAGCGGGGCTGGCGGCGGGGACCGTGATTACGGTGCGGGATTTGTTCTTCAATGTGCCGGCGCGCAAGAAGTTCCTGCGCTCGGAGCAGACCGAGCTGGCGCACATTGCATCGCTGGTGACGCATTACAGTCTGGCGCATCCGGATAAGTCTTTCAGTCTGCACCATGGCCCGTCGGAGTTATTGCGTGTGACGCCGGTGCTTACGGCGGAGGAGCGCGTGTTTCAGGTGTTTGGCAGCCGGACGCTTGAGGATCTGGTTGCCGTTGGACCGGAATCCCGTTCGTTTGTGACTTCCGAGGGGGAGAGCCGGCAGTATGGGCTGTCGGGTTTTGTGTCGAAGCCGCACGTGCAAAAGCTGAACCGGAACTCGATCTACCTGTTCGTCAACGGGCGCCTGATACGGGATAAGCTTTTGTTGCACGCCCTGACGAGCGCTTATCACAATCTGATTCCGCCGGCGTGCTATCCGTTTGCGCTGGTGTTCTTGCGCTGTGACTATGGCGAGGTGGATGTGAACGTGCATCCGTCGAAAACCGAGGTGCGCTTCCGGCATTCGAGTTTTGTGCACGACTTTACGCGCGATACAATCCGGAACCGGCTGATGGAAGCCAAGCCGGTATCGAGTCTTCCGTTGCCAGCCGAGCTGCCGGTGCAGCCGGCGGCGAATCTGCCGTTTAGCGAGTTCACGCAGCGGATCGAATCGGCGGCGCCCGATTTATACGACCCGATTGTGCCGTTGCCACCCATGCTGGCGGGGAGGGCTGCCTCGCCGGTTTTGCCTTCCGGGGCACGGGCGGAACCGGCGGGGCCGCTGCTGTCGGTGGCTCCGGCGCGCATGCGCATTCCCGACACGCACGGGCCGCTGCCGCCCGGCGTGGCGCCCATGAGCGAGATCGAATCGATGGGCTCGCTCGGGGACCTGCGGCCGTTGGGGCAATTACACAACAGCTTCATTCTGGCGGCGGGGCGCGATGGTTTATGGATCATTGACCAGCATGTGGCGCATGAGCGTATCTTGTTTGAGCAGGTGCTGGCGCGGTTTGCCTCGCGGCAGCCCCGGCAGCAGCGATTACTGATGCCGATGGTGCTGGAGTTGACGGTGGGCCAGCAGCTTGAGTATGCCCGGATCGCTGGGGAGTTGGAGGCCGCCGGGTTTGAGTCCTCGTCCTTTGGGAACCGGACGATCGCGATCCATGCGGCCCCGGAGGGTCTTGGGCCGGGCGACATCGAAAAAGCAATCTATGAAATTCTTGATATCGCCGAGACGGAGTTGCGCAAGTCGAGTGTCGATGATTTGCGGCGCAACATCGCCGCCAGTATTTCCTGCCGCGCCGCCATCAAGATCAATACTCCACTGGACCAGGCGAAGATGGAGTACTTGCTGAACGCACTGGCACAGTGCGAGTATCCGATGGCCTGCCCGCATGGACGTCCTATCGCGCTGCGCTATTCAACGCGCGATATCTTGCGCGGTTTTCACCGGATTTAAGCTTGTCGGCGAGAGCGGCGCAGGAAATCGTCAGCACTCGATCCATGGGCCAGGGTTGTGCGGGGTATGGATTGCAAATTCCCGTAGAGGGTCGAGGTGGAGTGTGAGAGGAATTGCGGGCGGGAGATGAAGCAGCCCCGTACGTGGGAGTGGGGTGGGGCTGCATATGAGGAGTTGTAAGTCGTTTACCGTTTGCGGCGCAGCAGCCCGAGACCGAGCAGGGATGCGCCGAGCAGGGCGTAGGTGCTGGGCTCGGGAACCGGGGAGTTAATCGAGCGATTTCCTATGCCGTAATCGCCCGTTATGTCAGCAACATCGCCAATGCGTGGATCAACCAACTTCCGGGTATTGAACAGATGGCGCCGCCCCTAGAATTAGAGCAAATCCTGACATAACATCACTGCTCTGGCGATGGCTCGAAAAACAAGCTGGCTCCAACCGATTCCAACGATTTGCGAGCCAAGTTTTTGTGCGCCTAGGAGAAAGGCGAAATGGGCCTGAAGCGGCTGGCCGAG
>JAINDK010000121.1 GCA_019931185.1 Bryobacter sp. CoA8 C33
CATGCCCGGCTTCGCCCGCCTCTCCCGCGCCGAATCCCGCGCCCTCATCAACTTCCTCGTCACCGGCGCCAATGATCAAATCGCCGCCACCGACCAAACCCTCAATCCCGTCCTCCCCTTCACCACCGACGGCTACAACAAATTCCTCGACGCCGACGGCTACCCCGGCATCGCGCCCCCCTGGGGCACCCTCTCCGCCATCGATCTCAACGCCGGCCGCATCGCCTGGCAAATCCCCCTCGGCGAACACCCCAAACTCAACCTCCCCCATACCGGCAGCGAAAACTACGGCGGCCCCATCGTCACCGCCTCCGGCCTCGTCTTCATCGCCGCCACCAACTTCGATAACCGCATCCGCGCCTTCGATAAGTCCAACGGCAAACTCCTCTGGCAAGCCGAACTCCCCGCCGCCGGCAACGCCACCCCCACCGTCTACCAGTGGCAAGGCCGCCAATTCCTCGTCATCGCCTGCGGCGGCGGCAAAAGCGGCGCCCCTTCCGGCTCCCAATACGTCGCCTTCGCCCTACCCGCCAAACCCTGAGCCCACTCCCTCACAGCCGTCACTGCCTGCAAGACAGACGGGCCCTTGGTCTCCACCGTACTCCTGACAACATCTTCCTTCCTGGCGGCATTTCGGCCCTCCTGCCTATTTGTCATGCGGGTATCTCGACGAGTTCAGACTAAAGCTCAAATACCCAACACCAGATTCTCTCCAACACCAGCAGACCAAGCACCGGGAGTCGCCCACTCTGGCACGAAAATCACGTGCTCTTGTGGCTCTGCTTGCACCACCAAACTTGTTTTTTCCATTGCCGGTCTACTTTCTCGCGGTTTTTTTCACGCAATTGCGGCTTCCTCCTTGCCGGGCCTCAGCCCGAGTTCGCTTAGGAGAGTATTCAATGTTCCAGGATTCACGTTCGCTGGTGACTATCTCGCTGCCCGCTCTAATCCGTAACTATCGCGCCATTCGGCGTTCGGCAAACAGCATGAAGATCCAGGAATTCGTCGCTGTGGTCAAAGGGGATGCTTACGGTCACGGCGCCATTGCGGTTGCCCATGCGCTTCGCCGCGAAGGCGTAACTTGGTTTGCGGTCAGCTCCGTCGACCAAGCACTGCAACTGCGCCATTCGGGACTACCGGGAAGAATCCTGTTGATCTCAGGCCTGGATCGAAAAGCCATCCATGAAATCATCCACTATCACTTGACGCCGGTGTTACATTCCACAAGCGACATCCATTGGCTTTCTGGCCAGACGCGCAAACTCGAGGCGAAGATCCCCTTCCACCTGGAAATGGACTCTGGGCTCTCCCGGCTCGGAACCTCGGAATCCCTCAAGCGTATCTCTGCCGAATTGGCAAAACTGCCTCATCCCATGATGGAAGGCTTGATGACGCACTTTGCTTCAGCCACCGATCCCTCAGGCCAACAGAATCAACTCCAGATTTCCCGTTGGAAGAATTTTTTGCCCGGGATGACTCAATCCGGCTTCAGGCCCCGCTATCGGCACGCCCATGCAAGTGCCGCTTTGGCGCGCCAATTGCAAGTACCGGATACAAACATGGTGCGCGTGGGAACAGCTCTCTATGGCCTGTTGGACTTACCCACCAGCATTGTGCCAGCTGCCCAGCTTACTGTCGAACCGGTTCTGCAATGGCAAGCGCGATTACTGTTGGTAAAGCCAGTGGCTGCTGGCGAAAGCGTTGGTTACGGAGCAACGTATCGGGTGCCTGCGGCGACTACGCTCGGCATCGTCGCCGCCGGCTATGCGGACGGCATTCCCCCAGCACTGGCAAACCGTGGCTATCTTCTCGCCGCCGGTCAGCGCTTTCCCCTGCGGGGCGCCATCTCGATGGATTTGTCCATCATCGATCTGGGCCAGAATTCTCAAATCAAACCCGGCTCTTGGGTCACTCTGATTGGTGAACAAGGCCAAGAGAGAATCGCAGCTGCCGAAATCGCCCAACTCGCGGGAATTCCCATTCCCGCCCTAAGTGTCTCGATGAATGCTCGTTCCCGGCGCATCTACCGTTAGGCCCTCTTTGTAGTAGCCTGAAGACATTTCCAAATAGGAAGACTTGATGCCAGTCGGCAAACAGGCGCCAGACTCATGGTAAATCCCTTTCAAGCAGAGTTCAGCCATGAAAGAAAGCGGCGATTGGCAGACGCCATAGCCGCTCTGTCCATTTTCATTGACGAAAATGGCAGGCGTAGTTTTGCCCGGCACATCTTTCGCTCCTATCCCAACGCTTCCCAAATCGAGGCACTGATTCGAGATCTCCCGTGGTCAGCAGGGGCAGAGACGGTGGCGTCGCAATTCGTGAACCGCTTGGATGGCTGTCAAGCAGCACAGGGGCTGACTGCGCTTTCCCTCCTGGAAGAAATGCTCATTCCCTCCGATGCGCACCAACTGGAACCCGCGTCGCAGCCCTCATTCGAAGGACAAAAAATTGACGGCTACCTGGTTGGTGAGCGTTTAGGTAAGGGTGGGCAAGCTGTCGTCCACCGGGCGACGCGGCTTGTCGACCAAGAAAAGGTGGCATTGAAGTTTCTGCTCAAGCAGCCGGGCGAATCGCAGGCGTCTTCAGAGATTCTCGCTGGTCTACTGGTCAAGAAGCTGAATGAAGTGGCGCTCAAGAAAATTGATCATGATCGAGTTCTGCAGCCCCTCGACAAAGCGGATCTTACGCAGGATGGGTGTCTTTACTACCCTCTTCGTTTGATGAAACGAGAATTGCGGGATTTCATGAACGAAAATGGCCCTTTGCCGTTTGAGCGCGCCGCACAAATCGTCCATGACCTGGCGGAAGCGTTGCAGGCGGCGCATTACGCAAGGATCACGCATCAGGATCTCAAGCCGGAAAACATCCTTATGGATGAAAGCGACCAAGTCCATATCGCGGATTGGGGCTTGGCCGGATCCCTGGAGTTAAGGCATAGCCTCGCCAGCCGATTGGCAGCGGCGGGAACGATGAAGTACATGGCGCCGGAAGTGTTCAAAAAATTCTACTGGATTGAGCTTGGCATTGAGCCTCAAGAAGCGTCCGTGGATGTAAGGGCAGATCTGTATTCCCTGGGCTTGATTCTGTATGAATTGCTCACGGGAGTGTATGCCTTTGGGCAGCATGAGAACAATAAGGATGTCTTGGCGGCGAGAATGGCAGACCTCAATCGAATCCCGCAGAGCCCTGCCGCGGAGGTTCAAGGCATCCCCACGGAGTTGGCGGATTTGTGTCAAAGTTGTCTGCATCCAGACCCCAACCAGCGAGTGCAGAGCGCGCAAGAGCTAAAGGAGTCGCTGGTAAAGTTTCTGCCCATTGGCCCGGCCTATCTAATTCGGCTGCTAAAAAACATCGAGGAAAAAGCGCGGCTGTACTCGCCCCTGCGAGGGTTTGAGCGGGTACAGCGCGCCACGCCCACTCCCGTGCCGCGCCGCCTGAAAGCCTGGCAGGACAACCCGCATATTGCTCTTGTTCGTCACCATCGCCGCTCGCTACCGGATCAACATACACCGGAACAACTGAGAGACTATCCTGACATTCTCACTGCTTTCGATGGCCTGAAGGCCAATGGCCCGGCCCGGCGGGCGGTGTTGCTCGGCGCTCCCGGCTCCGGAAAAAGCACCACGCTGCAGCGTTTAGCCGCCGAACTGGCGGAATCGGCGCTGAAAATCGAATCCGCACCCCTCCCCATTCTCGTCCCATTAGGAAACTGGACAGGTAATGAATCCCTTCACGTATTGATCCGGGCTGGCGCCCCGGAACTTGGCAGCCAAATCGACCTTCAACAACCTGAGAGGCGGTTGGTGTTGCTGCTGGATGGCTTAAACGAAGTACCCACGGCAAAACGGACCGCAAAGGTACAGCAGGTGCGTGCCCTCTTGGAAAAGCTGCCAAATGCAGTGGACCTCGTAGTCTCCTGCCGCCTGGAGGACTACGCGGGCGAACTCAGCCTCAACCTCGATACCTTGACCTTACAGCCGCTAACGCCGCAACGCGTGCGCGCTGCCGTCCATCAATGGATCGCCAACTCGAGCGAGCCCCCTGAGGTTGCTGAGCGGTTTTTCTGGCAGCTTGCCGGCCACCCCGACTTAGAATTGCTATTGGCAAAATGGCAGACCGCGGCATCACCTGCTGCCCCCGAAGAGATCGAGGAGCAGTTCTGGACAGTAGCCGATCCAATAGAATGCGCGGCGGCCTACGGCGTGACTACCCGATCCGAAGACAATCTCTGGCGAGAACATGTACGGAACCCCCGAAGCTTGTTGAAACTCGCCGAAAACCCCTTCATGCTGACAATGCTCTACAACGTGTGGGAAGAAAGTGGCGAATTGCCTGCCAACCGCGGAGACCTGTTCCAACGGTTTGTGATGGGGCTCTTAAGTCGCGAGAAATTATTGTCCGCCAATCATGCAACCCAGGAGCGTCGTCCCACGGCGGAAGGCGAACAGTTGCTCACAGGCTTGAAGAAGATGGCGTGGACGATGCAGAAGAGGCGAGTGGAAAAAGGAAGTGGGGATGATTATGGGGTAATGACGGTGGTGAAGCGAGAGGAAGCTGTTAGGCTGTTGGGGGGAGAGGATGAATTGAAGAGGGCATTGGACGGGACCATGCTGGATGGGGGTGAGGAGATCAAGTTTCGGCACCAGTTGTTGCAGGAGTACTTTACGGCGGTGGCGCTGGAGGAGCAACTAGGGAAGTTGAAGGAGAGTGAGTTATGGCCGGCGGAGAAATGGTGGGAGCGGAGCGGATGGGAAGAAACGGCGGTCTTGCTGGTGGGGTTGTCTAAGGATTACGAGAAAGCAATAAGGTGGTTGGAGGAGGCGCAGCCGGAAGTGGCGGCAAAGTGCCTTCTCGAGAGCGGGCTGGAGTGGGAACAGCAGGAGCGGATCAAGAGAGAGTTGAAATGGGGGGAGAGATGGAGGAAGCGCATGGAGGGGCCGGGGAAGGAAGAGGCCCCGGAGGGGAGAGCAGCGGTAGGGAGAGCGTTGGGGCGATTGGGATTGGACAATCGGAAGGGAGTGGGGTTGCGAGAGGACGGAGTGCCTGAAATCGTATGGGTCAAGATAGAGGGAGGAAAATTCAAGTATCAGGGAGATTGGGATGAAATCGAGGACTTCGAAATCAGCAAGTACCTGGTCACAAATGTGCAGTGGGAGGCATTTTTAAGAGCGGAAGACGGGTATCGAGAAGACCGGTGGTGGGAAGGATTTACGGAGCCGAAACGGGAGCCGGAGAAACCCGCATGGAGCGAATCAAACAGTCCGCGTGAGCGCGTGAGTTGGTGGGAGGCGGTGGCATTTAGCCGCTGGCTGCAAGAGAAGTGTAAGGGGGAAAGACCGGAGAGACAGATCCGCTTGGCAACGGAGCGGGAATGGGAACGAGCGGCGGGTGGGAAAAGCGGAAAAATGTATCCCTGGGGAAAGGACTACCGGGAGGGCTACGCAAACGTGAACGAGACTCTGAGAAAAGCAGGGCGGCACTATCTTGGAAGAACGAGCGCGGTAGGGATCTACGAAGAAGGAAAGTCGGAGGATGGAGTGCTGGACTTGAGCGGGAACTTGTGGGAGTGGTGCAGGAATGAATACGGTAATCCGCGGAAAACGGAGGTTAGCGGAACCGGGTCGCGGGCGCTGCGTGGCGGCTCTTGGGGCGCTCAAGTAGTCTTCGCGAGCGCCGGCTTCCGCGACGGCCACCGCCCGGACTACCGGAACGGCTACATCGGTTTTCGGGTATTGCGTAGTTCCCCCATCCGCTGAGGCGTGCGGCGCTGGACGCTGGGCGCTTCGATTTTTCCGGTCGCATCCAACCGGAAGCGATGGCCGCAAAGCTGCCAGCCGGAGCAAACTACTTCCAGCGCAATACCCTCCGAATGCGCAATACGCTCCCCAGCCGCTTCGTCCCACCCATCTCCCCCACACCCCTTGATTATCTACAATCATTGTAGATAATCATAGTGTGAGCAAGCCATCCGACCTCCTCCAGGGCACCCTCGATCTCCTCATCCTCAAAACCATCTCCCTCGAGCCCGTCCACGGCTGGGCCATCGCCAAACGCATCCAGCAATCCTCCAGCGACGTCCTCCTCGTCCAGCAGGGCTCCCTATATCCCGCCCTCCACCGTCTTGAGCAACAAGGCTGGATCGACTCTGAAACCAAACCCACCGAATCCGGCCGCGTCGCCAAATTCTACTCCCTCACCAAAGCCGGCAAGAAACAACTCGCCATCGAACTCAACAAGTGGGACCGCCTCTCCACCGCCGTCTCCCTCGTAGTCAGGCCCGCATAAAATGAAACTCCTCCTCCGCCTCCGATCCCTCCTCAATCGAGATCATCTCGACGACCAGCTCTCCGACGAACTCGCCTTCCACCTCGAACAGCAGGAAGCCGAACTCATCGCAAACGGCCTCACTCCACAAGCAGCGAAACTCGAAGCCCGCCGCCTTTTCGGCCCCATCTCGAGCACTCGCGAAGAATGCCGCGACAAGCGAAGAACCCAATACTTCGAAGACCTCCTCGCCGACACCAGCTTCACCCTCCGCGCCCTCCGCAAATCCCCCACCTTCTCCCTCATCGCGATCCTCACCCTCGCCCTCGGCATCGGTGCCAACACCGCCTTCTTCTCCACCGCCTACGGCATCCTCTTCAAACCCCTCCCCTACCCACAACCCGAGCAACTCGTCACCCTCAACGAAGGCGTCTCCGGCATCGGCCCTATCACGACACTGCGCACTCTCTCAAAAACCACCAACTACGCCGGCTACGTCCCCTCTCTCGATCTCAACCTCTTCGATTCAGGCGAAGCCACCAAGCTCCGCGCATCCCGCACCACCCACAACCTCGCTGCAGTCCTCGGCATCACCCCCCAACTCGGCCGCTGGTTCCAACCCGAAAACGAACGCCCCGGCCTCCACCGCTTCGTCGTCTTAAGCGACCACCTCTGGCGCACCCGCTTCCACGCCAACCCCAACATCCTCGGCCAAAAACTCCTCCTCAACGAGCGCCCCTTCGAAGTCCTCGGCGTCATGCCCCCGGCCTTCTCCTTCCCCTCGCCACAAACCGAACTCTGGCTCCCCATCTCGCTCGACAACCGGCAAGTCGGCGAAATCTGGGGCGGCTTCAACTTCCAACCCATCGGCCGCCTTAAACCGGGCGCTACCCTCGAAACAGCCCAGTCCGAACTCCGCCCCCTCATCGACAAAGTCCGCTCCAGCTTCCCCTGGCGCATGCCCGACGCCTACGGCGCATCCGCCACCGTCGTCCGTCACGACCAGGAACTCATCAAGCAGGTCCAACCCAAACTCCTCGTCCTCGCCGGCGCAACCTTCCTTCTGCTCCTCATTGCCTGCGGCAACGTCGGCAACCTCCTCCTCGCACGCGGCATCCATCGTCAACGCGAATTCTCCCTCCGTGTCGCCCTCGGCGCGAGCAACCCACGCCTCCTCCGCCAACTCCTCACCGAGAATCTGATCCTCGTCCTCCTCGGCGGCGTATCCGGCCTCGCCATCGCACTCATCCTCTTTGAGGCCCTCCCCACCGTCTTCCCCAAAGACACTCCCCGCCTCGATGAACTCCTCGTGAGCCCCACCCTCCCTCTCGGCGCAGTCGCAAGCCTCTTCGTCACCATCCTCCTGTTCACCACCATTCCCCTCCTCGGCGGGCTCTCCCTCAAGCCTTCCCGCCACGTCGCAAAATTCTCAATCACCCTTATCGGCGTCGAACTCGCCCTCGCCACCACCCTCCTCATCGCCGCCACTCTCATGGGCCACACCCTCTGGCAACTCTCCACCAAAGACACCGGCATCTCCGCCACCAACCTCATCACCGCCCGCATCTCGACCGGCCCTAGCCTCTGCCCCAATCCCGAGCGCTGCCAGGCCCTCCTCAACGACCTCAACACCACCCTTCTAAACGACCCCTCCATCCGCAACGTCAACTGGACCAACGCCGCCCCCTTCGATCAGGACTTCGCCACCGTCGCCTCCGCCATCGAAGACCACCCCAAGCAACCGAACGAACCCGCCTTCGTCCTCTGGCAATCCGCCGCCACTCCCGGCTACTTCAACTCCCTCGGCATCCGCATCCTTCAGGGCCGCCCCTTCGACAACACCGACCAACCCAACTCCCAACTCGTCACCATCATCAGTCAGTCCACCGCCCGCCGCTTCTGGCCCAATCAAAACCCCATCGGCAAACGCCTCCGCCCTGTCTACGACGAACACTGGCGCACCATCATCGCCGTCGCCTCCGACGCCTCACTCCACTCCCTCACCGGCTATCCCTCCTGGATCAACGGTGTCCAATACATCCCCCTCACCCAATCCCGCTTCCTCTCCGAGCGCAACCTCCAGCTCTCCATCCTCCTCGAAACCACCGGCAACACCTGGCCCAACCTCCTCAAGCAACGCTACCCCGGCATCGCCGTCTCAAACATCACCACCCTCGGCGCACTCCGCGACAACAGCATTGAAAGCCAGCGCTCCACGGCCACGCTGCTCACGCTATTCGCTGCCCTCGGTCTCATCCTCGGCATTGCTGGCGTCCACGGTGTCATCGCCCACAGAGCCGCCCAGCGCACCAAAGAAATCGGCATCCGCATGGCCCTCGGTGCACCTCCCTGGCAACTGGTCCGCATGGTCTTGAGCGAAACCTTCCTCGCCTCCACCCTCGGCACCACGTTCGGCGTCGCTGTAGCCTGGCTTCTCAGCCGCTATCTCAAAACCCTCCTCTATGGCGTCACCATCCACGATCCCCTCGCCTTCATTCTTTCCCCTGCTATCCTGATCCTCGCCGCAACGATCGCCGCCACAATCCCGGCCATCCGCGCCACCAGAACCGACCCTGCCCTCACCCTCCGCCAAGACTAACGATGCAGCTCACCTCCAAACTGGTCCTCACATCACTCATCATCAACGGCATCCTCAGTGGCATCATCTTTCTGGTCCCCAATCTCGTCACGGTCGGCCTCTTCCTCCTCATCCTCCCCCGCCTCATCATGGGCCTCATGCCCACCGTCTTCCTCTATCACTTCTGCGCCGCCGCCCCCTGGCTCTACCTCCGAAACCGCAACACCCTCCTCAGCATCCTCCTCCCCGTCGCCCTCGTACTCACCCTCGCCCTCGGCATCCCCAGCCTCTTCAACGAACGTCTCCAGGCCGAAGTCCGCGCCGAACAAGCCCGCAACGCCCCACCTCCCCTCAAACTAACGAAGCTCGATTCCATCGCCCTCCAGTCCAACTCGAAGTCCGAATACCTCCACTGCGGTTACCTCTGCCAAACCCTCCTCTTCAACAACGTCACTAAAGAAGTCATCGTCAACCCCATCCCGCTCGGTGGCAAGCCCGTCGCCTTCCGCCTCGCCCCCAACGCCGAATGCACTTAGAAAGAAACCCAGCGCCTCCTCGAGCCCGACCACTTCATCGATCCAAACCAACTCGCCCCCATCGTCACCTCCACTCACCTCCGCCTCGCCAATGGCATCTGCATCCTTCCCGGCACATCCACCAAACCCCAACCGAACCTTGCGATCCACTGGATCAACCAGGGCCCGCAAAGCGAACGCCGCCTGCTCCATCTCAACCCCGATCCCATCTCCATCAAAGGCGTCGAACTCGTCGTCCCCGGCCAGTGGACCGCCCGCGCCTCCCAGACCCACACCAGCACCATCATCACCCCGCTCTACCTTGAACCCAAAGGCTACGGCCTCGAGCTCAACTCCTGGCATTGGGGCTCCCGCGGCACACGTCTCCCCGAGGTGAACATCCTCACCTTCCTCACCCAGCTCAC
>JAINDK010000092.1 GCA_019931185.1 Bryobacter sp. CoA8 C33
AAGAGCCTGTTCAGCAAAACCTTCACGGAGTTTTGCGAGCGAGAACCGAAGCCTTGGGGCTAACTGAAACACAAACCCGCCAAAATGCTCGAAGCTCCTGCCCGGCATTGACGCCGAAAGCCCGGATTGCTTGTATCCGTTGGGGCAGGCAATCAAGATGGGGCCGGGTGCTGGTTGGGGCCGCGAGGTCAGCGGAAGGCGGCGGGCAAAGCCAGCTTCAGGACTTTATCGAGTTCCCGTTCCAGGCTGGTGGAGGGAGGGTTGGTGAGGGAGACGCGTCCTTTCGCGCCTTGGGCCAGGAGCGTCAACTGTTCCTTTACCGCGCGGACGTAAGCGGAATCTGGTGACAACTGGGTGGTTGCTGTAAAGTTGGCGATGCCGTTTAGAAAATCCATTGCGATTACATTGACTGGGCTGCCAGGAGGATATTTGGGGCCGAAGGTCACGCCGCTGGCAAAGTCGTGCTCAATTTTACGCATGGAGCCCAACTGGTCCAGGGCTTCTGGTGGAATATTCGGGCCGGGAGAGGTATAGTCTCCAGCCACGTAAAGCACACTAATCCAGCCAGGAAGGTAAGTTGAGGTACAAGAGATTTGAACGGGAGGCGCACCGGGCGTCAATAAAGTTGAATTCGGACCATTTGGCGGCGTAGTCTTCAAATGAAACAGGATGAAGCGTGAAGCACCCAAAGAAAGCTGGAAGGGAGCGTCCGGTGTGGTTATCTGCCGAGCGGCCATTCCCGCCTCGGGTGGCTGTATAAATATCAGTCCATAGCTAGTTTTGTCACAAGCGAGCGCGGAATCGGATGCGGGTACGACAAAACTAATCGTGTTGATTGGTTCCTGGGAAAGCGGAAGATTGCGCGTGCGCCAAGTGTAGCGGACCGGGCGGTTCGGCCCGTCGCCAAGAGGTTCGAAATCGGCATTGAATTCCGCCGAGGCACGATTGGGAGTCCTCAGAACGTCGATGACAGGCTCACTTTTGTTCAGAGGGATGTAGCGGATCACATATTCTTCAATTTCAGGGTCGTAGTAGACGAATTTGCCGGGTTCCATTTGTTTGGATTTCTTGACTTGCGGCGGGAGGATTGGCGCCCAGAGCGGCTTTCGTGAGGGGCCCACGCCTTGCGCAGAAAGAAGAGAGAGGGTGGCGAGAATGAGCAGGAAGAGTTTCATGGATCGGATGTTCCTGGGGGGATCAGCGGAAGGCGGGCAAAGCCAGTTTCAGGACTTTATCGAGCTCGCGTTCCCAGTCAGTGGAGGGGGGAGTATTGATGGGGACCAGACCCTTGGCTCCTTGCGTGAGCAGCGTCAATTGTTCTTTTACTGCCCGCACATAAGCGGAAGCTGGTGACAACTGGGTGGTAGCCTCAAAGTTGGTGATTCCGATGAGAAAATCCATTGCGATGATTTCAGCCGGGCTTGCTGGGGGATACTTGGGACCGAAAGTCATGCCGCTGGCATAGATTTGCTCAAATTTTGTCAGCGAGGCAAGCTGGTCCTGGACTTCCTTGGGGGTATCTGCATCGAGAGAGGTTTCTTCCCCGGCGGCGTAGTATACGGCAATCCAGCCAGGGAGATAAGAAGAAGCACAGGAGATTTGGATGGTGGGTGCGCCGGGCTTTAGCGAAGTGGGAGGACGGCCTTTCGCTTGCATGTCCCGGAGGCCAAACATGATGTAACGTGTGTCGCCTAGAGACAGGTTGAGTTGCGGGCCGGGCGGCGCGATTGGCTGAGCGGAGATCGGCGGGTCAGCCGTTTGTATCTGGACTAACCCGAGGCCGGAAGCATCGCAAGTCAGGCTGGAATCGGATTTCGGCACAGCAAAGTTAAAGCTACGAATGGATTCCGGGGAAAGCGGCAGATTGCGCATGCGCCAGGTGTAGCGAATTGGGCGGCTGGGGCCGGCGCCGACTGCCGCGAAATCCGATTTGAACTCGGCGGAAGCACGATTGGGAGACTTGAATCGGACGCTGACGGGTTCTTCTTTGTTGAGAGGCTTGTAGCGGATGACATAATCGTTGATCTCGGGATCGTAGTAGACGAATTTGCCTGGTTCGAGCTGCTTGGACTGTTTGAGTTCCGGCGGAAGGATCGGCGCCCAGACCGGTTTGAGCGAGGCTCCCACGCCTTGCGCTGTCAGGAGTGCTGCGTTCGCGAGAATTAGCGTAAAAAGTTTCATATATATTTGCTTTTAGGAATCGATTCAGTTCTAGTTTGGGTTGGGCCTCGAGCAATACCATAGTCGCTCCGAACCCACATCCGTCCATAAATCTCTCCGTGAGAGCATGAGGGTCCGAATTGGGGCCACCATTTGCTCTAACGTCAACGGATGTGCCCCGGCTGTGATTAAAATGCGATCCTTGCCAGTTCTGGTGAAGGTCGAAAATGCCGCCAAATGGCAAATGACATATCGTTTATTACAATACGACCTACTTCTGGATATTGTGCCTTAAAAATTTTCAAAGCTTCACCGCGAAAAAGCGGTCAGGGAAGCTGCTGGAGGGGACGGGTTGAGGGGGGCAACTGCCGTTTCCACGATAAAAGTAGCGGGCAAGTTATCGTACTAACTATCCAATCGGGAAACAACAAACGTCACATAGCTTCAATTTCGTACAGTTTTTTTGTCAGCCAAACTGCGGAGCTTTTCATTGGAAGAGTTGCGCCACCGCAATTGCGCTTGCTTTACCCCGGAAGTCCCGCGCAAAATTGCACGCTCTAGAATTTTGAAGGCTGTGTCGCTGAGTGGCGAAGGCGGTCCAATAACGATCTCTTCGAGCATCTCGACCGCGAATTCAGAGTGAATTCCGTTTGCCTCGATTGCACGTACAAAGCCCTGCGCAATACGAAGCGACCGAACAAAGTCCAGTTCGCTAGTTGGCGAATTTGAATCTGACCAAGATCGCCTTACAATACGCGCCAATTCCGGCCGGTCTTGCTGGTTCGCGGCTAGCAACATTGTTAGGTTAGAAACAGCAACCGATTCGACTTTTGCGATCGCTACCTCCAATTTCTCCAAAACTGTCTCCGGCAGTTCTCACATTTTGCTCACCTCGCGCATTTATGAGACTGATTCTAGGGTTTTGACAGGGGATTGAGCGTTTCGGGCGGGGGTGCTGGGGCGGCCCAATCGGCGGTGTAGACGTTGCCATCGCGGGTGAAGGCGAGGGAGCGGCCATCGGGGGCGAAACTGACTTCGCCCGCGTATTTACTGCCGGTGGTCAACTGGACGAGGCCGGTGCCATCGAGGTTGACCAGAAAGAGTTCGTAGCGGTCGCCCTGGCAATTGGGGAGGTCGGCGGAGAAGACGATGCGGCGGTTATCGGGGGTCCAGGCGGGATGGAGGATACTGCAGCCGTAGCTGGTGATCTGCTTTTCGTCGAGGCCCTTGAGGTTCATGACGAAGATCTCGCTGGGGCTCATGGGGGCGCGGGCGAAGGCGAGTTGTTCCTTAACCTGTTTTTGGGCGTCGGCGGAGCGGGCGCGGGTGCTGCGGAAGACGATGCGGCGGCCGTCATTTGAGACATTGGGGTCGCCATCGTAGCCGGGGGACTTGGTGAGCTGGCGCTTATTCATGCCGTCCCATTCCATGGACCAGACTTCGAGGTCGCCGCTGGCTTGGCTGGTATAGATGATGAGCTTTTCGGCAGTGCTGACGTCGACCTCGGCGTCGTAGCCGGTGGCGGCGGCGAGGCGCTGGATTTTGCCTTTTTCGTTATTTGAAAAGATGTTGAATTCGGCGGGGACGCTGCCGAGCATGGCGGGGGCGCAGGCCTCGCCGGCGTCCTGGGTGGAGTCATAGACCCAGCTTTTGGATTTAACGAGGGGAGCGGCGGTGCGGACGGAGCCGGCGCCGCTGCTGGCGAGCTTTTTTTCCCTGGTGGTGAGGTCGACCCAGTAGAGTTGGGGGCACTTACCCTTTTCGGTGGAGATGAGCATGAGGGAGCGGCCGTCGGTGGACCAGTGGGGCTTGCGGGAAGCGCCATCGGAGGTGAGAGGGACGGGCTTGACGATGTAGTTCGTCTGCACGGGAATCTGGGCACCGAAGCGCGGGGCTTGGGCCAGAAGCCCGGCAGCCAAGAGCGCCAAACAGGGTACTACTCGCATGACTTACCTCAACAAATCCTCAAGCTGTAGCTTGCTATCGGTCTTTCCGTCGCGATACTTCACGATTACGGGGGTGTAGAGAGAGATACCCCATTGGCGGCCCACGCCCTGGCTGATCTGACGGGCGCCGGCGACGACGACGGCCTCAGGGGGAATCTCGAGCGGGTCGTCGCCGTTGGCGGTCATGACGCGCTCGTGAACGAGATCGTAGACGGGGGTGGAGCGATTGAGAATGACGCCGCTGCCGAGGACGGCGCGGCGATGAACGACAGTGCCTTCGTAGACGCCGCAATTGCCGCCGACCATGACTTCGTCCTCGATGATGACGGGAAGGGCGCCGACGGGCTCAAGCACGCCGCCGATCTGAGCGGCGGCGGAGACATGGACATTGGCGCCGATCTGGGCGCAACTGCCGATGAGGGCGTGGCTATCGACCATCGTGCCATCGCCGACCCAGGCGCCGACGTTGATGTACATGGGGGGCATGCAGGTAACGCCGCGGCCGAGATAGCAACCATCGCGGATGCTGGAGCCGCCGGGGACGATGCGAACGCCGCTCGAGGCATTGAACTGTTTGACGGGATAAGTGGCCTTATCGAAGAAGGGCTGGCGGTGGGAGTCGACGCTCATGTCGACGATCTGGCCGAGGCGGAAGCCGAGGAGAATACCCTGTTTGACCCAGGCATTGACACTCCAGCCGGTGGGGGCGGAGGGGTTGGGCTCGGCGGCGCGCCAGGCGCCGCGATTGAGGCCGGCCTTGAATTGTTGAAAGAGGGCTTGTTCGGACTCGCCGAGTTCGCTGACGGGCTTGGCGAAGGCGGCTTCGATGAGTGCCTTCATTTGGCGATTCCTACCTGTGCCATGACGGCTTGGATCTTGTCGAGGCTGGGGGCGGAGGGGGGCACGAGGGGCAGGCGCCAGACGGGCTTGCACAAGCCCATGAGGGCGAGGCTGGCTTTGACGGGGATGGGGTTGGACTCGATGAAGTTGACTTCCATGAGGGGCAGATAGTGGCGCTGGATGGCGCGGGCGGTACCGAAGTCCTGATTGAGGCAGGCTTCGGCGAGGTTGGCCATCTCGCCGGGGATCTGATTGGCGACGACGGAGATGACGCCGTGTCCGCCGAGAGCCATGAGGGGAATGGTGACGCTATCGTCGCCGCTGAGGACGAGGAAGCCCTCGGGGACTTCGTTGACAATGCGGGCGACCTGAGCCATGCTGCCGGAGGCTTCCTTGATGCCGATGATGTTGCGAATGGCGGCGAGGCGTTTGACGGTGGCGGGCTCGATGTTCACGCCCGTGCGGCCCTGCACGCTGTAGAGAATGATGGGTAGGCGGGTGGCTTTGGCAAGGGCCTTGTAGTGCTGGTAGAGGCCTTCCTGAGTGGGGCGATTGTAGTAGGGGGTGACGCTGAGGATGCCGTCGACGCCGAGCTTCTCGATGCGCTCGATGAGGTCGATGACATCATCCGTCCAATAGCCGCCGGCGCCGGCTAGGACGGGAACCTGGCCGTTGGCCTCGGCGACGACAATTTCGACGACGCGGAGATGCTCTTCGAGAGAGAGAGTGGGGCTTTCACCGGTGGTGCCGACGGGGACGAGAAAGTGGATGCCGGCCTCGATCTGACGGCGCACGAGACGGCGGAGGGCGGCCTCATCGAGGCTGCCATTTTTCTGAAAGGGCGTGACGAGGGCCGTGCCGCATCCTTGAAACATCGCGATTTGCTTATCCAAAAAAGACCTCTCCGAATTCGTAAACTCCGCTTTTACCTTGAATCCATTGTGCGGCTTTGAGGGCCCCGCGCGCAAAGCCTTCGCGGCCGCGGGCGGTGTGGCGCAGGGTGATGGTGTCGGCGGGGGAGTCAAAGCCGATCTCATGGGTGCCGGGGACGGCGCCGGCGCGGCTGGCGCTTTCGTCGACGGGGTGAGTGTAACCGCCGCGGCGCATCTGCTCGACGGCCATTTTGAGGGTGCCGCTGGGTGCGTCTTTTTTGGCGGCATGGTGAATTTCCCAGGCCCAGGCGCCGTACTCGGGGTAATCCTGCATGCGGGAGGCGAGTTGTTTGACGGCGGCGAAGAAGAGATTGACGCCGATGGAGAAATTGGGGCTCCAGACGAGGGCGCCGTTTTTTTGCTGGACGTAGGCGGTGACGGTGTCGAGTTGGTCGAGCCAGCCGGTGGTGCCGACGACGGTGGGGATGCCGAGGTCGGCGAGTTTGTGGATGTTGGCGACGGCGGTATGGGGGGTGGTGAATTCGATGGCGACATCGACGGCGGCGAAATGACCGGGAGTCATCATGACGGAGCCGGCGTTGTTGAACTCGTCGAGGCGGAGGACGACTTCGGCGCCGAATTCGGGGGCGAGGGATTCGATCATACGGCCCATTTTGCCGTAGCCGACCAGGGCGAGTTTCATTCAAAGACCTCCGGGTCGACTTCAGTAAAAAATTCAGAGTGCAGGGATTCGACGGCCTGCCGCAGGTCGGCTTGGGCGACGACAAAGCCGAGGTTGCGCAGGCTGGCGCCCTGGCTGATCATGCGGATATTGATGCCGGAGAGTGCGCCGAAGACGCGGGCGGCCACGCCTTTCTGCCAGCGGATGTTATCGCCGACGAGGCAAACGATGGCCTGCTGCTGTTCGATTTCGACTTCGGCGAAGTTACGGAGTTCCGCGGCGATCTGGTCCATTTTGGCGGCGTTGTCGATTGTAAGCGAGACGCTGACCTCGGAGGTGGCGACCATATCAACGGGGGTCTCGTGGCGATCGAAGACCTCGAAGATACGGCGGAGGAAGCCATGGGCCATGAGCATGCGGCTGGACTGGATGTTGACGAGGGTGATGTTCTTCTTGCAGGCGATGGACTTGGCGACGCTGGGGGTGGAGGGGCCTTCGGCGGTGATGCGGGTACCGGCGACGTGGGGGCGGCGGGAATTGAGGATGAGAACGGGGATATTTTTTTCGACGGCTGGCAGGACGGTGGCGGGGTGGAGGACCTTGGCGCCGAAGTAGGCGAGTTCGGCGGCTTCGGCGAAGCTCATGCTCTTGACGCGGCGGCCGCCGGGCAGAACCGTGGGATCGCAAGTGAGCATGCCGTCGACATCGGTCCAGATCTGAATTTCGCTGGCGCCGATGCCGGCGCCGACGATGCTGGCGGTGAAATCGCTGCCGCCGCGGCCGAGGGTAGTGGTAACGCCGGCGCGGGTGGCGGCGATGAAGCCGCCCATGACGGTGATGTCGCCCCAGGCGGTGGCGGCGAGTTTTTCGTTGGTCTCGGGGTAGAGGGGAGCGGCCATGGTGTGGCGCTCGTCGGTGACGATGACGTGGCGGCTATCGATATGCTTGGCGCCGATGGCGACGGCGACGATGCGGCTGGACAGGCGTTCGCCGAAGCTGGTGATGGCGTCGATGCTGCGGGGGGTGAGTTCGCCGAGAATGGCGAGGCCGCGGACGAGTTCGGCGAGTTCCTGAAAGTGTTCCTGGATGACGGGCTTGGCGCCGTAGGGGTCGGCGTGCTGGTGGTGATAGTCCTGGAGGGCCTGGAGTTGATCGAGGGCCTGGGAGCGCTGGCCGTTGACGGCGAGGGAGGCGATTTCGAGCAAGCGGTTGGTGGTCTTGCCCATGGCGGAGACGACGACGATGGGGCGCTGGTGGCGCCGGTCGATGACGATATTGGCAACGCGCTCGATGGCTTCGGCGCTTTCGACGCTGGAGCCGCCGAACTTCATCACAATCATGGTGAGTTTAGAGCAGTCCTTCGCTGTGCATGAGTTCGGCGTTGAGAACAGCGGCGCCGGCGGCGCCGCGGATGGTGTTGTGGCCGAGGGTGACGAACTTCCAGTCAAACAGGGGGCAGGGGCGGAGGCGGCCCATAAAAACAGTCATGCCATTGTCGCGGGGGCCATCGCGGCGGGGCTGAGGACGGTTTTCTTCGTGCATGTAGACGAGGGGGGCGGGCGGAGCGCTTGGCAGCTGGCGCTGCTGGGGCAGGCCGCGGAAGGAGGCGATGTCGGCGAGGAGCTGATCGCGGGAGACCTTGTGTTCGAGGGCGACACTCACGGTGAGAAGGTGGCCGTCGACGGTGGGGACGCGGTTGCAGTGAGCACTGACGCGAGCATTGAGGAAGGCGACTTTGCCGTCGACGATGTCACCGAGGATTTTGAGCGGTTCTTCTTCGACCTTGGGCTCTTCGCCGCCGATGAAGGGGATGACGTTGCCGAGGATATCGAGGGAGGCGACACCGGGATAGCCGGCGCCGCTGACGGCCTGCATGCTGGTAGTGAAGAAGCGCTGGATGCCGTACTTCTTGAAGGGGGCGAGGGCCATGGCGAGGGGGACGGCGACACAGTTGGGGTTGGTGACAATGGCGCCTTTCCAGCGGCGGAGGGCGCGCTGGGTTTTAATGAGCTCGAGGTGGGCGGCGTTGACCTCGGGGACGAGGAGCGGGACGTCGTCGTACATGCGAAAGTTCTTGGAGTTGGAGACGACGATGTGGCCGGCGGCGGCAAATTCCTGTTCGATTTCCGTGGCGACGTGGGCGTCCATGGAGGAGAAGACGAGCTTGGGGGCGTTACCGGGCTTGCACTCGCTGACGGTGAGGCCGGCGACGCTGGGGGGCATCACGCCGTCGAGGCGCCAACTGGTGGCCTCACTATACTGCTTGCCGGCGGAGCGGTCCGAGGCTCCGACCCAAGTCAATTGGAACCAGGGGTGATCCGCGAGCAAACGGGCAAAATTCTGCCCCACCATTCCGGTGGCGCCGAGTACACCGACTTCTAAGCGTGACATCTCTCGAGCAAAGTCCTTACCATTTTTTGATAGATCTCCACCGCATCCAGGAGCTGGTCTTTCGGGATTCGTTCCTCGCTGGTATGGGCTACATGAATCGTGCCGGGGCCGAGGAGGAAAGGTTGTCCCCACGCGCCCTGAAAGGCCGGGATGTCAGTGGTATAAGAAGCTACCATGGTATCAAAGCCGTCGAGAGCACCCAGCAGAACGGCAGGGATACGGAGGACTTCGCGGACCTCGACGAGGCCGAGGCAGGCCTCGCGGATGGCGGCGACGGTGGAGTCGGCATCGTCGACAAGGCGGATGAGTAATTCGGCCTTGGCGGCATCGGGTATGACGTTGGGGGCGCGGCCACCGGAGATCAGGCCGATGTTGAGGGTGGAGGGGCCGAGGATGGGACTGAGGGGGAGAGGGATGCGGCGGAGGCGTTCGAGGGCATCGAGGAGCTTGAAGATGGCGGAGTCGCCGAGTTCCGGGTAGGCGGAGTGGGCCATTTTGCCGGCGGCATCGAGTTCGAGCCGGAGGGCGCCCTTGGAGCCGAGGGCGAGGCGGTTTTCGGTGGGTTCTCCATTGATGAGGAAGCGGTGTTGGCCACGAGGATTACGGCCGGCGAAGTAGGCGCCGAGGCTATTGCGTTCCTCGCCAACGACGAAGAGGAAGGCGAAGTTGCGGATGCCGGCGGTGAGCAGGAGTTCGCCGGCGCAGAGCATGGCGGCGATGATGCCCTTGACATCGCAAGCGCCGCGGCCCCAGATGAATTGCTCATCCTCACGGGAGGGGAAGAAAGGGGGGACGGTATCCATGTGGGTGGAGAGGGTGACCCAGGGCTCGCCGAAGCAGCAATAGAGGTTATCGCGGCGGGGTTCGACCTCGATGCGCTCGACGGCGCCGCCGAAGCGGGCGGCGAGGTCTCGGAGCAATTCCTCGAGCACGACCGAGATGGGATATTCATTGCCGGTAATCGACTCGACGTCGACGAGACGCCGGGTGAGTTCGATTGGATTGAGCATTTCATTTTATTGTCGCGAATCGGCGGGCGGCGCCGGACGGGTGTTTTCCTGAGAAACTAGGGGGAATGCCGAATACGCTGACAGAGGAGTTGCTGGCCCGGGCCGCCGGGATCGAGGTGTTGCTGATGGATGTGGACGGAGTGCTGACGGATGGCCGTCTGTACAACATTCCCTTCCCGGACGGGTCGATCCTCGAGACGAAGGCTTTCGATTCGCAGGACGGGATTGCGTTGCAGTGGCTGAGCTGGCATGGGATTCGGACGGGGGTGATCTCGGGGCGTGTATCACCGGCGACGGTGGAGCGGGCGCGGCAGGCAAAGATGAAGTATGTGTACCAGGGCCACATTGAGAAGATTCCGATTTTGGAGGAGATTTTGGCCGATGCCGGGGTGGGCGCGGAGAAGGTGGCGTTTATTGGCGACGACTTCACGGATGTGGTGATCTTCAACCGGGTGGGGCTGTCGATTGCGACGGCGAATGCCCGGCAGGAGGTGAAGCGGTCGGCGCAATACACGACGCAGGCAAAGGGGGGAGAAGGGGCGGTGAGGGAGGTATGCGAGATGTTGCTTGCGGCGAAGGGCTTGTGGCCCGCTATTCTCAAGAAGTACGAAATCCATGCCTGACGCCAAGATTGCCTTAGTGGTTCGTGTTTTGCCGGGGCCCGGCGCGCTGCATCAGATTACGGGAGTGATCGCGGCGCATGCGGGCAATATCACGTCGGTGGCGATTCTGGGTAGCCGGGAGGAGGGCGAGGAGCGGACGTTTTTTGAGGTGGAGCTGCCGGGGCCGAACGGGGAAGAGATTCTGGCGGGGATTTCGTCGCTGCCGCTGGTGAAGGGTGTCGAGCCGGTGCGGAGCATGGAGAAGATCTACGGCAAGCGGATCATCATCATGGGTGGGGGGGCGCAGGTGGCGCAGGTGGCGATTGGGGCGATCTCGGAGGCGGACCGGCACAATTTGCGGGGGGAGCATATTTCGGTGGATACGATTCCGTTGGTGGGAGAGCAGGAGTTGGCGGATGCGGTGCGGGCGGTGGCGCGGCTGCCGCGGGCGCGGGCGCTGGTGCTGGCAGGGTCGCTGATGGGCGGAGAGATTGAGACTGCGGTACGGGAGGTGCGTGGGCAGGGTTTGCTGGTGGTGTCGCTGAACATGGCGGGGAGCGTGCCGGAGGCGGCGGATCTGGTGGTTTCGGACCCGGTGCAGGCGGGGGTAATGACGGTGATGGCGGTGGCGGATACGGCAAAATTCAACGTTGCGCGTCTCAAGCAACGGGTGTTCTAAGCCGATAGTTCGGAAGAAAGCTCATGCAGGACAATTTGGCTCGTGCTTATCAAACCCTGGAGCTGCGTCCGTTGTGCACGCTCGAGGAGGCTCGGGCCGCGTATCTGGATCTGGTGAAAATCTGGCATCCGGACCGTCATCAACATGAACCGGAACGATTGCGGCGCAAGGCGGAAGAGAAGCTGAAGGAGATCGTCGAGGCTTGGGAGGTAATCCGGAGCAAGGGGGAATTTGCGGTTGAGGTGGAGCTGATCGCGATGGATTTTGGGGATTGCTGGGGTTATATCGACCAGCTGGGGCGGACGGTGATTCATCCTGAGTTTTCCCAGGCGCGGCCGTTTGTGAGGGGGCTGGCGGCGGTACAGTCGGTCGAGAAATGGGGCTTTATCGACGGCCGGGGGCAGTTCCGGGTGAACCCGCTGTATGAGGCCTGTATGGATTTTTCTGAAGGATTGGCTGCAGTCCGGTGGTATGGGCGTTGGGGCTTTATCGACGCGCAAGGGGCCTTTGTGATCACACCCCGGTTTCAGGAAGTGCAATCTTTTCGGGACGGCTGGGCAGAGGTGAGGCTAGGGGCGCGGTGGGGGAAAGTGAATGCGGCGGGAGAACTCATATTTGATCCGACCCGGTCCGGGCATCACATCTCAGTCTAGAAGAAACAGAAGGGTGCCGCGCCCTCGAGAGAGGCGAAGCACCCGGAAGAAGGTCTGCTCAAGGAACAAACCGAAAGAGGAGAACCAACTTGGAGACAAAAAATTACTGAATGCTACTTGACCCGGAGGTGCGGAACTCGTATTGCTGAATTTCGAGGGCTGCTCTGCCGCCTTCACTTCGGATGACACGACCGCGGGCAACAAGTTTCAATCTTGTAGTGTTATTCAACTGCGCCGGCCAACTGATGGAAACCTCGACGCGCTTGCCTGGGACCAGGAAGTGTTCTGAGGTGAAGAGGACGCCAGAACTGCTAATGTTGACAGTCTTGCCGCCGCCAGCCTCATCCTGGCTGCGCTTGGACAATACTTTATATCGCAACTCGCGTTCAATCGGGAACCGATCCGCACATCGGCGATCATTGGCATCCTTTAAACTCCGCCCGTTGCTTTGCATCCCAAACACTGTATTAGCTTCTCCTGACACTGTTAGTATTCATCAGGTCACCTACTTATCTCAATGAACATAAAGGTTCATTCTCCAAGGGTACTTTGGTACCAGAAAGATTGCAGTACACTGCGTTTATGCCTTTTATAAACAAGACTTTACAAATCATTACAGTTCTGTCCGTGGTGATGGGTCCCACTACCCTCCCGGCGGAAAAAAAAGCAGTATTTCCGCAAGGGGCGAACCCAGCGGGGCCCTACTCCCCTGGAGTTCTGTCGAACGGAGTACTATACGTTTCCGGACAGATTGGGCGGGACGCCTCTGGGAACATACCGGATCAGTTTGAAGACGAGGTCAGCGCGACGCTGGCGAATATCGACAAGATCCTGAAGGAAGCGGGCCTGGGGCCGGCGAATGCAATCGCGGTGCAGGTGTATTTGACGGACATGGATCTGTTTGAAAGGATGAACAAGGTATACATGGCGTATTTTCCGGAGCCGCGGCCGGCGCGGACAACGGTTGGGGTAGCGAAGCTGGTGGGCAAGTCGCGGATTGAGATCACGGTGACGGCGGAGGCCTCGCCGGTCAAGAAGAAGAAGTAGTAGAAGAGTCGCGGCGTTTTTTCCAATCGTCGAGGCGCTCGCGGATTTTGGCTTCGAGGCCGCGATTGGAGGGATGGTAGAACTGAGTGCCGTCGAGGCCCTCGGGCAAACACTTCATGCCCACCACAGCATCGGGCTGTTGGTGGGCATGCTGGTATCCGGCGCCATAGCCGATGTCCTTCATAAGGCGTGTTGGGGCATTGCGCAACTGCATGGGGACAGGTTCGGCGAGGCGGTGGCGGGCGGCATCCTGAGCGGCTTTGAGGGCCTGATAGGCGGCATCGCTCTTGGGGGCGACGGCGAGGTAGATCGTGATTTGGGCGAGGGCCTGATCGCCTTCGGGTTCGCCGAGGAAGTGGACCGTCTGCTGGCAGGCGATGGCCTGTTCGACGGCGCGGGGGTCGGCGAGGCCGATATCCTCGATGGCCATGCGGACGAGGCGGCGGGCGAGGTAGAGGCGGTCTTCGCCGGCTTCGAGCATACGGGCGAGCCAGTAGAGGGCGGCGTCGGGGTCGGAGCTGCGGACGCTTTTGTGGAGGGCGCTGATGAGGTTGTAGTGTTCTTCGCCGGATTTGTCGTAGAGGAGCATGCGGCGTTCGAGGACGCCTTCGAGAGTCTCGGGGGTGATTTCGGCGCCGGCGGCGACGGCGGCGGCCATTTCGACGAGATTGAGGGCATTGCGGGCGTCGCCGTTGACGAAGTGGGCGATCATCTCGGGGACTTCCGGGGAGAAGAGAGCGGCGGATTCGCGGAGGCCGCGGAGAATGAGTTCGGTGAGTTCAGGGATGGCGAGGGCACGGAGGGTGAAGACTTTGGCGCGGCTGAGCAAGGCGCTGTTGATCTCGAAGCTGGGGTTCTCGGTGGTGGCGCCGATGAGGACGATGTCGCCGCGCTCGACATAGGGGAGGAAGGCATCCTGCTGGGCCTTGTTGAAGCGGTGAATTTCGTCGACGAAGACGACGGTGCGGCGGCCGTAGCGGAAGTTGGTTTCAGCCTCGGCCATGACGGCCTTAATTTCCTTGATGCCGCTCATGACGGCGCTGAAGGGGATGAAGTCGGCTTTGGACTCGCGGGCGAGCAGGCGGGCGATGGTGGTTTTGCCGACGCCGGGGGGGCCCCAGAGGATCATGCTCTTGAGGCGGTCGCGGTCGACCATGACGCGGAGGGGGCGGCCGGGGGCGAGGAGATGGCGCTGGCCGACGACGTCTTCGAGTTTTTCCGGGCGGAGGCGTTCGGCGAGGGGGCGGGCGGATTGTTCAAACAAACCACTCATGAGGCGGCTCCGCGCTGGCGGGCGGCTTCGTATAGAAAGACGGTGGCGGCGGTGGCGGCATTGAGGCTCTCGACGCCAACGGTGGGGATGCGCACGAGTTCGCACTGTTTTTTGACGGCTTCGGTGAGGCCGCGGCCTTCGCTGCCGATGACGATGGCGGCGGGGCCGCGCCAGTCGATATCGGCAACGAGCTTGTGACCGCTGCCGGAGGCGCCGTACAGGGGCAGGGTTAAATCCGCGAGTTCGAGACGAAAGGAGGGGAGGCGGAAGAGGCTGCCGGCAGCGGCGCGGACGAGCTTGGGATTGGCGAGGTCGACGGTGCCGCGGAGGGCGACGACGGCGGTGGCGCCGAAGGCTTCGGCGGAGCGGAGAATGGTGCCGGCGTTGCCGGGGTCCTGGACGCCGTCGAGAACTAGCAGGAGGGCTTGGGGGCTGGAGAGCAGGTCCGGGGTCCAGGAGGGTGTTTTAACGAGAGTGAGAATGCCTTGGGGTGTTTCCATGCCGGAGAGGCCGGCAAAGAGGGAATCGCTGAGTTCGATGACTCTCGTGCCGAGGGAGGCGAGACCGGAGAGACCTTGTTCGGTACCGATGACGGCGCCGATTTCGACGCCGCTTGAGAGGGCCTCTTCGAGGAGGTGGAAGCCTTCAGCGACGATCCATCCTTCCTCGGTGCGGGCGCCCTTTTGAATCGCCTTGCGGATGCTCTTCAGCAAGGGGTTGTGCAGGCTGAGAATGTGTTCGACGCGCGGCGCTTCCATCACTCCAGTAAACTAAAAATCTTCCGGGTTGAAGAAAATTCTCGCCATTTGCGCTGTTTTGTTAGCCGCCGCCTGGTCGTGGCAGATCTTCGAGCTGACGCTCGCCGTACGGGACCAAGCGACGCGGGAGGAGGCGCGTCCGGCGGAAGTGATCGTGATTCTGGGGGCGGCGGAATATAAGGGGAAGCCGTCACCGGTATTCCGCTCGCGGCTGGATCATGCCTATGAATTGTATGAGCGGCGGCTGGCGCCGCGGCTGATCACGACGGGCGGGGCGGGGGGAGAACTGGTGCACACGGAGGCGGAAGTGGGGCGGGAGTATCTAGCGGGACGGGGGATACCGATCGAGAACATCTACATCGAGCGGGAAGGGGCGAGCACGGCACAATCGACGGCGGCGGCGGCGGAGATTCTGAAGCGAATGGGGTGGCGGACGTGCATTCTGGTGTCGGACGGGTATCATTTGTACCGGGCCAAGCGGATGATGGCGGCCAATGGGCTGGAATGCGTGGGATCACCGCGGCCGGCGCGGGAGATATCGGATGCGCAGGCGGCTTGGCTGTACTTTCGGCAGGCGGTGGGTTATTCGTTGTACGAGTTGGGGCTGAGGTTCTAAAAAGGGTGGCGTTTGAAAACAGACTCTAAAGTGCATAGAATGGCGTCAACGGATGAAGTTATTCGTTTTGGCGACGATGTTTGGCGCGGGGTTGGCGGATTCGGCGGAATTTCCGGCGGAACTGGCGGCGGTGTTGCGGGAGCGCTGTCAGGGGTGTCATAACGCGAAGGCAGCGCAGGGAGGGCTGGATCTGTCGACGGTGGCGGGGGCGCTCAAAGGGGGCAAGTCCGGGCGAGTGATTGAGCCGGGGGCGCCGGGGCGGAGTTTGTTGCTAGAAAAGGTTGTATCGGGTTCGATGCCGCCGGTGGGGCCGAAGCTGGGGACGGGAGAGATTGGCAAGATACGGGCATGGATCGATGGAGCGGCGGGGGATGCGGGGGCGGGAGTAACGGAGCGGGATGCGCTATCGATTTTTCAGATGCGGTGCGTGGTGTGTCATGGGAAGCGGCTGCAGCAAGGGGGACTTGATTTGCGGACGCACGCGGCGCGGATGCGTGGGGGCAAGAGCGGGCCGGCGCTGATCCCGGGCAAGCCGGATGAGAGCCTGATCGTGAAGCGAATTCTATCGGGGGATATGCCGCCGGCGAAGCTGCAATTTGATTTTTCGGTGAGGCCGCCGTCGAGCGCGGAGGTGGAGACGCTGCGGCGTTGGATTGCGGCGGGGGCGCCGCAGTCGGAGGCGGTGGCGGCGGGCGAGACGGTGCTGCCGGCCAAGGACCGGGAGTTTTGGTCGTTTCAGCCGCCGCGGGCGCAGGAGCCGCCGCGGGTGAAGAACCAGGGGCGGGTGCGGACACCGGTGGATGCGTTTCTGCTTGAGAAGCTGGAGGAGGCCCGGTTGAGTTTTGCTCCGCCGGCGGCGCCGGCCGTGCTGGCGCGGCGGGCCTGGATGGCGGTGACGGGGATGCCGCCGAGCGAGGCGGAGCTGGCCGCGTTTTTGAATGATAAGCGGCCGGATGCGTATGCGCGGCTGGTGGACAAACTACTAGAATCGCCAGCCTATGGGGAGCGATGGGGGCGCTATTGGCTCGATGCAGTGGGGTACTCGGACTCGGAGGGGAAGGTGGATGCCGACGAGATCCGGCCGCAGGCTTGGCGCTACCGCGACTATGTGATCCGCTCGCTCAACGAGGACAAGCCGTACGACCAGTTTCTGCGGGAGCAGATCGCGGGAGATGAGATGGTGGCCTGGCAGGGGCGGAAGCATGTGAGCGCCGGGGAATTGAACAAGCTGGTGGCGACGGGATTCTGGCGGATGGCGGCCGACGGGACGTACTCGCCACCGCAGAGCTTCTTGCCGGAGCGGATGAACGTGATCGCCGATCAGATCGAGGTATTCAGTTCGGCGGTGATGGGGCTGACGGTGGGTTGCGCGCGGTGTCACAACCATAAGTACGACCCACTGCCGCAGCGCGATTATTACCGGTTGGCGGCGGTATTGCAGACGGCCTATGATCCTTACGATTGGGTGATCCCGACCAAGCGGCATTTGAACGTGGGGCTCGAGGAGGAATGGCGGGCGGCGGCGGCGGCGAATGCGCCGGTGGAGGCGGAGATCGAGCGGATCGAGGGGGCACAGCGGGAGCGGGAGAAACCGATGCGCGAGAAACTGCTCGAGGAGCGGCTGAATTCCCTGCCCGAGACGGTGCGGTCGGATCTGCGCGTGGTAGCGGCGACGAAAGCAGAGGCGCGGAATGCGGTGCAGAAATATCTTGCCGAAAAGTTCGCCGAGACGTTGCGCATGGCCACGGCGCAGTTGACGGCGCGGTTTCCCGAGTACCGGAATGAAGCGGAGAGTTACCGCAAGCAACTGGTGGAGTTGCGGGGGCGGCTGAAGCCGATGCCGCAGGTGAGAGCGCTCTATGAGATGGGAGGGGAGCCGTCGGGGGCGTATCTGTTGCGGCGGGGCGATGCGTTGTCGCCGGGCGAGGAAGTGAGCCCTGGGGTGCCGGCGGTGCTGGCGGGCGGGCTGCCGCCTTACCGGCCGGGGCAGGCGGCGGGAGAATCGAGCGGGCGGCGCCTGGGGCTGGCCGAGTGGGTGACGCACCCTGAGCATCCACTGACGGCGCGGGTGATGGTAAACCGGATCTGGATGCATTACTTCGGGCGGGGGATTGTGACGACACCGGGAAACTTCGGGCGAACCGGGGCGGCGCCGTCGCATCCGAAACTGCTCGACTGGCTGGCGCGGGAACTGACGGGGAAGGGGTGGCGGCTGAAGACGATTCACCGGGCGATTCTGCTGTCGTCGGCATTTCAGCAATCGTCGCGAGTGACGGCGGAGCGGGAGGCGGCCGACCCGGAGAATGTGCTGCTGTCGCGGATGCCGTTGCGGCGGCTGGACGCGGATGCGCTGCACGATTCGATTCTGTTTGTGACGGGACAGTTGGACAACGCGCCGTTCGGGGCGCCGTCGCCGATCGAGATCAAGCCGGACGGGGAAGTGGTGGCCAAGGCGGGAGCGAAGGGGTACCGGCGGGCGATTTATTTGCTGCAGCGGAGACGGTCGCCGGTGACGATGCTGGAGACCTTTGACACGCCGCCGATGTCGCCGAACTGCATTGAGCGGCCGCGGTCGGTGGTGGCGACGCAGGCGTTGCAACTGATGAACAGTGCGGCGACGATCGAGCATGCGCGACATCTGGCGGGGCGGATTCTCGACAGCGAAGCAGAGAACCGGATCGAGGCAGCTTGGCGGCGGGTGTTGGGCCGGCCGGTGAGCGCGGCGGAGGCATCGAGCGCAGCCGTGGCGCTGCGGGACTTCGAGGCGCACTGGAAGACGGAACTGGCGGGCAAGCGGGAAGCCTCGCCGCAGGGCTGGAAGGCGCAATGGTATGCGCTGGGGGATTTGATTCATACGCTGCTGAATTCCGCGGAGTTTTCCTATGTCGATTGAGACTCGAGTTTCCCGGCGGGACTTTTTCTCGCGGATGGCCGATGGGGTGCATGGAGCGGCGCTGGCGGCACTGGCGAGCCCGGCGGTAGCGGCCGGGCCGGCGCGGGCCAAGTCGGTGATCCATCTATTTATGAACGGGGGGCCGAGCCAGGTGGACCTGTTCGACCCGAAGCCGCTGCTGCAGCGGCTGGCGGGCAGCGCGCCGCCGCGGGATATCGCGAACGAAATCGAGTTTACGAACGAAGTGGGGGGGATGTTGCCGTCGCCGTTCGCCTTTCAGCGCCACGGCAAGTCGGGCATTGAGATTTCCGAGTTGTTGCCCGGGCTGGGATCGGTGATCGACGACGTGTGCCTGATCCGGTCGACGTACGGGGAGCACTTCAACCACGAGCCATCGCTTTATTTGATGCACACGGGGCGCACGATCCCGGGGCGGCCGTCGCTGGGGGCGTGGGTGAGCTATGGGCTGGGTTCGGAGAACAAGAATCTGCCGGCGTATGTGGTGCTGGATGACCCGAAGGGCCTGCCGATCAACGGGATACAGAACTGGCAGTCGGGGTGGCTGCCGCCGGCTTACCAGGGGACGCGGTTTCGCAGCGAGGGGGCGCCGCTGTTGAACCTGAAGCCAGCCGGGGAGGCGCCGAACGCGCTGGTGGATGCGCGGCGGCAGTTGTTGCGGCGTCTCGATGAGGCGCATGCGGGGCAGCGGCCGCATCAGCCGGAGCTTGAGGCGCGAATCGCGAGCTATGAGATGGCGGCCCGGATGCAGATCGAGGCAACCGACGCGCTGGACTTGTCGAAGGAATCGGAGGAGACGCGCGAGAGCTATGGGCTGAACCAGGAGGCGACGCGGTCTTATGGCAAGCGCTGTCTGATGGCGCGGCGGCTGGTGGAGCGCGGAGTGCGCTTTGTGCAATTGTTCATCGAAGGGCAGATCTGGGACAACCATTCGGGGCTGGTGGAGGGGCTGCGGTATGCGTGCGAGAAGACGGACAAGCCGATTGCGGCGCTGATCCGGGATCTGAAACAGAGGGGCTTGCTCGACTCGACGCTGGTGCTCTATAGCGGGGAGTTTGGGCGGCTGCCACTCGGACAGGTACGGGACAACCCGGCGGCGGCGGGCCGCGATCATGGCCCGAGCGGCTTTACGACGTGGATGGCGGGCGGGGGCGTAAAGGGAGGGCTGGCTTATGGAGCAACCGACGATATGGGCCATCGGGCGGTGGAAAAGCGGGTGAGCGTGCATGATTTTCACGCGACGATGCTGCATTTGCTGGGGCTCGACTTTCGCACGCTGGTGCATGAGCGGAGCGGACTGAAGGAGCGGCTGACCGACCAGTATCCGGCACAGGTGGTGAGCGGCATTCTCCGCTAAGCGCACCCGATGCTGACAACCGAGCAAATCGCGGCGCTGCGGCGCAAGGTGGCCTGGCGGATTCTTCCGCTGGTGATTCTGCTGTATCTGGTGGCGTATCTGGACCGGGCGAATGTGGGATTCGCGAAGCTGCGGATGGCGGCGGATCTGAAGTTTTCCGATACGGTGTTCGGGCTGGGCATCGGGATCTTCTTTATCGGGTATCTGACGCTCGAGATCCCTGGAGCGCTGCTGGTGGAGCGGTGGAGCGCGCGCAAGTGGTTTTCGCGGATACTGATCACCTGGGGGTTGATCTCGGCGGCGACGGCGTTTGTGGAAACGCCGGGGGGCTTTTATACGGCGCGGTTTTTGTTGGGGGTGGCCGAGGCGGGATTCTTTCCGGGAATCCTCGTGTACTTTACGCACTGGTTTCCGATCGCGGAGCGGGGGCGGGCGATGTCGGGGTTGATCGTGGCGGTGCCGTTCAGCCTGGCGCTGGGGGCGCCGATTTCGGCAATGCTGCTGGATGTGAACTGGTTTGGGCTGGCGGGGTGGCAGTGGTTGTTCATTCTCGAGGGGCTACCGGCGGTAGTGCTGGGGGTGATTGTGCTGTTTGCGCTGACAGACCGGCCGAAGGACGCCCCGTGGCTGACAGAGCAGGAGCGGAATTACTTGACGGGGGTGCTCGAGGCGGAGGCGGCGGCCAAGGAGGCGGACGGGGCGGTTCCGATCCGGGCGGCGCTGCGGATGCCGAATGTGTGGCTGCTGTCGCTGGGGATCTTCGCGACGAATACGGGGGGGTATGCGATGGGCTTCTGGCTGCCGACAACGGTGAAGAATCTATCGGGAGGCTCGGACCAATCGGCGCTGCTGTTTAGCGGGCTGTTCTATTTGTGCGGGCTGGCGGGAGTGTTGTATTCGGGGTTCTCCTCGGACCGGACGGGGGACCGGAAGTGGCACTGCGTGGCGGGGCAGGCGGGGACGGGGCTGTTATTGGGGCTAAGCGCGATGTCGGGCGGGATCGGCTCGTTTGGGCTAACGATGTCGCTGCTGTGCCTGACGGGGGCCATCGCCTATTCGTGGCCGACGCCGTTCTGGGCCTTGCCGATGTTGACGCTGACGGCATCGGCGGCGGCGGCCTCGATCGGATTGATCAACATCTTCGCGAACCTGGCAGGCTATCTCGGCAACCATCTGGTGGGCTACATACGGGACCGGGGGGCCACGGAGTCGCATATCCTTTTGTTTCTGGCGTCGTGGTATTTGCTCGGCGCGGTGATCACGAGCTTTGTGAAGGTGAAAAGGAGCAGATGAGCAATGGCAACAACGCTTTTTGATTTGTCCGGCAAGGTGGCGGTGGTAAGCGGGGCGGCGCAGGGGATGGGGCGGGCGATGGCGCTGGCGCTGGCCGAGGCGGGGGCGGATTTGATGCTGGTGGACCGGAACCTGGCGGGAGCGGAGGCGACGAGGGCGGCGATTGCCGGGATGGGGCGGCGGGCGGAGGCGAGCGATTGCGATGTATCGTCGCCGGAGGCGGTGCGGGCATTGTTTGCGCGGATCGACGGGGAGTTTGGCCGGATCGACTTTCTGGGGAACGTGGCGGGGGAAGCGGTGATGGCGCCGCCGGAGACGATTGCGCTCGCGGATGTGGAGCAGGTGTGGCGGAACCTGGTGTTGGGGCGCTTTTGCGCCTGCCAGGAGGCGGGGCGGAGGATGCTGGCCGCGGGGGGCGGGAGCATTGTGAACATCGGCTCGCTGGCGAGTATTACGGCACTGGGGCGGGGGCATATCGCCTACAGCATGGCGATGGGGGCGGTGGCGCAGATGACGCGGGAGTTAAGCACGGAATGGGCGGCCGGGGGAGTGAGGGTGAATGCGATTCTGCCGGCGCAGGTATTGAACCCGGGGCTGGAGCAGCGGATTGCGGCGTGGCCACCGCTTGAGCAGCAGTTTTTGTCGGGGATCCCGGCGGGGCGGCTGGGACATCCGGACGATATCAAGGGGCTGGCGGTGTTGCTGGCCTCGGATGCGTCGCGGTGGATCACGGGGGCGCTGATCCCGATGGATGGGGGGAATCTGGCGATGAACGCGGGCGGGTCGGTCCGCCATGAAGGGAAGCGCGTATGAAATCGATGTACCGAACGATGCAACTGATCCGGGTGTGCGAGGAGCATTTGGCCCGGTGTCATGCGCGGGGACTGATTCATGGGGCCTGCCATACGTATGTGGGCCAGGAGGCGATCGCCACGGGGGTGTGCGCGCATCTGGGGCCGCGCGATGCGGTGTTCAGCACGCACCGCGGGCATGGGCACGCGCTGGCCAAGGGGGTGTCGCCGTATGAGCTGATCGCGGAGCTATTCGGACGGGCGACGGGGGTGTCGCGGGGCCGGGGGGGCTCGATGCATCTGTTTGCGCCGGAGATCGGAATGATGGGCACGAGCGGGATCGTGGGCCCGTGCATCCTGCAGGCGACCGGGGCGGCGTATAGCTTCAAGCTGCGGAATGAAGACGCGGTGGGGGTGGCGTTTTTCGGGGATGGGGCGGTGAACAACGGGGCGTTTCATGAGGGGCTGAATATGGCCTCGATCTGGAAGCTGCCGGCGCTGTTTATCTGTGAGAACAACGAGTTTGCGACGGAGGTGCCGTTCCGCTATGCGGCGGGGAATCCGGATGTGGCCTCGCGGGCGGCGTCCTATGGGATGCCCGGGGTGCAGGTGGACGGCAACGACGTGGAGGCGGTATGGCGGGCAGCGGCGGAGGCCGTGGCGCGAGCCCGGGCGGGGGAAGGGCCGACGCTGATTGAGTGCAAGACGTATCGCACGCGCCCGCACGCCGAGGGCATGGGGGATTACACATACCGCACGCGGGAAGAAGTGCTTGAATGGCGGACGCGGTGTCCGATTGCGCGCCACCGGGCGGTGTTGATCGAGAGCGGGATGGCGACCGCGGCGGAGCTGGATGCGATCGACGAGGAGGTGCGGCAGCTGGTGCTGGCGGCAGCGGAGAAGGCTGAGGGCGACCCGATGCCGGAGGCAAGCGAGGCGGCGACGCATGTGTATGCGCCGGCGCGGGTGGCGGCGCCGGCGCCGGCACCCGGGCAACGGGAGATCTCGTTTGTGGCGGCCACGCTTGAGGCGCTCGACCATGAGATGGCGGCGAACCCGAACATTTTCGTGATGGGGGAAGGCATTGGCGTGCGCGGGGGGAACTTCGCGACGACGGCCGGGCTGTATGCGCGCTATGGAGCGCAGAGGCTGTGCGATACGCCGATCTGCGAGCGGGGGTTTGTAGGCTTGGCGGGTGGGGCGGCGATGACGGGGACGCGGCCGGTGGTGGACTTCATGTTCATCGATTTCATCAACGATGCGTTTGGGGAGATCGTGAACCAGATCGCGAAGATGCAGTATATGAGCAGCGGGCGGCTGCGGATGCCGGTGTTGCTGCGGGGGGCGATCGGGATGGGCAAATCGGCGGCGACGCATCACTCGGGCAATTACTACGCGATCTATGGGCAGATACCGGGGTTGCGGGTGGTGGCGCCATCGAACCCGTATGACGCCAAGGGATTGTTTACGCACGCGCTGCGGTGTGAGGACCCGGTGTTGTTTCTCGAGCCGCGGGCGCTGCTTTCGGCGAAGGGGCCGGTGCCGGAACAGGATTATGAAATCGAGTTTGGGCGGGCGCGGATTGCGCGTGAGGGGACACAGGCGAGCGTGGTGGCGATTGGAGCGATGGCGCCGCTGGCGCTGGCGGCGGCGGAGGCGCTGGGCCGGGAGGGTTTGTCGGTGGAGGTGATCGATCCGCGGACGATACTGCCGCTCGACATGGATACGATTTTGGGGTCGGTGGAGAAGACGGGGCGGCTGTTAATCGTGGATGAGGCATTCGGGCCTTGCAGCGTGGCGGCGGAGATTGCGGCGGAGGCGGCGGGGCGGGGCTTTGATGCGCTGGACGCGCCGGTACGGCGGGTGAACGGGGTGTTTACACCGACGCCATACAGCCCGACGCTGGAGGCGGCGGTGATGCCGTCGCTGGGGGCGATCACGGCGGCGATTCGGGAACTGATTGCGGAGTGAGGGAAGCGATATGGCGATAGAGATTACGATTCCGCGGCTGGGATGGGATATGCAGGAGGGGACCTTTGCCGGCTGGCTGAAGAAGCCGGGGGAGATGGTGGAGGCGGGCGAACCGCTGTTCGCGCTCGAGAGTGACAAGGTGACGATGGAGGTGGAATCGCTCGACGGGGGGCGGTTGCATTATGAGGCGGGCAGGCCGGGGGAAGGGGCCGTGGTGACGGTGGGGCAGTTGATCGGTTATTTGCTGGCGCCAGGGGAGGAGGCGCCGGGGGGAGAGGGGTTGCGGGAGACGACGCAGCGGGAGACAGTTGCGGAAGCGGCGCCGGAGACGCGGCGGAGCGAGCCGGGGCGGGCGCGGGCGGGGAGGACGCCAGTGACGCCGCGGGCGCGGCGGCTGGCGGCGGCGCTTGGCATGGACCCGTTGACGGCGCAGCCGGGCGGGGCGGGCGGGCGGATCCGCGAGCAGGACATTCGCGCGGTGCAGGCGATGCGGCCGGCGGTGGTGGCGGGGGGAGAGGGCGAGGGGCAGGGGCTGACGGCGGCGCGCCGGGCCATTGCGATGCACCTGATGGAGAGCCGCAACAACACGGTGCCGGTGACGTTGACGACGCGGGCCGAGGCGACGGAAGTGCTGGGGCTGCGCAAGAGGACGGGGGCGTCGTTTACGGCGATACTGGCGGTGCTGACGGCGGCGGCGATCGAGCGGCATCCGCTGATTGCCTCGCGCTGGGATCTGGACCGGATCGTGCCGGCGGGGTCGATCGATATCGGGATTGCGGTGGATACGCCGCGCGGGTTGCTGGTGCCGGTGTTGCGCAATGTGCCGTCGCTCGAGCTTGGGGAGGCGTCGCGGCAGGCGCGGGAGTTGATCGAACTGGCGCGCAGCGGGCGGGCGAGCGCGGCGCAACTGCGCGGGAGCGTGTTTACGATCTCCAATCTTGGCGGGTATGACGTGGACGCGTTCACGCCGGTGATTCATTATCCGGAGGCGGCGATTCTGGGAGTGGGGGCGATCCGGCGGGAGGCCGTGGTGCTGCCGTCGGGAGCGTTTGCCGCGTGCGAGCGGATGACGCTGAGTTTGACGTTTGATCACCGGATCCTGGATGGGGCGCCGGCGGCGAGATTTCTGCAGACGTTGAAGGGTTTGATTGAGGATCCGCGGGGGTGTCGGGCGGGGCGGGGGTGATTGGCGGCTAGAGCTCGGAGAAATGCTGAACCCACTCGAGGACGTCCCGGTGTTGCTCGGCGAGAGTATTGATGCGCTGAAGGATGGTGATTTGTTGAGCCTCTTCAGCTTGGGCTGCGGCGATCAGGAGAGCGTAAACCATGAACTTGCGCACAGCGGGCTCCTGCCCGTGCGCGGCGTGCAGACTCTCGATGCGATTGGCTAAGGCGAGACGCGCTGCGGGGTTGGGCTCACCCACTGTCGCGTTCAAAAGCGCCTTCGCGAGTTGCTCGCGCACAGCGGGCTCCTGCCCGTGCGCGGCGTGCAGACTCTCGATGCGTTCGGCTAAGGCGAGACGCGCTGCGGGGTCGGGCTCGACCACTGTCGCGTTCAAAAGCGCCTTCGCGAGTTGCTCGCGCACAGCGGGCTCCTGCCCGTGCGCGGCGTGCAGACTCTCGATGCGTTCGGCTAAGGCGAGACAAGCTGCGGGGTCGGGCT
>JAINDK010000074.1 GCA_019931185.1 Bryobacter sp. CoA8 C33
AGTCGGCCAGCAAAAGTATGCGGGCTCTTTCGGCCATGCGCACCGGCGTCTTGCGCCCGGTGGCCCAGGCCGCCAACGTCGCTTTTTCATCGGTGGTCAGTTCAACTTGGGGCGCAACTCGGGAATCCGGCTCCTCGATTACAAGGATGCGCCAATCCTGATGGTGGTCGCTATTTATGAAGCACTACACTAGATCCAAGAGCTTAGCGATATCAAGAAATCGCGGTCCTGCCAATCCGTTTACCGACAAAACATCAATTCCCGCTTCCAAAGGCATCTTCGAATTTGTGGCGAAGAATGCCTTCTGCACGATCAATTCATCGGACGGCCCCTCAACGAGGATGACTTTCTTCGCGAGGCTCATCCTTAGCGTGTCATGACCGGGAAGGCGCATGAAGTAGTCTCTGGTTGAAGGCGGAAGCAACCCAAGGGTAATCCAGGTTGGCGGCGAGTGATTCGGCTCAGATAAGACATGCTCCGAGTCAGATTTCCCTTGCCCGGAGCATGCTGTCCAACCACGCCGGAGCCTCCAGCGGGGAGTTCAATGGCCAATAAAGGTCTGAGTAAAGATGAATTCCCGAAATACCTCGCAACGTTCTTTTTAAGTGTAATGGGGTTCCGGGAAAAATCCACCTTGAAGAGTGCCATTCCAGTACTGCTTAGGTCGCGGTTCAGTCCCAAGAAGCCTTGGTACTTTCTTGATCGATTCGCATAGCTCCGTCCGGCGCGGGATTAAAAGAGTGGTCATGCGCGCGATTGTTGCTCTCCTGTTAGCCGGGCTCGCTCAGGCTGCCTCCGTCGGTATCGTCGATTTCCCCGTTACCGCGAAGAAGCCCGAAACCCAGGCCTGCTTCAACCGCGCCGTAGCCATGCTGCACAGCTTCTGGTTCGAAGAAGCTCGCGAGCAGTTTGAAAGCTGCGCCGCCGCCGAGCCCGGCTTCGACATGGCTTGGTGGGGCGTTGCCATGACTTATAACCACTCCCTCTGGAATCGTGTCTGGCCCGTCGAAGCCAGAGCCGCCCTGACCCACGTCTCCGACCCCTCCCGCTTATCCCCGAAGGAACGCGCCTGGCTCGATGCCGTCAAACTTCTCTTCGGCGAAGGCAAGAAGCGCGACCGCGAAATCGCTTACTCGAAGGCCCTTGCCCAAATCCACCACGCTTATCCCGAAGACCTCGAAGCCGCTACCTTCTATTCCCTCTCCCTCATCGCCATCGAACGCAACATCGAGGCCGGCGCCATCGCCCTCGACGTCTACGGCAAACAGCCCGAACACCCCGGCGCAGCTCACTACATCATTCATGCCTTCGATGATCCCGTCCATGCCATCCTCGCCCTACCCGCCGCACGCCGCTACGCCGGCATCGCCCCCGAAGCCCACCACGCCCGCCACATGCCCAGCCACATCTTCCTTCAATTAGGAATGTGGCCGGAAACCGTCAAGTCCAACGAACAGTCCTGGGCGGCCAGCGTCGCCTGGCAGAAACGCAAAAACCTCAGCCTCGCTCTCCGCGACTATCACAGCCAATATTGGCTCGCCTACGGCTACCTGCAGATGGGCCGCCCCGAAGAAGCCTGGAAAGTTTGGGAGGACAAGAAGCGCGACATCATCGAGTCGCAGGGCAATGGCGAAGTTTACCGTTACTGGGCTGAACTCGGCGCCCTGCTCGTTATCAGCACCGGCAGGTGGGATCGCGCCGCCGAAGTCTTCTCCGATCCCGTCACCATCCGCCGCGCCGGCTCGGAAGGCCACGGCCACCAACCTTCATCGGCCGCCCGCGCCCTCGAAGGCTTTACCCGCGGCTGGGCCGCCGCCCTCAAAGGCGAAGACATCGCCCCCTGGCTTGAACTCATCGAACAGGCCCGCCAGATGGCCGCCCAACGCGATCAGCCTATCGCCGCCGCCCGCTGCGACGCCCAAGAACTCATGGTCGAAGCCATCGCCGCCCGCCACGCCGGCAAACTGACCGACGCCCTCGCCCTGCTCGACCGCGCCCAGGCCCTCGAGGAAGAAGAACACAGCGTCAGTGGTCCCCCGAAATCATCAAGCCCTCCCATGAGCTCGCTGGCGAGATCCTCCTCGAGATGGGCCGCAAGCCCGAAGCCCGCGCCCGCTTCGAAATGGCACTCAAACGCCAGCCCAAACGCCGCGCCAGCCTCGACGGCCTCGCCAAATCCCTCTAGCGCGACCCTGGGTACCGCTGCCAACTCGACGCCCCCTCCTCGGTCAGCAACAGGACCGAGTACGCATCCTGGTAGGGCCCTTCCATGCCCGGTGATCCCATCGGCATGCCCGGCACCGCCAACCCCCGCGCCTTCGGCTTTACCTTCAACAGCCGCCGCACATCCGCTGCTGGCACATGACCCTCGATCACATAACTCCCCGCCACCGCCGTATGGCAGCTCGCGTATTTCTCCGCCACGCCATGCCGCGCCCGGACCGACGCCGTATTGGCCACCTCGTTCACCTTCACCTGAAACCCCGCCGCCTTCATATGCTCGACCCACTTGGCGCAACACCCGCAGGTTGGCGTTTTGTACACCACCAGATTCTGCGCCGCAAGCGGCAAGCTCAAGATCCCCGCCAGCACTAGCTTCAGCTTCATGTCTCCAGCATAGCGTCACGCCGCCGCAACAGCATCAGATCGAGACTCAGCGTCACCTCCCCGGGCTCGATCACCCCCGCCGGCCGGTAAATGGCCAGCCGCAAATCCCCCACTGCACTCGCATCCAGCCGCACGTGCGTCGTTACCCGCTTCGTCTCCACGCAAGCAAATCCCGCTCCCAACTCCGCCAATACACTCTCCCGGCGGTCCTTTCCCACTCCCCGCAACTCGATCAGATCCTCCGGCCCTGGCACCCCCGCCAGCAATCCACCCCCGGGACGCAACACCCGGTAAAATTCCCCCAACGGCCGCCGCCCCGTAATCGACAGGGCCAAATCCAGGCTGCCTGTTGGCAACGGCAGCATTCGGTCCGCATTGGCAACGGCCCAGCTGCACTCTGGATAGCGGCGCGCCGCCGCCTCGATCGCCGGCGTCGAGATATCCACCCCGGCTCCGTGAGCTCCTGTCTGCCCCGCCAGCGTGCCCACATAAAAACCCTCCCCGCATCCCGCTTCCGCAATCCGGTCCCCTCGCCGCGCATCCGCCAGCTCAAGCACTGCCTCAAACAGGCCCCGCGTAATCCCCCGCTCATGCAGTCGCCGCCGCGCCGCCACGACCTCCCGCCCATCCCCCGGCGCTTTCGCCCGCCGGTCTTGCGGCTGCAGCAGGTTCACATACCCCTCCCTAGCAACATCAAAGCTGTGGTCCGACTCGCACACCCACCGCCGCGGCCGCGGCCGCAACTCCAACTGACAACCCCGCACCGGGCAGATCCACATAGCCTACCGCGCCCGCTCGTAGATGCGCTTGCCTCCTAGCCATGTCTCGAGCGGCTCGATTCGCGCAATTTCCTCCTCTGGACACTTCAGATAATCGCGGTCCAGGATCACAAAGTCCGCCAACTTGCCGGCCTCAAGCGACCCCTTCTGTTTCTCCTCAAAGGTCAAGAACGCATTATTGATCGTATACAGCCGCAGCGCCTGTTCCCGCGTCAGTTTCTCTTCCGCGAACAGCGTCTCGCTGGTCCAGCGGGGCCGGCGCGTAATTGCCACCCACATCCCCCAAAACGGATGATAGGGGTTCACCGATCTCATCCCCCCGATCTTCTGCATATGGTCGCTCCCGCCTCCCACCACTATGTTCTGCCGGAACAGCGTCGCATAGGGCTGGAAAAACCGGAGCCTTGGCAGCCCGAAGTGCTTGGCCAGCGTCGCCCCGTCCTGCTCGAGCCATGCTGGTTGCATATCCGCCACGATCCCGATGCGCGCCATCGTCTCCATTCCCTCCGCCGTCATGAAATTCGCATGCGTCAGGCAGGGCCGCCCCTGGCGCACGGCAAACTCCCGGTTTACACGCTCATAGGCATCAATCAGCGCCTGCACCGCCCCGTCCCCCACGCTATGGGCCGTAAACTGCAACTCCCGCCGCAGGCTCGCCCGCGCTAGCAGAAACAACCTTTCGCTGTCGATATACCGCATCCCCCGGTAGTTTGGATCCGAGATCGAATAAATCGAGCTGGTCCCCCACGGCTCGCGCATGAAGGCCGAACCCGTCAGCATCCCTCCGTCCAAGAATACCTTCAGCCCCCGCAGCCACAGCATGTTGTCATACCGGTGCAGCGGATCCTCGGCCGCCCGCCCGATCTCGGCTTCCACCTCCGCCCAGGGCCCATTCGGGTTTGTCACGTGGTAGTTCAAAAACACCCGCGCCGTCAACTCACCGGCCGCGCGCATCTGCCGGTAAATTTCGATATGCGCCGGTGTCGCTGCCCGGTCCGCGATGCTCGTGATCCCCAGCGAATTGTAGTCCGCCATTAGCATCTTCAGCCGCGCCCGCTTGTCGGCCGCAGTTGGCTGCCGCCCGCTCGGTACCGTTTTCACAAACGCCGCGGAGGTCCGCAACATTCCCGTCGGCTCCCCCGTCTTCGGGTCCAACTCCACTTTGCCGGGATTCCCGGCCGGCGATTTCGTCTCCCGGGTGATCCCGTTGCGCGCCAGCGCCAGCGAATTGAGGGCCGCATCGGGTCCCGTGCTGAACAGCACCGGGTGCCGCGGCGCCGCCTCATCCAACTCCGCCCGAGTCGGATAGCGCTGCTCCCGCAGCCGGGTAATAAAGACCTGCCGCAGCACAATCCACTCGCCCTCCGGCAGCAGTCGCGCTCGCTTCCGGATATGCTCCAGCACATCGCCCACGGTCGCCATCGCCGGGATCTCATGATCAAACTCATGCAGCGACGCATCGAGCGCATGCGTGTGGCTGTCGATCAGCCCCGGGATCACGGTCTTGCCTCCCAGGTCGATCCGCCGGGTCTTCGGGCCGACAAACTTCCTTAGGCTCGCCGCCGTGCCCGTGGCGACAATGCGTTCCCCCTGAACGGCCATCGCCGTGACCACGCGGAATTTGTCATCCACCGTTAGGATGCGCCCGTTCGTAAAAACCCATTCCGCCGTCTGAGCGGCCAGCAACGGGGCAATTGCAAGAAGTACCAACTGTTTCATGTGAGCTTACGGGCCGCCTTCCAATGGTTTTCAAACAAAGCATACATGGCTTCGGCGAAGGCCGGGTGCTCGAAGACCACGGCCGTCCAAGTCGGCCGGGTCAGCACCGGGTCGAGCAGCGCCACCAGTCCCGCCGCCTGATCAAAAACGGCCAGCTTCATCGGCAACACCGGTGCTTCCCGAATCTCCGCCCCGGCCCGAGAATACTCGGCCAGCTTGCGCCGGTGCGTCGCGTCGAGCCCTGTATGCTCGAGCAGCAGCCTCACCTTGACCCCCCGCTGCAGCGCCTGCTGCACCAGCCGTTCATCGAGGGGATCCACCGCGTACGGCGGTTTGGAGAACTCGATGTATTCGTCCTTCACTTCCTTGAGCAGCTTCCGGTAGTGATTCGCCGTCTGGCTCGGGCTCGAAACGATGCGCAGCGAATCGAGCGCCCCCCGGCCCCGCTCCGCCGGCTCAAGCGACCGGTCGAGATCCTCCGCCAGCGCGCTCGCCTGCCGGGATTGCTCCTCGATCTCCTGGCGCAAGATCTCTTCGCGCCGCCGCAAATAACCCGGCAGGGCCAGCGAAGGCTCCACCGCGCTAAAAAGCTTCGTCTTCTCTTGCACCACGTGCGCAAAGCCTTTTTCGACCAGACTGTCCAGCACCTCGTAAATTTTCTGCCGCGGCACCTGCGCCCGCGCCGCGAGCTCAAGGGCTTTGAAGCGCGGATGGCCGAGCAGCACCAGATACGAACGAGCCTCATATGCGTTCAGGCCAATCTGCCTAAGCCGCCGCCAGAAGCGTTGATAATCCGTCGCGGAGAGTTCGCGTGACATCGGAAGATTGAAAGGTAACACGCTAAGCTTAGGGAGCGGCATATATGACTCAGGAAAACCGTCCACTACCTCAGACTCTTGGCGAGTTGAAGTCGAGCCGATGGGCTGCCGAAGACCTTGCCGGCCGGTCCGTCAAGGACGAAATCCGCGGCAATCTGCTCGCTCGCTTGCAGGCGGGAGGGGAGTTGTTTCCGGGCATCGTCGGCTACGAAGATACCGTCGCCCCCCAGCTCGTCAATGCCCTCCTGAGCCGCCATAACTTTATTTTGCTTGGCTTGCGTGGGCAGGCCAAGACGCGGCTGATCCGTTTGTTGACCAGTCTGCTGGACGAGCACACGCCATATATCGCCGGCAGTGAAATTCGGGACAATCCTTTCCGGCCGCTCACCCAATACGGCCGGCGCAGGATCGCCGAAAAAGGCGACGCCACGCCGATCGCCTGGCTTGAGCGCCATCACCGTTACGTCGAAAAACTGGCGACGCCCGATGTGACTATCGCCGATATGATCGGCGACATCGACCCCATCAAGGCGGCGCGGCGCGGCGCGGATATCGCCGATGAGGAAAACATACATTATGGGCTGCTTCCCCGGGCGAACCGCGGGATTTTCGCGGTCAACGAATTGCCTGATCTGGCCGGCAAGATCCAGGTTGGCCTTTTCAACATACTTCAGGAAGGCGACGTCCAGATCAAGGGCTATCCCGTCCGGCTGGAATTGGATGTGCTGTTGGTCTTTACGGCAAATCCCGAGGATTACACAGCCCGCGGCAAGATCATCACTCCGCTGAAGGACCGGATTGGCAGCGAGATTCGCACGCATTATCCGCTCAGCGTGGAGCGCGGCATGGAGATCACCGCTCAGGAGGCATGGGTGCGGCGGAGTGGACCGGTGCGTACCGAGGCGCCTGCTTATCTACGGGAAGTGGTTGAGCAGATCGCCTTTCTCGCCCGGGATGACAAGCGGATCGACCAGCGCAGCGGGGTGAGCCAGCGCCTGCCGGTTTCGGTTCTCGAAAATGTGGTCTCGAATGCCGAGCGGCGCGCGGCTAGCAGCGGCGAGGCCGAGGCGGTACCGCGCGTCCTGGACCTTTACGCGGCGCTGCCGTCCATTACGGGCAAGCTCGAATTGGAATACGAAGGCGAGTTGAAGGGTGCGCATGTAATCGCCCGTGATCTGATCCGCCAGTCGATCGCCCTGGTTTACTCACGTCTGCTTGAAGGTGAAAGCTTAAAGCCTGTCGTTCAGTGGTTCGACCTGGGCGGGAGCCTGCAGTTGCCGGAATTGGCCAGTTCAGCGGAATTGCTGAAGCAGTTAAGCCGCATCAATGGACTCATGGAAAAAACGGCCAAGCTGGGACTTGGCGTGCGGGAGAGCGATGCCCGCCGCGTTGCCGCCGCTGAATTTATTCTCGAGGGCCTTTGCGCCCAACGGCGCATCAGCCGTAACGAGGAACAATCCTTCGTTGCCAAGGACGGCCCCCGCGCCGACGATAGTGAAACAGCAGACCCGGCAGGCGGGCGCCGCGACCGGCGCCGCCAGCAGTTCCAGTAATCATGCGCCGAATCCACTACAGCAAGTACAGGGGAGCCGAACTGGAGATAAGCGCCGAGGATCTGATGAAGGCCCTCGCGGACTTCTTTCTCGACAGCGGCTTTCAGGATTGGTGGAACCCAGACTCGAGCGCCAGCCAAACCTGGGACGGCCTGAAGAACGCCATCCTCCGGGCCCTGCTCGATGGCACGATGTTCAACAACGAAGAACAGGCCCGCGAAATCCGCGAGAAGCTGGAAGCGATGGAACCGGCCGAGCTGGAAAAGCTGCTCGAAGGGCTCGCCCGGCAACTCGTCGAAGAGGGCTACGTGCAAATGCAGGAAGCAGGCGGCAGCGGCCAGCCGAACGAACTCACGGTGCAATCCACCGGCAAGGGTGTCGATTTCCTCGGGTTCAAGACGCTCAAGGATCTTCTCGGCAGTCTGGGACGGGCGAGCTTCGGCGCCCACGACACGCGCGATTTATCCACGGGCATCGAGGCCAGCGGCGCCGTCAAGGACTACGAATTCGGCGACACGATGAACCTCCACATCACGGAAACCCTATCGCGCGCCCTGCGCCGTCAGGGTTTGACCGAACGCTTGGAGCTCGACTATCCGGACCTGCAAATCCACCAGAGCGAATACCAAAGCTCCTGCGCCACCGTCTTGTTGCTCGACTGCAGCCACAGCATGATCCTATATGGGGAAGACCGCTTTACACCAGCCAAGAAAGTCGCCCTCGCCCTCGCCCAACTCATCCGGACGCAGTATCCGGGCGACACCATGCGCTGCGTTCTATTTCATGACACGGCGGAGGAAGTGAGGCTCGCCGAATTAGCCCGCCTCCAGGTGGGCCCACACTACACCAATACCCGCGACGGTCTGATTCTCGCCCAGCGCATCCTCAACCAGGAAAAGAAGGACATGAAGCAGATCATCATGATCACCGATGGCAAACCCAGCGCTCTCACCCTTGAGGACGGCCGCGTGTACAAGAATGCCTTCGGGCTCGATCCGCTCGTCATCAGCCGTACCCTCGAGGAGGTTAACCGCTGCAAGCGGCAAGGTATTCTCATCAACACCTTCATGCTCGCGACCGACCCCGCCCTCGTCAATTTCGTCCGCCAGGTCACTCAATTGTGCCGTGGTAAGGCCTACTTCACCACCCCCATGACCCTGGGCGAATACCTGTTGGTCGACTACATGAATCGTAAGACGCGGACGGTACACTAAGCCGGAAGTGCGAACTGGCGCAGGGCAATTGGGCTTGACCAGTGAGTTGGAGGCTCACAGTGAGGACTGGCTAGGGGATTGTCCTAGGGCGCCTGGGTTCGTTTGTTCGATTTCGTTTTTTGGGGTGAGAGGGCGTTGGGCGCAGCGGTCGCGGAGTTCGGCGAATTGGAGTTGGATGTCGGGTTGGGCGCTGAGCCACTGGACGGCGAGGAGGAAGCGGGAGTGGGTGCGGCGCATCTCGTGGAGAGGGAGCGAGACGGGGATGGAGCACTGTTCGTCCATGGTGAACATTTCGTTTTGG
>JAINDK010000048.1 GCA_019931185.1 Bryobacter sp. CoA8 C33
CCGCCGCGCCACCGTCCAACCTTGCAGTTGCCACTCCTGCTCTACGCCTTCCCAGCCTTGCCCCGCATTACGCCATTCCGCATTGTCGCCTTGCCGCGCCAGCTTGCCAATCATTTGCCCCACGCGCTGCGTTTGCCGCAGCTTGAACAAATAGGCCAGCCCGCGCTGCTCGCATCCCGCCATCATCTCCTCGTTGCCGTAGGCAATGCCGCCACGCACCAGCGTCGGCCAGTCCTGGCGCTCGCGCGACTCCAGCCATCCCCACAACGTTGGTTGCGCGTAAGCGCTGGCGATCCGGTTGCCCGCCTCGGCATCCACGTTCAACACCAGCTTGGCCGCCGTCAATACCATCGCATGATAGACGCGGTTTATACCCAATGCGGGCTTCCCCCTGACGCCCATACAAGGTCTTCACCGTCGCACCCAGAGCGAGCAGCGCGGCATAGGTCTCGTTCATCTGCCGGTCCATCCAAAGTGTGAGCGCCTCTCCGTTCTGCTTTTCAAAGGCCCGCCGCACGCTGTCCTCGCCGCGGAACTTCCCGATACCCAGCAACTGCGGCAATACTTCGTCCCCACGCATCTCCGTTATGTGAGAGTAGCGCCGATGACCGCTCAACACACTCAACAAAATCGCACCCAGGATCCCGGACTGACTCGGCGCGTTCGGCGAGACATACTTCAGTGGGCACTCATCAACGAACCGCTCGCAGATCCCGCTCAGCTTCAAGAACTCAATGAAGAAGGCCAGCCCGCCGTGCATGCTCACCCCAGCATCTTCTTCCCAGCGCACTTCGATCATGCCGCCAGAGGTGTCTCACTTCCGCGGTGGCGGGTAGTTCTCAAAGTCTTCTTTCTGCTTACCCAATGGGGGAAGGCCAAAATCGTCCTCGCGGGTGCTCATCCCGTTCCGTATCCATCAGTTGCGTGCGGAGGGGGCAAGGCGAACTGCCGTTTTCATATCAGAAGCAGTCTCATCAGCACCAAAGTGCGCGAGAGCGTGCGTATCTGGAGAGGCTCTGGCAGTTTGCCCCAAAGTATAGGGGGGGAATCCGGGATCCAGGTGGCCAACAACAGTAAGTAGTGGCGCCGTCGTTTAGGCCTTGGCGGCGCGTGGATATGGGGAGCGGATCGCGGTGGCGGGAACCGCCGGACCGGTATCCGCCCTGCCAGACATGCCACTGGCGATTTCAGCAATGGGTGCGGAGCGGGAAACTTGGGGAGGCATTGAGAGCGCTGGCGCGGCAGTTGCATGAGCAAGGCAAGTTGAACTGGGGGGAAGCGGTCGTCGATGCAATTTCGCAAGCGCAAGAAATGGGGCCTGCCATCGGCCATACGCGCCGCGGCAAGGCTACGAAGATCATCGCTATCGCCGCGGATAAAAGTCTCCCTCTCGCCGATGCCGTTGACAATGCTTCCCAAGCCGAATGCAATCGGATGGAAGACGTTTTGGCCGGAATCTTCCTCGCCGAAGGGTAAAGGATCGTGATGATCGCGCCCAATCGCCGCAAAGGTAGTAAAACACAGGATGGCCTGCCTTTCCGCCGCTACCACCGCCGTTGGCGCGTCGAGCGCCACTTCGCTTAGTTTCACAACTCTCGGCGCCTGGTTACGCGCTGTGTGTTTCACGCCGGGAACTTGCTCGGCTTTGTCCGTCGTGGTTGCCCACAACTGCTTTTCAGGCCTTTATGAGACTGCTTGCAAAACCTTCTTCACCCTTCCCATCGGAATCCGGTGGATAGCACGCTTGCCACGCCGCTAGTCAAACAGTCCGGAACAGCCGTGTTTCTTGTATTCTTGCCGCTTGCGTTGCCTGTTGCGCAGATTCATGCCCGCAATTTCGGCTGCGTGGCCGGAAGCGATCTTTCTGGAAATTGCTTTCCAGATCACATGTTATGGTTTCATGATCCGTCCCATTTCTGGCACTGGACGCCCCACATTGCGCAACCGGCAGGGACTGGACAACCAGCCTGCTGATGACAGTAACCTGGCGTGGCAGTAACCTGGCGTGGCACTGGCACGCCGAATAGGTAGGTGATAAGATTTTAAGCAAAATCGAAAGGTCCGATTGTCCTTTCCCTTGAGAGAGTTATGCGAATTCTACTTCCGCTTCCGACCTTTTTGCTGATACTCGCCGCGAGTGCGGTCTTCGCGGCTCCGGGCCTGGTGGTGGATCCTGTCGTCGGGAAGTATTGCCTGGGGTGTCATCAGAAGAATGCCTCGGGCGGAATCAACCTGCAGTTGCTCTATTCGCAGGCCTCGGTGGCGGAAGGCTTTCAGCACTGGGAGAAAGTAGCGAGCGCGTTGGAGGACCGGCACATGCCGCCGGCGCGGATGCCGCAGCCCAGCGAGGCCGAGCGGATGGCGATGGTGAAGGCAATTCGGGAGCGGCTGGCGGAGGCGGCGCGGCGGAACGCGGGGGACCCCGGGCGGGTAACGGTGCGGCGGCTGACGAGTGGGGAGTATGAGTACACGGTGCGGGACCTGACGGGGCTTGATTTTCAGGTGGACAAGGATTTCGCCGATGACTCAGTGGGTGGGGAGGGATTTACGAATTTTGGCGATGTGCAGTTTATGCAGGACGCCAATCTGGAGCGCTATTTGAGCGCGGCCAAGCGGCTGGCGTCGCATGCGGTGATCGGGAGCGGAAAACTGAGCTTTTTCGCCGATCCGGGCAAGAGCGGGTTTGAGTTGTCGGCGATTTCGCGGATTCAGAAGATTTATCGGGAGAACGGTTTCCGTTCGGCTTCGGGAGAAGGCGGGAAGGCATTTGGGCTGGACCGCTACAGCCAGGCGATTCTGGCGTGCTGGCGCTACGGGCAGCGGCAAAAGCTGGGGCAGCCGTCGCTGACGCTGGCGCAGGCGGCGGCGCAAGCGGGAGCGAGCGCGCGGTTTGTGGCGCACATATGGCAGGTATTTCAGGAAGAAAATGCGGAATATCCGACGAGCGAGGCGGTGAGGCTCTGGAAGCAGATGCCTGCCAGTGAAGACGGAGCGCGGGCCAAGGCCAAGGAGATACAAGCATTTATCGTGGATTGGCCACGGCTGCTGTTCGGTGCGGGGGCGCCGGCGATGGGGGGAGAGGGGGACGAGCGGAATTTTGTTCTGAGTGAGGATAGTCTGCGGGCGAAGACCGAGCATAAATTCCGGTATCCGGTGCGGGGAGCGCAGAAGGGATCGGCGCGGGTGTGGTTTTCGACCCGGAACATGAATCCGGTGGCGGCGGATCGGCCCTATGTGATCTGGAAAAACGCCTCGGTGCGATTCCGGACGGCGAACCGTTCGGTTGGGGCGCCGGTGCCGCTGCGGACGGCGCTGAAGAAGGAGACCGTGGAGAGGTTGCGCTTCGGGCAATTGCCGGACGGCGGCAAGATCGATGAGCTGGATTTTGCGTTGCCGGTGGACCGGGTGGAGGTGGCGGAGTTTGAGATGCCGGAGGGGGCGGCCGGGGTGGAGTTGACGATTGATGCGGTGCTGGGCGAGTCGCCGAAAGGGGATGCTGTGATCCGGGCGATGGTGACGAATAGCGAGAAGCCGTTTTCGGGAGTGCCGATGTCGGTGCTATTGGGGCAACCGAAGGGGGAGGGATTTGCGGCATGGAAGCGGGATGTGCTTGAGTTCAGCACGAAGCTGGCGGCGAGTTCGCATGGGGAGCCGACGCCGGCGGATAAGGATCCGATTCCGGCACCGTATAACAACATTTACAATCAGCCGGAGCGCGACAGCTTTCATGTGAACGTCAAGTACTACCGGGATGACCGTTTTTTGTACAGCCACATTCTGAACGACGGTCAGCGCCAGGAACTGGATCATGCCTGGAATGACTTGTTGGCGAGCTTCGGTTATCACGAGGCATTTTTCACGTTTGTGAACGGGAAATACAAGCTGGGGGTGGCCAAGAAGCTGTCGCAATTGAGCATGGCGGAAATCGAGGCGATTCCGGCGGAGCCGCGGCAATATGTGAAGGCGTTGCGGGCCGAGTATGATGCGGTGCAAAAGGCGCAGTTGAGCGCGCAGCCGGGGCATGTGAACGACGTGTTGCAGTTTGCGAGCCGGGCGTGGCGGCGGGATTTAACGGCGGAGGAAAAGGACCGGTTGCGGGGCTTTTATGTGAACGCGCGCGAGGGGCAGAAGCTGGATCATGAAGGGGCGAGCCGGGCGTTGCTGGCGCGGGTGCTGGTATCGCCGAATTTTCTGTACCGGTTGGAGGCGCAGCCGCGGGTTTCGGGGTTGAAGCCGCTGTCTGGGCTGGAGTTAGCAAGCCGGTTGAGTTTTTTTCTGTGGTCTTCGGCGCCGGATGCGGAGTTAATGCGGGCGGCGCGAGCGGGCGAGCTGGTAACGAATGCGGGATTGGAAACGCAGGTGAAGCGGATGATGGCCGACGGGAAGGCGCGGCGCTTCGCGACGGAGTTTTTCGGGCAGTGGTTGGGTTTTTATAAGTTTGATCAATTCAATGGGGTGGATTCGACGCGATTTCCTGAGTTTGATTCGGATCTGAAGCAGTCGATGTATGACGAGGCGGTTTCGTTTTTCGAGCACATTGTGCGGGCGGACCGGCCTGTGCGGGAGATGTTTTCCGCCGACTACACGTTTCTGAACAAGCGGCTGGCGCAGTTTTATGGGGTGGGGCGAGCGATCCGGGCCGAGGATGGCATGGTGAAGGTGGAGGGGGCTAGGGAGTTCTCGCGGGGCGGGCTGCTGCGGCTGGGAGCGGTACTGGCGGCGACCAGCGCGCCGTTGCGTACGAGTCCGGTGAAGAGAGGGGACTGGGTGTTGCGGCGGCTGCTGGGAACCCCGACGCCGCCGCCCCCGCCGAATGCGGGGATGATTCCGGCCGATGAGAAGAATTTTGGGGGTATGACGTTGAAGGAACGTTTGGCGGCGCACCAGCGAAATGCGACCTGCGCGGGGTGTCATTCGCGTATTGACCCGCTGGGTTTTCCCTTCGAGAAGTTTGACGCGACAGGCAAGTTGCGGCAAAGCTATGCCGATGGCAGGGCGATTGAAGACCAGAGCGTGACGCACGATAAGAAACAAATCGCGGGCGTGGATGGATTGGCGGAGTATCTGAAGCAGAACGAGAAGCTGGTATTGCGGAATTTCTCACGCAAGCTGCTGGGCTATGCGCTGGGACGGACGATGGCGATTGGAGACCAGCCGCTGATCGAGCAACTGGCGCAGGCGGGGAGTGAGGCGACGCTGTCGCGGCTGGTGAGCCGGATTGTGACGAGCCCGCAGTTCCGGCAGCGGCGGGGCGAGACGGAGACATTGCAGTCAAGCGTGAGAGGCGGAAGCCGGAAGGAAGGTGGACTGTGAGCCGAATCAGGAAAGACTTTTCGCTGCAGCCGGAGAGCCGGCGGCACTTTCTCCGTGGTGCGGGGGTGGCGCTTGCGTTGCCGTGGATGGAGTCCTTGCCATTGCTGGGGAGCGAGGACAAGCCGGGGCCGAAGCGGTCGGCCGTGCGCAACCAGCCGCCGGTGCGGATGGCGACGATCTTTTTTTCCAACGGCGTCGAACCGGCGCATTGGTGGGCAAAGGGTGAAGGCAAGAAGATGGAGTTGGGCCCCTGCCTGCACGCGCTACAGGGGCAGGCCGAGGATTTCACATTTATCCGGGGGCTGTTTCACAAGGAGGCGATGCGGAGCACGAGTCCTCATCTGGGGCGCATGCCGAATGTGCTGAGCGGAGCATGGGTCAGCCTGGATCCAAGCGATATCCGCGTGGGGACAAGCTTTGATCAGGTATTGTCGCGGGAAATCGGCAGCCAGACGGCGGTGCCGAGCCTGGTGCTGGGAATTGAGCCGAACGAATTGCGGCTGGAAGACGGCTTGAGCATGATCTACGGGTCGTGCATGTCGTGGGCGACACCGACCAAGCCGGCAACGAAGGAGATTTACCCGGCGCGGGCCTTTGATCTGCTGGTGGGCGATGGAACCGGACGGCGGCTGGACCGCAGCGTGCTGGATGCCATTCGTGGGGATACGCAAGGGTTGCAGCCCCGGATCAGCCGCTCGGACCGCACGAAACTGGACGAGTATCTGGAGTCGATTCGTGACATTGAACGGCGGATCGAGAAGGCAAACAAGGAAGAGCGGATCGAAGGCTGGCGGCCGACCCTCGCCAAGCCGAACATGCCGCGGCCGGCCGATGAGATTCCTCAGAACGTGCCGGACCATATGAAGCTGATGCTCGACCTGATCGTGCTGGGCTTCCAGATGGACAAGACGCGGATTGCGACGCTGATGCTGAACAACGACCTGTCGCAGATGAACTTCAAGTTTGTGGAAGGGGTTAAGGGGGCGCTGCATCTGGACCTGACGCACAACGGGAAGGCGGCGGCCGCCGAGGCGATGTACCTGAAGACGAACCAGTTCCACATCGCGCAATTCAGCTATCTGATTGACCGGATGAAGAAAATCGACGAGGGTGGTTCGAGCCTGCTCGACAACTCGATGATCCTGCTGTGCTCGAATCTTTTCGACGGCGATTCGCACTCGGCCGAGCAGTTGCCGATCCTGTTGGCGGGCAAGGCTGGGGGGGGCCTAACGCCAGGCCGCATTCTCGACTACTTCGACAAGGGTGATGAGAACCGCAAGGCGTGCAGCCTGTTCTTGTCGATGATGGACCGGATGGGTGTGCAATTGGAGAAGTTTGGCGACGCGAGTTCGCGGCTGACCAATCTGTAGCGACAGGGCAGGCCGGCTCAGGCAGTCTGAATGACTTTGTTCGTGACGATCACGCCTTTAGCGGCCAAATCGACGGCGTTCTGGGACTTGTTGATGTTGAAGTTTTTTGCTTCGATCTGATAGATCTCGATCACGGCTTGGGTGGCGGAGAACGGATCGGAGGACTGGCGGGCGGCATTGAGCTGGTGGGCGAGAACGCCGGCCTCGATCATTTGTCCGTTGGGCATGCGAATGAAGCGGTCACGGGTAGTGGAGCCGAAAGTGTCGAAGGGGCCAGAGACGAGGGTTCCGCCGAGGAGTTGAGCCAGTTCACGGCCGCTCTCGAGGCTGACGTTGCCGACGACGCGTTGCTGGGACTCGAACTTTCCATTGGAAAAATTGGCCCAGCGGATATCGACAGGATCCAATTGGAAGGGAGTGGTGCGGGTGAGGTTATTGCTCATCAGGTTGGCATAGACACCGGTATTGGCATCCATCCAGTTCTGCTGAAGACGGCTGAAGGGGGCTGGAGTATTGATGGCCGTATCGGGGGCGAGGCTGGTGGAGGGGGCATTGGTAAGCGCGAGTTTGGTAGCGCGGGGGGAAATGGCCGTGGCACGGCCGGCCCCTTCGACGATAGAGTTTTGGCGCGCCGCCATGGAATTGACACCGAGGGCGTTGAGGATGGGTGCCTGGGAACGGGTGTCGGCGCCGGTTCCAGATTGGGACCGGATGGAGGCAGCCGGGTTCGAATTGGAACGGCGGATCAAGCTTTGGAAGGAGGAGGAAGCGGAATCACTGGCGTTTCCACGAGGGGAGCGGCTCAGGGAGGGCCGATCAGAAAGGGAGGAGAGAGGATTCTGGCTAGAAGGCGTCAGCTTCATACGGGGAAAAAGAGCAATTTGCGGGCCAAACGGCGTGATAATGGAAAATGTGTTACGCCGTCAATTCTTAATGAGCGCGGGGGTGTCTTCGCTCGCGCCAGCTCAGGCGGGGCGCAAACGACTGATTGTGCATGCCGATGATGCGGGGATGTGCCATTCGGCGAATGTGGCAACGTGGGAGGCGATGGAAAAGGGGCTTGTTTCCTCGGCGAGTGTGATGCTGCCGTGTCCATGGGTGCAGGAATTCTGCCAGTGGGCGCGGAATCATCCGCAGTACGATCTGGGCGTACATTTGACGTTGACGAGCGAGTGGCGGCACTTCCGGTGGCGGCCGGTGGCCTCGATTGACAGGGTGAAGGGGCTGATCGACGGGGAGGGTTATATGTGGCGGGATGTGCGGTCCTCGGCGAGCAGTGCGACGGCGGGGGAGGTAGAAGTCGAGTTGCGGGCGCAAATCGAGCGGGCGCGGCTCTATGGAATGGTGTTCAGCCACCTGGACAGCCACATGGGTACGGTATTTGCGCGGCCCGATTATTTTGAGGTTTATACAAAGCTGGCGAAGGAATACGGGGTACCGTGCATGCTGCCGCGCCCCACGCCGGTGGCGCAAGCGGAACTGAAGGGCTACCCGATCACGATGGAAATGCTGGCGGCGAAGCAAGCGGCCGGCTTCCGGATGCTGGACCGGCTGGTGACGGGAGTGGCGGGGCGGAATTATGCGGAACGGCGGGTGAGCTACCGCAAATTGATCGAGACGCTCGAGCCCGGGGTGACGAAACTAATCATTCACTTGGCGAAGGATGACGCGGAGATCCGGGCAATTTCGAACAGCTGGGAATATCGCTGGGCGGACTACCAGTTCTGGACCAGCGCGGAGGCGAAGGAGTTGTTGGAGCAACACCAAGTCGAGCTGTTCACCTACCGCGCCCTGGCGGCTTAACCGGTAGGCTGAGACAGAAGCGAGAGCGAGGCGGTGGTGTGCGAAGACGGGAGCATGGAACGAATGCAGCCCGCGAGGCGAATTTCCACGAATAGGAACATCAGGTGGGCGGCCAGAAGAGAACAGGAAAAGCAGAACAGAGCCAGAGCCACGGCGGAGGCTGCGCCGGTGCAGAGCCAGCCGAGGTAAAAGGTGCCGATCTTTGTGATTGGGCCGTGGAGTAGGTAAAACGAGTATCCGCGTTGACCAAGCAATAGTAAGCCCAGGAGCGGCAGTTGGAACCATCTTCGAGAATGATCGGGGCTGGTGAGGACGGCAAGCGAGGTGCCGATCGTGGTGGCGGCGGCGCCGAAACTCCAGTAGAGAAGGGTGTACTCGCGATAGGGGAGGTTGAGCAGGAGACGGTTCTCGCTCAGCCAATAGCGGAAAAGCAGAGCGAGTGCCGCGGCGAGCAGGAGCAATAGGATCCGGCGGCGGGACAGGGTAGAGGGCCGGGCTGCAAGGAACCACTCGGCGACAGCGCAGCCGAGGGGAATGTAGCAAATCCGAACCGGAATAGCGGGCCAGCAAAGGGCGCAACTCAAGCAAAGCAACAGGAGAAGAAGCCAAAGGGAAAGCAAGGAACCAGTTGCCAAGCAAAAAAGCCTCCGGTAGGCAATCGCGATAAGCGGGCACAAACAATAGGCGGGAAAAATGATGCTGAGCGTCCAGGAGACAGTCAGAACGGGATGGCCGGGGAAGAGACCGGGAATAAAAACAAATTGTTTAATGACATAAGGTAGGTCAATCGAGTGGGGGCTGACTTTGGCGAAGGCGGGGAAGACCCGCCAGAACAGGAGTGCCAAGGCAATGACAAGACAGTATGGCAGATAGATGCGGATGACGCGGTCTTGCAGGAAGCCCCAGTAGTGGAAACGAGGTTTGGTCAAGCTCCTCGAAATCATGAAGCCGCAGAGGAGAAGGAGAAGGTTGGTGCCGATGCTTCCAAGAAAGATTGGGACCGCAACGATCTTTTCCCAGCTCTGAGCAGGATCACCCCCGGTGTTCAAGTACCCGACGAAATGAATGAGGAAGACCAGGCTAGCGGCGATTCCGCGAAGAACGTCGATGCCGAGCAAGCGGGGCCAGACAGCCACGGCGCCCGAAGCCGTGACATTTGACGGCGGGAATGGCTGGTCATCAGGCATAGCGAGCAGAAATGATTGCAGCCGCAAACAACTTGTTCAGTTCTTCCATCGAAGATAATGAAACCGGAATGAAGCAAGAAGTTGCGGAAAAAATGAGGAAGGGAAATCCGGTGCTGCTCTGCAGAATCGGGTGGGAAAAGCCGATTGTCTCTTTATGAAAGCCCTGGCTCTTTTTGTTGGGTTAATTTTGACGATGCCGGGCTTTGCCCGCAAGCCGAAGACGCTAATGAGCAAACCCGCTTCGCGTCCGCCGGTGTACAAGAAGTTCAACCACAAAGAGAAAAAGCCCATGATGAAGTGGGGCTCAACGCGGAAGAAATGAATCGTTGGGGTGCCCAACGGGACTTGAACCCGTGACATCCGGAATCACAATCCGGCGCTCTACCGACTGAGCTATGGGCACCGCAATCAGCTACAGTTCTCACTGTAGCAAAAAGGCCGTGGGGAAGGCTATCTTCCGGGCGCAGGGAAGCCAGCACGCTTCCACAAATCATCGACCCGTGTCTTGACGTCGTCGGCCATGCGGATGACCGGGGGCCAAGGCCGGAGGAAGCCCTCGCCAGGCCATTTTTTTGTGCCGTCGATGCCCATTTTCGAGCCGTAGTTCGGCAGCCGGCTGGCGTGGTCGAGGGAATCGATGGGGCCCATGACGAACTCGATATCGCGCTGGGGATCGATGTTGTTGAAGACTTTCCAGGCGACCTCGGAGTAGTTGCTGACGTCGACCTCTTCGTCGACAACGACGATGCACTTGGTGAACATAGCCTGGCCGAGACCCCAGATGGCGTGCATTACCTTGCGGGCATGGCCGGGGTAGGCCTTGCGGATGCTGATGAGCATGAGGTTATGGAAAACGCCTTCGGCAGGCATCGACATCGCGACGACCTCGGGGATCTGCATGCGGAGGAGGGGCATGAAGATCTTCTCGATGGCCTTGCCCATCCAGTAATCCTCCATGGGGGGAGGACCGACGATGGTGGCAGTGTAGACCGGCTTCTTGCGGCGGGTGATGGCAGTCAAGTGAAAGACGGGATAGTCGTCCTCGAGTGAGTAATAACCGGTGTGATCGCCGAAGGGGCCCTCGGTGCGCAACTCGCCGAGTTCGACATAGCCTTCTAGGATGATTTCGGCCTGCGCGGGGACTTCGAGATCCACGGTTTCGCACTTGACCATCTCGACGGGCTTGGAGCGGATGAAGCCGGCGATCATCATTTCGTCCAACTCGGGGGGCAAGGGGAGGATGGCGGAATAAAGAGTGGCGGGATCGGCGCCGATGGCGACGGCGACGTCCATGCGCTTCTGCTTGCCTTCGGCGAGGAGCTTGCGGTAGTGATCGGCCCCCTGTTTGTGAAGCTGCCAGTGCATGCCGGTGGTGCGGGAGTCATAGACCTGCATGCGGTACATGCCACAATTCCGCTTGCCAGTGACAGGATTTTTTGAGAAGACGAGCGGCAGGGTGATGTAGCGGCCGCCGTCCATGGGCCAACAGTGAAGAATGGGGAAATCGTCGAGAGAGAAGTTGTCTTTCTGGATGACTTCCTTGCAGGGGCCGGTGGAGACTTCCTTGGGGAAGAAGCTACCCATTTCGGCGAGTTTCGGGAGCATTTTGAGCTTACCCATGAGGCCGGTGGGCATCTTCATGCCGAGGTATTCAGTGATGCGGTCGGCGATTTCGTCGAGGGTTTCGACGCCGAGGGCGATCTGCATGCGGCGGTCGCTCGAGAAGAGATTGATGGCGAGCGGGATGGAGGAGCCCTTTGGCTTTTCAAACAAGAGAGCGGGTCCCCCGGATTTCACGGCGCGATCGGCAAACTCGGTGATCTCAAGATGGGGGTCGACTTCAAAGGGGATGCGCTTCAGCTCTCCGGCCTTTTCGAGCGCCGAGAGAAACTCGGACAAATCCTGGTAATACATCTACCTCTATTATGAAAGGGATGAAACGAACTGCACTCGTAACCGGCGCCAGCCGCGGAATCGGATTGGCCTGCGCGCAGGCGCTTGCTGCCTCGGGCCATAAGGTCATTCTGGCGGCGCGCAATCTGGAAAAGCTGAATGACGAAGCGGCGGCGCTGCGCGCCGCGGGGAGAGACGCATTGGCGGTAGCGATCGATCTCTCTTCGGCGGCTTCGATTCAGGAGAGTTTAAAGCAAACACTGGCCGAGGCCGGCCCAATTCACATCCTCGTGAACAACGCGGGGGTGACCAAGGATGGCCTTTCGATGCGGATGAAGCTCGAGGATTTCGAATCGGTGCTGCAGACGAACCTGACCGGCGCTTTTTTGACGGCGCAGGGGGTGATGCCGGGCATGATGAAGGAACGCTGGGGCCGCATCATCAATATCGCGAGCGTGGTGGGGGAGATGGGAAACGCGGGCCAGGCGAATTATGTGGCGTCGAAGGCGGGGCTGATCGGGCTGACGAAATCGCTAGCTTTGGAGTTAGCCTCGCGCAACATCACGGTGAATGCGGTGACACCGGGCTTTATCGACACGGATATGACGGCGGTACTGAAGGATGAGATCAAGCAGAAGATGCTGGAGGTGATCCCGCTGAAGCGGTTTGGCAAGGCGGAAGACATCGCGGCGGCGGTAAGCTTTCTGGCCAGTGACGGGGCGGCATACATCACGGGCCACGTACTGAAGGTGAATGGCGGGATGTATATGTAGGCGGCTAGGCGCGGGGCTTAGCGCCCCAGAGCTCGGGAATCATGGTTTCACCAGCGACAATGGTCGGGCGTTCGGCCCGGCCATTGTGCATATAGGTAAGGCGTTTGTGGTCGAGCCCCATGAGCCAGAGGATGGAGGCATGTACGTCGTGGACATGGGAGGGGCGCTCGACGGCGCGCAGACCGATCTCGTCGGTGGAGCCGATGACCTGTCCGCCGCGAACGCCGCCGCCGGCAAACCACATGGTGAAGCCCCAGGGGTTGTGATCACGGCCCGTGCCTTTTTCATTGAAGGGGGTGCGGCCAAACTCTCCGCCCCAGACGATGAGAGTCTGATCGAGCATGCCGCGGCGCTTCAGATCGGTGAGCAAACCAGCGATGGGCTTATCGCTGACGCGGCACCACTTGCCATGATTGCCTTCCATGTCGGAGTGGGCATCCCAGCCGGAGCCGGAGCCGCAATAGAGTTCGACGAAGCGGACGCCGCGCTCGACGAGGCGGCGGGCGAGGAGGCAGTTGCGGCCGAAGACTTCGGTGACGGGGTCATCCATGCCATAGAGCGCTTTTGTTTCGGCGGTTTCGCGTGAGAGGTCTACGGCCTCGGGCCCGGCGGCCTGCATGCGGTAAGCGAGTTCATAGCTGCGCAGGCGGGCGTCCAGTTCTGAGTCTTCGGCCTTGTCGGCATTCCAGGCGCGATTCAGGCCGGCGAGGAAATCGAGTTTGCCGCGCTGGCGCTCGGGGCTGTCACCGGGGGCGAGCCTGGTATTGAGAATGGGGGTTTCGCCCTGGCGGAACAAGGTGCCCTGGTGAACGGCGGGGATGAAGCCGGAACTCCAATTTTTGGTATTGCCGAGGGGGTCCTTGTCATCGATGAGCACGGTGAAGGTGGGCAGGTCGCGATTGGCTGAGCCGAGGCCGTAGCTGACCCAGGCGCCCATGCTGGGGCGGCCGGCGAGAATGTCACCGGTATTCATCTGGCAAACGCTGCCGACGTGGTTCAAGCCGTCGGCGACGCAACTGCGTACGATGGCCATGTCGTCGACATGACGGGCGATCTCGGGATACCAGTCGCTAACCCAGGCGCCACTCTGGCCGTGCTGCTTCCATTGGCGCGGGGAGCCGAGCAGAGAGTTATTACCGGTCCCCATGGCGGTGATGAGTTTGCCGAAGCTCTTGGGCATGGGCTGGCCGTGCATTTCGTTGAGCTTGGGCTTGGGGTCGAAGAGGTCGATATGGCTGGGACCGCCCTCCATGAAGAGGAAGATGACGCTCTTGGCCTTGGGGGTGTGATGTGGGGCGGGGTTGGTGTCAGCCTCAAGCAAACAGGAGAAGGCAAGAGCGCCCAAACCGCTTCCGCCCTGGGTCAGGAATCGCCGCCGGCTGCGTAAGTTCATTGGATGGATGCCTCAGTAGAGATAGAGAAATTCGTTGCTGCTCAACAGGGTTTGGCACAGGTCGGCAAGGGCGGACTCGGGTGATCCGGCGAGGCGTTCCTGACTGGTGAGGAAGGAGGCGGCTTTATCGATTTCCGCCGCGCCGGGGGTGCGCTGATAGGCGAGCCGGAGCGCGCGTTCGGCCTTGCCGCGGACATCGAGGCCACGGTCATTGGCGACGCGGGCGGCAAAGGAGCGCGACCATTCCGAGACAAGTTTGCCATTGATGAGCTCGAGGGCCTGATCGGGCGTGACGGTGGACTGGCGGCGAGCGCAGCTCTCGTGGGTATCGGGAAAATCGAAGCTCTGAAACAGGGGATAGCGAAGATTGCGGCGGACGAAGAGGTAGATGCTGCGGCGGTTGTGATCTTCCGCCGGGCCGGGCTTCCAGAGCTGGTAGCCCTTGGGAAGAGCGCCGTCGGGCAAGGGGGGGAAGATACCGGGTCCGCCCATCTTGAGATTGAGCAGGCCGGCGGTGGCGAGCATGGCATCGCGGACGGTCTCTCCTTCGAGGCGGCGGCGGCTGAAGCGCCAGAGGAGGCGATTTTCCGGGTCGGCGCGGAGGGCGTCCTCGCGGGCGGCGGAGCTTTGGCGGTAGGTATCGCTGAGGAGTATGCGGCGGTGGAGGGCCTTGAGGCTCCAGCGGTCTTCGGTGACAAATTTATGAGTGAGCCAATCGAGTAATTCCCGGTGGGAGGGGCGGTCGCCCATGACACCGAAATCGCTTGGGGTCGCAACGATACCGCGGCCGAAGTGATAATGCCAAACGCGGTTGACGATGACGCGCGTCGAGAGCGGGTTGGACTCGCTGGCGAGCCATTCGGCAAGGGCGGTGCGGCGTCCGGTGGAATGAGCGGCGGGAGTAACCTTGGCGGGAGCGGGATCGAGGATGCTGAGAAAGCCGGGCTGGACCTCGTCCATCGCACCATCCCAGGCGCCGCCGCGGAGGATAAAGGTTTTGGGGGCAGTAGGGCCCTCATCCTTCATGGTCTGGGCGAGGGCGAGGGGGGCAGGCCGGAGGCTGTCGAACGACTTCAACTGTTGCTCGAGATCCTTAAAGCGGGCGAGGTTGGGGCCCTTGAGCTTGCCGCGCAGTTCGTTATCGGTGAAGGTGACCTGGGCGACGGCTTTGTGGAAAAGCATCCACTGTTCGGCGTCGCGGGCCTCGGGCTTCATGGTGAGAATTTCCTGGATGTCCTCGGGGAAACGCGAGAGGCGTTCTTCATAAAAGCTCTTGCGGGCCGGGGCGAGGAGGGCTTCCATTTCGGTGCGAATGGAGGAGGTGGCGGATTGCCATTGGGCGAGGCCCTGCTGGTATTCGGCGAGGCGGGCGGGGCCATCAAGGACGACATCATCATCGATGCGGGTGTTGGCGAAGAAGCTCTGCAGGCGGTAGTAGTCTTTGTGCAGAAGGGGATCGAACTTGTGATCGTGGCAGCGGGCGCAGGCGAGCGTGACCCCAAGGAAGGCGTAAGCAGTCGCGTCGGTGATGTCGTTAAGCATTTCCTGGCGCCGGAGGCGGATGTGTGCGGCGTTGTATTCGTCGGGAAAGTGGCGGTGGAAGCCGACGGCAATGCGGGCAGCATTATCGCCGGGGTATAGCTCGTCGCCGGCGATCTGTTCACGGATAAAGCGGTTGTAGGGCTTGTCGGAGTTGAGGCTATCGACGACGTAGTCGCGGTAGCGCCAGACGTGGGGGCGGGTATCGTCGGCCTTGAAGCCGTCAGAGTCAGCATAGCGGGCGACATCGAGCCAGTGGCGGGCCCAGCGCTCGCCGTAGCGGGGGGAGGCCAGCAGACGGTCGACGACTTTTTCCCAGGCTTGCGGGGAAGCGTCTTTGAGGAAGGCCTGGGTTTCTTCGGGGGAAGGCGGCAAGCCGGTCAAATCGAGGGAGGCTCTGCGGAGGAGGGTGGCGCGATCGGCGGCGGGGCTTATCGTGAGGCCCTTGGCGGCGAGCTTTTCGCGAACGAATTCGTCGATGGAATGCTTGGTGGCGTCGAAAGCGAGAGGCTGGATCGCCCACCAGCGCTTCTGCATGGGCGTGAAAGTCTTGATTTGCTCGGCGCAAAGCATGGCTGCGAGGCCGGCTAGGGCGATGAGCGCGCGTGTCTGCACGACGCTATCTTATAGAAATTTTCAGCCGGCGGATACGGTGGGCCTCGCTGTCGGAGATATAGACGACGCCCTGGCGATCGACAAAGACGCTATGGGGGCGGTTCATTTTGCATTGCAGGGGATCGCCTTCGGGGCCGTCGCCACGCTGGCCGGTGCCGGCGAGTTTGGTGATGCGGCCGGACTTGAGATCGAAAAGCTGGATGGCATGAGCTTCCGTGTCGGCGATGACGAGGGTGCCCTTGGGGCCGGCGGCGATGCCCTTGGGACCGTTGAAGCCTTTGGCGGCGAGCAGGTGGTAGGTGTCGCGGCGCGGGTCAATTTCATAGAGGGCGTTGCCCTGGCGCTTGATGAGATAGAGCTTGCCGTCGCGGCCCACTTCGATGGCGCGGGGGGCCAGCACGGGGGTGTCGAGGAGCTTGGCGCCTTCGGCGGGATCTTTCTTTTCACCATTGCCCATGTAAGTTTCAATGAGGCCGTTGGTGAGGTCGAGGCGGCGGACGCGGTCGTTGCCGATGTCGCAAATGAGGAGGCGGCCCTGGCGGTCGAAGACGATGCTGTGGGGCTGGCGGAGCATGGCTTTGTGGCCATAGCCGCCGTCGCCGGAAAAGCCGGCGATTCCGGTGCCAGCAACGGTCGAGATGATGCCGGTCTTGCGGTCGACGCGGCGCACGACGTGATTTTTCATGTCCGCGAAGAAGAGGTTGCCTTTGCGGTCGAAGCGGACCTCGTAGGGTTCATCGAGATCGGCAGCGGTGGCGGGCCCGCCCTCGCCGGAGTTGCCCTTCTTGCCCGTGCCGGCGACGATGCGAGTCTCGCCGGTTTTCAAGTCCATGCGCCGCACGACATGGGAATCGATGTCACACCAGTAGAGCGCGCCGTCGGGGCCGATGACGAGGCCATAGGGGTTGTTGACCTGGCGGTCGTTTAATCCGCGTTCTCCATTGCCGATCAGCGTCTCGATCCGCTGGGCCGTGAGGCAGAGAGCGATTGCGAGAAACCATGTGTAAAATCGGGCCATGCGCATGATTGTACTGTTATTGGGGGCCTGGCTGGTTCAGGCTCAGCCCCCGCTTGTTAAACCGGGGCCGCAATCTCATCTGCCGCCGTCGGACGCGGTTGTTTTGTTTGACGGCAGCAGCCTCGAGGGGTGGAGGAAACCGGACGGCTCGGCGACGGGCTGCTCGATCGAGGGAGGCCAGTCGATGCTTTGCGTAACGGGGGCGCGCGATGCGGTCTCGCGGGAAAAGCACCGCAACGCGCAGGTGCATGTGGAATTTCTGCTGCCGCGGATGCCGGAACAAAAGGGGCAATTGCGGGCGAACTCGGGCGTCTATCTGATGAATTGTTATGAGTTGCAAGTGCTCGATTCGCTCGACAATCCCACGTATGCGGACGGAATCGCGGGGGCGCTGTATGGATTTGCGCCGCCGCTGGTGAACGCCTCGCGTCCGGCGGGGGAATGGCAGAGCTACGACATACTGTTTTCGGCGCCGGCCTGCAACGCGGCGGGTGAGGTGGAAAAGCCGGCCTCGGCGACGGTTGTGCACAACGGGGTGCTGGTGCAGTGGAATACGGTGATGGCGAAGAAGGGCGGCGGCTGTCAGCAAGCGAATCCTTGCGAGGCGGGGCCACTGCGGCTGCAGGATCATTCGGGCTTTCCGCGGGCTCCGCGGACGGAGATGCGTTTCCGCAATATTTGGCTGAGGCACTTGAGGTAGGCATGAAACTGTTATTGCTGCTGTTGCTGGCGATTCCGGCCGCGGGCGAGGATTTGCGGGTGGCGACATACAATGTGCGCTATCCGGCGCCGGGGGATGGGGCGAATGTTTGGCACGAGCGCAAGGATTTGTTTGTGCGTTCGCTTGAACAGATGCGGCTGGACGTGTTTGGAACCCAGGAGTTGTTTGCGCCGCAGGCCGAGTACATCACGGCGAAGCTACCGCAGTATGCGTGGTTTGGGATCTCGCGGCGGGGCAATCATGAGGACGAGCACATGGGGGTGTTCTACCGAATGGACAAGCTGAAGCTGATCGAGAGCGGGAACTTCTGGCTGTCGCCGACGCCGGAGGTTGCGGGGTCTTCAGCGTGGGGGATGACGTTGCCGCGGATGGCGACCTGGGGTGTGTTTGAAATCAAGAGCACGGGACGCAGGCTGTATTTCGTGAATACGCACTTTCCGCACCGGCGGGAAGACGAAGCGGCGCGGCTTGAGTGTGCGAAGGTGCTGGCGGCGTTTCTGTTGAAGCGTCCGCGGGGCATACCGGCGATCTTAACGGGCGACTTCAATACGGATGCGGCGGGGGCGGCCTATGAGTTGCTGACCCAGACGCTCAAGGAAGCGAAACCGGCCGATGCGGGAGGCACGTTTCATGGCTTCAGCGGCAAGCCGGGGACGGCGCGGATCGATTGGATCCTGTATTCGGGACTGAAGCTGAAGGGGAGTGAAATCGTGAGGTTCAACGAGGCCGGGCGCTACCCTTCCGACCACTTTCCGGTCGTGGCGGCATTTTCGGCGCCGTGATCTCGCGCCACTGTCCGGGGGCGAGGCCATCGAGGCGCAACTCGCCCAGGGCGACGCGCACGAGTCTGAGCGTGGGAAGGCCGACGGCGGCGGTCATGCGCCGCACCTGTCGGTTGCGGCCTTCGCGGATCTCGAGTTCGAGCCAGGCGGTGGGAATTGTGGCGCGGTAGCGGATCGGCACGGGACGCTCGGGAAGCGTTGCGAGTTCTTCGGCGGCGAGGATACGAACGCGGGCGGGGCGGGTGAGATAGTCCTGCACGGGCAGGCCGTGGCGCAGTTTGTCCAGTGCGTCCGGGGTGATGGCGCCCTCGATCTGGGCCCAGTAAGTGCGGGGGTGTTCAAACCTGGGGTCGGTCATGCGGTGCTGCATTTCGCCGTCGTTGGTGAGGAGCATGAGGCCTTCGCTATCCCAATCGAGGCGGCCGACGGGATACATAGCGGGCAAAGGAAAAAGAGCCGCCAGCGTGTGGTGGCGGCTCCCTGGTTCGGAGGTGAACTGGCTCAAATAGCCATACGGCTTGTGGAGGAGGAAGTAGCGTTTAGCCAACAAAGTTGCTCAGGTAATTGCGGCTGATGACGAGGGATCGCTTGCGGGCCTCGAGGCTTCCTTCGTAGGCGCGGTCTTCGACTTCGATGCAGAGCGGTCCGTCGTAGACTTCGGCGAGGACGCCGCAGAAGCTGCCCCAATCGACGTCGCCCATGCCAGGGAGCTTGGGGGTGTGGTACTCGTTCGGGTAAGCGAGGAGGCCGACCTGGTTCAGGCGGTCGCGGTCGAGGCGGGCATCCTTGGCGTGCATGTGATGCAAGCGGTCTTTGAATTCGCGCAGGACCTGAATGTAGTCCATGCCCTGCCAAACGAAATGGCTGGGATCGAAGTTGAGGCCGAAGTTGGAAGTGGGGAGATCGTTGAACATGCGACGCCAGATGACGGGGGTGGTGGCGAGGTTCTTGCCGCCGGGCCATTCGTCGCGGGTGAAGGACATGGGGCAGTTTTCGATGCCGACCTTGATGCCTTCGGCGTCGGCGTGATCGAGGATAGGTTTCCAGGTGGCGAGGAAGCGGGGCCAGTTTTCATCGACGCTTTTGGTCCAGTCGCGGCCGACGAAGGTATTCATAACGGGGACGCCGAGGAGTCTGGCGGCGGTGATGACGGCCTTGATGTGTTCGACGTGGACGGCGGCTTCGGCTTCATTGGGGGTGAGCGGATTGGGGTAGTAGCCGAGGCCGCTGATGGTGACACCGTATTTGGCCGTGAGGTCCTGAACGCGCTTGGCGTCATCGGAAGAAAATCCGGCGGCATCGATATGAGTGATACCGGCGTAGCGTCTTTCGGCTTTGCCCTTGGGCCAGCACATCACCTCCACGCAGCGGAACTTTTCCGCGGCCGCGAAGGCCAATACCTCTTCGAGGTTCAGATCCGGCAGGATCGCCGACACAAATCCAAGTTGCAGCATGATGGTTCTTTCTCCATCAAATCACACCGCGGCGGCGGGCGAGGGCGATGCCGCCGAGGGCCGGAGCGTGGGGGCCGGTTTGGCTGAGGTCGAGACGGAGCGAGGAGGCGGGAAACATCTTTACGCGGCGGTCGAGTTCGGCGCGAACGGGAAGCAGCAAGCGGTCGCCCATGCGGGCGAGGCCGCCGCCGAAGACGACCAAGTCGGGGTGGAAGGCGAGGGCGACGTTGGCGGCGCCGATGGCGAGATAGCGGGCGGCGCGATCGAGCAGGAGGCTGATGGCGGGATCGTGGGACAGGGCCAGGAGAGCGGGAGTGAGGAGATTAAGATCGCCACCGAGGCGGGCAAACAAATCGGGGGCCTGGCCCATGCGCAGGAGCCGGACGGCTTCGCCAAGCAGGGCGGGAGCGCTGGCATATAACTCGAGGCAGCCGCGGGAGCCGCAGCCGCAGGGGAGGCCATCGGGCTCGACGGTCTGATGGCCGAACTCGCCGGCGGCGCCGAAGCGGCCGAGGCGGAGGCGACCATCGATCACCAGCCCGCCGCCGATGCCGGTGCCGAGGGTGAAGAAGGCGAAGTCGCGGACATGGCGGCCGTGACCAAAGTCCAATTCACCGAGGGTGGCCATGCGTGCATCGTTGAGGAGATAGACGCCGCAGCCGAGGGCGTCCTCGAGTGTAGCGGCCAGGGGAATACCGCGCCACTGGGTGGGCAGATTGGGCAAGAAGAGAGTTTCACCGCGTTCGAGATCGCACAAGCCAGGAACACCGACGCCGACGGCTTCGACGCCTTGGGGAGCCAGTTCGCGGACGAGGCGGGCCATGGTGCCGAGGACGGCCGCGGGGCCCAGATCGGCGCGGGTGGGCACCTGGGTGCTGGCGAGGATCTGGCCGTCGGGGAGGCCGATGGCGACGGCAAGATTGGTGCCCCCGAGATCGATGCTGGCTAGCGCCATGGGCGTTCTCCAGCAAAGAATTGGGGGCAACTGGCGTGGTAGCCGTGCTGGCGGCGGAAGGGGTTGCGCTCGGCCTTTTTGGCGAGGAATTCAGGGCCGAGGCTGTAGGGGTCGGCCTCGTATTTAGCACGGGCGATTTGTTCGGATTGGAGGGCTTGGGCGAGGGCTTCGGGGTTGTTGGCGCCGAGGTAGCGAAAGCGATCTTCGGGCCAGCCGATGGCCTCGCGATGGAGGCGGGAAAAGCGCTCGCGCTTGAATTCCCAGCCGACGACGGTGACCAATTCGGGCATGCGCGCAGTGATCTCAAAGAAGCGGGCGATGCTGAACAGGAGGTTTTCGAAGCTATCGCGAGCGAAATCCTCGAGCAGGGCGCGGGGGGCGACGGCGGGATGGCCGAACCAAGCGTAATGCTCGGCGACGAGCCAGTAGCTCAGGGCTTCGGAGCGGGGCCCGGCCTCGCGGCGGGTAGGGCCGCCGGAGAAGAGCAGGAGGGAGTCGGGGTCGGCCGCGGCCTGTTCGACGGCAAGGCGGATGTGGCCGATGTAATTGCGGGGTTCGCCTTTCTGGAAATCGAGCAGGAACCAGCCTTCATCCTGTTCGACTAGGGCGAGGTCGCGGAGGATCGCGTGGCCGGCCACGACGATGAGATTTTTCACGGAAGGGCCTTAGAACGCCTTGGCGATGCGGAAGGAATAAGGGTCGGCGCCGGCCTCGATGGTGCCGTCTTCGAGCAGGCGGATCATGGTGGGGGCGGCGCCGCTGCTGAAGCGGGAGCGAAACTCGACGCGGTGGCCGCGCTGTTTGAGGGCGAGGGCGACGGGGCGGCCCAAGCGTTCATCGACGAGGAGACTGCCGGGGTTCATCGCATGGTTGTCGAAGCTGGAGACGAGATGGCGGGACTGGAAGCGGGGAGCGATAACGGCCTGTTGGGCGTCCATGCCGAATTCGGCGACGTTGAGAAACATTTGCACGAGGCTTTGGTCCTGATTGTCGCCGCCGGGGGTGGACATGATCATGGCCGGCTTGCCGTCCTTGAGGATGAGCGAGGGAGTGAGGGTGACGCGGGGCCGTTTACCGGGGGCAACTTCGTTGGGATGGCCGGGGATGAGGTAAAAGCTTTGGGCGCGCTGGGTGAGGGGAATGCCGGTATCGCCGGCGATGACGCTGGGCAGGGCGGCGCCGCTGGGGGTGGCGGTGAAGAGAATGCCGTCCTTGTCGATGGCATTGACGCAGGTGGTGTCGCCGTACATCAGAGCGTCGTCGATTTGGCGGCGGACGAGTTCCTGGCGGGAGGGGTGTTCGCCGTTGGCGCCCTTGACTTTACCGGGGCGGAACTCGAGGCTGGCCTCGGGGGTGATCAGCTTGGCGCGTTGCCGGGCATAGTCCTTGGAGAGCAGTTCCTCGGCGGGCACCTTGGTGAAGTTGGGGTCGCCATAGTAGGCATCGCGATCGGCATAGGCGAGCTTCATGGCTTCCGTGAGATTGTGGACATACTCGTCGGTGGCGAAGCCCATTTTGGCGATATCCATTGTTTCGAGGAGATTGAGCACCTGGATCTTGGCGGGGCCTTGAGTGTAGAAGCCGGGCTTGAAGATGGTGTAGTTCTTGTAGGTGCCGGCGAGGGGGGCCTCGGGTTTGAGCCGGAAGGTGGAGAGGTCTTCGTAGCGCAGCAGGCCGCCGTTGGCACGGGAGAACGCGTCGATTTTGCGGGCGACTTCGCCGCGGTAGAAATAATCGCGGACGGCGTCGATGGAGGCGACACGGGATTTCTTGAGGGCGGCGGCGCGCTGTTCGGCGGCGACCATGGCCCGCAGTGTTTTGGCGAGGGCTGGCTGGCGGAAGACCTCGCCGGGGCGCGGCAGGCGGCCTTCGGGCATGAAGTAAGCTTTTGAGCTGGGCCAGCGGTCGAAGAAGGGTCGGGAGTAGCGCACGACGGCGGCGCGCATGTCGTCGACGACCATTTCGTCAGCCAGTTCGATGGCGGGGGCGATGATCTGCTCGAAGCTGAGGGTGCCGAATTCGCGGAGGGCGACCAGGCCGCCTTCAACCATGCCGGGCACGATAGCGGGCAGCAGGCCGGTGACGGGAAGGTAGCTAGGGAGTCCATTCGGCTCAGTGGTTTCGACTTCGAGTGGCTCGAGTTGGTGTTTACGGAAAAAATCGGGGGTGCCGAGCTTGGGCATGGCCCCAACGCCGGCAATGGAGAAGACCTTGCCTTCCTTGGTGCGGATGAGAATGGGAGCTTCCCCGCCAAAGCCGAAGTGAGAATACTCGGCCACGGCGGCGGCGAACATCGTGGCGAGGCCAGCATCGACGGCATTGCCGCCAAGCTTGAAGATGCGCATGCCGGCATCGACGGCGGCGTTGCTGCCGCCCGCGACGGCGCCGTTGCGGCCGCGCACGGGCTCGCGGGGAACCATGGGATCGGCCGGGGCTTTCCGCACCGGGACTTGGGCCTGGCCGCAGGAGGCCAGCATCAGGAAGATCGTCAGGAGCGCCATGGACTGCCGCATGGCCCTGATTGTAGCGCCGTTCATATAATGTTGTAGATATGCAGGAAAATGGGGCTGAATCGAAAATTGTTCCTGGCGCCGAGGAACCGCTACCGGAGAACCAGCCGATGCTCTTTTGTCCCGTTTGCAGCCTTCGGCTGGACCAGCGAAAATGCAAGCTGTTCTGCCGTCAATGCGGCTATTACATGTCCTGCGCGGATTATTACTGAGGAAAAGAAATCGTGACTGAAACAGCCCAATTGCTCGAGAGATTCCGGCGAGGGGGGGAGTTTCTCGCTTCCCTGACGACAGGCGCGGCGGGCGCCGAACTAGACTTCGTGCCGGAAGGTGGCGTGATGGGGATTCGTTCGATTGTGTGCGGCCTGATGGATGGGGAGATGTTCGAGCATGGCGTATTCAGCGCGCTGATTGCCGAGAATTCGCCGGCGATACCGACCTTCGATGCGGCGGCCTGGGCGGCGGGGCTCAACTACCGCAGCCGCAAGTTTTCCGGGGCGGTGGAACTTTTTCGCCGCATCCGCGCGGAGAATCACGATTTATTGAAGGATTTGGAGCCGGAGGCTTGGGGCCGCCGGGGATTACACCCCAAGCTGGGGAAGATCACATTAGCTGAGGTGTTTGTGAATCATCTCGAGCATACTGAAGGCAAGATATTGTACATACGCGAAATTCGCGCTCTCTACAAGGCATTTCGCCAGACAGGAATGACTTCATGAACCGCTTCGGCATGCTTGTGTTTGCCACCGCGCTCTTGGCCCTCGCGGCCAGCGAGCGGGACACGCTAATCGAGGAGGGCCGGCGGTGGTGGGCCCACGTTGAGCGAATGGCGAGTGATGACTTGAAGGGCCGGGACATCGGCTCGGAGGGCTATGAGGTAGCGGCGCGCTATGTGGCGGCCGAGTACGAGAAAGTGGGCTTGGCTCCGGGGGGGAACGGGTCGAGTTATTTTCAGCCGGTGCGGTTTGTGCAGCGGACAATCGATGAATCGCGCTCGAGCCTGTCAATCGAGCGGGACGGGCAAACGGCGGGGCTGAGCCTGGGCGAGGACGCCAACATCGGGATGCGGGTCACACCGGCGGCGAAGCTGAGCGCGGAGATGGTTTTTGTCGGGTATGGAACGCGGGTGCCGGAGGCGAATTATGACGACTTTCGGGATGCGGATGTCAAGGGTAAGATCGCGGTGATGATCAGCGGGCAGCCGCCTGGGATCAGCGCGGCGCTAGTGAGCCACTACCAGAGCCAGAGCGAGAGAGCAAAGGCCCTGGAGGCGGCCGGGGCGGTGGGCATCGCGACGATCGGCAATCCGCGGACGAGCGATATCCCTTGGGCGCGCTCGACGCAGGCGCGGCTGCAGCCGGCGTTGTCGCTTGAGGAAAAGAGTGCCGGGAAAACGAGCATCCAGTTGAGTATCAGCATTAATCCGGCGCAGGGGAACAAGTTTTTCGCGGGCAGCGGCCACAGTCTCGAGGAGATATTCCGGCTCGCGGATGCGCGGCAGCCTTTGCCGCATTTTGCAATGAAGGGAAAACTGATCGCGCGGGCGGCCTACCGGCAGAGCAAGGTGGGCAGTGAGAATGTGATCGGGATACGCTGGGGCGCGGACCCGGTGTTGCGCAATGAGTTCATCGCGGTGACGGCGCATCTGGATCATTTGGGGGTGAACCCGAAGCTCACGGGAGACCAGATTTATAACGGCGCGATGGACAATGCGAGCGGGGTGGCAAGCCTGATTGAAGCGGCACGGCACCTGAACGCCGCCGGGGCGCAACTGAAGCGGAGCGTCGCCTTTATTGCCCTGACCGGAGAGGAAAAAGGACTGCTGGGATCGAGCTATTACGCTCAGCACCCGGTGTTTGGCAAGGAAAAGAAGGCGCGGGTGGTGGGGAATCTGAACATGGACATGTATCTGCCGCTGTTTCCACTGAAGGGATTGGTGATTTTGGGCGTGGAGGAGTCGACGCTGGGCGATCTGGCGCGGGCGGGAGCGACGGCGGCGGGCATCGAGGTATGGCCTGATCCGGCGCCGGAGCGCAACAGCTTCATTCGCAGCGATCAGTACAGCTTTATCCGGAACGGGACGCCGGCGCTGGCCTTCAAGTTTGGCTACAAGAAGGGGACGGCGGAGGAGAAAGCGGTGCAGGGGTGGTTGCGGGAGCGCTATCATGCCGTGGGGGATGATTTGGCGCAACCGGTGGACCGGGAGGCGGCGGCGACCTATAACCGGGTGCTGGCGTCGATGATCCGGTCGGCGGCCAACGCCGCGGAAGCACCGCGCTGGAAGGATGCAAGCTTTTTCAAACGCTTCGCCAAAAATTAGTTGCTACACCACATAGTTCGACTCACCGCCGGCGAGGAGCAAAAGGATCTGCTTCTGGCCGAGCTATATGAAGCCGGGACGACGGGCGTCGCGGAGACGGAACTGGAGCCGGGGCAATGGCTGCTGACAGCCTCGTTTGACGAGCTGGAGGCGGCCTCGCGGTTTGGGGTGACCGTCGAACAGGATGAGACGGATTGGGTGAAGGTGAGCCATCGCGCGTGGGCGAGCCGGTTGGTGGGGCAGCGCTTCTTTCTGGCGCCGGCCTGGAGCGAGGAGCCGACACCGGAGGGGAGGTGGCGTATCCACTATCAAGACGGGGCGGCGTGCGGGAGTGGGGAGCATCCGTCGACACGGCATTCCCTCGAGGCGATTGAGGAATATCTTCGTCCGGGGATGGATGTTCTGGATCTCGGTTGTGGGGCGGGGCTGCTTTCGCTGGGGGCGAGGCTGTTGGGGGCGGGCCGGGTGATCAGCCTGGATATCGAGACGGATAGTTGTACGCTGACGAGATCGCTGGCGGGGGTGCCGGTGGTGCAAGGGACGGCGGATTGCCTGAAACCGGAGCAGTTCGACATCATCGCGGCCAATATCAGCGCGACGGTGCTGATGCATCTGGCGGATGAGATTTTGCGCGTGGCGCGGCCGGGGGCGCGGATTATTCTCGCGGGGTTTGGCGTGGAGGAGGCGGCCAGTCTGAAGCAGTTGTTCGGTCTGGGGCCGCTGTCGGAGCGAATCGAGGGGGAGTGGAGTTGTCTGGTGCTGGATTTGCCGCTTGCGATGGAGTGAGGAGGGGCACGGTCAATTGCCGGCAGTGGCCGGAGGGAATACGAGCGTGACGCCGGTGGGGCTGCGTGCCGAACCGGCTTCGATCACGATGGGCAGAGGGCTTTCAGTGGGGAGGTCGGCGGGGATCTGGATGTTGATCTGCAGGAGGCCGGCAACGAGGCCGGGCGCGGGGCCGGCATAGAGAACCGGGATTTCGCGATTGGCGAGGAAGACTTTGACGGGCAAGACGGGCCGGGGCAGCGGGTTAAGAATGATTTCGCCATCCCGCGGCAAGGGAGCAAGGAGGCCCTCGCCGGTGGCATAGAGAACGGCGACGCGAGCCTCGGGCAAGACCAGAGCGGCGACAGGGCCGGCACCTGAGGAATTGGCAGTAAAGAAGGCAGGGGCGGCTGTTGTGACGGGAAGAGTGAGAGGATCGCCACGAAGGCCGTCCCATTCCACTTCCAAGCGCGTGCTTGATTGGCCGCTGAGGCCATAGGGCACGACAGCGCTGAGCTGGTTGGCTGAGGTGTAGATGAGGGGAGCGGGCTGGCCGTCAAACAGCAGGCGGACGCCATTGAGCTCGGTCGTCAATCGTCCATTGAGGACTCGGGCGGTGGTTAAATCTCCGCCGAGCATTTCACCAAAGATGGTGATGATTTGTCCTGGTGAGACGGGGCCCCCGCGAAAACTGGCGGCATGAACGACCCCGGCCAAGCTGGCCTTGGGGCGGCCGCCGCCGAGGTATTTGTCGAAGTAATCATGGGTGGGCCAGGAGCGGCCGGCGCTCGTGTAGTTCGTGACGGCCTCCGAGAGCAGGCGGCTGGTTTCGGCGGCGGCCACGTTGGGGTCTGAGCCCTGGGGTTGCATGTTGAAGAGCGTAACGATGGTGAGATCGAGAGCGGCGAATCGCAGGAACAGTGCCTGGGTGCCGGGCATGTTGCCAAGGTGGCGCAGGAGGAGATTGCCGCCGCCCTGGTCCTCGACATTGATCCCGATGCCGTACCAGGCCCTGCTGTTTTGGGGGGCGGGCGCAGGAGGACGCCGCATCATTTCCTCGAGGGCGGGAGCGCCGAGGACCGCGCCGGGGCGGGCTGTGGTCAATCGGCTGAGCAGACGCGCCAGATCGATGGCGCTAGAAACCCAGCCACCGGCGCCTTCGGCCGCGGCTGTGTTGACGGTGTAAGGAGCGTCCTCCATGCCCTCGCCGGGGAAGGGGCTGGGAATCATGGGGGCGCCGACAGGCATGTGATAGCGGACCTCGCCGGCAAGACGGTCCCGCCGCAGCGGCCGCGCCAGGCGGGTACGGCTGATGCCGAGCGGGGCCAGGACTTCCTCGCGCACGAACTGTTCATAGAACTTGCCACTGGCTTGTTCGAGCACGCGCCCCGCGGCGATCATCCCGCCATTGGAGTAACGGTAGAATTGCCCGGGTGGATTGGCGGGCGGCTGGCCAAGTTGCCAACGGATCAATTGTTCCGCCGAGGGCACGGGGACACCGTAGGCGAGGCCGATCTGGCGCTGGATCAGGGTTGAGTTCAGGTCGGCGGCGCCTTCGGGGAAACCGGAGGTGTGTTGTAGGAGTTGGCGGACGGTGATCTGGTTGTAGGAGTTGATCTTTGTGGCGGGTGGGGGTGGAACGTAGTTGGACAGGATCTGCCCGAAGGCGCGATCCTCCAGCCGAAGCTTGCCTTGCTCGACGAGTTTCAACGCGGCAATGCCGGTGATGGTTTTCGAAAGAGAGGCGATGCGAAAGAGCGAATCGGGCTGGACTGGCTCGGGCCGATCGCGATCAGCCAGGCCAAAGCCGCGGGCGTGAATCAATCGTCCCTGATGAGCGATGGCGAGCGAAGCGCCCGGGATCTGGTAAGCGCGCAGGATGCCCTCGATTGTGGAGTCGAAGGCGACGAACTCGGGGACGGGGATGCCGGTTTGGGCCATGAGCGGGAACAGGCAAGCGAGGAGAATGGCGAGGATGGTGCTCATTGGTTTCATACGATGTTAACCCCGACAGGCGGGGGAAGTTGCAGCGGAGAGGTGGGCGAGAGGCGGTATCATGGAAGTCAGGAAAGCTCGGGAATGCTGATTCGGCTGGCTCAGACAAAGAATCCCCCAAAGCGAGAGCTGCCTGCTAGCGGTGGACGTTGGCGGTGGGTGTATTCATAGCTTTTCTCTCGTGGATTTATACGAAACGCACCCGTAGCTCAGGTGGATAGAGCATTTGCCTTCTAAGCAAAGGGCCGCAGGTTCGAGTCCTGCCGGGTGCGCCACTTAACTTATTTATTTTCAATTTATTGCGAGCCTCAAGCCCAGGTCAGCTCATGGGTTGATTTGTTCGCTGTGCCCGTTTTTGTGCCCGGTCTGTTTTTCCTCAGGTCTGAGCACGGCCAAGATTGCCAGCGTGTGCGGTTCCATCACTCGCGCCCACCGCGTCAGCTTGGTATGCCTGAAGGTGTAGGGGACAAACGGCACAACGCCAGACTCTCTAATCGCCAAAGTGTGGCCACGCTGAATGCTGCTCTTGTCGATAACCCTCTCCCGCGCCCTCCGCCGCCAGGGCCTGCGCGAACGCTTCGATCTCAACTACCCCGACCTCCAAATCCACCAGAGCGAATACCAAAGCTTCTGCGCCACCGTCGTCCTGCTCGACTGCAGCCACAGCATGATCCTCTATGGCGAAGACCGCTTCACCCCCGCCAAAAAAGTCGCCCTCGCCCTCGCCCTCGCCCAACTCATCCGCACCCAGTACCCCGGCGACACCATGCGCTGCGTTCTCTTTCATGACTCCGCCGAGAAAGTCCGGCTCGCCGAACTCGCCCGCCTCCAGGCCGGCCTCCAATACACCAACACTCGCGACGATCTCATCCTCGCCCAGCGCATCCTCAACCAGGAAAAGAAGGACATGAAGCAGATCATCATGATCACCGACGGCAACCCCAGCGCCCTCACCCTCAAGGACGGCCGTGTCTATAAAAATGCCTTCGGTCTCGATCCTCTCGTCATCAGCCGCACCCTCGAAGAAGTCAACCGCTGCAAGCGCCAGGGCATCCTCACCAACACCTTCATGCTCGCCACCGACCCCGCCTTAGTCAATTTTGTCCGCCAGGTCACCCAGTTGTGCAAGGGCAAAGCCTACTTCACTACCCCCATGACCTTGGGTGAATATCTCCTCGTCGACTACATGAACCGCAAGACGCGTACCCTTCACTAAATTCTCCCTTCTCTCAACGAGCCGCCTCGCTAACTCCCATAACCTTTCAACCTGAAAACGGCAGTTGGCCCTCCTCCATCCATGCGCAACTGATGGATACTGAACGGGATGAGTGCCCACGAGGACGATTTCGGCCTTCACCCATTGGGTGGGGTTGAGGAAGACTTTGAGAACTACCCGCCGCCGCAGAAGTTAGACACGTTTGGCGGCA
>JAINDK010000075.1 GCA_019931185.1 Bryobacter sp. CoA8 C33
CGTTGGCCCACGCCTCCAGGGTCGTTCGCTGTTCAGCGGAGAGTTCAATTGGCGGAGCAATGCGCATGAAAGTCCAGCACCTCAATTGTAGAGGCGTCGGAAATTCGATACTGGTTACCATTAGCGAAGCACTACACTAGCCCCATGCCGCAACTCGGCAAAACTCTGATCTTTGCCGGCCTCGCTCTCGCGGCTCTTGGCCTGCTCTTGGTCCTGGCCGATCGCTTGCCTATCAAGCCCGGCCAACTTCCCGGCGATTTCACTTGGCGCGGAAAGAACACCGTCGTGTCCTTTCCCCTCATGACCTGTCTGATCCTCAGCATCCTCGGCTCTCTCCTGCTTTGGCTCTTTCAGCGCCGTTAGCTAGCAGCCCTTATACTGCTCCTCGCTCACCGCCTCGAGCCACACGGAATCAATCCCCTCCACGATCGGCTGCGTCGCCAGATGCACCATCGGGCTGTCACTCGCCGCCCCATGCCAGTGCTTCTCCCCGCTCCCGATGATCACCGTGTCCCCCGCGCTCATAAGTTGCGCCGCCTCGCCCTCCTTTTGCACCCATCCCCGCCCCGAAACGACATAAAGGATCTGCCCCCCCGGATGCGTATGCCACGCCGTCCGCGCACCGGGCGGAAAGCTCACTCGCACACCTTTAATCGCCACCAGTCCGGTCGCCACCAGCGGCTCAATCCATACCTCGCCCGTGAAGTAGTCCGCGTTCCCGCGCGCCGCCTTCAACTCCGTCCCTCGTTTCAGTTCCATGCTCGCATTATGGCCCAATAGCCCCGAAACAGCACTTCCCCCCACCCCGCCACCGGCATTGTCTCCTCGATCCAGCCTTCAATTTCACTCGCCGCGATCCCCCTCCGGATCGCATAGGCGACATTCGATTCCGTCATCATGTAGCGCCGGTAAAAATCCCGCTCCATCGGAATTCCCGTCTCAAACTCCTCAGCCTCCTCCACCCGGAACCCCAGGTTCAGTCCCCCCAATATACTTGGATCGAGAACCTTTGCTTCCGACGGCGGGCTCGGATAGCGCTCCATGAACTCCTTGAACCAATCCTCCAGCCCGCGGCTCGTTCTCCACTTCCGCCCCGGCGCAAAGTCATACACGACAACGCCACCCCGGGCCCGCAAAACGCGCCCCGCTTCGCCGAAGAACGCAGGCAAATCAACATAGTTCAACGATCCTGCCGCCGTCAGCCAGTCGAAGCTCCCGTCCGCGAAGGGTAGCCGCTCGGCCTGTCCGGCGACAAATTCCTCTTTCGCCCCGCGCCGTCTCGCCGTAATCAGCATCGACACCGCCGGCTCCATCCCCACCGCACGCCTCGCCCATGGGCCAACAGCCGCGGTCGAGAGCCCCGCGCCACACCCCACATCCAGCACCTCTCCTCCCCCGCCCGCCCGCTTCATCGCTCTTTCGACGATCCATCCATGCAACGCCGGCCTTGCCGTCGCATACCCTTCACTCATCGCCGCGGTTCCGAATGGATTATTGTTCATGAGAAGATGCTCGCAATGCCCAATCAAAATTACCAGAACCACACCCAACGGGTCCCCGTATTCATGGCCGTCGCCCTTACGCTGCTGGCCACCATCATCGGTTCCAGTGTCAACCTATATCAGTCCTTCGGTGACCACCAGCGTCTCTACTGCGCCTCGCTGCTTTTGGTCCTTTCCGTCTGCCTTCTTTTCACTCTCTTTCTTGCACGCATCTTTGCCCTGAAAGTTCAGGACCGCGCCGTACGCGCCGAGGAAAATCTCCGCCACTTCGCCCTCACCGGCAAGTTGCTCCCCCCTCAGTTGACCATCCAGCAGATCATTGCTCTGCGCTTCGCCTCGGACCCTGAATACCTGCCCCTCATCGATCGGGCCATCCAGGAAAATCTGGATCAGAAGTCAATCAAACTCGCCATTCAAAACTGGCGGGCTGATACCTATCGCGCCTAGCGCTCCACCACGGCCGGAGGCTTCGCCGCACCAGGAACTGTAACCTCGTTCTTCCGGCTCATCTGGCCAGCAGTCTTTTGTACCGTAACAGTGCCCCGTCCGGTTGACAGTGCGATCCGCGGCCCCCCGTTCGCCCCCCGGATCGTCCCCCCCCGGTTCTCTTCCCGGCGCTCGAGCGGTGGGCCGTACAAATTTTCAACTTCCCCGCGCCGGCTGATTGCATTGAGGTCGAATTTCGCATCTTCAGGAAGATGCAACGTCACCGATCCGCTCGATGTATTCGCCACGATCGGCGCCAGCGCCGCGCCTCCCGGCCAGAGCTCAATGTCGCCCCTTTCCAGTTCAATCTGTACCGGATGGCCAAAGTCACTCACCCGTATATCCTTCGAGCGGCTGCTGAACCTCATGGCTCCCCCCAACCCTTCCACTTCAAAATCCCCATCCGATAACCGCGCCCGCCCCTCCAGCTTTTCGATGGTCAGGTTGGTCCGCTCACTGTTGAACCGCATTGCCTTCGCGATCCGGCGAAATTCCAAGTCGCCAGTAAACTGTCCTTCCACTACCACCACTCCGGCGATATCCTCCAATTCCAAATCCTCGCCGCGGTTTCCCTTCACATCCACGTTTCCTTTCACCTGTGCCAGCCGTACGATATCGCTGCGCCTCACCTCAACACGCACATTCCCGCCAATATCCTTGCCCCGCACTCCAGCATTATCCGAGATCACCTCGAAGTTGCCGTTGATCTGGCTCACATCAAAATCTCCGCGTGTGCCCCGGCACTCCACGCTTGCTCCCCGCGGAATGCGAACTTCAATATCGCTCTCCACCCGGTATTCCCCGCCCGCCTGCTCCTGATTTGTGCGGATCACAATCCGATCTCCCTGCCCGGCCAACTCCAGCCGCATCTTCTCCCCGACGCGATCGGCAACCGCGCGATTCTCCCCCATGATGCTGTGATGCCCCGTCACCACCACTTCGTTTTGTTCCCCCCCCACCAGCCTCACATTGCCGCGGCGGTTCTCCACCAATATTCTTGGCGCCACTGGGCTGGCTATCTTTCCGCTCAACGGATACTCGAAGGTCTCCTGGAAAATCGCCAGATTGCCCAGGTTAATCCTCCCCGCACGCAATCGTTCCCGTGTTTCCGAAGCAAACCAAATCGAACTCGCCAAGATCGATATCAGGATCACTACCGCCCATTCCCCCCCGCTGATTCCCCTCCGCGGTAAGGCTTTGCCCTGTGCCGCCAAAATCCCGATTTCCACAAGCCGGACCAATCCCCAAAGGATTAACACGTAGGGCCAGTAATCTCCAAGCAGCCGCCAAAAGGAAAAGTCCACTCTCAAGTTATGGGCGAGCATTACTCCCCCTAAGCCAATCAGCACCAGCGGCCAAATCAGTGAATGTCTCATGACCGTGCTCCCTCCTTGAGTGATCCCGCCAGTTTCAACAAGCCATACACAATGATCAGAATCGGCCACGTGCGGCTGAATTGCAGTCCTCCGCCATGATCAATCGCCACTAGCGTTCCAAACACGATCAGAACCACCGGTCCGCTGATCGCCCGCAATAAGTCCGCGCTAATCGGCATGGCTCCCTCCCTCCTGGGCCCCACCCGCGCTCCTCAACCGCGCCACCAACAAGATCACTCCCACGGCGATCATTGTGAGCGGCCAGAAACGAATTATTTCCTCAATTCGCACCATCCCCAGGTTGTCCAGCAGAAAAATCACGCCTATTCCGATCAATAGAATCGGGCCTAAGGGAAGTTTTTTCAACCCTGGCGGCATTTCGATCAGTCCGCTCATCTCATCGGGCGTTTCTCCCCGCTGCCGCCGCCGAGCCGTGTGAAAGGCCTCGAACGGCATGTAAAAAAACCAACCCGTCGTCAGGATAATGAGAAATGGGCTCTCCGTCATCGACCGCTCATTCAACGTGATCAGCGTGGCAAAGACGATGATATGAAGCATTCCTTTCGCGTACTGCTGGTTGTAAATCGCTCCCACCCCCGGGATCAGGCCCAGCATGAATGCCAATCCCGGCGACACATCCGAAGGTTTCGGCACAGCGCCGCCTGCCCCCGCGTAGGGGGACTCAACACCCGCTGCCTTCATCCTCGCCGCGTACTCCCTGTCATAGAGCACGCCATCCACATAGGTCGCCTCTTCCGCGCTCAATGCTTTTCCCGTCGCGCGACAGTAACCAATCACCGGTGGCCTCAGCGCCGCCCCAGTCTGCCCGCTCTGCCCGCTCTGCTCCGCTTCTCCGCCGGCCGTCTGCTCCGGCAGGGGGTTCTCATTTCCGGTCGGGTTCATTTTGACTCTCCATCCTGTTTCGATTCGGCCTTGGCCGCCGAGGCAGCCTCTTCGCGGTCGTCGCGCCGCATTTCCTCAATTGCCGCTTGCACCTCATACACCAGGCGCAAATTGTCGTAATACTTCAGAAACCGGTCCCAGGTCCGGTGCGCCGAGTTGTCGATGTTGTGCCAGACCTTCACAGGATCCAGATCACTCGGCTTGAGTTGATTCACCGGCGCCACAAACTTGCCCAGCATCGAAAAACTCAGTATCGTCATCGCCATTCCCATGGCAAACCGCGGTTGCAGCAACGGTCTTAGCCAACTCTTCAACCATTCCCGGTTTGCCAGCACTTCCACCAGCGGCGCCGCCTTCGGCGTATGATATAGAATCCTGGTCAGCAACTCCTGTGGCGGCTCAACCACGGCCGCCCGCTCCATGAACTGTACCGCTCCCATTACCTCCGCGACCAGTTCCCCGCAACTCGCGCAGCTAGCCGCATGCTCCTCAAATACCGCCTTACCCTCCGCGCTCAGCGTCCCGTCCACATAGTCGCAGAGCAGTTCTTCCATTTCCTGACAGCGCATCGGATCCATCTAGATCACCACCTTCCGCCGCCTCAATACCCGCCCCAACTCCGCTCGTCCCCGGTTCAGTCGGCTCTTCACCGTCCCCTCCGGCACCCCCAGTGTTTGCGCAATCTCCCGGTACTCCATCTCTTCCAGATCCCTTAAGATAACTGCCTCCCGTAATTCCGGCGATAACTCCCGCAACGCCGCCTGCAAATGCTCGCTCGCCTCCCGCCCGGCCAGCAATCCGTCCGTTCGCCCTCCCGCCAGCGTCGCGTCCTCGATCCTCGGCATCTGCAATTCCAGCGAATCCGTCATCCGTTCGCTTTTTGTTCGCCGGTAGTGGTCGATCAACAGATTCCGCGTCAACCGCGCCACCCATACGGAAAAACTGCCCTCTCCCGCACGAAAGCTCTTCAGTGTCCTGAAAATCCGCAGAAACACTTCTTGCGTCAGATCTTGCGCCGTCTCGTCCTTGCCAACGAAGCGGTAGCAGATCGCATACACACGCCGCGTGTGGAGCTTCACCAGGTCTTCCCAGGAGCCCTGATCCCCCTCCAGGCAGCGCTCAACCAGTATCGAATCGGCGTCCAATGCGATTCCCCAGTGCGAGTTTTGCGTAAAAAATTTGACAGTTTCGTGATGAATTACCGGCGTCTTCCAGCCTGCGTACTCTCTCACGGTATTTCTGACTTGCATCATCAACTGTCTTCCGATTAGTCAAACGAGGATCTATCATGAGAAGTTCAAGGGTGGAACAAATTTCTTCAGATGCTCTGCCCCGACAGAGTAAGCTCGCCACAGTTCCCTGGGTCACCTCGCTCGTTCTGATAACCATTGGATTCATCGTTTTTCGCGCCGCCGCTGGCTCCGATGGCTTCGATTGGCGGCTCTTCGCGGCAACGCTGCGCTCACTCGACCTCGGCTACATGGCCTTTGCTTTCTTATTCATACTACTCAGTTATGCCGGTCGCGTCATCCGTTGGGAGGTCATGATGCGGCCTCTCGGTCCCACACCCTCTCTCTCGCGTCTCTTCGTTGGCACCGCCATCGGCTTCACCGCGATCGTCCTGCTCGGACGCCCAGGCGAGTTTGTCCGCCCCTGGTGGATCGCCCGGGAATCCAAAACACCCTTCTCCGCCCAGATCGCCATCTGGTTCTTTGAGCGAATTTACGACCTCCTCATCGTAATCCTCTTTTTTGGCTTCGGTCTGACCCATCTGGCCGGCAGCGGTCTGCTCGCCAAGGCCGGCCCGCAACTCCAAACCATCGTTTCCAGCGGTGGTTATGCCGCACTGGCCGGCGCCGCCGTCTGCCTCGGCTTCATCTTCGTCCTGCGTTTTCTCGACCCCTGGCAGATCGACGCCCTCGTCGGCCTACTGGACCGCCTCCCCACCGCCCTCGCCTTACGCCTGCGCCCCATCGCCCGCAGCTTCCTGCACGGAGCTGCTGCCTGTTGTACCCCCGGCCTGCAGCCCCTTGTCTTCCTCTACACCATCCTCGAGTGGTTCATTATCGCTGCCTGCTATTGGGCGATCTTTCAGGCCTTCCCCTTCAGCCGCTTCCTCACCCTCCCCGATATCGTTACGATTGTCGGCCTCGTCAGCTTCGGCGCGATCATCCAACTGCCCGGTATTGGCGGCGGCTTCCAGGTTGCTGCCATCGCCGTCCTGACTCAATTCTTCGCCATCAGCCTCGAAGCCGCTACCTCGCTCGCCCTCGTCCTCTGGGGCATCTCTTTCACTGTCATCCTTCCCATCGGTATCCTTCTCGCCATTCGCGAAGGCCTCAGTTTCAATCGACTCCGTTCCCTCGATCAGGAGACTCCCTAAATGCTTTGCCCCTTCTGTGGCCACCTCGAAGACAAAGTCATCGATTCCCGCGAATCCCGCGAAGGCAACAACATTCGCCGCCGCCGGGAATGCCTTGCGTGCCAAAAACGTTTCACTACCTATGAACGAATTGAAGAAATCCCTTTCATGGTCATCAAAAAAGACGGCCGCCGCGAACGCTTTGATCGCCAAAAAGTGCTCAATGGCCTCATGAAGGCTTGCGAAAAACGTCCCGTTCCCATGCCCAAACTGGCCGAAATCGTCGACCAAGTCGAAGGCGCCATCCTCAATGAGCCCGAGCGGGAGCTCTCCTCCACCGCCATCGGCGAGATTCTTATGGCTCGCCTTCGCGAACTCGACAAGATCGCCTACGTCCGTTTTGCCAGTGTCTACCGTGATTTCCAGGACGAAGAAGCCTTTTTTAATGAAATCCGCCGCCTCATCAAGGACAAAGGTCGCCCCTAGTTTCTGTAACTATTTCGTTTTTTTAGCATCCTTTGAAATAGGCGGTTAACAATCCGCCATCTCAGTGCTAAACTGAACTGGATGACCTTGTCTTAACGCCGTGCGCCACAATACCATGCCGGCAGGGAACGCCACCCACCACAAACGTCATTCAGAATCAATTTTTTATAAAAAACAGACCCTCCATGAGGACGGGCTGATTTTCGTGTGTCTACGGTGAGGTGAGCTGCAGTGGATTCCTTTGACGATCAGTTTTTGGTTGAGGAAACTCCCGAAACATTGGGAATGACCTTCGACGAGGAGCCTGGGTTCTTCGCCGGCGAAGAGCCGGAAGAACCCGAAGACGACGGCCAACCACAACAAGAAGAATCGATCTATACTGACGACCCCGTCCGAGTCTACCTTCGTGAGATGGGTGCGGTTCCTCTCCTTACCCGTGAAGGAGAAGTCACTCTCGCCCGCAAAATGGAGCGTGGTAAAGTTCGCGCTCAAAAAGCCCTCAGTCGCTCCCCCCTCGTTCACAAACTGGTCCTCGCCCTTGTCGAAGAAGCCAAGCGCGGACAAACGGAAATTGATGAGATCGTTGACCTCGGCGTAGATATTGAAGAGGGCACGGCTGCACAGGAAAAAAAGGCCCGTCAGGTGCTCGAGCAATTCAACCAGGTCGTCACGCTCGAGAAGAAACTTCAGCCGCTCTACACCAAGTTCGAAGCCGTCGCCGCCAACAATAAGAAACTCAAGAAGCGTGCCCTTGGCAAATACAATCGGGCTCGCGTTGAACTCTCCCAAGCCATTCGCCACGTACCCTGGACCACTCACCGCTGGAAGCAGTACACCAAGGAACTCGAGCGCTCCGTCGAAGAGATGAACCATCTCTCCCAGGAACTCGATAAAGTCGAGGGAGTCAAACAGAATCCCACCCTCCAGGCTCGCTCCCGTGAACTCAGGCGTGAACTCAAGAAACGGGAGCAGATCGCTGCTGCCTCCCTTTCCGAACTTCGCATCTCCCTGCAAAATATCCGCAATGGCGAAAACGAAGCTGAGCGCGCCAAAAAAGATCTTGTCGAGGCCAACCTCCGTCTCGTTGTCAGTGTCGCCAAGAAATATGTCAACCGCGGCCTCCACCTCCTCGATCTCATCCAGGAAGGCAATATCGGCCTGATGCGCGCCGCCGACAAGTTCGAATACCGCCGTGGTTACAAGTTTTCCACCTATGCCACTTGGTGGATCCGGCAGGCCATTACCCGCGCTATCGCCGATCAAAGCCGCACGATTCGCATTCCCGTTCATATGAACGAGAGCATGAATAAGTTCCTGCGTGCCACCCGCGAACTCGAGAAAGAGCTAGGCCGCGCCCCCTCGAACGAAGAGATCGCCCGCCGCATGGACATTCCCGTTGAAAAAGTCCAAAAGCTCAAGACCATCTCACGAGATCCCGTCTCCCTCGAAACTCCCGTTGGCCGTGATGGCGAATCCGCTCTCGGCGACTTGATCGAGGACCGCTGGGTCGGCTCACCCGTCGATGCCGTCATCGACGCCAATGTTCGCGAAGAAACCGCCAGCATCCTCAAGACCCTCTCCCCCAAGGAAGAAAAGGTCATCCGCCTCCGCTTTGGAATCGGCTGTGAGCGCGAACATACGCTCGAAGAAATTGGTCAGGAATTCGACGTCACCCGCGAACGGATCCGTCAAATCGAAGCCAAAGCCCTGCGCCAACTGCGCAGCCCCGAGCGTGCCCGTCACTTGCGCGCCCTGCTCGCTGCCCGCTAACCCCCAAACGACTTCAGGATTTTCTGCGCCTCGGCCTCCGCCGAGGCCAGCCTCTCTTTGGCCGCACCATAATTCTTCTGCTCGATCAGCCGCCGCGAGTCTTCCATCTTCAACTTCAGCCTCGTCAGTGCCGCAACCGTTTCCGGCCGCACTATCAGGCCCTGCTCGGCCAAGCTCCGGCGCATGGTCTCAGCCGTCACTTCCGCCGAACTTGCCAGCGAACTCACCGTGATGTAACGCTCCATCACCACGTCGTATTCCTTCTGCATGCCAGCGTCCAGCGTCGTCCAATCGATCCGCGGCAGATCCGGCATCCGCGCCTCCACCACCTCTACGCTGCGCCGTACCTTCTGCATCTCACCACGCACCTCCGCGTCCATCGGCAAGCGGTTCAGCAAAAGAAACGCGTTGCGAAAGCCTAACCACGCCAGTTGCGGATTCGATTCCACTCCCCCCAATTGCCGGTATAGCCCCGATACCGCCAGGCCCAGTCCGCGGTGCGTCCCAACGGCTCCCTGTAGCTGATTCAGATACAGCCGCACTCGCGGGTTTGCCACCCCACCCCACTGCCGCAATCCTCCCGATAGCTGTGTCAGATTCTCCTCCATCTGCGCCGCACTCGGTTGCCGCTGTGCTTCAAATCGATTCAGCATGGCCTCGAGCTCGTTGCCCTGTGCCCAGGCCCCCACGCAGATCAGAACATAACTACTGAATCTTCTTTGCCACATAACCCACCTTCGGCTCCGAGCTTCCATTAAAGTAAGCGATCGAGATCTTCTCCCGCACTTCCATCACCAGCAGTTCTCCCACTTTTTCTGTCTGCAGATCCAGCACTTCGCCCGTCGACGGGTCCTTGATTTCCTTGATCACTCGGGAGATCTCAAACCGGTCGCACTTCTGTACGCCCTCGTTGCTCCCGGCCGCCAAGTAGATCTTGTTGCCGGCAATTTCCGCAATCCGTGCCTCCACCTCCCCGGCCCGAGCGGCAATTCCTCCCGCCTTGCTATTGGCGATCTCGGCCAGCTTGTTCACGCAATCCACCGTCGCCTCCCCGATCACGGTCTCCAAGAAATTCGCACTCGTCATATTCACCCCCACCGCGCCGCCATTTCCATTCGCCATGCCGGCCAGTCCCACACCGCTCGAGTTACGCTTCGACTCCCCCCGGGCCTCCCCCACCGAAATCACTTCACTCGTCTCGGCATCCACCAGCCGGTAGCTGATCTCCACCACAGCCTTATCCGAGCGCTTGCCCACATTCACATTGCCCAGAACGCCGCCCAACCGGCCCCGTGTGATCGCCCCCGTGTTCACCCCATTGGATCGCGTATCCTGTCCGAACACCGTGATCGTGCCCATGAGAATCGCGTCCGCCCCCTGCACCCGCCCAATCTTGGCGTTCGTGCCCTGCTTCACCCGGTTCGACGCCCCCAGGTCTTGTTCCCCCAGCACCGCCTGCAGGTTCTTCCGTTCCACGATCCGGTACTTGCCTTCCTCGGTCAGCCGCTTTGTCAACAAAGCCAGAATTCCCTTTCCCACATCCACCTGCGTACCAAACATCGCCGCCACCGCATTGCGCACCGTGCCGTAATCAAACTCGTCGATGGCCAGCACTCGCTTGGTCGCCGTCGCGCCCTTCGTGCACGACAGCGTCGAAAAATCTGTGTTGATACCCATTGCCCCACTCGGCGCACTCGCCGCCACCGTTGCCGTCGGCGCTGCTACTTGAGTCCCCGATACCGCCGCAATCACGGCGTCGCTCGCTCCAGCCTGCTTCAGCCTGATATAGTCATCCGGGCTTGCTGACAACAAGCCTGCCGTCTTGATGGCATTCAGAACCGCCGCCTCCGGTAGCTTCAACTCCACCATTTGAATGATCTTCTCAATCGGGCTGGCCGCCGCCGGCTTTCCCGCGGCGCCGCCCTTCTTCGCCGGTGCCTGGCCCACGACCGGCGCCACCGCCAGCATCAACATCAACGCAATCTGACCTTGAATTCGCATCACGTAAACCTCCTCTTACTACCTTCCAAATTCCTTACTCACGCGCGTGGCTTGCGCCTCGGCTGCCACCAGATTTCGTATCGCACCAGCCACATTCATCCGGTCCAGATCCTGCTTGGCTTGCTCAAGATTCATCTTCATCATAGTGAAGCGCGATACTGTTTCGGCCCGCATTGACAAGCCCTTGCCTTCCAACTCGGATTTCACTTTATTGAAAAGCTGCTCGGTGGCTGCCACTCGGCCCGCTACACTCGCATAGCGCTCACGCGCTTCCTCGAGCCCTTCGACGGCAGCAGCGGGTGCCGCCGGAACAGCCGGCACAATTCCTGTGCCCGCCGGCCCCGTGCTCGCCGGCATTGTCGCTACCGGCATCGTAAACGTCGTTGATTCCCCGCGCTCTTCCCTCTTCGCCTCGACTGCAGTTGGCGCCGGCGCGGCCTTCACCAGCCCAGACCGAACTGGCCCAGACTCAACCGCCGCCGGCGCGGATACCGCCGCTGGTTCTGGCTTCACCTCCGCCGGTCCCTCATACTTCATCGTCTCCGCTGCCTTCCCACCCTCCCCCGGCACCTCCGCCGGCACTCCCCCACTCCGGCTCCACCACCACCCTCCTCCAGCCAACACCAGCAAGATTGCTGCCCCCGTCGCCATCGCCTTCCATCCCAGCCCTCCGCGCGGTCGCGCCAGCACCGGTTGCCCATTCATAAACCGGTTCAGATCCTCGCTGAACTCCTGTGCAGACCCATAGCGCAATCGCGACTCCCGCCGCATCGCCTTCAGCACCACCATGTCCAGATCCCCCATGATCCGCTTCTTTAACTGCTTCGTCGTCTCTTTCGTCCGTTGCTGGTCCTCGCGCACACTCTCGCTGGGCGGCTTCGTCGTCGCCTGGTCCGGCAGCTTCCCTGTCAGCATCAGATAAAGAATCACACCCAGGCTGTAAACATCGCTCCGCGCATCCGCTCGCCCGCTAAACTGCTCCGGACTCGCATACGCCGGCGTCAGCGGCGTCCCCTCCGCTGTCGTCAGTTCCAGACTCGCCGGGCCCAGTTGCTTCGCAATCCCAAAATCCAACAACTTCACCACGCCTTCATGGGATACCAGCACATTGCCCGGCTTCAAATCCCGGTGCACCACCTGGTTCTGATGTAAGTACTGCAAGGCTCCGCACAACTTCTGAAACAACTTCAGACGGTCGTTCAGGCTCAGCTTCTCCTCGTCGCAATACCGGTCGATCGGCCGCCCTTCCACATACTCCATCACGTAGTAAGGCATCCCCTCCGCCGTGTCTCCCCCATCGAGGATCCGGGCGATGTTCGGATGATCGAAGTTCGCCAGCACCTGCCGCTCGTTGCGGAATCTTTCGATGAATTCCCCCGTCACCGCATCCCCACGCAGCAGCTTAATCGCTACGTTCTTCCGGAACGCCCCGTCATCCCGCACCGCTAGATACACCACTCCCATGCCGCCTTTTCCCAATTCCCGCAATACCCGGTAGGGCCCGATCATCCCCGCCCCCCGGCCCGGCGCCGTCGTCTTGGTTGGCGTCTGCTCCCCTGCCAGCATCCCGAGCGCCCCCTCAAGCAAATCCTCCCGCCCCGCACACGCCTGACGTACGTAAGCCTCCCGTTGCTCGGCTGGCATACGCGCCGCGTATGCCAGCAACTGACTCATCCATTCTTGAGTTTGCCGGTCCATAATCGATCTTTTCCATTGTTCCACCACTATAAGCGGATCAAAGTAATCAATTCCCTTATCTTAGTTGAGTTGTCCGCCAAGCCTTCCGGTCTAAACCTTATGCAATCATCTGGAGCCAATACCGGTTCATGTTTTTCCTCGCTTCCTGATTTTATTGGCGCTCATCGTTCGCCCCACCTTCGACCAATCCAAAGGCGGCGGTCCCACGACTCCCGCCCCCTACTGCCGATCTTGAAGCCTTGCGGGCTATCCGTTTTTCGCATTGATATGCCCAACTCCCCAACTCCCGTAACTGCCACACCGCCGGATGCCCAACTCGTAAATCCAATACTCCACGCTGAATATGGTTCTCATCGCAATTGCTACTCCCAGGCCGTCAATACTCAACTTGTCTTTAACCCCCCCCATGGACCCATCGGAATCAATCCGGCTATCCCGTTCCCGAGCACGAAAATTTTCCCTTCGAGCGTAGTCTGGCCGGTGGCCCTGTCGATCTTCAACTTGGCTCGGCCACCAGCCTCCTCATTGGTTTCCATCCAAAGAACCCTGCCTGCCGCCGCGGGAATCCTCATGGTTCATGGCTCCGTTTGAGTTCCTGTCGGTCGCGGGCCTACGCTCGACTTCAGCAAATTCGCCGCCAGTCCTAATTTCAAATGGACTCTGCCAATCACCGGCACAACTGTTGCCGCCACGGCTTCCTTCCCCGCCTGCCTAAATGCAGTGCCGCGATCCGGACGTAATACCCCGTCGATTCCCGCCTAATCGCCAATTCCCAGTTCATTTAGAGTGCCAGCCAAGCTGATGATTTCACCCCTACTAGGAGCCAAGTCGTCTTTGTCTCCGTTCAATCCGCAGCCGACTGTCCGGTGGATGCGAAGTTCTTTGAGCGGCGACGCAACGAAGTCTTTTCTCCGTCCCTGCTTCTCACGCGCCGTGCATTTCGCGCTTGTTCCGGTACTGGCCCTCGTCGTCCGCGGAACTCAACGCGGCGCCTGTACGCGCTTCTTGCCAGAACGCCGGCAAGATCAGCGCCAAATGAAGTACCTGTGCTTCCCAGCCCCCCCAGATTCCAGTGGCGTATCGAATACCGCGGCGATCACCGGAATCTGCTCCTCTTCGTCAACCACAATCCCGCCTCTTTCGTCGCCAACATGGATATTCCCGCCCCCAGCCTCCCCACTGCCGCAGCCCGAAGAGGCGAATTTGCTAACAGTCCCATCGGCTGTGCGTCAACTCACCATGCATTTGCCGCTCATCCTCGCCCTTCTGGCTGCCGAGCCCCGTCCCGGTCACTCCCCCCATGGTGAAGCTTTCGATTCCGGCCCCCGCACGCGCCCGCTTCTCATGCCTTTCATCGGTACTACTCATTTCCCGATTACCCACAAAAACCCCGAGGTGCAGCGCTGGTTTGATCAGGGCAACACTTTGCTTCATTCCTTCTGGGACTACGAGGCGGAACGCAGCTTCCGCTGGTGCCTCAAGCTCGAGCCGGAAAACGCCATGTGCTTCTGGGGTCTCGCCCGAGCCACGGGTGAAGAGCGCAGTAAGGCATTCCTCCGCGAAGCCGTGAAGCGAAAAGCTTCCGTCACCGAGCGCGAACGCCTCTATATCGAAGCCCTCGAAGCCCGCGAGAGGATCGACCGTCTGCGCGACCGCGGCGATGGATTCCGCGACCGCGAGCGCGACTACAAGAAAATCCTCGAAACTATATGCCTCAAGTTCCCCGCCGACAACGAGGCCCGCTTGCTACTCGCCCTCGCCAACATGGGCGACTCCCGCTACGGCACGGAAACCATTCTCCGTGAAGTAGAAGCTCGGCAGCCCGATCACCCCGGCTTGCATCATTACCGCATCCACAACTGGAACTATCATGAGCCCGAGCAGGCTCTCGCCTCCTCCCGCCGCTACGCCGCTATCGCTCCCAACGTCGGCCATGCCCTTCATATGCCCGGCCATATCTACGCCACCGTCGGCATGTGGAAAGAAGCCGCTATCGCGATGGATTCCGCCACCCGTACCGAAGTCCGACACATGCACGAGCGCCAGGTTTTTCCTTTCAATTACTGGAACTGGGGCCACAATCGCGCCTATCTCAGCTACATCCAGGAACAGTTGGGTCTGCCCGAACTGGCCATCGCCGGAGCCCGTGACCTCATTGAAGCTCCCCAAGACCCAGCCTCGAACGGCGCCGCTCCCTTTAGCCCTCACTCCCAAGGCATCCGCTCCCTAACCCGCGTGCTCGTTAAATACGAACGATGGAAAGATCTCCTCGATTCCCGCACCATCCCCTGGCGCGACATCCCAAACGACCGGATCCTGAAAGCCTACGCTGAAACACGCGCCCATCTCGGCCTTGGCAACCTCGACGAAGCCGAAAAGTCCTTCAACGCTTTGCAAAAATTCAAGGACGACAAGTCCGTCACCGGCCTTTATTCCATCATGTCGGTCGAACTCCGCGCCCGCCTCGCTCTCGCCAAAGGTGAAACTCTCCTCGGCCTCGGCCTGCTCACCGAAGCGGCCGAAAAGCAGTTCGAATTTCAGCAGTCTGATAACGACCCACCTCACTATCCCCAGGTCCTCTATAACTCTCTCGGAGAAGCCTACCTCGCCGCCGACAGCAAAGACCTCGCCATCCGCTCCTTCGAAAAAGCCCTCACTCTCACCCGAAATGATCGCTTCGCCCTCGACGGCCTCCGCCGCGCCGGCAAACCCCGCACTTTCACTACCCCAGAGCCAGAACGCGATTACCCTTCCTCTCCTCTTGACAAGTTCGGCCCCGCCCGTTGGTCTCCCTTCGACGCCCCTGCCTTAAATGCTTTGGACACCGAAGGCAAACCCGTCATGCTTTCCTCCTATGCAGGCCATAACGTGATCCTCGTTTTCTACCTCGGCCGCGAATGCCCTCATTGCCTCAAGCAACTCCGTGACCTCAATGCAAAGTCCGCCTCTTTCCGCGATCGCAACACTCAGATCCTTGCCATCAGCCCCAATACCCCAACCCAAAATCAATCCCTCCTTGGCAATACAGCCTATCAGGGGATCCGCTTCCTCAGCGATTCCAACCACGAAAACGCCCGCCGCTTTCTCGCTTGGGATGACTTCGAGGACATGGAACTTCACGCTACCATCCTCATCGACAAGACCGGCAAACTCCGCTGGTCCCGCGTCGGCGGCGAACCGTTCGAAGATCTCAAATTTCTCGAACAACTTGTCGATCAACTCCAAAAAGAGAATCTTCCTAATCTCTAGCGATATACTATCGGCCTTCCCCGGGGAGGAAACACCAGGCATGCCGCTCCTCCATTGCCGTTCGAACGGTTCCTCACGGCTCGATGACATTGGAATCACCCCGCTGCTGCGCCTCGCCTCGCTTTCTTCCCTTTACCCTGGCGTCCAAATTTTCGCCAAAACTCAGTGCCTCTACCCGGGCGGCTTCATCAAGGACCGCCCCGGCTCGAACATGATCCTTGATGGTGAGCGTACGGGGCCCCTGACGAAATCGCACATCATTCTCGATGCCACCAGCCGAAACACGGGTATCGCTTATGCCATTTTCGGCGTCGCCCTCGGCTACAAAGTGCTCCTCTTTCTGCCACAAAACACCAGCCCTGAGCGCAAGGCGATTCTCAACGCCTATCGGGCCAGCCTGATTCTCACTGACTCCCGCGCCGACCCAAAACGCAATCGCGACTCGCGCTGCATCGCCTTCAGCACCACCGTGTCCAGATCTCCCATGATCCGTTTCTTCAATTGCTTGGTTGTTTCTTTTGTTCGCTGTTCGTCCTCCTCGCGCACGTTCTCACTCGGAGGCTTCGTGGTCGCCTGGTCCGGCAGCTTCCCCGTCAGCATCAGGTAAAGAATCACACCCAGGCTGCAAACGTCGCTCCGGGCATCGGCCCGCCCGCTAAACTGTTCCGGACTTGCATACGCCGGCGTCAGCGGCGTCCCCTCCGCTGTCGTCAACTCGAGCCCCGCCGGCCCCAATTGCTTTGCAATGCCAAAATCCAGCAGCTTCACTACCCCCTCATGCGAATCCATCACGTTGCCGGGCTTCAGATCCCGGTGCACCACCTGGTTCTGATGCAGACACTGCAAAGCGCCGCATAACTTCTGAAACAGCTTCAGACGATCGTTCCAGCTCAGCTTCTCCTCGTCGCGGTGGCGGTCGATCGGCCTTCCTTCCACCTATTCCTTTACGTAGTAAGGCATCCCCTCCACCGTGTCTCCCCCATCGAGGATCCGGGCGATCTTCGGATGGTCGAAGTTCGCCAGCACCTGCCGTTCGTGGCGAAATCGCTCCACAAACTCCGGCGTCACCGCATCCCCACGCAGCACCTGAATCGCCTCGTTCTTTCGAAACGCCCCATCATCCCGCACCGCCAGATACACCACACCCTTACTGCCTTTTCCCAATTCCCGCAATACCCGGTAGGGTCCAAATCATCCCCGCCCTTCCGGCTAGTATTCCTAGGAGCCTGTTGAAAAAATCCCCTCTTGCCGATTTCAACCCTTTCACGGGGGTCAGCAAACCATTGCCAGCCCGCTGCCGATCGATTCTGGGCCGTTTGTGGGCCAAGAATTTTCAACTCGTGAGGCCGCTTTTC